>JAQTQZ010000015.1 GCA_028712695.1 Methylovulum sp. | reverse complement strand
GTCTCGCTTGTAACGGTATTTTGCTGTTCAGCTGTGCGTAATGCCAGCTGGAAAGCAGGTAGACCCCGTCGGGCTTGCCGGCCAAGGTGCTTTCAAAGGTGCTGCGTTCGCTGAATGGCTGGAAGCTGTAGCCGCCTTTCCCCGACAAATAGTCGTCGAATTCGGCTTTTAAGGCGGCAAAATTATCGACGCTGCTTTCGGGATTGTAGAAAAAGACCGTTTCGGTCGTGCTGGCCGGTGCCAGCGGAATACACAGCAGGGCAATGCCGACGGCTATCGCCTGCCTGCCGCACTGCCGCGCCAAGCAACGGCTTAGTCGTTGAAAAGGGTTAATAACGCACATTGATATGTCCAAAATAAGCCCGCCCGGCTTGCTGGAAATCGGCCAGTCCAGAATTTGGCGGGGAAGGGTCGAAATAAGTTTGGTCAAATAAATTGTACACGGTAAAGCTGACGTCGAGATGCTTGGCGAAAAAATTCTGCCCGAGCAGGCTTAAATCGAACAGCGCGTAACCTGGTATGTCGCTACGCCCGTCATTGGCAGGGTGGTTGATGCTGTCTTTTATCAGCACATGGCCAAAGGCATTCCAGTGTTCGCCAAAGGCATAATTCATCAAAACATTGGCGCGTGCCTGCGGGACTTCGGCGAGCAGGCTGCCATTAGCGGCGGTGGGCCGTTGGTAAACGACATTGGTGGCGAAATAACTGCCTTGCAGGACGCCATCAAAATCATAACGGCCTTCCAATTCCACGCCTTCAGAAACCAGGCTGCCGCTGTTGGCATACTGGATGAGGGTGGTTTGCGCCGGCACTTCGCTAATCAGCTGGCTGATATGGGTATGGTAATAAGTCGCTTGGGTGCGCAGGCCAGCAACAGGATGGGCGATTATCCCTGCCTCGAAGGTTTCCGCCTCTTCCGGCGCCAGGTTTGGGTTGCCGGCCAAAACTGGATTGTTGGTCAAGTCCAGCTCACCAAAAGCCGGTGCGCGGTAGGCGGTGCCATAAGCGAAACGTAACGAGTAATCTTTGACGAATTCCCAGTTAAAACCCAGACGCGGGTTGAATGTGCCGCCAAAATCGTTGTATTCATCATAACGTGCACCCAAGGTCAGGCGCAGGTTATCGAAAGGATCCCAAACATCTTGGGCATATAGCCCCCAGCGTTGGCGGCCTCGCGGTTTGCCAAAGGGCGGGCGGTCTTGCAACAAGGCAGGGCTGATACCGGCACGGTCAACCACGTCGGTTTGTTGGTCTTCCGTGTAAGAAAAACCGGCGATGACGGTCTGTTGGTCGTCAACCCGATAATTGCCTTGCAATTCCCCGCCTGTCCGGGTGTCTTGCAAAGCCACTTGGTCGAAAAAGCCCGGTTGCAATTGCAACATATTGTTGAAACTGAATGAGTCATGGAATACTTGGCTGTCTACGCTGAATTGCTCGGTGATTTGCCAAGTTTTGCTCAATTTCAAAAAATAATTGTCATAATCCTGCACAGTGCGGTCGCTTAGCACCGCACCCGGGCCAATAAAAGCACCGGTGCGCTTGCTGATATAACGCCCGTCAAAATGGACGCCACGGTAACCGGTCTGCCATTCGACATCGTAGCGGCCTTCGTCAAGCTGGCTTTTGCCGGGCGCAACAGAGGGTTGTCCCTGCAAGCTCAGGCTGTCGTGCGGGACGGGCGAGCCGATGCCGTCGGTAGTGGTGTAATTGAAATGCAGCGCGGCTTCGGCGCTATTGGCGAATTGTTTGCCCCAAGAGGCACGGTATTGCTGGTTGTTGAAACTGCCCACCCCGACCGAAGTCTGTAGGCCGTTCAAGTCTTTGGCGGTTAGGGTGATGATGTTGATGACTGCCAAGAACGCATTCGCGCCGTATAGGGCGGAACCTGGGCCGCGCACCACTTCGACCCGTTTGATGGTGTCCACCGGCAAGTCGTCATAAACCCAGGTGCTGCCACTATTTTGCAGGTTGTCGTCGAGCGGGTGGCCGTTGAGCATGAACAGCACTTTGGTGGAAAAAAGCCCCTTGACGCCGCGCACTTCGATTTCACGCGCCCCCAACGCAGATTGGGTGATGCCCAAGCCCGGCACGATGCGCAGCACGTCCAGCAAATTGCGTGCGCCCATTTGGCGGATGTCGTCGGCGGTGATCACCGAGGTGGCGGCGACCGATTGGTCAACCCGTTCGCGCATTTTTGAAGCCGTCACCACAAATTGCCGCTCGGCGGCGAGGAATTTTAGCTCGCTGTCCAAATCGGCATCATTGCCAAGGCTGTCCGCTTGGGCGGGCTGTCCTACGCCGAGCGGCAAAAGCAAGCCTAACGTAGCGCTTAAACGTCGTGGACAGACGTTAGCCGTAGCGTTGCCCGAAAAAAAATTACGAATTGACAAGTTGCCCATCTGCAGTTTGGCCATGTCTAACGGAGGGTTGCAAGGATGGGTGCGGTTTTTCAAAACGCTGCCCAGTGATAATCAATTGGACAATTTTGTTGTTTTCCAACGGCTGGCTGCGCACTGTGGCAAGAAACTTGGAAAAGGCAGGGGAGCGGCGGATCAGTACGATAAGCCGCTGCATCCCGGTGGGGTAATGGGTGGGATAGACCAACATTTGATGCTGCTGGCCGGCCACTTCGATACCAAACAATAGCGAGGGCAATTCTTGGATCACATATTCGGCCAAATCTAAGCAACGCTGGGTGGTGACGGTTTTGCCAGTGTAACGGATAAAGCTTTCCACTTGCGACAAAATCGCTTGCTGCAACAATCCGCCTTGGTCAAATTCAGCCCGTATTGCCGCAGTTTGTTGTTCATATATGGGCGTTACTATTTCTGTCCACCGCACAAAGCGCACCCGCTGATGCTGTTCGGCAGGCAAATGCCGCGCGGCTTCCTGCCAGTGGGCAACTTGTTTTTCAGCGTCGCCCTGTACTTTTTTGACGCAATTGCCGCCGCTATAATGCTTAAACGCCTTGTAATTGATAATGGCGATTTCGTCAGCGATAAGGATAGGCAACACGGGTGCTGGGGTATGTAAAACCCAAGACAGCACCTTAATTGTTGCATCCAGCGGCAACAGACGGTTACTGACGCTCACGCCGATAAAAGGGCGGTAACGGGATGAGGTAAGCAAACCGTTGTGCGGCTGCCCGTTTTGTTCGGCAAGAAACACCTTCATGTCTGTTACAAGGCTTCAGCTACGGTCTGGGTAATCACAAACAATTTGCTGAAACCGCTAATATCGAAAACATCCCGTAAAGTGGGATTGAGTGCGCATAATTTCACTGAGCCTTTCAGCGTGTTCAGACGTTTGGCGACCACTAAAAAGACCCGCAATGCGGCGCTGCTGATGTAATTGACTTCGGCAAAATTGAATACCATCCGGATTTCGCCGTTGTCGATTTGTCCTTGGCAGAATTGCTCCAGATCTTTCGCGCTGGCGGCATCTATCCGTCCCCATAAGGCAACAACCAGACAATCGCCCTGGTGTGCCGATGAAATTGTTAGCATAACGTGTCATTCCCCTTTATCTTTATTAATCATTAAATAGCAAACGTAATTCGCACTGTCCGCCCGTCCGGCGGGTCAGTACCTGATCGGCCAGGCGATGCAGCAGATACCCAGCCATCTCTAATACTGCGTCATCATTTTTGAGCATGTCTTCATGGCTAGGCGGATGTGTCATCAAGGGTAAAACCTTGCCGCTGTAACTCAAAATGACGGTGAAAGTATACTCATTAAATATGGTTTGTAACCGGATTTTGTCATTGTCACCGTCTTGCCTGCTCAGCAAGCCGTGCTCGGTAAGGATTTCAAATGCTTGCCATGTGGCATGTTCGGCGCGCCCGACAATTTCAGGCCTAGCCCCCCAACGCCTGCCTTGTTGCTCCAAAAAAACAATGACCTCATCCAATGAGCTGTGTACGGCATCAAAATAACGATGCTCCCGGGTATGGTTCCTGATCTGGAAAACTGCCGACAAGATGACCGTGACAAAAACGCCTAGGCCGACCCCAGAAAACACGAGCGTCTTTAAGATGTCGGGCGATACGTTGTTGAGTGGGCGTAGTACAGATTCATAGCTGATGCCCAAGATCAACCCGATGCCTAAAGCTAAGGTTTTGCGGTTATCCAGCAGTCTTGACGCAACCACTTGTAAACCCGACAACGCGGTGAATGCGGCCAAAAAAATCAATGCCGCGCCCATGACAGGCAAGGGCAATATTTGCCAAAAGACAATGGCTTTGGGCATAAACGCGATCAATGCCATGATAGCCGCTAGCGAATAGGCAAGATAACGGCTGGTGCAACCGGTGGATGCCGCCAAACTGACGGCGCCGCCGCTAGACGTCAATGGCAGGCCGTTCAATAAGGAGTTACATATATTGGTCAAGCCTTCGGCGAAGACGCCTTGTTTGATCAATTGCAAATCCGGGCGTTTCCAATTAGTATCATTGAACCGTTGGGCGGCGGCCAATGCCCCGAAACCATGTAGCGCGAGGAACAGGCCGGTGATGAGCGCCGGCAATACAGCATGGTAGTCAAGCGTCCAGCCGATGTTCATTGGTCTGGGCAAATAAAACAAGGGTGCATTATAAAAAATCGCCCAATCATTAGCGGGTATCAGCCCCATCAAGCAACTGCCAACAAATCCGGCCAACAAGCCCAAAAATGCTGAAAACAAGCGCAGGTAGCCGGATGACCAAACATTAAAAATAATCATGGTGCCGAGTGTCAGGCCACAAGCCAGGGCTTGTTGCCGCCAAGCCATCCCCGCTTCGGGTTGCAACACCATTTTTATCCCGTAATAACCTAAGCCAAGCCCGATCAGCAGCACGGCAAGGCCTGCCACTTGGACGGTCAGGACCCCTCTAAGGCGTTGGAAAAGCCAGCCAAAGCCCATTTGGGCGACACCCACCACACCGACCATACCAAAAACCCCGCTTAAGCCTGCATGGGTTTTAACCAACAGCAATCCGGCAAAAGTTGATGAGGTGGCTTGCATGGGGCAAAAATACCCCGAACCAATGCCAAAAATCTTGGCCGTTTGCAGCAACACACCCAAACCGGAAGCCAATAGGGTGGCCGAGACCAGTTGTAACGATTGCTCAGGATTAAGCCCCAGTTCCCGCGCAAACAGCGGCGAAATGACCAGATACACGCCTAAAAATGACATTTGCTGCACAGCGAGGATCAGTAACACCTGTAGTGGCGGCTTATCGGCCGTGCCGTAAAGGATGGCTGTGGGTTTAGGCATGGTGCCCGAATGTTTCTACTGTGACTGCGATTTCTAGCACAGGGAGGAAACTTGAATTATCGGCGCTAGTGGCCCATAAATCGCCGCTTTCCAAGTCGAACCACCAGCCATGCAGACAGAGGCTGCCGTTGTCAAGCCGCTCCTTAATCCAAGGGTAAGTGCGTAGATTGTCTAATGAACCGCGTATCGCCGCGCGTTCGACCAGATGCTGATGGTCACACAAGCCCTCCATATCGACCTGCCGGACGGTGCAGCCGGGTTCGCCTTCGCTTTCGGCATCGACTTGGCCAATGACATAACGGTAACAGGCATCCAGCGCTATCGATACCCAGCCACCTATGAAATCACGCTGCGGCATTTGGCCGGAAAGGGTGCTGAGCAAGGTATGGATGCCGCCACAATGGGCGTGGCCTAAGACAATAATATGCTCAACCTGTAAATCACGGACACCGTATTCAATACCGGAACGCACGCTATCATGGTTATTGTCCATATCATAAAGTGGCACCAAATTGGCGACATGGCGCAGCACGAATAAATCGCCGGGTTCGGTATCCATTAACAAGGCCGGGTCTACCCGTGAATCACTACAGGCAATCACCATTACTTTGGGTTTTTGCCCATGTTCGAGCAAACGTTCCATTTTGTCGGTGTTTAGTCTGTAGGCTCTCTGCTGGAAGCTTTTTATGCCCGTGAATAGTTTGCTTAAAGTCGGATGGATCAATGCTTCCATGATATTTGCTTGATTAGGCTAAAAGTTAAAAAATTAATTATGTCCGATAGATTGATTGGCACATCAGCATTCTATGCCAAACAAAAAGCCAAATCAAAGCGCTTAAAATAAAACTACGTGTGCCGTTATGGCTTGGGCAAACTGATTTTTCCGGTAGCTTTGGTGTGCCTGTAATGTTAGCGCATCTGAAACATAACATTTATATAGCCTGCCATTGCATTTGGCCTATCCATAGTCGCCATTTTCTTGATTTATGAGATACTATTTCAAGCATCACGCTTGTTATCTTGCAACGGCATTCTGAAACACCTATTGAATCATGAGTGAATCCATCAAACGCATTGCTTTTTCCCTGTTTCTGGTTTTGATCGCCGCAACTTTGCAATTGTGGTCTGACCGGCATAACCGCCATTCTGAACAATCCAGCCTCCAATCCCAAACCAGCGCCGCTATTCCCATCGCCATCCTGCAGCACAGCTCCAACCCGATCATGGATGAAATCCTTTCGGGGATTTTGGATGGTTTGCACAAAAAGGGCTATGACGATAAGCAAAACTTGGCGGTATCGGTCTTTAATGCTGAAGGTGATTTGCCCACCGGCAATTTAATGGCACAAAAAATCACCAGTGGCGACTATCGACTGGCGGTGTCCATTTCTACGGTGATGTTGCAGACCTTAGCCAATGCCAACCGCAGCAAGCATGTCCCGCATGTGTTCGGGGCGGTGACTTCGCCAGTGGCGGCGGGCGTGGGCATTAAAAAAATGGACAGTCTGGACAAGCCCGCTTATTTGACGGGCATCGGTACGCCGCAGCCGGTGAAAGAAATTTTCCGGCTGGCCAAACAATTGAATCCGAAATTAAAAACCGTGGGCGTGGTGTGGAACCCCGCCGAAGTGAATTCGGAATTTTGCACCAAGCTAGCTAGGGACGTGTCTACCGAATTGGGCTTGACCTTGTTGGAAGCGCCGATAGAGCAAGCCAAAGACGTGCGCGAAGCCGCAAATTCTTTGGTGGCGCGCGGGGTCGAGGCATTTTGGACGGGGGGTGATGCCACCGTGAACACCACGGTCGATAGTTTGGTGGAAGTGGCGCACGCGGCCCGCTTGCCGGTGTTCTCGAATATAGCAGGACACGCCAAGCATGGCACCCTATTTGACATGGGGGCGGATTACCACGAAGTTGGCGAGCAAATCGGCGGTATCGCCGCCGATTTGCTCGCCGGTGCCGACCCTGCGACATTGCCGGTGAAGGATTATGTGCCCAAACGTATTTTGCTGAATGAACAGACCCTGGGCTCGTTGCGCGACGCTTGGATATTCACGCCGGAATTGTACGCAAAAGCGAGCGGCATCATTGACAAAAACGGTGTAGAAAGCCAGCCTGAGGCGACCAGCCAAGAACCTGCCACGATCATCTTGCCCGCAGGGCGAAGCTATAAAGTTGGCGTGGCGTATTTTGCCCCAGAACCCGGCATTGATTCGGTCATGGCCGGATTGCGCGAGGGCTTGCAGGCGTTGGGCTTGGAAGAGGGCCGCAACCTGAGCTTCCAAATGATGCACGCGCAAGCTGAGATTGCGCAAATACCGACCATCGGGCAAGTGTTGGACAACAGCGATGCGGATGCCATCCTGACTTTGACTACGCCGGTGTTGCAAGGCGTGGGCATGATGGCCAAAAAGAAACCGGTGGTGTTCACCTATGTCACTGATCCATTAGCCGCTGGCGCCGGCAAAAGCTTTACCGGGCATTTGCCCAACCTGACCGGCATAGGCTCGTTCCCACCGATTGAAGAGCAATTGCAATTGACCCGCCAAGTTTTGCCTAAGCTGCGTTCGGTTGGCACGTTGTACAATCCCAGTGAGGCCAATTCGGTGAAAGTGGCCGAGGTGTTGCGCGGGCTGTGCAAAAAGGCCGGTGTCCGCTTGGAAGAAGTGCCGGTCAACACCACCGCCGAAGTGGTGCAAGGCGCACAGGCAATGGTGGCGCGTAAGGTCGATGCTATTCTCTCGGTCGGCGACAACACCATGTACCAAGGCTTGGATGCCATTGCCAAAGTCGCCAAAGACGCCAACATCCCGCTGATTCTCGACCAGCCGGACTTTATCGGCCACGATGCCTTAATGGTGGTCGGTGTCGATTACAAAGAAAGCGGCCGTGCCGCCGCCGAGCCGTTGGTGCGGATACTCACCGGCATTAAGCCAGCCAGCATCCCGTTCCGCAATGTCAGCAAAAAATCCATCTTGTTAAACGAAGCCAGCGCCCAACGCCTGCATATCACCTTTCCTGACGAAGTGCGTGCACTGGCGGAGCCTGCTGCCACTAGCACTGCCGTGACACCGGTTGGCAAACCTTTGGATCACCCTTGGAAAATAAAACGCCTGCTTTATGTCGAATCGGCACCCGCTGAAGAGGCGTTGCATGGCATTGATGACGGCCTGAAAGCCGCGGGCTTACAGGCTGGCCGGGATTTTGTGTTGGCCCAAGCCTCGGCACAAGGCGATATGGGTGTGCTGTCTGGGCTGGCGGATGCCACTGCCAGCGACGGTACGGAATTGGTGATGACCTTATCTACACCGACTTTGCAAACGATGTTGCACAAAATCAAAAAATTGCCCATCGTGTTCACCTTTGTTGCCAATCCGGTAGTGGCTGGTGCGGGTACGGACGACACCCACCATTTGCCGAATGTCACCGGCGTGTACACCGTTGCCCCATACGGGCAAATGATTGCCCTGTTAAAACAACATTTTCCTAAAATACGCCACGTTGGCAGCCTATTTACGCCAGGCGAAGACAATTCCGTTTATAACATGGAAGTGTTTGAGAAAGCCGCAAACGACAGCGGTTTGTCAGTGTACAAATTGCCAGTCAATTCCTCCAGCGAATTGCCCAACGCCGCCTTGGCAATGGCCAGCCAACCGATTGATGCGTGGGTGCAAATCTTGGATAACCAAATGGTGGCCGGTTTCACCGCCATTGCCCAAGCAGCGGCCCGTGCCAAAAAACCGTTGTTCACTTTCACCCGATCAGGGGTTGAACAAGGCGCGGCGGTGGCGTATTCGATGGATTACTACCAAGCCGGTTTTGATGCCGCGTTAAAGGCCGCCGAAGTGATGCGTGGCGCAGCACCCAAAAACATCCCGTTTTCCAAACCCTCAAAAGTCCGTTTGCTTGTCAGCGCAAGCCATGCCAAGGCATCACTCTTGCCATTGCCGCCTGCGCTGCTCGAACAAGCCGACCAACGCCTGCCTTAACCTAAAGGAAGAGAACAATGGAAATCACCACCCAACTTGATGGCGATGAAATGCACATCTGTTTGCAAGGGCGACTGGATGCCGCTTGGAGCAATACCGTCAACCAAACCTTGCAAGACACCCTGCAAGGCGGTTGCCACCGTGTCGCGTTGGATTTGTCGCAAGTCAGTTATCTTAGCTCCGCCGGTATCCGTGTGCTGGTTATGCTGGTCAAAAGCCTCAAGGCTATTGGCGGCTCATTACGCTTGGTCTCGCCGTCTGCGGCGGTCAGTGAGGTCTTGCAATTGGTGGGTTTTAACCAACTGCTGGATACTGCGGCCCCTGCTGTGGACACCGCCCAAAAATCCCCAGCGGTTGTTACCCCCGATTATGTACAATTGGCAGGGCATGAGTTTGCGCTGTACACCCTAGATGCCACAGCCACCCAGCAAGGGAGGGTCATCGGTGCGGATACCCGCGCCTCTTTGTCTGGGGTTAAGGTGTCTGAAAACACGTGGCTGATTGGCCACGGTTTTTTGGGGACAGATGGCAACATCGAACGGTGCGGGGAATTGCTGGCGGTGGCGGGTTTGGCGGTCAGCCTGCCAGGCAACGACCCTGAACACCCCGATTGGATGCAGCAAGAAGGTGGGTTGACCCCCGAAGTGAGTATGCTGCATGGGCTCACAGGTACAGGGACATTCCGCCACTTGTTGCGGTTTGGCGAGACGCCGGAAACGCCCCCGCTACGCTTGAGCGAATTGGCAGACGCCGCCTTGCAAGCTTGTGCCGCCGACTGCGTGTCCTTGGTGGTGGTGGCGGAAATTGCCCATTTGATTGGCGCAAGCTTGCAAGCCCCACTAGCGCCGGACAGCGGCGATTTTTTTGCTTTTCCGGTAATCCGCGAACGCCTGTTGTTCACTGCCGAACCGGCTTATGCCAAAGAAACCTGTCTGGTTGTCGGCCTTGCTGCCCGCCAACCCTCACAATTGCTGGCCCCCCAATTGCCGCCTAGTGGGGAGGAGGGCGATTTGTTCTTGCACACCCATGCTTGTGTCGTCCCTTTCCATCCGGTGCGCAAAGGCTTCGTCAGCTTGCCGGATAGTTTGGCACGGCTGATGGATGCCCAAACCTTGCGCGGTGTGCTGCATTTGCTCAATGACGACCGCGACGGTGTTGGGGCAGGGGAAAGCTATCTACGGCGGGGGGCGCTTTGGTGTGCCCCCGTCCACTTTGACGGAGACCACGCATGACCTTATTGATTGGTGCATTTACCTTAGGGGCCATTCTCTCGCTGCTGGCCTTGGGGGTGTATATTTCTTACCGTATTTTTGACATTGCCGACATTACCGTTGACGGGTCGTTGACTTTCGGCGCGGCGGTGGCGAGCATCTTACTGGTCAAACACGGCATGAACCCGCTGCAGGCTTCCGGCATGGCTTTTCTTGCGGGTGCGCTTGCGGGTTCGGTCAGCGGCATTTTGCAAACCCGTTTCCGCATCAACCCCTTGTTGTCGGGGATTTTAGTGATGACTGCCTTGTATTCGGTCAATCTGCACGTCATGGGACGTAGCAACATCCCCTTTTTAGGCACAGTGACCTTGTCGACCTATTGTGAACAATGGGGCGTGCTGTGGTTTGGCGCGACGGAAACCAACTTATGGGGCTGGACGGTATCCAGCGCCGATTTGACCATGCTATTGTTGATGCTGGCTCTAGTTGGCCTGGTTGCATTTGCTTTGTGGGCGTTTTTGCGCACCGACATCGGCACCGCCATGCGGGCATCAGGGGACAACCCGCAAATGATCCGCGCTTTGGGCGGCAATGTCGAAAACTACCGTATTTTTGGCTTGGCGGTGTCCAATGGCCTGGTCGGTTTGGCTGGCGCGTTATGGGCGCAATACCAAAATTTTGCCGATGTGCAAATGGGCATCGGCATGGTGGTCTGGGGCTTGGCCAGCGTGATTATCGGCGAAGCCCTGACTGGCGCGGCCAGTGTCGGGGTCGCCATTATCGGCACCATTATCGGTTCCATCTTGTTCCGGCAATTGGTCGCCATTGCCTTATCGTTTGGCCTGAACCCCAATGATTTAAAACTGGTCACCGCCCTTTTCGTCTTCGCCGCCTTAATCCTGCCCGACATGATGCACAAATTGTCCAAAGCCAAGCAACCGGGGGTCGCATGAACACACACGCCCCGTTAGTGCGCCTAAGCCAAGTCTACAAAACCTTCCATGCCGGCACGGTCAACGAAGTGCGGCCGATGCGCGGCATTGACTTGGACATTAGCGAAGGCGCGTTTGTCATCGTGCTGGGCGGCAACGGCTCGGGCAAATCCACGCTGCTCAACGCCATTGCCGGGAGTTTTGCCATTGATGCCGGACGTATCGAGTTGGCTGGCCACGATGTCAGCGCCTGGCCCGAACACCGCCGTGCTGGCCTGATAGGTCGGGTGTTCCAAAACCCATTTTCTGGTACCGCCCCGAACATGACAATACTGGACAATTTTTCTTTGGCTGCCAAACGTGGGCGTTTCCGTGGTTTGGCTTGGGCGCAATCACGGCGTTTGCAGGACGAATTGCGCGACCGGGTGCGCGAGTTGAAAATGGGCTTGGAAGACCGCTTGGACACCGCTATTGGCTCGCTGTCGGGCGGACAACGCCAAGCCCTGACCTTGCTGATGGCGACTTGGCTAAAACCCAAGCTCTTGTTGCTCGATGAACATACCGCCGCGCTAGACCCGAAAAGCGCCGATCAAGTCATCACCCTGACCGACCAAATCATCGCCCGCGAAAACCTGACCACCCTGATGGTGACCCATTCCATGCAGCAAGCGGTTAACCTAGGCGACCGGATAGTCATGATGCACCGGGGTAATGTCCTGCACGACTTTAGCGCCGGACAAAAACACCGTCTGCAAGTGGAAGATTTACTGTCCCGTTTTGAAAACGTGCGCCGGCGGGAATTGCTTGACGAAAGTGCGGCGCGATTGTTGCGCTCACGTTACATTTAACTAATTGAATTAAAAGGATACCAAGCATGAATAAAAAAATCCTGATCACTGACGATGAGCCCCATATCCGGCTATTGTTGGAACAAACCCTGGAAGAATTGGAAGACTACGATGTCGAGTTTTTTCTGGCCGAAAATGGCGAACAGGCCTTGGCTATTATCGAAGAGGAAAAACCCGCCTTGGTGTTTTTGGATGTCATGATGCCGAAAATGAACGGTTTTGATGTCTGCCGGACGGTCAAGCAAGAGTGGGGCATGGATGACGTGTTCATCATCATGCTGACCGCCAAAGGCCAGGAATACGACAAAGAGAAAGGCAAGGAAGTCGGCAGCGATATGTACATCACCAAACCGTTCAATCCTGATGAAATTATTGCCCATGCCGTCAAGGTGTTGGGGATTGAGCTGGACTAAGCCACCTAAACAAGTTTTTCTGTATTATCCTCCTCCAATAAAGGAAACAGGCTTATGATTGAACGCCTTAACGAAGACGACATTCCAACCGATTATCGTGCGGGTTTTGCACAAGCAAAGCTGATCGACCCGCCTCTGGCCGAGAACTACATCCGGCACACGCTCATTGGCGATCCTGATGCGGACTTATTGATTGAGTTCCTCGCAACTTTACCCCCTGCGGAACGGCAGCAATGGATCAGCAAAGGGATAGAGACAGGCCCAAGCGGGTTGGCCGATGCACCCTACCAAGTGCGTGAATTTTTTGAAAAAATAGAAGAAGTCCCCGCATGGTTTGACCCCAAAAAAGTGAACAAAGGTTGTGCCGGCTTTCACCGCCACTCAACCATGTTTGTGGGGGCTTTTGTCGCGGGGGTCTTGGTGGAAGGATTCGCCACGCTCATCAGCAAATCGTTTTGCATCACGGGACGGGTTGTGGATCAGGGCGTTCGCCGGTTAAAACAAAATAACCGGCATTTGATGGAAATTATGTTGCCTGGCGGCTTGGAACGGCATGGCGACGGCTGGAAACTGTCCGTGCGCCTGCGCCTGGTGCATGCGCAAATTCGGGTAATGTTAAAGCATTCTGAGGATTGGGATTCAGCGGCATGGGGGGTGCCAATCAGTGCGGCGCACATCGGTTTGGCAACGGCGGTGTTTTCTGCCTTATTGTTGAAACGTGCCGAACTGCTGGGTGTGAAACTTTCAGATGAAGAGCGGGAAAGCTTCATGATGATCTGGCGTTATACCGGCCATCTGATGGGGGTTCCAGAAAGCATCCATTTCGATTCGGAACACAGTGCGCTGCATCTGCATCGGGTTGGTGTGATGTGTGAACCGGCGCCGTCGTTTGAATCGATCATCATGGCGAACGCTTTGATCAATTCCGCGCCTATTGTTGCGGGCATCACGGAACCGCAAGCCCGGCGCAAGCTTGCAAACCATATCTATAAAATATCGAGGGCATTAATCGGCCCGGAGATGGCTGATCAATTTAATTTCCCTAAATACAACACCTTTGGGGTGCTGGCGTTTTTCCGTTTTAAAAATGGCATGGAAAGTTTGTTGCAACGTTTCTTTCCAAGTTTGGAAAGAAGCAGCCGTGCAGGGCAGTTTATTGAATTGCTGAATGTTTCCTTATACACCGATGAAGGTATCCGCTATCGGATGCCAGACCGCTTATATGCTGAAGAGGACGGCGAATTATGAACACAGACCCTGTTTTGATTTTAAGCACCGGGCGCTGCGGCTCCACAATGATTTCAGATATTCTGGCCCGGCATCCGAAAGTGCTGAGTTTGTCGGAGTTTTTTGTACCTTTAGGGGCGGCCGCTTTCGCCCACAAAGCCCCCTCCGGTACCCAGCTGTGGGAAATGCTGAGCCGACAAACACCGGCTATACACATGATGCTGGAGGACGGCATCTTGGTCGATGAAGCGCTCTATCCCTTCGACGGCCCGCAGGCACGGTTCACCCCAAAAAATATCCCGCCGATAATGTGTGTGACGCTTCCGCACCTGACGGACGGGCACGAAGCCTTGTATGACGAGCTGGAAATGCTTGTGAAGCCACGGCCGCGCCGTCCGCTTTCCCAGCAGTATCAATTTCTGTTTGAAACCCTGGCGAAAAAATATCAGCGTGATGTTTGGGTTGAGCGTTCGGGCGGCTCCTTCATGATTGCGGCAACGTTGTTAAAATTGTTTCCGCAAGCAAAAGTCATCCACGTGTTCCGGGACGGGCGCGACACCGCCATGTCGATGAGCCAGCACCACAATTTCCATATCTTGCTTTCCCTCATACAGAAAACTAAAAGTCTCGGCATTGACCTTTTCAAAACTTGGCATAAACCGCAGATTGGGCCGCAGCAGCTATGGCTCGAAAAGTTGTTATTTCCTTTTCTAAATATTGAGCGGATGAAGCAACAAGAATTTGCGCTTGTGGAATATGGAAAATTATGGAACCAGATGATTCTGACGGGATGCGCGATTTTAGAAACGCTTCCTAGTGACCGGCTTCTTTCGGTGAAATTTGAAGAAGTCCAACAAGATCCACGTGAGCAACTGGGCAAATTGATCCGCTTTATCAGCCCGGAGCTGGAAGGTCCCGACTGGCTGGATGAAGTCTGTAAAATACCGCGCCCGACCCGTTCGAAATACACCACGTTACCCGCGCTTGAACAGCTTGCGCTCACGCAAGCTTGTGAGTCTGGATTGGCAATGCTGGGATACCCTACATAAAAAACCGGAAACTTGACGATTTAAGGTATATGTTGAAGAGCGTAGCGCATTATTTTTTGCTGTGCTGCGTTGAACATCCTACAAATTAATCTCCCGCACCTCATCCTCCTCGGTGATTTGCGCCCAGACCAACACGCCGTTTTCGTCATAGCGGTAATGGTGTTCAGATTCCACTTCACCGTAGACAATTTTTTGGCAATGCAGTAATTGCCCCGCATCGGCAAAAGTCCCTTGATAATAAAAATTGCGGAAATTCAATTCGGCTTCGGTGATTTCATTGACCAGTTTTAGCGGCAGTTTTACGCTGCTGTAGCTGAGGAAATAGCGGGTTGTCGTTTGGTTCATGGTAAAGGCGGTTATGAAAAAAGATGGATGGTGATGGCTTCTATGATTTGCTCTAGGGTCAGGTTTTCGTTTTCACCGATGCTGTTGTGTGCGGGGATGGGATATTTCAGGTCAATGCCGTAACGCCCCGGTGTTTGCGCGAAGGTATAGATGTAAGCGGCAAGTTTGGGGTCGTCTAGCGCGCAGAGCTCAATGGCTTGATGGTGCTGTTCTTGGGTGTTCAAGGCCAGGGCATTTTCGCCGTAACGATGCACCAGTTCCAATAACAACAGCTTTAGCGGTGTGTCTTTATCAATCGCCCAAACATTCATACGCAGTGGTTAATACTTTTTTAACAACGACCGGGCGGCCGTAATAGGTGAGCATAAAAAGGTGTTGGGTTTTGTTGATGAGCCCTAAAGACAGCAAAAAACTGCCGATGGCGCTGCCCGCAATCCATAAATCGGCGTACTGGTCACCGTTCAGCAAGCTATCGGCCACACCGGCGCCAATGAACAAAGCAATCAGGGGCAATACATACAGCAGCACCGCCGCACGCAGCAATAGGCTTTCATCAATGGCAACAATGACTTGGTCGCCAATACAGAGTGATAATTCGTTGTCCACAGGCACGGGTTTTGCCTTAAGCACGCTACTCATGGCGTGGGTGGCGCAGGCCGCTTTTTGTCGGCAGCCGCCGCAAGCGCCTTGTTGTGCGCTTGTCACCCATACTTGGTGGTTGGTTATTTTCACTACGGTTGCCAGTTCTTCCAGCATTGCGTTTCTCCCTCGTTTGTACTCTATACATCATTGGGCAACACCAGATGTTTTTCGGCAAAATAAACAATCCCGTCGATCACTTGCAAACGCAGGGCTTGTAAACGTTGCCCCAAACACACTGGGCTTTGGCATTCGCCGGTTTTCGGGTCGAAGATAAAACCGTGCATGGAGCAACGTAAAAATTGACCGGTCTCATCAAAAATCGCATCTTGCTCGCAGTTTAACGGGCGGTGCATGTGCATACAGTGGTTGACGTAAGCGTAGGCTTGGCCGTCAAACAAAAAGATAAGCGCCGAGCAAGCCCGGCCTTTTAGCGTTATCGGACGGGTCAAATATGGGTTGGTCTGCAACGCGTGCCAAGTGCAAATGGCCTTGAGTTTGCTGTTGGGCATGTCCTTAAGCCCACATCGCCTGCATGTCCTTAAGCCACGCATCGAGGCGGCTTCCGGTCAAATCTTTTTGGTTTTCCTGATCCAGCGCCAAGCCTACGAACAGCTCATCGACAATGGCTTTGGACAGATTGAAGTTATAGCCTTCGGTACTGCATTCGCCAATGATGGTTGCGCCGCATTGTTTAAAACTGTCGTAAAGGTAAAACATGGCGCTGACAAAATCGTCCGGATAGCTTTTTTGGTTGCCTAAGCCATAAATGGCAACGGTTTTACCCGTAAAATCATGACCCGCCAGTTTAGGCAAAAATTCCGCCCAGCTTTCCGTTGCGGCGCCCGTCGCCAGACCTGGCAATTCGCCTTCGCCGTAAGTTGGCGCACCCAAAATCAACATATCGTATTGCAGTAAGTCTTCAACACTGGCGTTGCGGACGTTGACGGGTTTGGCGGCCAAGCCAGAACCGAGTAGGGTTGCGATGTCTTTGGCGATCCGCCGCGTATTGCCGGTGTCAGTGCCGAAAAAAATGCCTATTTTTGCCATGATGTCTGTCTACAGTTGTATCTGCAGCAACCCAGCCGCTGGTTCAGGCTGCTTGGCTTGCCATTCTTCTGGCGTATAAGCGAGCACGCTGACGGCATGCAATTTGCCGGAGGCCAGCGGTGCTTTCAGTGTTGCCAGTACGGCTTGCTGCTTTTTTACCAAGGACACATCGGCAAAAGTTGCGCTGATGACGGTAAGGACTAAATCACAGCCAGCACCGTCAACAATGACCTTGGCATCGGCAATGTTTTGTTTGATAAGCTGCTCAACTTCGGCAACGCTTAAATGGTCGTCATGCCCGGCATGGGTTTCAGCGTTGGTGGTTTCCAGTAATGGCAATAAGCTGCCGTCGTTCGCCATCGCTTCGACAATGTCGCAGCCGCCGACCAACTCGCCATTGACAAACAATTGCGGGTAAGTGGGCCAATGGGAAATGCTGGGTAATTTCTCACGGATGAAGGGTGCAGCCAGGACATTGACATAGGCGTAGGGGATGTTCGTGGCATTGAGCAAGCCAACGGTTTTGGCGGAAAATCCACATTCAGGTTTTTCCGGCACACCTTTCATGTACAGGATGATCGGGTTGTTTGCCAATTGTTCGCGGATTTTGTCTTCGGTGGTTTTCATGATTTTCCTATAGTGTAGGTTGGGGTGAATTTATGAACCCCAACATTATTCCGAGAGTTGTTGGGGTTCGTTGCCACCCCAACCTACTTTTTTAGCCTGCTTGCTGTCTAATTTGCCCGTCGTCTTTTGTGACTAACCGGACTTCGGCGCCATCCCGCACGACTTCGGCATCGACTACGCACTGTTCAACATCTTGCCTAGATGGAATATCAAACATGGTTTTGCGTAAGATCTGTTCCATGATGCTGCGCAAGCCCCGTGCCCCCGTTTCGCGTTCGATGGCTTTCTCGGCGATTTCCACTAGCGCATCATGCTCGAATACCAATTGCACGCCTTCAAACGCGAACAATTGCTGGTATTGTCTGACCAATGCGTTTTTCGGTTCGGTCAATACCCGGATCAGGGCATCAACATCCAAAGATTCGAGCGGGGCCAACACCGGAAAACGGCCAATAAATTCGGGGATCAGGCCAAACTTGCGTAAATCGCTGGGTTGGGTGGCGTTAAGCATGGCTTCCAGACTGGGTTTTTCGCTGGTTTGGTTGACGCTGGCATGGAAACCAATCGCCGTATTGGTGGGGGTCAAGCGTTTTTCAACGTGTTTTTCCAAGCCTGGGAACGAGCCGCCCGCAATGAACAGAATATTGCGCGTGTCCATAATGAGGTCAGCGCCTTCTTTGCTGTGGCGGCCTTTGTTCGGCAGTTTGACTTGCGAGCCTTCCACCAGCCTTAACAACGCTTGTTGCACACCTTCGCCGGAAACGTCCCGCGTACCGGTGGGTTGTTCAGGGCTGCGGGCGATCTTGTCGATTTCATCCAGATAAACAATGCCCCATTCAGCGTTCGTCATATTGCCTTCGGCGACATCCAGCAAACGCACCAGGATGTTTTCGACATCATCACCGACATAACCGGCTTGGGTCAGGGTGGTGGCGTCGGCGACCACAAACGGCACACCAACGATTTTGGCGAGGGTGCTGGCGAGTAGGGTTTTGCCTGTGCCTGATGGGCCGATCAGTAATAGATTGGATTTGCCGATTTCAACATCTTTGTCAAACTCGCCCAAACCCGCATCACCGCTCTCGTGTCTCAGGCGTTTGTAATGGTTGTATACCGCCACTGCCAAGATTTCTTTGGCAAGCTGTTGGCCGATGACGTATTGGTCCAGGTGATCCTTGATTTTGGCGGGGATAGGCAAGTCCGCCTGCATTTTCGACAATTCTTTTTTACGGCTCCAATTACTGACCACCTGATGCGCCAGCGCCACACACGCCCCGCAAATATAACCTTCTGCACCGGCGATAAGCGGTATGGAAGCGGATTGTTCAATACCGCAAAAAGAGCAATGTTTGATTTCTTTAATGGTCATGATGGCTTTCCTCACTGTTTGGAAATGCGGTTTTGATATAGCTTGTTCGTTGGCTAGTTCCCAAACCGGAGCCTGAGAACTAGCCAACCGACATTTTAATGCCGTTGGCCGTCTGTAGTTTTAGCCAAACCTGCTATCCATGCCCGTTGGCAAGTCCGTTTGGCACGTTCTTTCATGACTTGGCGTATTTTCGGGCTGGCTTTTTGTAACGATAACGTTTCCGGTTTTTGTATTTGGTTACATAACACCAGATGGAAACCAATTTCCGATTCGACGGCGGCGCTGACTTCATCGGCTTTCAGCTTGAACAAGACGGCATCCAGCTCAGGATACAATTTGCCACGTGGTACGAAACCTAGCACACCGCCTTGTAATGCCGTCGGGCATTCGGAATGTTTTAACGCCAAGTCAGCGAATTTATGCGGTTTCTTTTGCAGTTTTTCGCTGATTTCTTGAATACGCTGCAAAGCGGCTTCGCGGGTGTTTTCGGGATAGTCCGGATTGATGCTGATAAAAATATGCCAAGCTTCACGCAGTTCCGGTTTTTGGAACTGTTCAGGGTGCAGATGGTAATAAATGCCGATTTCTACCTCACTGGCATCAGGTGCGCGGCTGCCAATCAATTCCAGCACGGTCTCCACTTTGCATTGCCGTTGTAAAGCGGCATATAAGTCGTCTTCATCAAGCTGGTTTTTATCCAGTTCCGCCAAGAACGTCGCTTCGTCATCATAACGGTCACGGACTTCCTGATACGCCCGTTGCACGTCCTGTTCGGAAATGACTACGGTCGCCGCTTCTTGTGATGCAAGAATCCTGGATTCAATGAGGTGCTCATTGGCGGCTTGCCGCCTCGCTTCTGTCAACTCCGCCTCGCCAAGTTCACTGGGGGCTTTTTTAAATAAAGTCAAAGCTGCCCTTAATAGGGTGTAAGCCTCGGCACCGGTGGCTTTAGTGGCGGTGCGCGGCGCAGTTTTAACAGTCACGTTCATGGCTAAAACTCCGGTTCATTAAAAGTTTCAGGATGGGCGGGGGCAAGGGCGTTTTCCGGCACTTGCAGCAAGCGTCCCCCGAAAGCGACGTGGTATTGGATCAGGGCATCGTCCCGGATCACTTTTAAGACTTCGCCGTCACCGCCTTTGGCAACCAGCACTTGACCGCGCGAACCTAGGTCTAAAGTACAGACAACCTTGTCGCGAAATTCAAAACGGCTGGGGTTCCACGGCTCATCGGCGCTGATCAATTCTTCCAAGCGACAGCCGACCATGATGTCTTGGCTAAGGAAATGGACGGTAAAAATCACCTGATCCTGCAAGAATGTGCCGACATTGAGCACGTGCCCGACACTGCCGCGCCGCACCAGCAACACGCCGACATCTAAGCCCGGATAAGTGCCGTCATTACGGACGTTGCGGGTGACGCGCACCGATTCGCCAAAATCGAAGCGGCCTTCATCAAAGCGATCCGGTTTCATGTTTTTATGTCGCTTAATGAAACAAAGGCAGTCTGCGGCTCATCCATGTGGAAAACCTTAAAGACTTTTTCGGTTTGGGCATCGGATTCGACAAAGTCCTGGTAAGCGCGGAGCAGCAGTTTGCTGTAAACCGCCCGCTTGGCTGTCTCGTCTTCCGGCATACTGTCGGCACCTTGCTGTAAATAGTCGTGGAACCGTTGCAGGATATGCAGACGGTTGACATGCACGACAGTCTGGTCGTAGTCCAGTTGGAAATACTGCAAGAAGTCTTCAGCGGACTCCATTTCTTCCATTTCTTCTTCAAAACTCATGGTGTTCTCCGCTAAGGGTTTAAAAATTAAAGAGGGCCGACCAATGTCGTGTCTTGCGCGAATAAATAAACCGTCAAGATTAGGAATGCGGCACAGGCCATTATGGCTATCACATAATCGGGTTTTGCTTTTAACATGGGTTTGGCTCCTTTTGTAGGTTGGGGTTCGTTCCTCACCCCAACCTACATTTACTTATTTATGCCCTATGGGTATTCCGGCCTACGCCGCTTCCGTCCGGCGTTGGTTCAGCAAATCCAACAACGCTTGCGCCCCAATCCTGTTTTTGCTATCCAACGTAACCAATTTTTCGAAAATACTTTGGCTTTCATCCAACAACCCTAAGCGCATGTGCAAAAAACCAATGGCTTTCAGCGTAAATAAATATAGCCTGACTTGGGTCAACAACGCGGTGGGCGTATTCTGCAAATGGTCGATCTGCAATTCCCGCCAATCGTCAGGAAAATCCACCAGCGGCCTAATTACCGCCAACGCTTTTAGGGTTGCCGCCAAGGCATCGTCCAAACGGTGTTGGTAGTAATAAAAGCGGTTTAGCGCCACCAAGACATTCAAGGAATTCGGCGCTTTAAAATAGGCTTGCAACAAAGGCAATTCGGCCTCGCCCGTGGCGTAGTTTTCCGATGCTAGGGCGAGCAATTCCTGAACGCCTGCCACATCGGTTTCTTCAAAATACAAGCCTTGCGCTTCAAAATCCAATAAGTCCATCTACAACCCCGCCGCCATTTTTACCGGACTGTCTTTCTGCGATGTGCAAATGCTTTCCGCTTCGCAAGTCTGGCATTCTTCAACGGTTATGGCTTTTTGGAATTGCGCTTGTTTGGCTTCCAGCTCGTCAATACGTTCCAGCAAACAGGAAATGGCTTTGCCTACCGGATCGGGGATCAGATGATGGTCTAAATCTATTCCGTGTTTGCTCTGGATTTTAGTGCCTTTGCTTTGGATGATACGCCCTGGGATACCTACCACGGTGCAGCAGTGCGGCACATCTTTTACGACGACGGAGTTGGCGCCGACCCGGACATTGTTGCCTAACGTGATGGGGCCGAGGATTTTTGCGCCGGAACCGACCAAGACGTTGTTGCCCAAGGTCGGGTGGCGTTTTTCCTTGTTCCAAGTCGTACCGCCCAAGGTCACGCCGTGGTACAGCGTGACATCGTTGCCTATTTCGGCGGTTTCACCAATGACGACGCCCAAGGCATGGTCAATAAACAAACGTCGTCCTATGGTTGCGCCCGGATGGATGTCCACGCTCGTCATCCATTTGGAAAATGCCGATAACACGCGGGCCAGCAATTTCCAGTCGGCCTTCCATAAGCGGTGGCTGATGCGGTGCATCAACACGGCATGGACGCCAGAGTAAGTCAGCACAATTTCCAAGACGCTGTGCGCCGCCGGATCACGGCCAAATACGCAATGCACATCTTCGTAGCACTGGGCCAGCAGGCCTAAAGGCGCGTCTGCCATCGCTTGCGTTGGCATCACCATGACCACTTACCTTAAGCTCCAGCTGGTTTTGCCAGGTACTGGCGCGCCAGGAATACGGAAAAACGAACCGGGAAAGCGGTCATCGTCCAAACCTGCCAGTTCGTCCGCGTCTGTGCTTTCGGCGTCGACCAGATAACGGTCAACCAATAACTCAAATTCTTCGTTCATGGTAATCACCCTCGTTTGTTTGCTGAAAACGGTGCAGATCAGATGCGCTGGGCGCGTGTTTATGTTCGCTGACGAAGTGTCTGATCTTTAGCAACAGTATCTGCGCTTGCTGGCGGTTGATGCTGATGCCGAGTTGTTGGTAGGCATGGATCACGCCTTGCGTCCCCGAATGCTTACCTAACACCAGTTGGTGGCTACGTCCGACGATTGCCGGATCCACCCCTTGATAATTGTTTGGGTCTTTCAACAAGCCATCGACATGGATACCCGCTTCGTGACTGAAGACATTTTTACCAATCAGGCTTTTGCGTGTGCCGATGGCATCGCCGGAAGCATTGGCAACTAATGTCGATAGTTCAGGGAACTGCGCAAGCTGGACTCCGGTGTCGAAACCATACAATTGTTTTAAACCCACCACGACTTCTTCCAATGCGGCATTGCCCGCGCGTTCGCCCAGTCCGTTGACGGTGGTGTTGACGTGGGTCGCACCCGCTAAGGCAGCGGCGAAGGTGTTCGCAGTCGCCAGCCCCAAATCATCGTGGGCGTGCATTTCAATATCCAAATCGGTGGCGGCACGTAAGTTTTTGATGGCTTCGAACACGCCAAACGGTTCCATAATGCCGACAGTATCAGCAAAGCGGATACGCGAAGCGCCCGCCTGTTGCGCCACTGCCGCCATTTGTACAAGGAAATCGGCATCGGCACGGGACGCATCTTCCATGCCGACACAGACGTCAAACCCCAAACTTTTAGCTTCTTGCACCAGCGCATTTATGGTTTGTAACACCCATGCACGGCTTTGTTTCAGTTTGTGCAGGATATGTTGGTCGGAAGCGGAAATGGATAAATCCACGCGCTGTACATCCAGGCCAACACAGGCTTTTAAATCATCACGGCGCATCCTTGACCAGACCAACAACTCGGAAGGCAACCTCAGCGCGGCAATGGCCTTAATTTCTTCCCGTTCCACCGCCCCCATCGCCGGAATGCCGATTTCCAACTCCGGTACGCCCAACGCCGCCAGCTGAGTGGCTATCGCCAGTTTCTCATCCAGAGAAAAGGCGACGCCTGCTGATTGCTCGCCGTCCCTGAGCGTGGTGTCATCGATGATAATGTGACGGTTTGAGGTTTTCATGGTTTCTGATGAAGTTAGAACACTGTTGATAAGGTTAAAGCAAGACGCTTGCCAACTGTTGAGAGCCCAGAAATAGCGGGATTTGTAGGATGGTTGATGTAATAAGGACAAGACAATACCGCGAGGGAAGGGAAAATTGTCGCAAACCCGACAAAATTTTTTCCGGAGGGTAGGACGCCAAAGTTAGGCCAAGCATATTGCTCTGCGTATAACGTGTGTTTTGGCCTGGATTGCTGACAAGGTAGCCGTTGATAAGCACTGGTGTTAGGGCAACTTTACCGTTATTGCCTTAAATGCACGTAGTCTGAATCGGTTATAATTTTACAATTCTGATACATCACCTTGCTGTTGTTTCAACCTGACTTCAACCACTTCTATCGATTCCACATAAATGATTGATACAGAACAACTATTAAATGAAATCTACCCTAATTTCAAACTGCTTAGCGGGAATAAACTGGTTTTAGGCGCCTTAAAGAGAGTGCTGCACGAAGCCGATTGCAACAACGTGATTCGTAAGAGCCAGCATTTGAACGGGTATGCTTTTCTTGACAAACTGCTTGATGATTTGAATTTCAGCTACAAAATCAGCGCAGGCTCGCAAGACAGCATCCCTTCGGTGGGGCGGCTGCTGATTGTCGCCAATCATCCGATAGGTACGCTAGATGGCTTGGCCCTTGTCCAGCTTGTGCGCACAATCCGCCCTGATGTGCGTATCGTAGCAAACCGTTTGCTCCTGAATGTGGAACCCCTGCAATCGGTTTTTCTGCCAGTTGAAGTGCTATCGGACAAGAAAAACCTGAAAGACAGCTATAAGACGATGTTGGGCGCGTTAAAAAACGAAGAAGCCCTCATTATTTTTCCGGCAGGCGAAGTTTCCCGCATAACCCCCGCAGGCATTCGCGATGGCGAATGGCAAACCGGCTTCATCAAATTAGCCAAAAAAAACCGCTGCAACATCCTGCCCATTCATATAACAGCCAAGAACTCGATCCTGTTCTACGCCATGTCAATGCTCTACAAACGGCTCGCCACGATGCTGTTGTTTAAAGAAATGTTTAATAAAAACAATCAAACCATCGAATTTAAAATAGGTTGTCCCATCCCGTATACCACGATTGCCGCTAGCGCGGACACCCATAAACAGCTAAGCCAACGTGTCCGGCAACACGTTTTGTCTTTGGGTAAAAAAAAGCTGCCATTGTTGTTTGACTAAAGTTCAATCGCGCCCATTTATGCCCCGGAGCGTATGTTCCAAGGCATAAATGGACGTGATGAAAACCACAGTTTTTTCATTAACCAAGACTTGGATATACAATGAAACTCATGTCTATCTAATATCAGGAGCATATTGTGCAAGTTGCAAAATGGGGCAATAGCTTAGCCGTCAGAATACCCGCCGCCGTTGTTGAAGCCCTTGAACTTAAAGAAGGTGACGACATAGAAATCCATGTCGCCGGAGAGCGGACGTCCGCATTGGAGAAAAACCCCGACATCGCCGAATTGTTGGCACGATTGCGCCAATATCGGGGGCGTTTACCTGCGGATTTTAAGTTTGATCGCTTAGAAGCGCATGAACAACGCTAAGGTGTTTTTTGGCACCAACGTGTTGCTATATTTGCTGTCCGCAGATAACCGTAAAGCCGATAAGGCCGAAGCCCTTGTAGCGGCTGGCGGTGTCATCAGTGTGCAAGTGCTGAATGAGTTTGCGTTTTTGATTGTTTATCGTTACCTCGCCGGGCGTCACTGCCATTAAGTTAAGAATTTATATTTTATTTTCAAAAAGATAGAATGCTGGTTACCAAGCTCATGCTTGGTAACCCAAGTCTCAGAAGCTCTAGCTTCGGGAGTGACAGGAAGCTAGAGCTTCCAGAACCGCATTCCCATTTATGCCCCTTATGGTAAGCGGTATCTTTGGAGCGAGCATCTATGTAATATACTGAATATTAATGCTTTTTACTTGACTTAATGGCAGTTAGGCAGGGCGTACCCTCTGGGGCATAAATGGGAACGATGGAAGATGTGCCGCCGAAACTATAACTATAAAGGCTGACACAAGAAATCCCGTCCTACGTGCTTTTTTGCTTTAATCGAATAGATATTTAATTCTAAGACGACATTATCATGCACCATTTCATCAACTTCAAAGGATTTAAAGAAGCACAAATTAATTTAATGCGTCCAATGACTTTATTAATTGGACGTAATGGTTCAGGAAAAACCAATGTTATTGAAGGTGTGGAGTTATTAGCACAATTGGCGAGCGGGCGACCTTTATATGAAATTAGCGATATAGGGCGCGGTAGTGGTAATAATTTTGAAATTCGAGGTGGATTGCAGGGCTGCGCTAAACAGGAAAATAATAAACAGAATTATTTTGGCCTTCGATTTAGAGCATCAATTGAAAAAAACAACGTTGAAAATGAATCCATTACCGAATATAGCATTGCCTACGAAATTGGAATTGCGTCCAAAAATCAACTTGGCGTTATTGAAGAGTCATTAAAAGTTAATAAAAAATATTTTTTTAAAGCCACCCAATTTAATAGTGAAAATAAATTAAATGGCATTTTAAACGTTACTTTTGATAATTTTTTAAATGGACGTAAACCAACAATCCAATTACCTGCTGACCGTTCGATACTATCGTGCTATCACCCTAATATAACTAGACTGCTGTTTGAAAAAAAAATCAAAGATAGCTCTATTTTTGAGGCTGTAGAAATTACGGACACAATTAAAAAACACTTAACATCCGCATTTGTTTTCGACCTTCACCCCCATCTCATGCGCCAATATGAAAGAATTGGCGCAACACAATTAAACAAAGACGGCTCAAATCTTTCTACCGTGTTGTATGGTATTAAAACCAAGGATGAAGCCGTTGAAGAATCAAAACGATTATTACCCAAGTTATTGGCAAAATTAAAACAATTGCCCGAAGAGCCTTTTATTGATTTTGAATTTATTACTACACAAGCCAATGATGTTCTATTGGCTTTAAAACGTGATGACGGGGCAATTATTGATGCACGGTTATTATCGGACGGTACGTTACGCGTATTGGCTATCTTAACGGCATTAGAAACTATACCCGAACATTCAAGAATGGTGATTGAGGAATTGGATAATGGCATCCATCCTTCACGGGTTAAATTATTGGTCGATACAATTTGGGAATGCAGCCATCGGCGTAATTTGAATGTTTTGGTCACTACCCATAATCCTGCAACTTTAAACGGTTTAACACCTGATCAATTAGATTGCGTGGTGGTTTGTCATTATGATCCCGTTGAAAAAGCCGATAAACTGACTGCCTTACCTGATATTCCTGATGCCGAGATTTTGTTACAAAAAGGCTCATTGGGTGATTTGGTCACCCGTAATGTATTAGAGAGCTATTTGATACCTAATTTTGCAGGGGAGCAACAACGTAAGGCCCAAGCATGGTTGGATTTGTTTTAATGCTTACTTATATTGTGGTTGATACAGTTTATTTGTTGGAATTGTTTAGAGTACCAAAGCGTTTCAACGAGTCAGATGCAGCAGAAATTAAACACAGATTTCAGGTTGCGAACGATCAAGGCATTAAATTGTATATTCCAGTCCCTGTGTTATTTGAGTTGGCAAATCATATTGCCCATGTCGAAAATGGTTATGAACGAAAAGGGTTAGCCAGTAAATTTTCTGAAACAGTTAAGGAAGGTATTAATCCTGAAATAACGTTTCTCAATATCATACCGTGTGAGGCTTATTCAGTAGCCAGCGAATTAAGCAACAATTTAGAAGTGTTTGTACAACAGTTTGCCGAAGAATTTGTCCAGCAAGGCTTAGGTTTTACCGATTCTGCCGTTGTGTTGGAAGCCAAAAGTTTAAAAAAAGCCCATAACAAGGTGCATATTTGGACTACAGATGAACCAATGAAGGCTTATGAACCAGATGCTGAGCCAAACCTATTTATAGGCACCCGGAAGGGGTAAAAAAATTTTTATATCATTCCCATTTATGGCCCTGAGGGTACGCTCTGTGTGGTAACGGATCCTGCAACGCTCCGGCGTTGCGTAACGTGAACGATAGGCGCGACTACAATACATCAATACTAACTCACACTCTCATGGGTGGAAGCCGCTGCATCATCACCAAACCAGACAAGCCGCATTTTATGACCTGCACGGTGCTGGAATGGTTGCCGGTTTTTACCCGTCCAACATCATGGTAGATTGCTGGCGTTACCTTACCGACAACAATACGTGGTACAAAGTTGTATGGTTACGCCATTCTGGAAAGTCATCTGCATTTCATCGCCCAAGCGCCGGATTTGCCAAATGTATGGACAGTTTTAAATCTTACATGGCACGGCTGTTGCTTTATTATCTACGAGCCCAGCGAGTCACGAGACTTTTGGACAGGTTGCGGTTTGCCAAATGGGTGGCCAAGTAGGCCTGAACCGCCGGTTCGGGACGCATTTTCATAGAGAGAAGAACAATGCCTAAACACCATACAGAACGACATCGTACCGACCGCATCGGCTGGTTACGCGCCGCTGTTTTAGGGGCAAATGATGGGATTGTGTCAACCGCCAGCCTGATTGTTGGCGTTGCTGCCGCGCATGCGCCGCAAAGTGAGGTGTTGGTTGCCGGCGTGGCTGGCCTGGTTGCTGGGGCTATGTCAATGGCGGCAGGTGAGTATGTGTCGGTCAGTTCACAAGCCGATACCGAAAAGGCCGACCTTAGCCGTGAGCGTAAAGAACTCGATGCCGATGCGCATTTTGAGCTGGAGGAGCTGGCGGCAATCTATGTGGCCCGTGGCCTAGACCCGCTGTTGGCAAAACAAGTCGCTGAGCAATTGACCGCCCATGACGCGTTGGCTGCCCATGCCCGTGATGAGCTGGGCATTTTTGAAAATCTGAGTGCAAGACCTGTGCAGGCGGCGTTTGCTTCGGCGGGTACTTTTGCGGTGGGCGCAGCGCTGCCACTATTGACCGTGCTGGTTGTGCCGGAACCGGTATTGGTGCCGGTTGTGTCAGGAGGGGCAATTATCTTTCTGGCTTTGCTGGGTATCGTTTCAGCGCGTGTTGGCGGCGCACCAATTATAAAATCAGCGGTACGCGTGGTTTTTTGGGGAGCTCTTGCCTTAGGTTTGACGGCGGGTGTGGGCGCATTGTTTGGGACGGTCGTATAAGCCTAATAAGTAGTAGTGCAAAAGTCTTTTAACAAGCAAGCCTCATTGTGGTAACGCATCCTGCACCGCTCCGGTGTTGCGTAACGTGAACGATAGGCGCGACTACAATACTCAACCCTAACAAGAAACGTTCAACATCATTGTGGATTGTTGACGTTACTAATAACTCCCCCTTGGTCGCTGGTAGGTAGGCCAAAGCCCTGTACTTAGCCCAGATCAGGGTTATCGGATTCAAATTGGGAAGGGCTGGACAGTGTTTTAGGATCTGTAGTGAAATTGATTTTATGCCATAATGCGCAGTATTTTTCACCACAACAACCGTAATAATCATGTCAGACAGAAACATTCTCGTCACCAGCGCGCTTCCTTACGCTAACGGCCCAATTCATTTAGGCCATCTTGTTGAGTATATTCAAACCGACATCTGGGTGCGCTTTCAAAAACAACGCGGCCACCAATGTTATTACGTTTGCGCCGATGATACGCATGGCACACCCATTATGCTCAGGGCGGATAAAGAAGGTATCAGCCCTGAAACGTTGATAGCCAAAGTTTGGGAACAACATTTTGCCGATTTTACTGAATTTGGCGTTGCCTTTGACAATTACCACAGCACCCACTCTGAAGAAAACAAGGTGCTGGCTAGCCTGATTTACACCCGCTTGCGCGATGCCGGACATATCAGCTCACGCACCATTACCCAGGCTTACGATCCGGTTAAAGAAATGTTTTTGCCTGACCGTTTTATCAAAGGCGATTGCCCCAAATGCGGCGCTAAAGAGCAATATGGCGATAGCTGCGAAGCCTGCGGCGCGACGTATTCCCCCACTGAACTTAAAAATGCCGTGTCGGTGATTTCCGGCGAAAAACCCATCGAAAAAGACTCGGTCCATTACTTTTTTAATCTGGCTGATTTTACAGACATGCTCACCGAGTGGACTAGCGCGGGGCATTTGCAGACCGAAGTCAGCAATAAGCTCGCCGAATGGCTGGGCGGCGGTTTGCAGCAATGGGATATTTCCCGTGATGCGCCGTATTTTGGTTTTGAAATCCCCGATGCGCCGGGCAAATATTTTTATGTCTGGCTGGATGCGCCGATAGGCTACATGGCGAGCTTTAAAAATCTATGCGATAAGCAAG
This sequence comes from Methylovulum sp., assembly GCA_028712695.1. GTDB lineage: Bacteria > Pseudomonadota > Gammaproteobacteria > Methylococcales > Methylomonadaceae > Methylovulum. The sequence goes on along the minus strand of JAQTQZ010000015.1, from coordinate 63,345 downwards.
GTTTGGATTTTAATGAATTTTGGGGGAAAAATAGCGCTGCCGAGTTGTATCATTTTATCGGCAAAGACATTATCTATTTCCATGCCTTATTTTGGCCTGCCATGTTATATGGTGCCCATTTACGCACGCCGACGGCAATTTTTGCCCACGGTTTTTTAACCGTCAACGGCGAAAAAATGTCCAAATCACGCGGCACCTTCATTACGGCACGGACTTATCTTGAGCATCTGAACCCTGAGTACCTGCGTTATTATTTTGCCGCCAAACTGAGTGCTGGCGTTGATGATATTGATCTTAATTTTGACGATTTCAGCCAGCGAGTCAACGCGGATCTGGTTGGCAAAGTGGTCAATATTGCCAGCCGTTGCAGTGGGTTTATTGCAAAACGGTTTGCCGGACTGTTGTCGCCAACCTGTGCAGAACCCGCACTTTTTGAGGCTTTTATCACCGCCAACCCTAGCATCGCCGACTATTACGAAACGCGTGAATTCGGCAAGGCGATGCGTGAAATTATGGCGCTTGCCGATAAGGCCAACCAATATATTGACGAGAAAAAGCCGTGGTTGCTTGCCAAGGAAGAGGGCAAGGAGCAGGAATTACATGATGTTTGTTCGATGGGCATCAACCTGTTCCGCCTGCTCGCCGCGTATTTGAAACCCGTTATTCCGGTGTTGTCGACTGAAGCGGAAAGTTTTTTGAACATCAATCCACAAACTTGGATTGCCGATATGCAGCCCTTATTGAACCATCAGATTAACGGATTCAAGCCGTTAATGACCCGTGTCGATCCTGACAAAATTGCGGCAATAGTGGAAGCATCCAAGGAAAATCTGGAAAAAACGGTTGATAGCCCCAAGATCAAGCAATTTGAACAGATAGACAATACTATCGGTTTCGACGACTTCGCCAAATTGGATTTGCGCATCGCAAAAATCATCAAAGCCGACCACGTTGACGGTTCAGACAAATTATTGCAATTGATCGTCGACATAGGTGATGAGACCCGCACGATTTTTTCCGGCATTAAATCGGCGTATCAACCGGAAGATTTGGAAGGGCGGTTGACTTTGGTGATAGCCAATCTCGCACCGAGGAAAATGCGTTTTGGGGTGTCGGAAGGTATGGTGTTGGCGGCAGGGCTCGGGGATAAGGAAATTTGGCTGTTGAGCCCAGATGAAGGGGCTGTGGCGGGGATGCGGGTTAAGTGATTTAAGTTTTAACTATACAGCCGGTCATTTTAATGTCTGTTTGCTGCAAGTTACTGGAATACTTCATCAGGTTCAAATGGAAGAAGAGTTTATAAATAAACAACAGATTGAAGCCAGTACGGTGATTGAACAAATCAACCTGTTACTGCCGCAGACCCAATGTGGCCAATGCAGCTACAAAGGTTGTCGCCCTTATGCTGAGGCGATTGCCGAGGGTAGGGCGGATATTAACCAATGTCCGCCGGGCGGTGATGAAGGCATAGCGGTATTGGCGGATTTTTTAGGCCTACCCTTTAAGCCGTTGAATCCGGCGTTTGGCGTCCAGAAACCTAAACAGCTTGCATTCATTATTGAGCAGGATTGTATTGGCTGTGTGAAGTGTATCGCCGCCTGTCCGGTCGATGCCATTTTGGGCGCGGCAAAATTTACGCACACAGTGATTGCATCTGAATGTACGGGCTGTGAATTGTGCGTGGCTCCTTGTCCGGTTGATTGTATTGTTATGCAGCCCGTGCCAGAAAATGCCGACAATTTAAGTAAACGCGAAAGTTCGGCATTGGCAAAACGTCGCTATGAGGCGCGGGAATTGCGTAAAGCGCAGGAAGCGGAAGAAAAAGCAGAACGGGTACGACAGAAAAAAGCGGCGTTGGCAAAAAAATTAACATCAATCAATTAAGAGCGAGGAATAAAGCGTGGCAAAGGCGAGTGATTTAAAACGGGGTATGGTCGTTGAGATTAATGGTGTGCCCCATGCGGTTAAGCATGTTGATGCAAAAAGCCCGTCTTCACGTGGGGCGACAACTTTGTATAAGGTTCGGTTTACTAACCTGAAAACCGGATTAAAGCTTGATGAATCGTTAAAAGGCGATGACGTTTTTAAAGAGACGGACTTGGTGCGTGCCCGGGTACAGTATTCCTATAAAGATGGCGAAAATTACGTTTTCATGAACGCCGAAGATTACACGCAATACACCCTGAGTTCAGAGGATTTGGAAGGCCAGGTCGAATATTTATCAGAAAGTTTGGAGGGTATTGTTGCCCTACTGATTGATGATGTGCCGTTAGGGCTTGAATTGCCGGCGACCGTGGTGTTAGAGATTGTCGAAACACCTCCAGCGATTAAAGGTTCATCGGCTTCGGCGCGGACAAAAACGGCGCGGCTATCGACAGGATTAGAGGTTCAGGTGCCAGAATATTTGGAAACAGGCGATCTGATTAAGGTCAATACGGAAACCGGCAAGTATTCGTCACGAGCTTAATTTGTTTTGATGATGCTGGAAACCAATTATGCTTTGCAGGTTGCACAGGGCGAGTTCGTGTTGCATAGGTTGCCTCAACGTCCCCGTGAATTGTTACAGGCATTTGATGCCGCTGACGAGTATCTGCTCGATTATGTCGCGGAAGTGGTCAAGCCTGCCGCCACTGCGCGGATTTTGTTGGTCAATGATAGTTTTGGCGCGTTAGCGGTTGCTTTACATGCGTGGCAACCTTTTGCCTTGTCTGATTCTTATTTGTCGCAACAGGCTACGCGGCTAAATTTGGCGGCAAATAATTTACCTGAACAGTGCGTCACCTTAGTTAATAGTTTACAGCCATTAACAGGCCTATTTGATGTGGTGTTGATTAAAGTACCTAAAACGCTGGCGTTGTTGGAAGATGAATTGTTACGCATCCGTCCGCATTTAGCGGTAACGACTCAGCTTATTGTGGCAAGTATGGTTAAAACGTTGCCCGCTTCAGCATGGAAATTACTGGAGCGGTTGGTCGGTGCCACCACTACGTCACTGGCGAAAAAAAAGGCAAGACTGATTTTTGCCCAATTTAATGCGGCGTTGGTTGTGCCTGATAATCCCTATCCGGTATGTTACCAACTGGAAAATACCAGTCATATGCTTGCCAATCATGCGAATGTGTTTTCACGTGACAGCCTTGATATAGGGACGCGCTTTTTTCTTCAGCATCTACCAACTAGGCCAGAATGCCGCAATATTATTGATTTAGGCTGTGGTAATGGTGTGGTCGGCCTGATTGCCGCTGAGCTTCATCCTGAGGCAACCGTACATTTTGTGGATGAATCGTTTATGGCAATCGCTTCGGCACAGGAAAATTTTCGGCGGGCTTTTGGTGATGAGCGGTTAGCTATTTTTCAAGTGGGGGATGGCTTAATGGCGTTTGAGGCGGCATCGGCTGATCTGATTTTATGCAATCCGCCCTTCCATCAGCAAAATGCTATTGGGGACTACATAGCGGGTGCTATGTTTAAAGAGTCATCGCGGGTATTACGCAGTAATGGGGAGTTGTGGGTGATAGGCAATCGTCATTTGAATTATCATCACACGCTAAAACGCTGGTTTAATAGCGTTTCAATAGTGGCTTCTAATGCAAAATTTGTGATTTTAAAAGCGTATTGAAAGGTTTTTTAAACAATAAAAAAGCCCAAAATATAACTTTTGGGCTTTTTTAAGATGTTTACGCGGGGGTTACGTTTTCAGCTTGCGGACCTTTTTGGCCTTGGGTCACCTGCATGGTCACTTTTTGGCCTTCACGCAAGGTTTTACGGCCACTGCCGTTAATTGCGCTGTGGTGGACAAAAACATCTTTGCCACCTTCTTGTTCAATAAATCCAAAACCTTTTTCATCATTGAACCATTTAACGGTACCTACAACTTGATCTGACATATCACACTCTTAACTTAAAAAAACGCCATGGCTGGCTTTATAAATCCCAGCTTTAAAATAAAACTGGCTCAAACTAATAACTGCGGGCAATCTTAGCATTAAAAATACAGCCAGGGCAAAAACATTTCAGTTAGACAGTAAACCTGATCGTGGTTTGTATCTAAGCACTGAGTATCTTATGAACTAGCTAGCTCTGCAAGTATAATACGTTTTTGTAAATTTATTAGGAAATCCACTATGGAAAATAATCCCCCCAAAAATTGTTCAATAGATCGTTTAGTGACTCATCCCAAACTTGTTGCCGCCGCAAAAGCGGGCACAAAAACCCAGCAGCGTCGTGATGGTGTCTATGGATGGCCAGGGGAAACCTTTATGCTAGAAGAGATGGCTTTTGTCGTCACCGATTTGAGCCGTCAGCGTTTAGGTGATATGACTGATGAACATGCGCAAGCGGAAGGCTATCCAAGCCTTGAAATGTACAAAGATATTATCTTGAAAATGCACGCAGGTATGACTTGGAACCCTGATAGTCTAGTTTGGGTGCATACGTTTGCGGCGCAAGTACAGGGTTGCTAATAATTAATAAAGTTTCCAGCTGAGCAATTAGCACATTAAGGATAGTGGCATGGCCGCTGGATCCCTTATTTTTTCCGATGCAGTATAGAATAGCTCGTCGGGTTCCATGACATGATAAATTGAGAATGAAAACACATTTAATAGTTAGTGCTGTGCAACAACTCTGCAATGCAGACAGACAAACAAACCTTGATTTTTCTATTGCTAAGATCCATGAAGCCGCAGCTAATAACGCCGATCTAGTGGTCTTACCAGAGCTGCATCTAGACCCGTATTTTTGCCAGAATGAGGACTTTAATCATTTTGATCTGGCGCAAGTTATTCCAGGCCCTGCAACCGAAATTCTTGCTAAGGTTGCAAAAAAATTAGGTATTGTAATTGTCTCGACGCTTTTTGAAAAAAGAACGCCCGGGCTTTATCACAATACCGCCGTTGTGTTTGATAAGGATGGTAGCATCGCTGGCAAATACCGGAAAATGCACATCCCTGATGATCCTGGGTTCTATGAAAAATATTATTTCACCCCGGGCGATATAGGCTTTAAGCCCATAGAGACTTCTATCGGCAAGCTGGGGGTTTTAGTGTGTTGGGATCAATGGTTTCCTGAAGCCGCCCGTTTAATGGCGCTAGCAGGCGCAGAAATTTTAATCTATCCTACCGCTATCGGCTGGGATGCTGAGGACACTCATGAAGAACAGCAGCGCCAATTGGATGCGTGGGTGACTATTCAGCGTTCCCATGCTGTTGCGAATGGCATTCCGGTCATTGCGTGCAACCGTATTGGCTTTGAACAGGCACCGGACTCTGACAAAGGCATTCATTTCTGGGGTAACAGCTTTATTGCCGGGCCGCAAGGTGAGATAATCAGCCGCGCTAATGATAGCGATACCGTACTATTGAATTGTAGCTTAGATAGCAATCGTAGCGAGCATGTCAGACGTATTTGGCCTTATCTGCGTGACCGTAGAATTGATGCGTATGGTGAGTTAACCAAACGGTTTATAGATTAAATTTTTTACTTTTATTGGACACTACCATGTCGGCAGCACTTAGCACTATTAACATACCACCTAAATCGGCACACCAATATTCTGTGATATGGCTACATGGACTGGGTGCAGATGGCCATGATTTTGAAGACATCGTGCCGACATTGCATATCAATGCCGCCCCCACTGTCCATTTCATTTTCCCTAATGCACCGATTCAGCCCGTTACTATCAATGGCGGTATGGAAATGCGTGCTTGGTACGATATTTTGGATATGTCGTTGGAACACAAAGTGGACATAGCGGGAATTTATCAATCTGCGGAATTGATCGGACAACTGATTCAACAAGAGCTTGATAAAGGTATCTTGTCTGAACATATTTTGCTCGCCGGTTTTTCCCAAGGCGGGGTGATTGCGTTGCATACTGGCTTGCGCTACCCGCAACGTTTGGCGGGCATTGTCGCCCTATCAACGTACTTACCAACCGTTGAACAATTAAAAACCGAACGCGCAACGGTTAATAACGCCACGCCTCTATTTATGGGGCACGGTATTTTGGATTCTGTGGTCAGCATTGAATCTGCCAAGGCCGCATTCGATGAATTGCATGCGCTAGGCTATAACGTTACGTGGCACGATTATGTGATGGAGCATTCCGTGTGTGTTGAGGAAATACAGCATATCTCGGCATTCATTAACACAATTTTTGAGTAAGCTGTTGGGGTTTTGTCCGCTTTTGATAAAATCGCGATCCAACAGGCGACTTGATGGTCGCCACTACAGTTAAGACGGACAATGCTGAATAAACATTGGATTGCTTATAATCCTTTGATATGTCCTTAGCGTTTTAAAGGTCAACCCTCATGGATTTAATTGATTTTTTATCCAGCGAAGGCAGTGCGGCAATGGCTTCGCTCAGCTTGCTTTCCCAGCGGCGCCTTAAGTGAAGCATGTAGTCATCATCGCTATCAAAGCAATAATAATCACTAAAGCTGAAGCTATCTTTGTGGTAAATCAGCATTTCCACTGGTGCGCCGACGCTGGCGTTACTGCGGATGGTAGAATCCATCGATACTAGACAGCAACGTGCCGCTTCATCTATCGGTGTGTCCAGTTTCAGAAAGCGGTCGAGTATGGGTTTGCCATATTTGCTTTCGCCTATTTGCAAGAAAGGGGTGTTGGCAGAACTGGTGATGCTGTTGCCCTCGGAATAAACCATATAAGCACCGTGCGGTTCATCCCCGATTTGACCTGCCAAGATAAACGTCGCTGAAGGGTTAAAGGCGGATTGCCCTTCTGAGTGAAGGTGCTGCTTTTGTTTTTCTACGCTAATGTGGCCTAAATAAGCAGCGGCTTCTGACAGGCATTCCACAGTATTGATGTTAATTTCAGCTTCTTTGATTTTATCTCGGTGTATTTGCTCAAGTACGGCTTGGGTAGTCGCAAGATTTCCGGCGCAAAGCAGAACAATTATACGGTCACTATGGGTATCAAAGGCGTGCATTTTGCCGTGCGTGCTGACGTTATCAATACCGGCATTGGTTCTTGAGTCAGAAACCAAAATAAGTCCTTCGTTTATAGAAGCTGCAATACAATAAGTCATAGTAAAAATGTTATGGGACGTTCAAGATAGAGGGCATTTTAATCTTTTTTGTTTAGAATTGCGCAATCAATTGACAGTATTATGGAGAATTTCGACGTTGACTTGCATACGCGTTAATAAAGCGCCTGAGCCAAACTGGTGAAATACTGAAACATCTGCAGCATCGCGTCCGAATGCAATGATGACCCGTCCACCGAATAAATCGGCTTGAGTCGGATCAAACGTGTACCAGCGACCGCCAACATAAGCCTCAAACCAAGCGTGCATGTCCATAGGTTCCAGATTGTGCAAATAGCCCACGACGATACGGGCAGGAATGCTGATGCTACGGCATAAGGCAATACCCAAATGGGCAAGATCCCGGCACACGCCGTAACCGCGCTGGTGTATTTCAAGGGCTGATAGCGGAAAATCACTGGAACCGGGAATGTAGTGTACGGCTAGCCTTATCCATTCAACTATTTTGTAGACTTGGTCATAACCCGGCATGGCGTCGCTCGTGATGGTTCGGGCCAATTCGCCAAACCGGTCGGATTCGCAATAGCGGCTGGGCAGCAAAAAGGGTAAGACATTATCCGGCAGGTTTTGGATTTCAATAAAACAGGCACCAGGAGACGTCTCTTGGTAGTCTTCCACAATAACTTCCGCCGCCGTGTAAATAAGCAATTCGCCGGGATATGCAACCAAACGTTGGTAAGAATTGCCATAGCTGTCAGTGCTTTCAATGATAGCCACAGCTGGTTTTATTGTGTAAGTCTCGCGCATGACCCATTGTTGTATGCCTCTGAACGGGCGTAGCATCAGTATTAATGCGGCTACGTCATCTATCTGAAAACAAAGATTGCAGCTGACCCTGAGTTCCATTACTTGTCCGTTGATAAGGGATTGCCGAGGTTAAACATCCAGCATATCAAGTTGGCTATAAGCGTGGTTCAACCACATTTTTACCCGCTGCCGGTCAAGTAAACCTAGCGTGTTGAGATTGTCAAAATCACGGTTTTTTGCCGCCCAGAAGCTTGAATTGTTACCGTCAATGGTCGTCATGATAGGGGTGTACAGGCGTTTTAGCTTCATTACTTTGGCATGCATGTCCAACGCCCGATCTTTGACCCCAGAAAACTCAAGCAGCGTAAAATCTTCGTCTCTAAGTTGGTTTTGCACCAACACATAATTTAACTTAGTACCATAATAGTCGAGCAGTTTGTCGAGCAGTTCCACACAATCCTTGCCGGAATCCATGACATTCCAATAAGTTAGGCCAATACCCAGCTCTTCTGCCAGCTCCAATACCCCGGACTCATCGATCCAGGACGCCAGTGGGTGATGGGTTTGGGCGGCCAAGTCAACCAGTATACGTTGGTCTGGGTTTTCTGCCGCTGTTTCAATAATGGCGTCCAAGCTGTGATAATCATCAATGATTGTAGGTGACGCATAATCGCTATAAAACCGCAATAATGCCCCGTGTGAACGGTCGGTATCAAAACCGATAAATGGGATGTTGCTGTCAATCATATATTGCGCCAGTACCCGCGCAACCACGGATTTGCCCACACCGCCTTTTTCGCCGCCGATAAGATGTATAGTTGCCATAAAGCCTCGTTATTAGTTTAGGTTATTGAAAATAATCACCACAACGCGGTGAAGGATTGGTTATTGTTCGAGACGCAGCACATCCACCGATACGGATAGCATGTGTTGGCCACCACCGTAAGCGATGCCTTTGAGAGGGGTCACATCGGCAAAGTCACGTCCCCATGCTAAGGTGATATGTTGGTCGAACGGTAATTTATTATTTGTAGGATCAAATTCTACCCAGCCGGTACCGGGTAAGTAAACAGCAAACCAAGCATGCGAGGCATCCGCCCCGACTAAGCGTTGTTGGCCTGGCTCTGGTAAGGTTTCTACATAACCGCTGATATAGCGCGCGGCAAGCCCAAAGCTGCGCAGGCAACCGATAGCCAGATGGGCAAAATCCTGGCAGACGCCACGCCGATGCAAAAGCACTTCAGATAACGGTGTTGCAATAGTGGTAAAAGTCGGGTCGTAAGTAAAATTAGCGTAAATACGCTGCATTAAATCACGCACGACATCAAGTAGCGGGCGGTCGGGTTGGAATGAGGGGCGGGCGTAATCGGCAAGCTCACGGCTTGTCGTAATCATTGGCGAGTCTAAAACATAGTACCGTGCCTCCAGTATTTCCTGTCCCGAATCTTGCGTCTGATCCTGGGATTGGGATTGGCCTTGAATTTGTAACTGGCTCTGGTTTTGATACCGGTTGGCCGTTTGGCCGGGTGTTTCTTGCAACTTATCACGCACTTGTTCCCAAGATAAGTGCTTAAGCAAACCCGTTATGTCGGGTCTGGGGAATAGTGCCACCTCGCTGATTGCGGTGACAACAAGTTGTTTATGTGGTTGTTGGATGGCGAAATAGGCGACCCGGTTGCCAAAAAAATCAGTGAATTCACGAAAATCCACGGGTATGGGCGTGATTTCAAAACAGCTGGACTCACAGCGTTGCCGCCAAAAATCGCGGGGCTGCAAACGGGCTTCATTTTGACATAAGCCTACGGACTGGCTGTAATTGTAAACCGTTGTATGGGTGATTCGGTACTTCATAACTCATCCTCGGGCGGGTTATTGGCCGTCATCAATTGCGATGTTTGCGAATGGCTAAAGTAGGCGCGGGCAATGACTTCCGCCACCCGCCATAATAGCGTCGTGGTGTCAGTCAGCAAAATGTCGAGGGCTTTGTAAATCCCTTCATCCCCATCATCTTTGAGTAAATCAGCCGCATTGCTTAAGCGCAAGTCCGTATAGGCTTTTATGATTAACCGCTCCTCTTCACTCAACTGGCATTTATTGTGTTCCCTAGGCAACAAACTGATATGGATAGACAATTGGTGCAATTGATAAGCGACCGAGCGCGGGTGTGTTTCATCCAACAATAACAGCTCCAGCAACATCGGTAATTGGATAAAAGCGCGATAGCGGCGCAGATAAATGTTTAGGCTATCGGTTGAAAACAACACGGCTTCTAACACTTGATTCTGGGTGGCCTGGTCATGCCGCAAGGCGATTGTCGAACGCAACAAAGCAATCAGCACCAACGCCCTTTCAAGTCTGCGCCCACTGTCCAGCATCAGCCAGCTGGCCTCTCGCGTCATGCTCTCGGTTGTCAGCCCCGTAAAGGCGACAATACCAGTGATCAATTCATCAAGGCCGCTTTGCAAGGGTTCAATGGCACTCTCATTATTGATGACCCGTTGTTGCCAACGATGTTGGATGCTGTCGACACTACGCCAAGTGTCCTGTGACCATAAGTCCCTGATACTAAAGGCTGATTGCACAAAGGCCTGGATATTTGCCGCTAGCGAGCCGGGGCGTTTACTGTCTTTGGCTAATGAAAAAAGTTCGGTTTCAGGTGCCGCCAATAATTTTTCCCCATTTTTAGCGAAGCCTGGGTAAGTCGCCGTGACGTGGGTGAGTGAGCGTAGTAACACGGTTAAGCAATGCGTATCGGTGGCTTCTTTAAATTCTTGGGTATCCCGGTATTTAAGTAATATTGTGCGCAACAGCCGCGCAGCACCATCAATGCGTTCTAAATAACGCCCGACCCAGAACAAATGATCGGCGGCACGGCTGGTCAAGGGTTCGGCAACCGCATCAATAAATTGATTGCGGCTGGATTGCGGCGTCACTCCCGCTGGTTTGTCATCCTCGGTAGCCAATACCCACGTGTCTTTGCTAATTCCGCCAGCCTGATTGGATACAACAATATCATCTTTATCCCGCGCAACACGGGTAAGCCCCCCAGGCATAACTTGATAATCCTCGCCGTTGGCAACAATAAAGCTTCGTAACACGGCATTACGCGGTTCAATGTGGTGGTCGATAAACGAGGGGACCATGGAAAAACTAAATTGCTCTTGGCCAACGTATAAATAGGGCTTGGCAATGATGGCCGCGCGTAGGCTGTCTTTATCTGTACTGCTTAACCTACTGCCGTAAAGGGTTTGGTTGCCTTGCCCGCGGTTAATTTGCTTGATAATCAGTTTGTCGAGATTGTTAAGCACAAAATCACGCTCACGGCTCTGGCCGCACCACCAACTTGCCACGGAAGGCAGAAGTAAATCCTCGTTTAAAAAATACCGTGCCAATTTGGGCAGAAATGCCAATAACCCAGGGTTTTCTAACACGCTACTGCCCAACGGATTGGCAACAACGACATTGCCCCGCCGCACCGCTTCCAAAAGTCCGGTAATGCCTAACCGCGAATTGCTACGCAAGGTCAGCGGGTCGCAGAAAGAATCATCAAGGCGGCGTAAAATGACATCAACCGGTTGTAGGCCTTCCAATGATTTCAACCAGACATAACCATCACGTACCGTCAAGTCGTCACCTTGGACTAAGGTATAGCCTAAGTAAGAAGCCAGATAGGCGTGTTCAAAGTAGGTTTCATTAAACGGCCCCGGGGTGAGCACAACGATGCGAGGATTGTCTTTATTATGCCGGGCAATAGTCGTTAGGCCTTTGTCCAAGCCTTTAAAAAAACCGCCTATGCGCTGTACTTGGGTTTCGCGGAAAATATCCGCTAGGATACGCGTCATCACCGTGCGGTTTTCCAGTGCATAACCCGACCCTGAGGGCGCTTGGGTGCGGTCGCTTAATACCCATAACCGTCCTTTTGAACCGCGCACCAAATTTGCCGAGTACAGGGCCAGTTGTTTAGGGTGATTGGGTAAAGTGCCCACGCAGGCATGAAAGAAACCGTTATGGCCAAAAACCAACTCTGCGGGTAGTAAGCCCTTTTTAAGCAAGGTTTGTTCGCCATAAATGTCTTTTAAAATCAAGTTCAGCAGTTCCGCCCGCTGTTTCAGGCCCGCTTCAATAGTTAACCATTCTTCACTGCTGATCAGCAAAGGTACGGGGTCTAGGCGCCAAGGCCGAGCAAGCTTTTGCTCATCCCCCCCGTAGACGTTGTAAGTGACGCCATTTTCACGTAATAACCGTTGGGCTTCGCGGCGGCGGTGGCCAATTTCGTCACTGCCCATAGTTTCCAGTGCACCAATGAAACGTTCCCAATAAGGCAGCACCTTATGTTCAGTGGCAACCATTTCATCGTAGACACCCAACCGTGTTTCGTAATATTGCACACCGATAGTGTTGGTTGCCGTCTCTGCATTACCCACGATATAGCCCTTTATATGTATTCAGTTTTTCCAGAAGTGTAGGTTGAGGCATAGCCTTTGGGGCATAAAAAAGAACCCCAACAATCATGATTATCCCTGTTGGGGTTTATTGCTTTTTATGTCTTGTGGGTACGTCTCAAGCTAACGGCCTACCGGTTCCTATGCCGCAAATCCAGCGTAAACGGATATTCCTCGCTCAATTCTTCGGGCGGTGGTGCCATAGGCCGAGGCGCAGCATCGGTGACGACGAAGTTGTTTACTAATGGTTTATCCGATGGCTCTGATGGCGATGCGGATAACGGTGGCCGGATGACGACGCCCGGAGTATGGCCATAATCCCAGAAGCGGGTGATGCGGCGGGCTTCCGCCTCGAAGCTGTTGACCGGAAAGGCATCATAACTGCGCCCGCCGGGATGGGCGACATGGTAAGTGCAACCGCCGACCGCGTGGCCGTTCCACGTATCAATCACATCAAACACCAGTGGCACATGCGGCATGATGGTCGGGTGCAGTGCTGATGGGGGTTGCCACGCACGGTAGCGCACCCCTGCGACATATTCACCTTGCCGTTTGCTGTTGCGTAACGGCAGGCGGCGGCCGTTACAGGCCAACACATAACGGCCTTCGGTAAAACCCGTCACTTTGACCTGCACGCGTTCCACCGATGAATCGACATAACGCGCCGTGCCGGTGCTGCTCACCTCTTCGCCCAAGACGTGCCAAGGTTCAATGGCAAACCGTAACTCCAGTTCCATATCATCGATCATTGTCGTGCCGTAGCGTGGAAAGCGGAATTCAAAAAACGGATCCAGCCATTCCAGTTCAAAACCGTAACCGGCACGTTGCAGGTCCTTAATGACATGCTTCATGTCTTCGCGGACATAGTGGGGCAGCATAAAGCGGTCGTGCAGCTCGGTACCCCAGCGTATCAGATCGTGTTTATAGGGGTTACGCCAGAACCATGCTATCAGCGAGCGCAGCAAGACCATTTGCACCAGCGACATGCGTGCATGAGGCGGCATTTCAAAGGCGCGCAGTTCCAAGATACCTAACCGGCCTGTGGCGCTATCCGGTGAATACAGTTTGTCGATACAGAATTCGGCGCGGTGCGTGTTGCCGGTGATGTCGGTCAATAAATGCCGGAGCAGGCGGTCAACCAGCCATGGCGCAGGGACTTCGCCTTCGGGGATTTGTTGGAAGGCGATTTCCAGCTCATATAATTTTTCGTCCCGGCCTTCATCAACACGTGGTGCTTGGCTGGTCGGGCCGATAAACATGCCGGAAAACAGATAAGACAAACCTGGATGATGTTGCCAGTAAGTCACTAAGCTACGTAGCATATCAGGACGGCGTAATATCGGGCTGTCAACCGGCGATTCCGCGCCGATGGTAATATGGTTGCCACCGCCAGTGCCAGTATGACGGCCATCCAGCATGAATTTTTCCGTGCCTAACCGGACTTGGAAGGCCTGTTCATATAAAGTGGTTGTTTTGTCGACCAGTTCTTGCCAGCTTTTTGAGGGGTGGATATTGACTTCGATAACGCCCGGGTCGGGTGTCACCATCAGTCGCTCAATCCGGTAATCGCGGGGGGGCTCATAGCCTTCAAGCACTACTGGCATCGCCAGTTTTGCTGCGGTTGCTTCAACCGCAGCAATCAATTCGAGGTAATGTTCCAGCAAGGTCAGCGGTGGCATAAAAATATGCAGCCGACCATCCCGTGGTTCCACGCAAACCGCCGTATGGGGCACTTCAACATGCGGCGTTGTCACATCGCCCGGTTCTTGTCCGACAATTTCGGGGTGCTCGTTAGGTTTTTCCTCAAAATGGCTGTAACGGCGGGTGACTTCACCGTAATAATCCCCCAGTTCAGGCAAGTCGGTAAACAGGCTTTGTGGTTCTTGGGTATCGCGTTTGTCCGGCGCAACCCAAGGCAGGCTGTTAAGCGGCATACGCATGCCCATGGGTGAATTACCTGGGATCAGGAACATTTGCCCACGCCGAAAATCCCACGGGCCGCTTTGCCAGCTTTGTCCAAACCAGTTCCATTTAAGCGGCAAAGCAAAACCTGTCGGCTGGCCTAAATCGGCATCGAGCAGTTTGGTTAAGGTTTTACGCTCAATCGAATCCTTCAGATTACATTTTAAGGGGTTGATGTTTTCTGGCAGAGTACCTTCTTGCCATAAATAATAAAAACTATCTTCATAGGCCCGGGAGACATAATGTTGTTTGACGCCCAAGTGCTGGGTGAGTTGTTGAATAAATAATAGCGCGTGCTTTGCCGTATAGTTGTAGTCCTTATTAATATCGGCAAGCAAGTCGGGATTACGCCAGACAGACGTGCCATCTTTGCGCCAGAATATACCGTATTGCCAGCGTGGTACAGGCTCCCCAGGGTACCATTTGCCTTGTCCGTAATGCAGCATTGCACCTTTTGCGAACACATCCCGCAAGCGCTTGGTCAATTCTTGTGCGCGTTCGCGCTTATGTGCACCATCAGCGTGTGTATTCCATTCATCGCCTTCCATGTCATCGACAGAAACAAAGGTCGGTTCACCGCCCATGGTCAGTTTGACGTCATCAGCAATAAATTGCCTGTCCACTTGTTGCCCAAGCGCATCTATGGCATACCACTGCTCATCGGTATAAGGTTTGGTGACGCGCGGGTCTTCGTGGAGACGTTCAACGGTATTGCTGAACTCAAATTCCACTTCGCATTTGTCAGTCGCACCGCTGACCGGTGCTGCACTGGCGGGACTTGGCGTACAGGCGAGCGGGATATGCCCTTCGCCTGCCAGCAAACCGGAGGTAGGGTCGAGACCAATCCAACCGGCACCCGGGATATACACTTCAGTCCAGGCATGTAAATCGGTGAAATCCTGTTCAGGGCCGGACGGGCCGTCCAGCGATTTGATGTCGGCGGTCAATTGCACCAAATAACCCGACACGAACCGCGCCGCCAGCCCTAGGTGGCGTAGTATCTGTACTAGCAGCCAAGCAGAATCCCGGCATGAGCCGCTACGTTTTTCCAAGGTTTCCTCACAACTTTGGATGCCGACTTCCATGCGGATGTTATAGCTGATGGCCAAAAACAGTGCGCGGTTCACATCAACTAAAAAGTCATTGATAGGGCGTTTTTTTAAATCAAACGCCGCAACCCATTTCGTTAACAGTTCACCGTTTTCGGTCGCTTCCAAATATGGTTGCAACTCTTTAGCCAATTGTTTTTCATAGCTAAACGGATAATTTTCAGCATATTCCTCGACGAAAAAATCGAATGGATTGATGACGGTCATATCGGCGATGACTTCGACTTCAACGCTGAGCGTGCGGCATTTTTCAGGGAACACCACGCGTGCCAAAATATTGCCGAAAGGGTCTTGCTGCCAGTTGATAAAATGTTCTTTAGGCTCAATGCGTAAGCTGTAGCCTTTAATCGGCGTGCGGCTATGCACCGCCGGACGCAAGCGGAACACATGGGGCGACAGGGATACCGCCCGATCAAAGTGGTAGATGGTTTTGTGACGGAGGGCCACTTTAATTGTCATAATCGTTTTCCTTGCCTGTTTAAGAAGTTGCTTAAAGATATTACGTATCTTTCCAGAACAATACACAAAAAGCCCAAAACAAACTTTGCATCAAAGTGCACGCGTGTTTTGGATCTTTTCACACCACAGTCTTGGAGGGTTGCAGTTGTTTTTAAATGGTTTATGAGAGTAAGTAAAGCGGTTATCTTAACTTGGCCTTATGAACAATCAATTCAGGTTGTGCGTATCTAATGTTGGGCCATTAATGTGCCGGATATATTCATGGTCCTGCCCGTTTTTCTAATGAACGCGTTTAAAATGCGGCTGCACGACCCGATTACCGTCCCTTGGCAGGCTCAGGAGAGGATGGTGCGCGGCGCCAGAAAGCCCTATGTTATACTCCCCCATATTGCTCGCACGGCTTTTAAAACATGTTCTATGAATACTCTTTAAAATTATTAAGCAAACACTGTACCAGATAAATATTCTTAAAAAACAATAATAATTAAAAGTTAATTTTTATTTTTTCGTCAATAGAAATCCAGTGCGCCAGTTAGCTTACAAATATTTAAGCTACTTCGCTATCAAATACTGTGCATAATAGCGACGTTAGTAAAATTGCACCATAACGGCCATAACGGGTGATTTTGCGGTGCAAATAAACAAAAAAATGGTTAAAAAAAACAGCAAATAAAATAAAGGCTAGAATTATCAGTTTATTATGAGGTATAAGAAATATTGGCATCATAAATGCTTTGTATATTTTACGCATTCATCGGCGTGTTCTACCTCCTCGTGTAATAGTTGCTTTTATATAAAGCACCTACGCGTCACCTAAAAAATTAGGTGACGCGTTTTTTTTGCCTATCATTATTACTCTTGTAATTACCACTAACGGCTCAGCACATGTTTTAAAATAATGTGAGCGGATACGCGGCCACTTTTAAAATGTGTTCACAGTTGTCTGGAAATATTTACCTTAGTTTAATTTCTGTTTGCGCAAGCGATAGGCGTATAGCCGACTATCTGTATCAAATTATTGTTGCACCTTACTGGATCGGTAAGGCACCAAAATAAAGCGCATGGAGATAGAGCTATTGTTAGCGGTAATGAGGTGTATATTTTAGCTTTGGTATCATTTTTTTGAAAAATAGGCTAAAAAAACGGCAAAGGCATTAATATCTTGCCTTGTATAATAAGATTCGTTTTGCTATATAAAATGGGTGGAAAAAGACTCAGGAAGCTTAATTATTTATAATCTTGTGTTAGTAAGTGTTAAATGGCTAATGCCGGTCTTGATTTAAGTGTTAGGGTTGTGAGTATGGCACAGTTCATGCTCTATTTAATTTAAAATTAATTCCTATTATGAATAGCCATGAAATCAATCTGGGAAAACTATAAAACCGATGTCGCTTATGATGAACTGATGCATTCAGAGTTTCAGCCGCGTCCGGTCAGCCACAGCTTATGTCAATATCTAAATTCGTTGAAAAAAAGCGATATTGACAAACGTAAAATGGCTGCCGAGCTGGCGATCATGGAAATGGGCATTACCTTTACTGTTTATAGCGATGAAGGCAATATCGACCGGGCCTGGCCCTTTGATATTATTCCGCGAATAATTGACGCTCGGGAATGGCGCATCATCGAAAAAGGTTTAAAACAACGTTTGACGGCATTAAATTGTTTTATCAGCGATGTTTATGACGAACAACAATTCATTAAAGATGGCAAAATACCCAGCGAAACCATCAACAGCTCCAAGAATTTTCGTAAAGAATGTGTCGGGATGAAGCCCAGCCATTCTGTTTGGGCAAACATTTGTGGCACTGATTTGGTGCGCGATAAAGATGGCATTATGTATGTGTTGGAAGACAATTTGCGCGTCCCGTCCGGCGTTTCCTATATGCTGGAAAACCGTGTCATCACTAAGCGCGTGTTTCCTGAATTGTTGCAAGACATCAATATCCTACCGATAGATGATTATCCCACCCAACTACAGGATATGTTGTCCTCTATTGCCACGCACCATAATGGCAAACCACAAATTGTCGTGCTGACGCCAGGCATTTACAACTCGGCTTATTTCGAACACGCTTATTTAGCCCAACAAATGGGTGCGCAACTGGTTGAAGGCGGTGATTTGGTTGTTAAACAGGATGACTGCGTGTACATGCGTACGGTTGAAGGCTTGGAAAAAGTGGATGTCATTTACCGGCGCATAGACGATGATTTTCTTGATCCTGAAGTGTTCCGTAAAGATTCCGCTTTGGGCGTGCGCGGCCTGATGAGGGCATGGAAAGCGGGTAATGTCGCGTTGGCAAACGCGCCCGGTGCGGGCGTTGCCGATGATAAGGTCGTGTATGCTTATGTACCGGAAATGATCCGCTATTATCTAAATGAAGAGCCGATATTGCCGAACGTGCCGACTTATCTGTGCAGCAACAAAGACGATATGGATTATGTGTTGGGGCACTTGGCAGAACTGGTGGTAAAACCGGCGAATGAATCAGGGGGATATGGCATGTTGGTAGGGCCGCATGCCACAGCCAAACAAGTTGAGGCGTTCCGTAAAGTCATTCAAGCCGACCCACGCAATTACATTGCCCAGCCTACGCTGTCCATTTCCACGGCGCCCACCTTGTGCAAAGGCAAACTGGAACCCCGCCATATTGATTTGCGGCCCTTTATCCTACAAGGCGAAAAAACCTTTGTAACCGCTGGTGGCCTTACCCGGGTCGCCTTGAAAAAAGGCTCGCTGGTGGTCAATTCCTCGCAAGGCGGCGGTAGTAAAGACACTTGGATTATTAATATGGAGGGGCGCTGATGTTATCCCGCTCGGCTGAACGCCTGTATTGGCTTGCACGTTATATGGAGCGCACTGAAAACACCGCTAAACTGGTCAGTGTGCATATGAATTTGTTGATGGACTTGCCCAAAGGCGTGGAAATGGGCTGGCAGCAACTTATCAGTATTAGCGGCTCAGAAAAAAAATTCCATGAAGCCAACAAATTGGAGAATGAACGTAATGTCACCCGGTTTCTGCTGACCGATCTTGGGTATTCAGGTTCTTTGTTTTCATCATTGTCTGCGGCTAGGGAAAATATCCGCACCACCCGCGAATTGTTGCCCGACGAAGCGTGGGAACAGGTCAACGAAATGTACCTGTTCACCAAAAATAACTTGGATGCCATTTCAAGCCGCAGTAGCCGGATAGCCTTTCTTAACGAAATCCTTAGGGGTTGCCAACGCTTTACCGGCCTGTTATCGGGCTATATGAGCCATCACCATCCTTACCGTTTTATCCGTTTGGGCAGAAACCTTGAACGGGCGGATATGACCAGCCGCATTCTGGATCTGGCATCATTGTTGTTGTCTGAATCACGCAGTGAAGAATTGCGCCTTTATGAAACCATTTTGTGGATGAATATCCTGACCGCGTTGAACGCGTTGCTCATGTATCGCCAACATGTCCGTAGCCGGATTAAAGGCGATGATGTGCTTAATTTTTTATTGCTGGATAAAACCTTGCCCAGGTCAATCAGTTGCTGTCTGGTGGAAATTTCCGATAGCCTTAACCAGCTGCCCAATCACGATGGCTTGCCTGAAAAATTGGTCGAGCTGGAACGTTATGTGCAGGCGATTGACACCCATCAAACCACGCAATTGCAACTGCGCGGGATCTTGGATGATTTGCAAAACAAGTTAGGTGAGCTGCATCAACAAATTGCCGATAACTGGTTTTTAAGGATGACGGACGAGTGAAGGCCAATGCGGTTGGTTCAAGCCATTCTGCGCGGATTGCCCTCCGAACCCCAGGCTCAAAGTAATAAACGGCTTGAATTTTTGGTTGTGCCGATGCTGTTCGGCCCATTCCAATCAGGCGACCAACCGGTCGCCTTTGCCAATCTGCAACACTTTCAGGGAATTTGGACAGGCTCTTGGTTAATGCGCCTCGTCCCAATTATCACCAACCCCTACATCAACCACTAATGGCACGTTAAGCTCGGCGGCCGAGCACATCAGTTTTCTAATCGATGCCGTGCAATGCGCCACTTGATCTTCGGCGACTTCAAACACCAATTCATCATGCACCTGCATAATCATTTTGGCATCTGCTTGTCCGCTAGCTAACCAATGATCCGTCGTTATCATCGCCCGCTTAATAATGTCGGCGGCGGTGCCTTGCATTGGCGCGTTGATGGCGGTGCGTTCGGCGTATTGGCGCATGGCGGCGTTACGCGATTTGATTTCTGGCAGATATAAACGCCTGCCGAACAGGGTTTCCACGTATCCTTGTTCACGGGCTTGTTCGCGGATGGTGTCCATGTAATTTTTAACGCCGGGGTAACGGGCAAAATACAAGTCGATATAAGCTTGCGCTTGGCCGCGTGACAAGCCTAGTTGTTGGGCCAAACCGAACGATGACATGCCGTAAATCAGGCCGAAATTAATGGCTTTGGCGGAACGGCGCAAGTCATTGGTTACTTGGTCGGGAGCAACACCAAACACTTCGGCGGCAGTGGCACGATGGACGTCTTCACCGGCACTGAACGCTTTCAACAAGCCGCTATCCGCCGACAAATGCGCCATGATGCGCAGCTCAATTTGCGAATAATCGGCGGCGACGATTTTATAGCCTTGCGGGGCGATAAATGCCTGGCGTATTTTGCGGCCTTCTTCACTGCGTATCGGGATGTTTTGCAGGTTAGGGTCTGAAGATGACAACCTACCGGTGGCGGCAACCGCCTGATGATAAGAGGTATGGACACGTCCGGTTTTGTCATCCAATTGTTGCGGCAACTTGTCGGTGTAAGTGGATTTAAGCTTGCTTAAGCTGCGGTATTCCAGAATCAGTTTGGGCAGTGGATATTCAATAGCCAATTCTTGCAGCACCGATTCTTCGGTGGACGGCTGGCCTTTGGGGGTTTTCTTTAACACCGGCAGCTTTAGCTGATCGTAAAGGATTTCTTGGATCTGTTTGGGTGAACCGAGGTTAAACGTGCGCCCGGCCAGATCGTGCGCGTGTTGTTCAAGGCTGATGATGAGGTTCGCCAGTTCCAGGCTTTGTTGGGCCAGCATGGCGGTGTCAATCAGCACGCCGTTGCGCTCAATACGCACGAGCACGCCAATCAGCGGAATCTCGATGTCTGTGTATAAATGGTGCAGGGTAGGGTGCTGTTTTAATTTTACCGAAAGCTCTTGGTGTAACTGCAAAGTAATATCGGCGTCTTCAGCGGCATAAGGCGTGGCTTGTTCTAGTGCGACTTCCTGAAACGGGATTTGTTTGGCGCCTTTTCCGGCGACATCTTCATAATGGATAGTTGTCACCCCTAAATAATGTTTGGCCAGATCATCCATGTTGTGTTTGGTCGCAGTGCTGTTGAGCACGTACGATTCCAGCATGGTGTCGTGGGCAATGCCGCGCAGGGTGATACCGTGGTTTGCCAATACATGGCTGTCATATTTGAGATTTTGGCCCACCTTGGCTTTATGTGGGTTTTCCAACAACGGGCGCAATTTTTCCAAGATTTCGGTTCGGTCAAGCTGTTGCGGAGCCCCTGGATAATCATGCGCCAACGGTACATAGGCCGCTTTGCCGGCTGTTATGGCAAAAGAAACACCAACGATTTGTGCCTTGCTGTAATCCAAACTGGTGGTTTCGGTGTCAAAGGCAAACAGTTCGGCTTGTTCAAGCTGTTTAAACCAATGGTTGAATTGCATTTCGGTCAGGATGCTTTCGTACTCTGGTGCGATTGCCTCAGGTTTGTCGTCAACAACTACAGTGACTGGTTCAACCGAATCCAGATTAGGTTTATTCGAAGGCGTATCAAGCAATTTTAGCCATGATGAAAATCCCAGTTCAGCCAGCAGATTTTTCAATTCCGCCTTGTCCAAGGGTTGCTGCTTCAAGTCTTCCATATCGTAAGGCAAATCCAGGTCACATCTGATAGTGGTCAATTGCTTCGCCAATGGCAATTGATCCAGGCTGGCGCGGAGGTTTTCGCCAATTTTGCCTTTTATTTCATTGGCGTTAGCCATCAGATTTTCTAAGGTGCCGTACTGCTCCAACCATTTTGCCGCCGTTTTCGGGCCGACTTTTGGCACGCCCGGTATGTTATCGACGGTATCGCCTATTAATGCCAGATAATCAATGATTTGGTCTGGTCTGACACCGAACTTGTCGATCACGCCTTGGCTATCCATACGTGTGTTGGTCATGGTGTTTTCCAGGATAATCTGCTCATTGACCAGTTGTGCCATATCCTTGTCGCCAGTGGAAATGATCACATTGTAGCCTTGTTCTGCGGCGTGTAAGGCCAAGATGCCGAGCACATCGTCAGCTTCTATGTTGGATTCGATAATCAACGGCAGCCCCATTGCACGGATAATGTTGTGCAATGGCTCGATTTGTACGCGCAAATCGTCCGGCATCGGCGGGCGATGGGCTTTGTATTCGGCGTAAAGGTCGTTGCGGAAAGTATTGCCCGGTGCGTCAAACACTACGGTGATATAGTCGCTGTGGTATTCGGCTATCAGCTTGCGCAGCATACTGGTGACACCGTGTATCGCATTGGTAGGCTGGCCGCTGGGGCTGGTTAGCGGTGGAATGGCATGGTAGGCGCGGAATAAAAATGACGAGCCGTCAACTAGGATTAGGCGTTTTTCGGACTGTTGGGACATGGGCGTAAGCTAAAGGTTAAGAACTAACGCACCACTTTACCCGTTTACTTTAACGATGCAAAAATTTTTTGGCCAACCGTTTAGGATTAAGGCCTTGCAGGTTTTAAAAACCTGCAAGGCCTAGAATATCGGTGCGGTCAATTCAGGATGGCAATGCCGCCTTTGGGGAGGTGGATTGGCTTTTTTCTGCATCATCAAGTTGTCGAAGTGAGGTTGCTATATCCCGGGTTAGATTGCTTAAACATTTATTGAGTGCCGTCACCATAACCTGATAATTAAAAGTTGAAGCGGGCGATTGATAAGACATTTGTTGGCTTGACAATTTTTTTCCGTCCTGTGTCACATCCCATTGGGCATTTAGCTTAGCTTGTCCTTTAGGGTCTACATAAAATTCGAGGATGTTCACGGCAATACGGTATTTTGCCTGCTTAGCCAAATTTGAGGTGTTGGTCAGTTGCATTTCCGCTGGGACTAACAGGGAAAGGTTTTCCATCAATACGCGGGTCATGTTTTCGTCCAGTGCCTCTGCCCAACGATTGAGTTCGCTTAACTGATAGGTATTTTGGGCGGTAGCGCTGACAATTTGGGGGCGGTCAGCGTATTTGGGTATCCGCACTGGCGCCAAGGCGATAAGTAGCTTGGCTTCCGCAGGAGACGGGGCGTTATCGGTAGCATGGATAGGCTCTAACAGATAAAATTGTGACATCGGCGTAGAGCCACCAATACATCCGCTAAGGGATATGACCAATGCCGATAGCGGGGGAAGCAAAACAATACGGTTTAAAGACATAAGCAATTCCAATTTAGTGTTCTTTTCCGGAAATCAACGATTCCGGGTGGCGTTCCAGATAATCAGTGAGGTTCTTGATGGATTGTGCGGCCTCATTCAGCGAGTGTAATGTTTCATTTAACGCCGATTCTGGGCCGACCGCATCACCGACCGCAATGCTGACCTTTGCCATTGAGTCTTGGGTTTTGTTTAAAGCCTTTGTCGCCGCCGCTAAGGTTTTGTCGGCAGAATTCAAAACAGGCTTGATGTCTTTATTAAGATCCTGCACCATCGTTCTGGAATCCTCAACCAACGCGTTGGTGTTTAGAATGGTCTTGTTGGTGTCGTTGATTAGAGCAGGCAAATTGGTGTTCAGGGTTTTAATCATTTTCTCTGTTTCTTCCAAGGTGTTAGTTAGCGCAACCTTGGATTTTTTGATGTCCTCAGAGGCCAGCAACCCACGTATTTCTTTTAGACTGACCACAACATCCTGAACCATTTCATCCAATGGCAAGGCCCGCAATTTATTGGCAACTTCTTCGGCGGTATTAAATATCGCGTCGCTGGCGGTTGGTAGGCCGGGAATTTCCAACAGCCCTTGATATTCAAGCCCTGCAAACAGAGGAGGCTTGTCTGGGTACTCATCTAAATCGACATAAAGCAAGCCGGTCAACAAGCTTTGTGTCTCCAAACGGGCGCGAAAACCCGCTGCAACCAGTTTGTCCCTGTTTGCCAGTTGTTCTTCGCGGTCCATTTCTTTAGGTAGTTCGCCGCCACCCGTACTGGTTAAGCTAGAGCGGTCTATTTGTATCACAACAGGTTTATAAATTTTGCCGGATTTCGGATCGAGTTGTAGGGCAATTTTTGTCACTTCACCGATTTTAACGCCCTGCATTTTTACTGGCGCACCTATCTCCAGACCATTAAGCGAAGAGCTGAAAAAGACAACATAGTTAATTTTATCGGCTTTTAACAATGTTCCCCCACCGAACATGAAAATGCCGATCACTAGCAGGATAAGGGCGCCCATTGTAAAACCGCCGATAGCCATAGGGTTGACTGGTTTACTCATAA
This sequence comes from Methylovulum sp., assembly GCA_028712695.1. Taxonomy (GTDB): domain Bacteria; phylum Pseudomonadota; class Gammaproteobacteria; order Methylococcales; family Methylomonadaceae; genus Methylovulum. Next base: position 39,045 of record JAQTQZ010000015.1, on the reverse strand, counting down.
TAGGCCATCCCGCTGTTAAGCTTCGTTGTTGACATTGCCTTCCCCTCGGGTCAGAAATTGGATGATTTTAAAATCCTTGGATTCAGCCAACAATTTTTTTGGATTGCCGGTCGCAAGCATTGTTTTCGTATCAGAATCAAGAAAAACAGAGTTGGTGCCGATGGCAAAGATGCTGGCCAGTTCGTGGGTGACAACAACAATCGTGGTGCCTAACGTGTCTTTTAACTTGATGATGAGGTCATCGAGGAGTCTGGCGCTAACCGGATCAAGCCCCGCTGAGGGTTCGTCAAAAAACAATATCTCAGGATCAAGTGCCATTGCCCTGGCCAAGCCCGCCCGTTTTTGCATGCCACCGCTAATTTCAGAGGGGTAATAATCTTGGAATCCAGCGAGGCCGACCAACGCAAGTTTGTAGGAAATGATGTCGGCGATTTCGCTACGGCTTAAGCGGGTGAACTCACCCAGCGGCAAGGCAATATTTTCGGCAAGCGTAAGTGAGCTAAACAGCGCGCCACTTTGATATAACACCCCAAAACGCCGCATAACCTTTGCTTGCTCTTTTTGGCTGGCCTGCCAAAAATTGCGCTGATTATAAAAGACATCGCCTTTAACAGGGCGTTGCAGGCCTATCAAATGCTTGAGCAAGGTGCTTTTGCCACAGCCGCTGCCGCCCATGATAATAAAAACATCGCCACGGTCGATAGTAAAATTCAGGTCATGTTGGATCACAAAGTCACCGTAAGCCATCGTCAAATCATTGACTGTGATATGGGGTTTTTCCATAGTGGCTATCATATTCCGTCAAATATTAAGTTCATTGCAGATTAAGGTGATGAGCGAATCCGCCACCACAATATAGACAATGCTATTGACCACGGCGGAAGTGGCGGCGTTTCCGACTGCAGATGCGCTACGCCCGCATTGCATGCCTCTCATACATCCGGCAGTCGCAATCAGTACCGCGAATACCAAGCTTTTGAACAAGCCGATACTGAAATCATCTACGTGGACAATTCTGCGTGCTTCATGCGCATACTGTATCAACGACACATCAAACACACTGATGGTGACCAACGCGCCGCCCAGAATCCCCATAAAATCCGCATAAAGGCAAAGTAAGGGCAGCATTAAAGCCAATGCCAGCATCCGTGGCATCACCAAAAATTGCATGGGTGAGATGCCCATGGTCTTGAGCGCATCAATCTCGCTGTTGACATTCATCGTGCCTAGTTGTGCCGCATAAGCCGCACCGGTGCGCCCGGACATGATAACGGCCGTCATTAGCGCGCCCATTTCCCGCACCGTGCCCAAACTAACCAAATCGGCAATATAAATTTGCGCACCGAACATGGCTAGCTGGACAGCACCAACAAACGCCAGGATTAAGCCCACCAATAAACTGATCAGTGTCACAATAGGTAACGCTTCGGCTCCCGCTTCTTGGATACATAAAACCAAATCAACTGTGCGGAACCGGGCCTTGCCTTGTAGCAAAGCCCAAAAGGCCAATACGGCTTCACCAATAAAAGTGATTAAGCCTTTGGCATCTTGCAAGCCATCTAACACGGTCTTGCCAAATTCGTATAACGCCGATGTTTTTTTAACAGTGCGGCGGTCGCCAGCCCGCTCTGGTACCGCGCGGGCCAATTTAAGCAAACCTTGAACTCCCTCCGGCAAGCCGGACAAATCCACTTCAACGTCTTTGGCTTGATAATAATCGATAATTTTTAGGAGATAAGCCGGTAGCCGGCTATCCCATTTTTCTAACTGGCTTGTTTGTAGGAAAACCCGGCGTAAACCTGATAGTTCATCCAATTCCCTGATCACTTCTTCGACCGGTTTGATTATTGCGCCTTGCGCCCAGCTGCCAGCCAACCGGATGACCAAGGTGTCAGCGTCAATACGTTCAAGATGCACGTCAGTGGAGAAGTCTTGCCTATTTGCCGCAGTCACATTCATTCAAGTCTCGCTTGGTGGCCAGGTGGATAAGGGGCAATTTTCTTGATGCCGAGGATTGCTATAGTCGCACCAGGTTATGGAACGCCGCCTTAATTTATGACGCTTATGGTAGCATTCTTACTCGTTTAATTAATAATTGTGCCAATTGGCAGGTATTTTTAGCGACTACGCAAAATTGCTATAAGACTGGTAACCGGCGAACAACGCCAAAGCCAGAAAAATCGTGCCACTGATTTTATGTAATAACGCTAGCGGCACTTTTTGTAACACGGTGCGTCCTGCCAGAATGCCCAAAGCAGATGTGAAAGCCAAGGCGGCTGTCGAACCCAACCAAACAGCCGCAGGTGTTGAAGTGCTGCTTAACGCCACGACGGCAAGCTGGGTTTTGTCGCCAAATTCGGCAACGGTAATCAATAAAAAAGTGGTCAGGAAAATCCCATGATTGCTTATTTCCTTGACGTCAGTATCGTCATCATCCTCTTTTATTCGTAAGGCATGTATCCCAAAGACTGCGAATAACACTGCGACGGCGGCGGCGACAATATAGCCAGGTAACCAGTTGGCAATAGCGACACCGAACACAACGGCGAGCGTATTTAACAGGACAAATGCCGCGACAGCGCCTAATAAAACAGGTGTGGGCTTATGACGCGCTGCCAGTGTCATACAAACTAACTGGCTTTTATCGCCAATTTCCGCCGCAGCAATGAGGGAAAAACTGGTCGCCGCCGTAGTCATGTCATGTAGGGTAAGTAACGATGACAGTTGCTGCAATAGGCCATGGGTTTGGCTACATAAATTGGCAGTGCTTAGTAAACCTAATAAATAGTGCAAATAGTTTTGTAATATGTCCATTGTTTTGTAGGGTTGTAAGGTTACTTTGCGGTCAAACGCCGACGATAGGCCCGTAACGCAGGATATGCCAGCAATACCAGCAACATGCCAGCAAGCACTAGCGGCCAAAACACGGGGCGATTCCATGTGGAACGTTTTTTCTCACGCTCCACAGGATCAATACGGGTATATTTAAGCTGATTATTAGCCATTAAATTCGGTTTGATATTTTTATACCAGCTATGGAACAGTGAAAAGTTCTTGGGATGAAAGCCAAAAACCCACGGTGCGTCATGGCGTATAACCTCCTGTAACTGCTGAATAATTTGGTAACGTTGGTCACTGTTATCCATATTGCGCATGGCTTCAAACAAGCGGTCAAATTCAGGATTGGCATAATTGACCGCATTTTCTCCGCCAGTCTTCACTTTGGCATTGCCCCCGTACAGCAAGAAAAAGAAATTTTCCGGGTCAGGGTAATCGGCATTCCAGCCCCAGACAAAAAGCTGCGCATTGCCGACGCGCATTTTTTCCTGAAAACGGTTGTAATCCGTAGCGCGGATTACCAGCTTGATGCCCAATTTTTCAAGCTGCTTGCGGTACCAGTTCATGCGCGGACGGTCATCGATACTGCTCGATGCCGTATCAAAATACAGGATCAAGGCCTGCCCAGTCTTAGGGTCTATGCCGTTAGCGTAACCTGCATCAGTCATCAGTTGCTTTGCTGCGGCAATATTTTTGCGTTGCGCTTTGCCATTTATCCAATCATAAACGTAAGGGTTAATGCCTGCTTGGCCCTCAGTAAAACCATAAATCCCTGGCGGCAACACACCTTGCGCAGCAACGCCCCGCGCATTCATAAAAATGGTAATAAACTCTTCATAATCAATTGCGATAGCAATAGCTTGGCGTAATTTCCTGGCGGCTTCACTGTCGCCACCGACGGTAGCATCGAGCATATTAAAACCCAGATAAAAATTCGACATGGTGACCGAAGTTTCTAACTGTATGCCTTTTTCCTGCATCGACGGCGTTAGCGCAACACCGCCGCTACCGGTAAATTGGATGGCCTGATCGAAGCTGTCCGAGGCAATGCCTGAAGCATCATAATAGCCCTGCAAAAATTTCGTCCAGTAAGGGATTGTCTCTTTCTCCAAGATAAATACGACCTTGTCGATAAATGGCAAAGGTTTTCCTGTATCAGCCAACAAGCCATGGGCTTCGTCACCTGGTTCGCCCTCGGTAGGATAGGTTTCTTTATGGAAATTAGGGTTTTTTAATAACACCATGCGCCGGTTGGGATTGTTTTCGGCCAACAGATAGGCGCCCGTGCCGATAGGAAACCAATCCAAGGTGATGTTTTTATCATCCAACCCCGGTTGGTCATAAAACACATCTGCTTCCCACGGCATTGGCGAAAAAAACGGCATTGCCAACCAGAACTTAAATTGCGGATATTTGCCTTTTATACGGATGCGGTATTGATAGCGGCCAACCGCTTGCACCCCCGTCATTGGCAAATCCTTAATTGCTGCTCTAGGCTTATCACTGACTTGCCCTGCAAATTCAGCAAACCCGACAATGTAGTTTTTCATGATCTCAGCGATGGGCGACTGGTTTTTTGGATGTGCCAAACGTTTGATCTGATAGATGTAATCCTCGGCAACCAGCTCACGCGAGCCAGTTTGGGCAAAATCGTTTAACGTATTCAGCGCCTGAAGTTGTGATCCGCTTAAATGATGATAAAGAAATTCGCCCTGCGCGTTTTGCGCTAAAGCAGGATGTGGCTGATAACGGATAGCAGGCTGGATGTCGATAATATAATCAGTGAAGGCAATATCGCTGTCTTTGGTGTCTTGCCCTAGTGGCTCGCCTGCTTTATTTAGATAGATGACAGCCGGCATTTTGCTTGCTGTCAGTGTCGTTAATTGATACGGTCTTTTTAGGTAATGGTATTGGAATGGCGGCTCATAAATCTGCGCGATAAAGGCATACTCATTCGAACTGTAAGCCATGGCCGGATCTAAGTGTTTAGGCCGCTCGGAAAAAGATTCGTATAAAATCGCTTGCTTGCTTTCAGCGCGTGGGTAAGGGTTATTCAGTTGCGACACCTCACAGCCCGTCAACAACGCAGCCAACACGACCAAAATAAACGGCGATGGCATCATCTCGGACAAAAAACTGGACATCAATAAACGGCTCATAGATACTTGGAAACCTTTTTTAACAAACAATCCTATTCTAACAATAAAAGCACGGGGAGATGATAATGGGTTTTATGCAAGGCAAACGAGTTTTGATAGTCGGTTTGGCGAGCGACCGTTCGATCGCATGGGGGATTGCCCAGGCCATGCACCGCGAAGGCGCGGAACTGGCATTTACCTTTCAAAATGAACGGCTACAAAGCCGCGTTGTGGAAATGGCCGCAGAATGCAACTCCAGCATCACCATTGAATGTGATGTCAGCAGCGATGACCATATTGACAATGTGTTTAAAGTGCTAGGCGAACATTGGGATGGCATCGATTGTATCGTGCATTCGGTTGCTTTTGCCCCACGTGACGCGCTCAATGGCGATTATGTTGAAGTCACCACCCGCGACAACTTCCGCGTCGCCCACGATGTCAGCTCCTATAGCTTCACCGCACTGGCAAAAGCAGGCCGTGCAATGATGGCGGGCCGTAACGGTTCTTTGCTGACGTTGACCTATTTGGGTGCAGAGCGGGCAATCCCTAACTACAACGTAATGGGTGTCGCCAAAGCCAGTTTAGAAGCCAATGTCCGCTACATGGCAGTCGCTTTAGGCGCTGAAGGCACCCGCGTTAACGCCATATCCGCAGGCCCCATCAGAACGCTTGCGGCATCGGGTATCAATGATTTTAAAGCGATGCTGAGCAAAGCCGCCGACACCGCACCGTTAAAACGCAACGTCACTATTGAAGAAGTCGGTAACGTCGCGGCATTTATGTGCTCAGATTTAGCATCTGGCGTGACCGGAGAAATTACTTACGTTGACTGTGGCTATAACATCGCCGGGCTAGCGGCCTCTTAAACCAGCGTGCTAAGCTTAAAAAACAGTAGACAATAAATTAAAAATGAATATATAATATCGCTTCTTTGCTGGTGTAGCTCAGTTGGTAGAGCAGCTGATTTGTAATCAGCCGGTCGCGGGTTCGAGTCCCATCTCCAGCTCCAAAGAACATGAAGTAAAACAAAGGCTTAGACGGTTTCGTCTAGGCCTTTTTTATTGCCTGACGTTTTCCTAAACACGGTTTAAACACAAAACAAGAATAAATGAAAAATAATTTAAAAGTATGCTAACCTTGAAAGCATCCTGTAGGGGTAGTGATTATTGAAAAACGCCTTTTGGCATTAACCTACTTTACAGGACAGATACAATGAACACTGCTACCTTTACTACCGCTCAACTTCAACAGCTTTCAAAAGAAGGCTATTTAGGCACTTGGCGATTCGAACGCTGGCTTAACGTAATATCGGCAGTTGAGGGATTTTTACCTAAATTGCGTAATTACGAGTTTGAGGGTCAACAGCTATTTGACCTAGTCGCTAATGCTTGTAACACTGCCAATATCAGGAAAGGCTTAATCGAGGTGTACGGGTGCGAGCGCAAGGCTGATATAGCGTTTTACTGGTGGTGTGACCAAATAACTGACTTCATACTCAACCACTACAGAACCAGAGGGCTAATAAAAAAGCTAATCAAAGATGCTATGGACGACTCCGAGCATTCTGGTTGGGGAGAACTTGAAGTGGTAGTCAGTGGTGACGTTGAGTATTATTACAAGAAAGAGCAAGAGCGAAAAGCGGCTTAACTCTTAATGGCAAAGTGGCTATATCGCTATATAGCCACTTTGTTTATCCCTCACTCGGTCGGTTTTATCGGCTTCGTACGCTCAGGCACTTCAATCCCTGCCTTTCTCAACTTATTGGCATACCAGCTTACGCACCCAATAGTGGTGTTGCATTCAATTTCTGCTTTCACCATCTCCACTATGGCCTTGTAAGGATAACCAGCCGGGTCTAGTATCAACTTTTCTGCAACGCTTTTTATAGTAGGGCCTTTTAGTTTGGGTTCGGCCAGTGGTTTGCTTTTTTTGGCCTTCTTAACGGCTTTTTTAGGTGTTTCAGGTGCTGCCAGCTCGTCCTCGACAACCTCAAGGCGTTGTTCTATATGCTCTTCCGTTGCCTCGGTTTTCTTTTTGTGTCCTAAAATCCTAAATTCACCATCAATGCTAGAGTCCACAAGGATGATGCTTGTAGCATTAATATGTTCAATCCGGGCTATTAACTTATCCTTGGTCGCAAACGTCTTAGGGTTTGCCGGATTATCAGGACATAGCTTGTTATGGAGTTCCAATAGGTTTTTCATGCTCATTTCTTCATAGGCCATCATAATTTCTCTCTATTATTGGTTAGTGAGGCAATTATGTCGTGGTATGAAGGGTATGGGAGCGGGGCTTCAAGAGAAAAACCTGCAAAATACTGCAAGTAATCATCTTTACTCTACTTTGTGGGGAATTGTAGCCAATTCCCCAGCATGATTCAGGCAAAAGCAATTATTCGATTTCAATTAATGCACTAACTTTATTAAGTGCCAATCTCCATTCTCTTTCAATAAGAACATAAATGTCCTTCTCTAATTTTATTGTGCGCTCTCCATTAAACCAATCTCTATTATGCTGAACAACGCGTGCCCTATAGCCTTGACCATATTCGGCTTCACAGTTGCCCCATAGCGGTGCGGCGTATGCCGAAGCCAGTTCATTGCTAAAATAGCTTTCACCAGTTAATTCAATCTTACTGAGCAACGCTTGAAAAGCAGAGGAAAGCGTATTTTGAGCTTGTTTAATAAAGTCTTGAGCATCCGCATACTCTGGGTCTCCGCTTAATGTCATACAAAAATCATTAAATTTCGATTCATGTTCTCTAAGCAGCTTAGCGGCAAGCAAACGAGAGCCATAGCTTAAATGATGACAGTAATCTAATTTATCCCATTTACCTTTACGCCAAATAGTGGCCTTAATTGTATTGGCATAAGCCCTGTCCATTGCATTTATTAGGTCGTCTTGCACATGAATATTGATCGTAGGCAATGTTTCATGTTGTCTTACCCAACTTTCAATCCTCCTTCCAGCGCTACGTATAACTTCTTGAACTTGCTCTTGCTCATGATTTTCCAGCAGTCTTTCAGTCTCTTCGATGGTTTCGTCAAGCTTTATACGAAATGAATTACGAACCGCAGTCAAGCGCTGATTCAGAAATTCTCTCAATTTTTCTACGTTATCTTGATAGGCGTTGAAAAAATATATTGGCAATCCGCGAAGACCAAGGGGCTCTAAAGCATCTTCCACTGTTTCAGCTTTGCGCTCATACCCTTCTTCTTCGGATTCAACGTACTGGCCTGAATCTTCATCTTTTTCTTTAAGCGCTTCACCTGTGTGTGGTAAAATAAGCAAAGATGAATTAAGTTCTAGCGTCTGAACACCTATATCTTTAGCTCGTTCAAGAAGTTGCCAAGGATTTCTAGCAGGCGCGTCGTTAAATCCAGAACAAAGAACAGTAATTGTGTGTAAGTCCTTTAAATGCCCCTCTAAATCTGGTCTTGCAGCAGTTTCTTTATTGTCAATGCCTTTGGTGTCTATTATGCGCACCAAGCATTCGCTATGTGCAAGGAGTTGATCTTTTACAACAACTTCAATTCGCTTTGGTAACGTAAAATCAGGATGGCGTCCATTATTGATTAGCTCAAAAGTATCCTTCAGCCATTTTAAAGGGGGCTTTCCTGTGCTGCTATTATACAGAACGTTTCTTCTATCTCTTTTGTGCAGCTCCATTCGCGCCATTATTTCAATAATCAAATCACGTTCTTCTGGAAATTGTTGTGCTAATTCCTTCGCTTTATCTGTACGAATAGGTTTCCCAGTAGCTTGTTTTTCAGACCGTCTGATTAAGCCCGACATATTTCGTAAAGCGCGTTGTATTTCTTTGGAAATACCCTGAGAATCGTTATCCCCACCATCTCTATCAGCAGCTTTTTTTACGTCTATTGCACTTAATAGATTGACAGCAAAATCCCGTATATCAGTTCGAATTTCATCATCTGTGCGCGGCTCAATCCTTATTTCATACTCCGACCCTGATAACACATGCACTTCACAAACTGTGATGCCGCCTGACCCAACCTCAAGTACAGCATCAAAATTTCCATTAGGGTTAGGCATTGTTAGATTGGCAAGCTGACAAATGGCTGTTGATTTGCCTATGCCAATACTGCCAATAAATGCTATTTGATGCTCACGTTTTAGCAGCTGAGTCGCTAGTTTTTCAATGCGCTCTATGTATGCTTCTAAGCGATGTTGAAACGATTGTTTAATTTCAGGTTGCTCAGACAGTGCGAGCAGCTTTTGCGCCGCTTGCTCAGCATTCCAAAGAATATCTTGATCGGGATGGCTTAATGGAGGTCTGGGCAATATTGACCACTGGCGATATAGCATTTCGGATAGGTGCAGTGCTTCAGGTGTGTTAATGCCCTCTAAAATTGTTTGGAGCTCGTCAGGTGACAACTGGCGATCTCCTACTTCAATGCGAGATAGCATTGCAGGACTCCATGTAATTTTTTTTGCTAACTCTGCTTGTTTGATTCCTGCTTGCTCTCTAATTCTGCTGAGAAAATGACCAATTTCAATTGGGCTAATTTCGCTATTCTTGTGGCTATTCATGACGACTCCGCTATTAAATTAAAACGATTATGAAACGTTTCATATAGTATTCATAAATAAATTTTGAGTCAATCGTTTGTTTGTGTGTATTTTTATGATTTATGTCAGTATTTTAGCTGCCCGATATGAAATTAGCAGGTATTGGCTCGTAAGCGCTTAATAAAAAAGGGCTTATCCATTACAGATAAGCCCTTTAAACACGGACTAAACACAAAGATTAATGATTTCTAGCGTATTTCATGTGGGCGAATGGCTGTTTTTCAGCTTCTTGCCATTCGTCGGGCCCTACATAAAGGTCTAATGGCCTTGAGTATTTAAAGCCCAATATCTCGCCAGCCTCATCAAAGGTGTCAGAACCAATGGCAACATCGGCCAGGTTTGCGGAACGTTCAAGCTGGTGGAACAATTCCACTTCCTCGGTTGCACCTGCTTTAGTCGCTAAGGCAAGCGCCATCAGGGCAATTATTAAGGCTTGGTTAGTATTAGGCATTTTGAGCCTCCAGCGATTTCATCACGTTTTCGTCAATGCCTTTCATTCTAATACCCATTGACAAAGTATTGATGGGGTTGACTTGGCCGGTTCTAAATGCGCGATAGGCAAGGGTAAGGCCTTGGAACCGTGCTTCTGCGATTTTTAGGTACTGGTCTGTCTTTTCGAACTCGTCAAGGTGCATAGCTTTGGCAAGCTCCAATTGCCCGAACGGTCTATCTTTGCTCGGCATAGAATCCAGCTTGGACAACACGGCGGTTGCTAGCATGAGGTTGTTGGTGGACACGGCAAATTGGCCTAGATTCGCAACTTCGATAGGGCCCGAGCTTTCCAACTGTTCAAGGTATTGTGACCGCTCAACGCTACCTAAACCTTGCCGAGCGAGCACTTTAACCGGGGAATCATAGAACTGTTTTTGGGGTAGGATTTGGTGATAAGTAGCGCCAGCATCTTTAAACACTGTGTCCAATGTTTCTTCTGCCTTGTTCTTAATGGCTAAGATGGCTTCTCGGGTTTCACTTTGCGCTGCATGGGAACGCTGTTCCATCCCAATGTAGGAATTACTCTGCCATCTGGTGGAGATTTCCAACCGCTTGACCTTGATAGCAGCGTTGAAGTCGTCGATCAGTTTTAGCATCTGGCGGTGATTTGTATCCAATTTGGATGCTAGTTCACCGATTTGCTGGGAGGATAAAAAGGGTACTGCTTGGAGTTGATGCTTCATGATGTGGCCTCTAGTAGATAATGTTGGTTAATTATCCGGGCCTTATAGCGGGGTCTTGTGCTATCGCCGATAGCTAGGGTCAGCGCCAATGCTAACCCGGATGCGATAAATTTTGTGCTGGTTTGGTGTTTTTAACGCCAGCGTTTAACGCTGTTTAACCCAATCAATTGATAGACTCAGTGTTCGTAATACGCTAGTTGCCTTTTGACAAAACGCCAACTTATTTGGCACCGAGTCTATCAATTAAGAGGGTAATACAACCTATTTTGGCGTGGTTAAACGTTTGACAACACTAGCGTTTAATGCCTGGCCTTGTTGCCGCAATCGGCCAGGTTTTAACTGTGATTAGGGTCTAAACATAATGGGCTTGGTCTGGCAAACCTTGGTTGATTACAATGCCTTGATTGCCCGTAAATTTTGCTTGCTGTGCCTTACAGGCCCTAAGCCAGATTTCTTCATCAATTTTAGGTACAGGCGCTAAATTAAGACTATTTATACTCAGGTTCTTACTTACCTGTTCTGCACCGCCTAAGGCCTTAATGATGCCTGGTGATGTCTCTTCGAGGTTGTTTAGGCTTGTGTCAATCAAGGTCAAAACCTGTAACGCCTCGAACACGTTCAATTTGTTGGTGTTAAGCATTTTCATCCCCTTGGTACTTACTTAATAGACTGGTTAGGCTTGCGCGTTCAGTAGGCGACATATTCTGCAACCCTTCCACACTTAGGCCTGTGCTTTCTACCTTCACCTTTAAACGGTCAGACATTTGGTCTCCATAACGGAACTTCAACAACACTTCCAGCAAGCGGTCTGACTTCTTGGGAATTGTCAGAATGCCCCCGTTCTCGTCTTTCATTATTTGCCCATTAAAGACTATGGGCTCGTCACTGCCTTTGGTGGCACGGGCATAGGCTTCATCAAGTAAGCTATCAAGCGCTATCTCAATTGCTTTGTCCCAATTAGCGGCAAACTCAGCATCCGCTTTCCTGATGTCATAAGCATAGCGCCGACTAATCCCAATTGCTTTTGCTGCTTCGCCTGGTGATGCGGTTTCTTCTAGCACCTCCAGAAAAAGAGCCTTAGCCTTTGCTGTTACTTTACTTGCCATTATTAAATCCTCATAAAATGTGTTAGGTAAAGTTATTATGCCGTGTTCTCAATACGTTGGCGTTTATTATTCCCCTTCATAATCAATGGGATGATTGACTTAACGGAATGATTAGTAATCAGAGGGCTTAGGTTTTAAGGGTGGATTCGGCCTAGTTTTTGGTGACGATTGCATAGGGGCCTTGTGTACACGCACCCGCGCGATAGTGAGCAGATGGGAAGTTGAAGGATTTTTAGCCGCGAAGACGAAGGGGATTTATTGACGCTAAGGATGTGCAGATTGTGAGGATTAACTAACTTCTAACCTCCGTAGCCAAGTTTTTAATTGCTAGAGTAAGCAAACGGCCTGACAAGCACCTAAAATTGATTGTGGACTGTTTAATCTTCCATCGCTCAACTACTACAGCCGGGGTGGGACAATATCGACCAGGTTTTGTCTTTGCTTTTAATACCCCTTAGGACTTGATACTTTAAGTAGTTTTGGCGATTCGGTTCTGCTGCGTGTTTATTTAAGATAAACACACGCACAGAACCAACTTAATCGGTGGTTCTGTGTTGGTTCTGTGCATCAGACAATAGGCTTTATAAGCCATTGATTTAGTTTGGTTCTGCCTGACAGAACCAAAAAACAGAACCACAGAACCAAAAAACGTAAAACCTGGTCGATTTAGCATAAGCTATTGATTTCGTTTGGTTCTGTCAGAAATAGCCAAAATGCTAAAAAAGAACAAAACACGTACAGAACCACAGAACTAATACAAATCAATCAGTTAGGCTGTTTTTCAGTTCTACACAAATTTCCATTGCGCCCTTGGGGTTGTTGCCTTTCCGCTCTCTCCATACAGATGGACCGTCAATAGTTTCCAACGCCTTTTCCTTATTTTGGGGTATAGCCTTGTCAATATCTGCTCTTACAGTGGATGGCTTTCTACCCGTCATTGCCATGACAGCCTCAACCAAGGTGGTTAATGGAAAACGTTCCCCGTGCTCTAAAGCCAACTGACAAGCCAAGGCAACAACCGGGTTGGGTTCATCAAACACAGGCATGTCCACTGCCATAACGTTAGGCCTTAGCACCGCCGAAGTCCCCACCTTGTCTAAACTAAAACGGCTGGGGCCTTCCGCCTCGGCGTCTTTTTGTTTTTTCACTGACACGGTGATGGGGCCGTTATTGGCGTCTCTAACCACTTCGATAGTTGTATCCATCGCACCTAATAACGCCGTGCTTCCCCGCATACCTTTAGCGGAATCTTTGCCCGAGTGATGAACCACGATAACGGTGGCGCCTGTTTTATCAAGTAACCGTTTCATGCTGGCAATATACAAGCCCATGTCTTTGGCGCTGTTCTCGTCCGCGCCTGCGGCGGTTTGGTTTAAGGTGTCAATAACCACCAGCTTTAATGGCCCCAAGTTTTCAAACTGTAAAACAATTTCATCGGCAAAGGCTTTGGCTTCTTTCTCTGTGGATAGGTTGAGCGCGCTTTTCATCAACCTAAAAGGTTCAACGGGAAAATTGTCAACATATTCGGCTTCCCAAGCATCAACCCGCGGATTGAAACCGGCCGAACCCTCAGCGGCGATATAAAGGACATTACCCGGTACCACCTTGCGCCCGTGCCAATTGGTGTCACTGGCTATTGCCATTGCTATATCAAGGGCGAGGAAGGATTTTCCTGAACTCGGCGCGCCATAAATGGCAACAAGTCCAGCCTCAGGCAATAACCCCGGTATCAGCCATTTAGGTGGCGGCAACGCTTTCATCTCGGCCCTAGACAATATTGGCCAACGTAACGCGCCTGGCTCCGTACCGTCAACCGGGTCAAAGTCATCAAAATCGTCATCCTCGACCACAACACCGTTATGTTGCTTCATGACCTCAAACAAATAGGCGATGGTGACAGGTTTGCCGCCCCTAGATGTGTCATGCAAACTGTCCCAGCGTCTGGCGTTGATTTCGTAGCAGTCTGAATACTCGGTATCGCCAGCACTCCAGGCTAGGAACTCTTCGCGCCCTTCACCAGCCGTGGCATGGTGACAAGCGCACATCAGGTCAAACCATTTGCCATTTTCGTTAAAGTCCTCAACATCCAACTGCTCAAGCGTTTTTTCTAAACAGCTTGGGGACAGTTCGCCCCAACGTTCATGTTTTGCACCCTCAGGCCGTTTAGTTGAACGTTCCAACAGTTTGCGCAACGCTTCTGGTGCTTTGGGTCTTCTCAAGCCAAAGGTGGGGGCGGGTTGGTACAATCGGCCAGTGTCAGGATGGATGGAGCCGGCGGCGACAACTTGACCGCCCAAGGTTTTGAAGTCAATGCCTGGGTACATTTCCAACGAGCCGACAATTGCTAAGCCTTCGGGCTTGGTGAGGTAATAATGAAAACCGCCGCCACCCGTTTGGACACATGGCGTTTTTGACAAATCAAGGCGCAAATCCTTGACCAGTTCGGCCAGTGAATCACGACCAGTGGGGTAGTTTCTGGGGTCAACATCAATAATGAGGTCAGAAGCGGACAACCTAACGCCGACGTTTAAGCCTTTTTGCTTGGCTTGCTGTAAAACACTGGTCGAATCTATTGCAATATGTGTCCAGTTAGTGGCTACGGGCTTTTTGCCCTTTAAAAGGATTAGCTCATCGCCAAAGTCAACATAAGGTTGCATCAACTCAAATGCTGGTGTTTTAGCTTGTCCAATCGGGCTATGATTTACCTCAATGATGTTGCCATTGAGCCGGTCAGCCTCATGTTGTTGAAAGTCCTGTAAAGTGTTAAATGGGTTAGTGCCCGCATCAACGCCTCCTTGATGTGGGCATTTTTTTGCTTGTTGATTAGCCATGGCGAGCCACCTCATTTTTAACATTCCCGCGCAAATCAGCCATGCGATACCGGATAGTCTTGCCCACTTTGATAAAAGCAGGTCCGCCACCTTTGCAACGGTAGAAAGCTAGGGTTTGTTTTGTGAGGCGAATAAAAGCGGAGGCTTCTGCAATTGTCAGTAAAGCCTCATCAGGAAGGGTATAAAGAGCTGTTATCTCTTCTGGTGTTAGGTCGGGGCGTTTAGGATAAGCCATGGCAGTGATTCCAATAAAGGTTCCAAGCACAGCAAAACGCTGTTGCTCGGACTGTTCCGCCAGTCTAAGGCGGAATAGGCTTTATTGGTCCCACTCAGTCGGTGTGGGTAAGGCGGCATTGATTTGCACTAAATGCTAGCTGTTTTCTTCACCGTTGTAGTTCGGTTATTGATGCTAATTATAACAAAACGATTACAAGGTTAACACCAACGTTTAGCCAATATGCCCAAGTCGCCAAAGGGCTTACGAACGATGTTAGGCAGGTACTTTACAGCCTTATACCTGCCTTAAGCCGTCAGCGTTACCTAAACAACGCACAACGGCTATTCTTTCAACGTCAGCGGCCAGGTTCCGGTATATTCCAATCCCAAAGCATCCAAAATCTTCGCGGTGGCTTTCTCTTGCAGGCTTCTTAAATAATCCAGTGATGGATTTAAATACCCCATAGTCACGTTATTGGTGGCATGGTTTAACAGGAATTTCAATTCGGCCAGTGGTACACCTGATTCTTGTGCCAATGTTGCATAAGTATGGCGTAAAGCATGGCCGGTCAAATCTCCCAACTCCCATTGTTGAACTTCGGCAACATGACCGCTTTTGCTTTCCGACGGGAATAACCACGGGGATTTTCTAAAGTAGATGGCGTTTTGCTCAATCCGATGGTTGATAAGCACCTGCAAAGGTTCTGATAAGGGTAGGTCAAAAGCCCGGGCACTTCCGCCTTTTGGCTTGGGTACATGCAATGCACCGGGTAAAACCTGGTCGATTCTGGCTTCTATGGCGCTTGTCCTTCTCATGCCTGTTAGGATGATGAATAAGTGCATATCGCGGCGGATAGGATTTAGCTTTAACACTGCCTCGCCCCATGCCTTCAATTTTTCGCTATTGGCATCAACTTTGCGCCTTTTCAATCCGTGATAGTCCACGTTGTTTGTGGGGTTGCTTGGCAAGTCGGGATGTTCCCGCAGTCCACGGTTATAAAGCGCCCTCAAAACACGGTAGCAACTATCGGCCGTTGTGGCGCCATGCTGTTTGGTGATTTTCCCGTGTCTCAACCTAACGCCAGTGCGGTCGGTGCCAATCTCGGCCAGTGGTTTGTCTAACCAATCTGGCAGGTACTGCTCCATATTGTAGGTGTAATTGTGCTTGGTCTTCGCTGATAGCGATTTGGCCGAAAGGTGTAGGTTTAACGCTTCCCGCAATGTTATGCCTTTTGCCTTGGCTTTCCGCCGTTCTTCATTAGGGTTGGTGCCATCGCGCATCTCCACTAATATCTGCCTGGCTTTTGCCCTTGCGTCCTTTGCATTCATTGCGGGTGCGTCCCCGAATTTTGCGCGGACTTGTTTTCCATTCACCAATGACTGAACATAAAAAGAGCGCTTGGTGGGAGTGATGATAAGATAGAACCCGCGCAATTCGGTATCGGCAAATTGCATGGTTTTGCCCTTATCAGGCGATGGGGTTTTGTCTAAAATGGCTTGTGATATTTTGGTTTGCATGGTTAGGCTCCTTGGTGGTTAAGGGGTTGATCGGAACACAACCTAAACACGGAAATTTCGCCCTTAAGCAGGCTAGATTTTGTGTGTTTTTTAGTGTTTTCCCCTCAAGAAGTCCTATTATGTCGTTGTTTTTCTTGTCTGTAAGCGATCAATACCATATAATTTCAAATCATGGCACATCTAATGCTTACCGATTTGTAATCAGCCGGTCGCGGGTTCGAGTCCCATCTCCAGCTCCAAAGAATACAAGGACTTAGGTGTAAATCTAAGTCCTTTTTTTATGCCTGAAATTTTCTAATAAGCATATAATAAGCACCACAACAAAGCGGGCTGTTTTACCGCAACGCTTGCCGACACACCACAATATCCAAGGCATAAAAAACGCCCGTTAAGGCGTTCTGTGTATCCCCTACTAGGTACGGTTCTGTACCCAGTGCTTACCGCCAGTGAAGGCGTACCGTCTCCCGTCAATCCAATATCGTTTCTAGCCCGTCTATCAATCCGTGCGCCTTGGCATGGTTGTTTTGCCGTATCGCGGCTTTTATCGCCTTGGTGGCCTGTACGAATTGCTTATGACGTTTGGTGTGCTTGCCGTTTTTATAATTGCCGTTGGCTTTGCCAGTCGGTGCGCCCGTGGACTTGCCGCCGTGAATCCTACATCGTCCGTTGGGCATGGCGGGGCATAGGCAAGGTTTGCCCGTGGTTCTGGCATGTGCGCCGCACCGTGGGGCATTACGGGCTTGTGTCATCGTTTTATTGCTCATGGGCTTGTTGTCCGTCCAGTGGGTTTTATGTTCAGTAATTGCGTAGTAATTGCGCGGTTATTTTTGGACAAATCCGGTTCAAACCCGCGCCATGTCTAGGCTTGCCCGTTGCGTTATTGTTAATAAACATCCTGCGCTTTGTTGTTAAGCAAAAATTGCCGATTCATGCCCAACCTTGGGCAGGGTATATTGGCTGTGGTAAATCGCAAATCCACTGCGCAAATCTGCGCTGTCCTTTAGTTCTGTGGTAAATCGCCGTAAATAGCTCCCTAAGCTGTGCAATGCCTAGGTTTTTGCTGTGGTAGAAAGTTGCGGTAAATCTAGCCTTTATTGTTGGTGATGTTACATTATAACATCATCAAAACCAGACTTTTGTTAGCCGCTATTTTGATAAATTTTGAAGCTTGCTGTGTGGTTGTAAATCGTAACTCCGAGTTACGATCTAGCCACTTTTCCCACTGCAAATAAGGAATATTTTTCAATGATTTAGCTGGATGAAATCCGCCATCTATGGCGTTTTTGAAGGCATAAATTTATGGGCTTGCTGCTCTGATGAAATCCCTCCTCCGGGGAGGGATTTGAATGCGGTTTTTAAGCCATTTTCACAGAATGCAGGATTTGCACGGACAAATGATAATTGAAAATTATCATCTAGCCCCCAATGACTTGATGACGGCTTGCAACCGTTCCCGCTCGGCGTTTGAATCGTGTAACGCCTTTTCCAGTTCCTGAACCCGTGCCGACAATTGGCTATAGTGGTTATCCAAGCCCGTGCGCTTGGCTTCCTCAATCATGCCCACCAGCTCCACGGGTACGCGCATCGTCACGGTTTGCTTGCCCGTGGCTTTGCGCCCCGAACCTTGCCGGACACCGCCCCAATTGCCGCCGTGTTGCGGTTGGTCGGGTATCGGTGGAGCGTCAATAGCCGTGACAGCAGGCTCGATAGCCGCTATAGGGGTATCGTCACTTTCTGGTAACGGTTCAGATGTCGATAGGCCATCAGCCGCGCCAGTGCCGTTAAGCGTGGGCTGTTTCGCACCTTGGGCAGGGTTTAACTGTTCGACATGCCAAAGGTAAACCGCCAGCCTGTCATCCTTCGGTAGGGTTTTGGGCTTGGTGATGTTTAGCGCGGCCTTGGCTTTTTTGATGTGCGCCGCTATCTGCGCTTGGCTGTTGGGTGAAAGCCCGTACAAGCCCGCTATGGCTTGCCCCAGTTTGCCCGTGCCGTCGTATTGCATGTGCCGCCCCTGTTTGAATAATGTAACTGTTATCATGTTGATTAGTGTAACCTAAACCATCTTGGTTTATGTGCCAGTTGTCATATTGAATTATGTAACTTATATCAAGATGATTTATGTAACATTTATCATGTGGTTTCGCGCCGTTTCTTAATCTGGTAGACGCTCAGGCAATCTTACACCGTGACGTTAAGCCCGTGCTTGGTTTCGCCCGTGGTTTTGTCCTGCCACTCGCTTGGCTTAAGTCCGCCAATGACTGCGAGAGCGTCCCCTTTACCTAGCTTGGCTATCCTGTCGATTATCCAAGTTTAAATAGCCCTCAAAGCCTTTGTTGCTGCTTTTTAAAACAGGTGTGTATGGGAAATAATAGGTACATCCCGCATAGTGAACACTGAAGGCTAAAATTAATAATCGTAACCTATTGATTCATATAAAAAGTCGTTCATATTATGAACACCTGTTCACTATACGGCATGAGTTGTTCAGCATACGGCATGAAGCGTTCATATTATGAACAAGCAATTTAATTTTCTGGTTTCCAGTTTCGCCATTCGTCCGTGGGTTTCTGGTCGTGATACTCTCTGAAAGTAAGCCGCCACTTTCGGGCTAATTGCTTGCTGAAGTGACCTTCCAGCATCAACTTGATAAACCCGTGCGCTTCTAGCTCCTTGAATGCTTCATGCGCTTTGCCCCGACAACAGCCTACGCGCTTTTGAGCTTCACTCACGCTGTAGGCAATCGGTTCATACATTCGCCAATGGGTTTGCATCAATACCAGCAATTTAACCGCGTTGCCGCTTAATGTTTCGTAGGCGGTGGAGCGTATCATGTCGACATCTTGGGCTATGTATTGCCGTTTCTTTATTTTAGCCATGCCTAGCCCTCCAGTAATGGGGTTCTGGCTACGCGTTGGCTATTCAATGCCACTTTCAGACTTTGATAAATGAGTTTGTAAGGTAACTGCTCTTCCATACCTTCCGTTAAAACTTGCGCGGCAATAAGTTCAAAAGTGGCTAATTGTGACAATTGTATCGCCGTCATTAATTCCCTAACTTGAGTGGATTTTGGGTCAACAATTACCAGCGTTTGGTGTACGGCGTTGGTGATGATGCAAAAATACCGATCCGCGCTATTACTGCCGTTTGCCTTTGCGTAAGCTATAAATTTTTGAATTTCATCAGTGAGAATTGCCCGGCTATCTTTACCGCTTAATCGTGCGATTTGACAGACCAGCTTCTCGCGCTCTTTCGCTTGTCGAGCTAGTTTTTCTTCCATTTTGAGAAATTCATCAACCAATCTGCTTTGACCTTCCCGCGATTTATTGCCGCCTATAAACGGCATCGCTTTTAAAAACCCCGCTTTGTTGAGTTCATAGCGGCGGTATTCTTTGCCGCGCTTAATGTAGTTTGACGGCTTGGATTCAAGCCGTGAAATTGTCTTATCTGCCAGCAAGTCATCTAGCGTTTGCAATACGTTTTTGTGTTGCCTACCAAACTCTTTGGCAATAGCCCGGCTATCGACGCATATCTGATTGTTACTGCCATGAACGACCAAACTTATGCTAGAATTTGTTTGCTGTTTTTTGCTGCTGCCCGTGTTCGCTGCGCGGGTGGTTTTTTTTTGCATAAAATCAGCCTCCAGCTACGGAAGTTGAAGCTTGCGGCTCATGCTTACCTAGCCATGCCAAAACGTCAGACTTGCGATATTTAACAGCTCGGCCAATTTTTAAAAACGGTATCCCGCCGCCCGCCCATCGGTCGCGTTCAAGCGTTGCGATAGAGCAATCACGGATAAAAGCAATGACTGCTTGATTGAAAAGCGCGTTGTCGGGTGCGGTGTCAAATTCGACCAACGCCTCGCCGCGTGTTAAAGGTATTTTTTTTGGGGTGGGGATTCGTGCCACTTGTGCATCCTGTAAAAGTTAATAAAACAATTTCAGGATATTTCGGATTGAAGGCTTAAAGCGGTAACGGGGCTTAAAATCCGCAAATGGGGCTTATTTTCCTTTGTTGGTGTAATTAGCCCATCTTTTACTAAACGCGCTTTTGCTTAGAGGGCGTTCTCCAGGCATAGTTAAGCAATCCTCGCCGCCTTTGTCCTTCCCTGCGGTAATTTCATATCCGGCGGGGGGCTTCATATACAATTGCGCCCATGCCTGTGCCTCGTTTGGCATTATTTTATATTCGTCCATAAAACTGCGGGTCATATCATAAATGACTTTAAACCATTCATTGATTCTTTTGGGGGTTTTCAGCAAGCCAGAATATTCAGTTTCATTACCGTTTATTTGTATCGGCATTTGATTGCTGCCAGCTTGGTTATCAGCGTTATCATGCGCAACATGCTCAACTTCAGGCCTGTCGTTTTCAATAAATGGGTGGTATGGGTACGTCCTATCCGTCTTTTGCTCTAAAACAAACTTCAGTTCAGGCCAGAAAACTAAATCCTTACCCCGATCATGACTGGAATAATCAACTTTTTTCAAGATTGGTTGATAGATGGGAAGCTCCCCCCTGATTAACGCATCTTCAATAATGTCTTCAATACCATGTTCAAGTGCTATTCGCGTTAAGCCATTTGCTGTTTCTTCTTCATTCATCCAATGGTCTCGCAAACGGTAGCCCAAAAGATCAATTAGCTGAATATATCCACTATATCCGTGAAGGTCGTCTTTATTACTAATTTCAAGTGTCTTTGGGAGTTGATAAATGCCCTTAGCCAATTCAATCACTTGCCCCTTTAGTATTTTTATTCCCAGCTCAAACGATAATAGTTGTTCATATTTTTCTTGCCGCTCGTGATAACCACCCAGTGTGTCAGTGGCTATAACCCTTACCAAATCCCAAGCGGGTTTCTGTTCCGATTCCCCAAGCACTTTGCAACAAGCATCAAATTTGTCTGTGTACCGTGCCACAAAGTACAAATGCCCATCCTCAAGCCCAAGTAAGCCGTATAGCAAAGCTTCGTCATTATCGGTAAGCCTTTCCATTAGGGCATCATTTGGAGTAAATCCATTGTAACCACGCCATTGGTCAAAATAGTCTGTCGGCGGATCAGTAACTTCACGTGGTGATTCGGTTGCCCGATACAGTGAACAGCGGTATCTGTCCGAGTCTGCCGTGCCTAGCATCGTTACTTTTCTCAATTCATAAGCGGGTCTTACAGGCACGTCCATTTTTGCAAGATGTGCGCATATCCGCTCTTTGTTAAACACATCTAGTTTTCTGAATAAACCCATCACACACCCCCGATTACATGCGGGTTTTTCTGACGTTAAAGAAATTATTGCGATTTTTATTTAAGTGATGCTGATAAATGAAACATCATGGTTTTGATAAAACTCAGCAATAACATCAACCTTGTTCCTCAATAGCAATTGAACTTGTCGGTTGGTGCAGTTGCCGCGCCTTATCCAAATGACTTTTGGGGGATGTCCATAAAGGATGCTCTTTTCGTAAAAATCGGAATCCTTGCTGACCAGCATAAAGCCGTTGTTTTTAGCATAACGCCAAACTTCATCGTCCGAACCGCCGCCCAAACCTATCCGGTCAACGTGTGCCGAATCGGGGAACACATCCGCGAGGGCCGCCACCATTTTAGGCGATAGGTTTTCGTCGAATAACAGTTTCATCCGGCAATCACGCGGCTATGGCGTTCCCTATCGGCGGCGTAGGCAAAGCAGGCCCTTATGTCGTCTTGGGTTAGGTAGTCGTAATCTTCCAATACCTCTTGTTCGGTCATCCCTGCCGCAAAGCAGTCGAGGATGTCGTCAACGGTTATCCTAAGCCCTCTGATGCAAGGCTTGCCGCTACGTTTACCCGGTTCTATGGTGATGATGTCGTGGTAATTAATGGTCATGATATTAACCTCTGGCTTGTTTGAGCGGGACAACTTCGGCGGATTGCTTTAGTCCAGCCGATTTCAGCATAAAATCAGTAATGGCCTGCATGGGTTGCCGTAACCTTTCAACGGTCAATTGGATATAGCCGCTGGTCACGTCTTCACCCTGTTTGTGGTTCACCAATGCCTTGACCGAATAGGCAGAAATATCTAACGATTCAGCTATGGTTACGAAGGTTCTGCGCAAGTCGTGCATCGAAAATGGCATGTCTGTTTTTTCGATGACTTTGGCTAGTTGTCGCTTAGGTTCAACCAGATAACCGCCTACACCCTCGCCAGGGAATACAAACGCGCTAGAACTTTTTGCTTTTCGGGCTATTAACATGTCCACCAGATAATCGGATAACGGCAATTGAATCGGATTTTTGTTTTTGGGGTCACGTAACATGTAACTTTTGTCGATCAGGTCAACATCCGCCCATTGCAATTTTGCCGATTCATCCTTACGGCATCCGGTCAATATTACGAAAAGTAGGTAATCCCTGATGGTATCGTTGTCGATACTTAACACGGCCTCAAACCATGCTGATAATTGATGTGGTTTTAAATGGCCTGTGCGTCGTTCTACTCTGTACCAACTGCGGGTCTGGCTTATCCGTTTAACGGGATTGTCGGGCAGTATCGATACACCTTTACCCGTTTCATATTTGGCACTGGCATAGTTCAAGACACTGCGTAAGGTACGCGCCCCCAAGTTGGCGTAAGCTTCACCGCGTTCCTCACCGACTTTTTTATGGCGGCGTTCCACGGCATCGCGGGAAATGTCGGTAATGGGCAGTTTTTGCCAATCCGCATAGATATTGTTCATCACGCCCGTGTAATCCTTCACGGTTTTGGGTTTCAACTGTCTGGCACTCAGAAAGTCGGCAAAGACTTCACCCAAGGTGACGGCTTTTATTTTGCTCTCGCGTTTTTCCTGCACCGTATCAATACCTGATGCAAGTTCGCCTATGGCTTTCTTGGCGGCGTTTCGCGCCTGCTCGGCTGTCATTGTAGGGTATTTGCCTAATACCACACGCTTGGTCTTGTTGCCAATCCGTTGTTGGACACACCACGTTTTTGATTTTGCCCCGACATACATACCGAAACCCGCAAGCTCACAATCCCAATAAAAGACTTGCCCCTTTTGGGTAAAGGGAAAATTCCCGACAACGGTTTTAGTTAGTTTCATGGTGCGCCACCCCTAAAAATTAATAAGCATATAATAAGCAGACTGTTTAAAAGTCCTTCAAAGACTGTCTGATTTATTATAACATAACCAATTGAAATAAAAGGGTAGATAGTGCTTATTAAAACAGGGTAGGGGTGTATAAAAGCATAGGCTTGCTAATTTGTAATCAGCCGGTCGCGGGTTCGAGTCCCATCTCCAGCTCCAAAGAATTCAAAGGCTTAGGTGAAAACCTAGGCCTTTTTTATTGCCTTGTCCAAAAGTTTGTCCAGAACTTTATTCACCAGAAGGCAAAACCAAAGATGGTTTACGGTTATAAACATCAACCATAGCAGAAGAACGATGACCAGAAGCAACCTGTTTATCGCCTTCAGTGTCAGAAATTCCCTTAGCCTTCAAATCATGAAAAGTAAACCGAATATTCCCCATATCGGCAAATTTAACCATAAGACGTTGCCAAAGAGTCTGAAAACCAGATTCAGTTAAACGATCACCAGATTTAGAACGAATCAAATAACCATCTGGAACAGAAGCCACTGGGCAACATCCGCCATTGGCAGCCGCTTTTCAACAAGTACAGGATGGCGCAGAACACATCGTACAAATCAACGGTGCGCGGGCGGGTTTTCTTGCGGGCTGGTTCCAGCAGGTCTTTGGCCTGTCCGAACTGTTCCCGGCTTATGTCACTGGGGTAAGTTTTTCTCATCCCGCTATTTTACACGCTCGTAGAAGATGTTGAACAGGCTCTTAGCCGGTAGGCATCGGGTCGCCAGAATCATGCGTGACAACGGTTGGCGGGCGAAAGCGGCCAAGAAGTACAAAGCCACGACCAACAGCAACCATTCCTTGCCGGTTGCCCCTATCGGCCCTTTATTGTCGTCGTTGGGCTGTTGAAAGCCATACCGGGATGAAAAGGTCGGTTTCGGGGCCGAATGTTCCCACAGCAAACCGTCACTGGCGTCCAACAAGCGTTGTTCGCCATCCCCATCGTTGGCGTTATCGCCCGCACCATCACCGCACTGCCCCACCACCAAATTTTAAAAACCGGCAACCCTTCAAAAGGGTTGCCGGTTTTTTATGCCTATTAATAATAGCGATGTGCCGACACTCGACAGATCGTGAATTAAAGTCCTAAAAGCACAGACGGCCTCAGTCCAGTCTACAAAGTTGTGTACAACGATAAAAGCCATTTAAAACACCAGTAACATTGCTTGTTACGAAGGTTCCTAATTATTCCCATCGGCAAATGGCGAGGGTGTTCCTGGCGGTATTAACGGATCATTGCCCCATTCTGGATAATCATCGGTTAAGGTCTTCATAAACGCCACCACGGCTTGTTCTTGTGCAGGCGTCAATCCTAAATTGCCCAATTCATTATGATTGACGTTTTTGCCCACTTCCGGCCTGGGCCAACCCGACACGCTAAAATCGGGGTTGGAATTGTCCGGCACAGAACCTAAGGTGTCGCGGGTGTTATAAAAACGGGTGATTTGTTCTAGCGTGGCAAACACGCCGTTGTGCCCATAAGGCGGTGTGATGGCGATATTCCGCAAAGTCATGACCTTATGCTTGCCCAATTCCTTCCGGTCAGGATCCAATTTTCTAATGTCGCTGCGTCCGCCCAAACCGAGATTGGGGCTTGGATTGCCGGGAATCTTCACATTCTGTGGTAAACCAATGTTGTCGTAAGTGAAATCGGTGAACAGCGGCGGCACAAAACCACCTTGCCCATCTAAGACTGCTTGGCTGATATGGCAACCGGAACAACCCGCTTTGCCATTGAACAATTTCATGCCTTGTTCTTCTTGGGCGGTGAATTGGGTTTTTCCTGCCAAGACAAAATCGAATTTAGAGTTGAATTTACTGAATAGGGATGATTTTTCAAACGCTGCGATGGCTTGGGTTATTTTGAGGTAAATGCTATCAACCGCAGCGGGTGTCGGTTGCAAAAATTGTGCGTCTTTGATGTGTGGCACGGCTGCCAAATCCAACTGATACAATTTGAAAAATAACTTGATGTATGCCGTATCCTCTTTCAAACGGCTGACCACCGCCCACTTATTGGGCATCGCCATTTCCACCGGATTTAAAAACGGTTTTCCAGCCTGTTCCGCCAAATCACTGGCACGGCCATTCCAAAACTGCCCGCCTTCATAAAGCCCCTCTTTTTTATTCCAGTGGAACGGCGGGCTAAACTTTGCGTAAGCTGCACTCGGTGCATTCAGCGTACCGGTGGCAAAGTCAATCGAACCTAAGGAAACTGGCGTACCTTTTTTGATATTATCAGGGTCAACAAAAGCGGGGGCTTTGCCGTCCACGACTTTAAGGCTATGGCAACTGGCACAGGCTTGGTTGCGGTTGGCCGATAAATTTTTGTCGTTATAAAGACGCTTGCCTAGTTGTTGTTCATCAGTCAATCCTGATTGGGCATTAGCGATGGCACAAAGGGACAGCAGTAGTAATGAAAGCGGCATTTTTGCGGGCATGGGGGCAACTCCTAAAAAATAGTCAGGAAAATAGGTAGATAGCTTGTTAATGATAACGATTATCATTTGTATAAAAATACCTGTCAACTTAATATGTGAAGTTTTTCCGCTCAATGCCGCCGCAGAACTCAAGACAACAAAAGCAATAAAGTTCAATATTTTAGTTGCTTACATCATCCCAGCTTACGCGATAGCAGGCCGGTGACCATCAGATAAAGGCCTAAAACCATAAGTCCCACATCAGCCATGATAAACGGATCTGTGACCAGCAAAACCGTGCTCGTTGAAAGAACGAACATAGCCAGTCCCCAATAAAACTTGTTAAGCGTTAGCGTATTTTGCTTGTTTTTCATTGCTGTCCTCCATAAAGAAGTCTGCTAATGCCGCTAAATTATCGGCACTGGGGTTTAATTGAAACTTATTTACTATCAATAAGTTGTTAGTGACCTGCTATACAGTTGCCTAGATAACAGACCCATTCACTATACCATTTCTTTAACCTAGCTTCTATGCTCAGTCGTATTTTGTGGCGTTTTTTTTTGTCTGCCGCTTGCAAAGCTAAAAACATGGGGCAATCCTGTGCTGGGCAGAAAAGCGTTGCCTAACCTACTAAGATTTTTCTATTTTTATTGACGGATAAACCCTGTAAATGGCATCCCATTAACCCAGTCAATCTTATTTTTTGGCCCGATTGATGTTTTCGGTAATTTGCTGGTAATTATTTTGGGCGTTTTGTAAATGGGGAGTGATAACTGTCATCATGTTCTAATCGGTTAGGCTTTGGGGAGGTAGTTATGGCTTTGGGTAATTGTGCCAAGTTGTTGAGGCGGATGGCGACGTTTTGAAAAACTTGCTATTGTTAGACGCCTTATGCGTTCTAGCTTAAATTATAAGGCAAACTATGGAGTTATATTGAATATCCCTGCCAAACCCATCCATCGCATCCCAGTAATCTTGCTAAGCGGCTTTCTAGGCAGCGGCAAAACCACCTTGCTTAACCGCTTGCTGGCACACGCGCCAGATTCAGCCGTTATCATCAATGAATTTGGCAGTATGCCGATAGACCCGCAACTGCTTCGGGAACACAATATTTTGTTAAGCACGTTGGCGGGCGGGTGTTTGTGCTGTCAGGTGATTGGCTCGTTAACACCGTTGTTAAAAAACCTGCGGATGGCGTGGGACGCCAAACCGGATAAGCCATTTGGGCGGATTTTTATCGAAACCAGCGGTGTTGCCAATCCTGAACCGGTGCTGGACACGTTGCTACGCGAGCGCTGGTTGGCGGCGCGTTACCGTTTGGAAGGGATGGTTACCACGGTGTCGGCGGTGCATGGCGAACAGGTGTTAAGCCGTTTCCCCGAAGCGCAGGCGCAAGTGACTTGGGCAGATACGGTGGTCATCACGCAAACCGATTTGGCGGCAGCCGGGCAAGTTAATAGGGTGATGGCGCAATTGGACCGCTTGGCTCCAGCAACAATACGTTTACAAGCGGTTCAAGGAATTATCGACCCGACAGAGATAATGGCTTTTGTTAAGCCGGAGCGCTACCGGCTGAAAAATGCGCTATCGATTCCTGAACACCGTTTCCACAGTTTCAGCGTACAGCTTGACCAGCCGTTGGCGTGGGAGCGCTTAAAACCCATTCTGGAGAACTTGCTAAGCCGTTATCCGGCGCAATTGCTACGCATAAAAGGGGTGGTTTATACCCTTGATGAGAATGGGCCGCTGAGTGTGCAAGGCGCTATCGGGACGCTTTTCCCGCCTGCCCGGATGCCAGCAAGGGCAGGGGATGACGGGTGCGGCCGGTTGGTGTTCATCACCGATGGCGAGATACCTGATTTGCCCGCCGTTATTAGGGGCTTGATACCGGCTTCTTAGGGCGTGCCGGATAGCATCGGTCATGCCGGTCAATAATCCTTAGCCGCCAACAATAATTCCTCAATAAAATGCTGGCTGTATAACGGCAGGTAATTCTGTTTTAAATAGGCGATTTTGGTGGTCGAGCGCGGGATCAAATGTGACAGGTCGCGCACCGTCAGATCGTGGTCGAGTTCGGGGTCATAAGCCATGCCTGCGATCAGTCCGACACCCATTCCCATGCGGACATAGGTCTTTATCACATCGGTGTCCGCCGCCGCGAGGATAATATCCAACTCACAACCTGATTGCTTAAACGCCGTTTCAATGTTGGAACGGCCAGTAAAGCCGAAGCTATAGGTCAATATCGGATAAGCCGCCAGCCGTTGGTAGCTGATGTCGCCGTCACATAATGGATGGCCTTTAGGCACGACGGCGCTGTGGTGCCATTCGTAGCATTGCTGGGTGACCAGATCAAAATCGCCATCGACTTTTTCGGTGCAGATGGCAATATCGGCTTTATGGATGTGTAGCTGATGGATCAGTTGCTCCGGCGAGGCCTGCACCATATAAATCCTCACGCCAGGATATTTCTTGCGGAATTGTTGGATGGGTTTGGGCAGGAAATATTTCGCTTGGGTATGGGTGGTGGCGACATGGATGGTGCCTTGGTTGCTGTCGAGAAAGTCAGCCGCGATTGTCTGGATGTTCAATTTTGCCTGGGAAATCGTTGCCACTTCGGTCATTATCCGCAGGCCTAATGGCGTGAGTGCAACCAGTTTTTTACCGCTACGCTCAAACAAGGGCGAACCCAATTCTTCTTCAAACAACTGTAATTGCCTACTGACCGCCGATTGCACAACGTGCATTTTATCAGCGGCTTTAGACAAGTTCAGTTGGGTTTCCTGCAATACCCGCAGCAGTTCGATTTGGTTAAGATTCATGATTTTTGTTGTGTTTATTCAATGGGTGGCAAGGCAATCGGCTTTATATCTGTATTTTAGATATTAAAATCTAATCATATCGTTTTATCTAAAGTGTGCGTAGGCTTACTATGCGTCTAGGCCACAAAAAACTGGGCGCTAGCACTTTTCAAGCACAGCCCTTTAGTGGAAATCCATTTAATAACGATCTGGTTTTAGGAGACCAAAATGCCATTACAACAGTTAGTCAACCATTTTAACGACCGCTTCCAAGCGGAACACCACTCCAGTTTTCGCCCCTTTATTTTGGAGAACAACCGCGTCAGTGGTTTGTTTGGGCCTATCCGTATCGGCAGCGCTTTTACGCCGGTGCGCTCGGCAGATAGCCTTGACCAATTGACCGGACATATCGCCCAATTGCAGGTGTCGCCTTCCGATGGGTTTTTGCAAGCGCAGGGCGAGGCGTTAAATTCTGCGGTGGATTTTCAATCCATCATCAACCTTGACCGGTTATCACGCACCGTCCACATGCTGAATTATTTGCCTTTTTCACATTTGGGCAATGTGTTGTTCTTGGACGTGGAGCCGCGCCATATTTTGGGTGTGGCAGGCAATCACGGCGCGTACTTTGAGGAGATCATCGAAAAATGTGGCTTGGCGACGCAAAATGTTGTGATCTCGGTCACGCTTAACCACTATTACGCCTTGCACCACGGGCAGTTGCTCCAAGGTTTACAAAATTACCGGCAACACGGTTACCAATTGGCGCTGAATGTCGGTCATTTGTACACGGCGAATGGTTTGGTGGATTTTGTCGCCAAGTTGGCACCCAATTATTTGCGTATCCACGCGCCAGGTTCCGGCCAGAGCGATTTGGATTTTCAAATCACTTGGCCGTCGGCGTTAAAGTCCCTGAAACAATTAGTGACCTTAGTGGGCGGGCAGGCGATCTTGCAACAGGTGGATGATAAAGAGCAGGCCTTCGTGGTGGCGCCTACCGGCTTTAATTTGGTGCAAGGGCGTTATTATGACTTGCTCTCAGTCGACCATTTGCGGTGCTTGTAAAACGCACTTTTTAAGTGCCCGCGTGCCGTGCCCATCAAGCGATACACCAAGCTTTTGATGGGCACGGCGCAGCCTTTGCCCATCCTGCCCACGACCAACGTACCCGCTCGCTAATGGAACCAATGGGCATGGCGTATCCGCACCGCCACCCGGTCGCCCTTATCAATCTGTAAGGCTTTGAATTGTTCGTTGGGCATTTCCGCAAATAAAGTCACCGCCCCGCCATCCGCATCTTTGTTATGCAATTCAACGCGGATTAATGCGCCCAAATGTTGCCAATCCTTTAAAATAGCTTGCGCCCCTTCATCGGTGGCTTTCTCCAGTTCAATGTTATGGGGTCTGACATGCGCGACTTTTCCGGTTTCAGGGGTTGGCAAGCCGGAGTTTTTTAACCAAAAAGTATCCTGTTGCCCCAATTCAAACACATTGGTATGGCCGATAAACCGCGAGACAAAGGCGTTGGCTGGATGATCGTAAATGTCACTGGGCGAGCCTTGCTGTTCGACATGCCCTTTGTTGAGCACGACGATTTGGCTGGCGACTTCCATGGCTTCTTCTTGGTCATGGGTGACGAAGATGCTGGTGACATTCAATTCATGATGCAAATGCCGCAGCCATAGGCGCAAATCCTTACGCACACTGGCATCCAAAGCACCGAAAGGCTCGTCAAGCAACAACACCGAAGGTTCGACGGCGAGTGCCCGTGCCAAGGCGATACGCTGGCGTTGGCCGCCTGACAATTGTTCAGGAAAGCGGCCCGCCAGCCAATCCAATTGCACCAAATTCAAAAGCGCGTGCACTTTTTTCTTGATTTCAGTTTCATTCGGGCGTTCTTTTTTAGGTTTGACCCTCAACCCAAAAGCAATGTTGTCGAATACGGTCATGTGCCGGAACAGCGCATAATGCTGGAATACAAAGCCAATTTGGCGTTTTTTGACCGGCTGGTCGGTCACTTCATTGCCTTTTAGGAACACCTGCCCACGGTCGGCGTGTTCCAAGCCCGCGATAATGCGCAGCAACGTGGTCTTGCCGCAGCCGGACGGGCCCAACAAGGCGACCAATTCGCCTTCAGGAATGTCCAGGTTGATGTTTGCCAAGGCGGTGAAATCGCCGAACTGTTTGCTGATATTGTTTAGGATAATGCTCATAAGGGTCTCTTCAGTGATGTTTTTGATTATTCGGATGCCACACGGGCCGCTTTAAGGTCTTGGGCTTGCCGCCATTCCAAGAAGGTTTTGATAACCAGCGTGACAACCGCCAGGCCAGCCAACAAGGAAGCCCCGGCGAACGAGCCGACAAAGTCGTATTCGTTATAAGTCACTTCCACATGCAGCGGCAGGGTATTGGTCAAACCCCTGATATGCCCCGACACCACCGACACCGCGCCGAACTCCCCCATCGCGCGGGCATTGCACAACAACACGCCATACAGCAAGCCCCATTTGATATTGGGCAGGGTGATCTTAAAAAACATTTTCCAAGGCCCCGCACCCAGCGACAACGCCGCTTCTTCCTCTTCGTGGCCGATTTCCTGTAGCAACGGGATCAGTTCGCGGGCAACGAACGGAAAGGTGACAAACAAAGTCGCCAAAATGATGCCGGGCACGGCGAAAATAATCTTGATGTCGTGCTCAGACAACCAATCGCCAAACCAGCCTTGCGCGCCAAACACCAGCACATAGATCAAACCGGCAATGACTGGCGACACCGAGAACGGCAAGTCGATTAAGGTGAGCAGCAAGTTTTTGCCGGAAAATTCAAAGCGGGCAATGGCCCAAGCGGCACAGACGCCAAACACCGTCGTCAATGGCACGGTGATTAAGGCCGTCAGCAAGGTCAAGCGGATGGCCGCCAAGGTGTCCGGGTTGGTCAGGCTGTCCCGGTAAGTGAGCCAACCCTTAGCGAAGGCTTCGGTTAAGACCGTGGCTAAAGGCAACACCAAAAACAGGCCGATAATGGCCAAGGTTAAAGTGATTAATAAATACTTGAAGCCGTCGGGATCGGACAGGCTAAGCGGTTTGTGGGCCTGGGCCGCAGCGGTTATTTTCATCGGGTTTGTTCCTTAAAGTTGTCCGTTACGGCGGCGTAACCAGCCTTGCAACAAGTTGATCAACAACAACAAAATGAACGAAAGGATCAGCATGACCAATCCAATCGCGGTGGCACCAGCGTAGTCGTATTGTTCCAGTTTGGTGATAATCAACAGCGGCACAATCTCCGAGATATAGGGCATGTTGCCGGCGATAAAGATCACCGAGCCGTACTCGCCGACGGCCCGCGCAAAGGCCAATGCAAAGCCGGTCAGTGTGGCCGGCAAGATATTGGGCAGGATCACCTTAATAAAGGTTTGCAAACGGTTGGCGCCCAAACTGGCGGCGGCCTCTTCCATGGCCGTGTCAAATTCCTGCAACACCGGTTCAATGGTGCGGACGACGAAGGGCAGGCCGATAAAAATCATTGCGAACACAATTCCCAGCGGCTTATAGGCAATTTGTACGCCGAACACGGCCAGCACCAGCTTGCCGATAACCCCGTTAGGCTGGTAAATGGTCGCCAATACAATACCGGCAACAGCGGTCGGCAAGGCAAACGGCAGGTCTATCAAGGCATCAAGCAGCCGTTTGCCCGGAAACGGATAGCGCACTAAGGTCCAGGCGATGATAAAGCCGAAAATCCCGGCGACAGCGGCGGCGCTTAACGCCGAGACAAAAGTGACCCGGAACGAGGCAATGACGCGTGCATTGGTCAAGATAGCCCAAAATTCATCCCAACTGAGCTGAAAGGTTTTTAGCAGCATCGCGCTGAGCGGGATCAGCACGATCAGCGACAAATAAACGAGGGTAAAACTGATGGCAGGGCGAAATCCCGGCATAATGTGGCTTTGTGGCATGGTGGTGGCCTTTGGTTAACGTTGCAAAAAACAGCGGTGTGTTATCTCTCATCTGTTTTTTGTATTTCAAGCCGCAGGGCATGGCGGTGCATACCCTGCAATGGTGGCGCTTATGACGGCTGTCTAATTGGTAGTGGGTTAAATATGGTGGTTGGAGTACAAGCCTTGGCTTGTACTGAGGCAAACCAAGGTTTGCACTCCAGCTTATCAACGTGCAGCCACAGATTTAACCCATCACCGTCTAATTTTACTGGGGCGCATAGATTTCATCGAACGTGCCGCCATCAGCAAAATGGGTTGCTTGGGCTTTTTGCCAGCCGCTGAAAATCTCATCTACAGAAACGCGTTCCAGTTTTGGGAACCGCGCCAAATCTTTCGGGTCGGCGAATTCTGGCTTGAACGGGCGGTAATAATATTTGGCCGCCAGTTTTTGGCCGACGGGTGAATATAAATAGTTAAGGTAGGCTTCGGCCAAATCACGGGTACCGTGTTTTTCGGCGACTTTATCCAAGACCGTGACGGGTGTTTCGGCCAAAATACTGGTCTGCGGCACGATGATCTCAAACTGGTCCGGGCCTAATTGGTCGATTGACAGAAAGGCTTCGTTTTCCCAAGCCAGCAAGACATCGCCGATGCCGCGCTGGACGAACGTGGTGGTGGAGCCGCGTGCGCCAGAATCCAATATCGGCACGTTCTTATACAGTTTTTTCACAAAATCCTTGGCGGCGTCTTTGCTGCCATATTTTTTTTTTTTCGGCAAACGCCCATGCCGCCAGATAGTTGTAGCGGGCACCGCCAGAGGTTTTGGGGTTGGGCGTAATCACCGCCACGCCTTCCTTGACCAAATCAGCCCAATCCTTGATGCCTTTCGGGTTGCCCTTACGCACCAGGAACACGATAGTCGAGGTATACGGCGCACTGTTGTTCGGCAGGCGTTTTTGCCAGCCCTTGTCCAATTTGTCGGTTTTAGCGGCAATTTGGTCGATGTCATACGATAACGCCAGCGTCAGCACGTCGGCTTCCAAGCCATCGATGACCGCCCGCGCCTGTTTGCCAGCACCACCGTGCGACTGTTGGATAGCGACCGTTTCGCCGGTTTTGGCTTTCCAGTCGGCAATGAAGGCTTTGTTGAAGGCTTGATACAATTCCCGGGTTGGGTCGTAGGAGACATTGAGTAAGCTACGGTCGGCCTGCGCTATAGGGCTGATGAACAGATTGGCAGCCAATACAGTCAAGGCCAGAAAGTTGATTTTTTTCATGGTAAACCTCTTGTGGTTAAATAATGGGGTAGGGTGGACTTAAAATCTCAATTCGGTTTGCGCGAAGACATAATCGGTGTCTTTTTCGCCGCCAACGGGCAAGCCGCCACGTCCGGGCAAGGCCGCCAAGCGGTCAAAATAATCGCCTTTGAACCAATGCGAGTAGCCTGCCGATAGGATCACGTTGCTGCCAAAGCTGTATTCGCCAATCAGCTCAATGTCGTGGCCTAGCCATGTGCCCGAACTGCCGGATTTATCCTGCAAGTTGCTGGAACCGGGCAAAGCCGAACCGTCCAACAGGTCTTTTGCCTCGGCTAACCAGTTGGCGTGGTGCTTAAAATAAACTTTGATGTTGTCTTGGGGTTTCACCGTCAACCGCCAACCAACCGATTCGAGGTTGGATTGCCCGAACGGGCCGTACAAACTGGTTTGCATCAGGTCAGGACGGCGCAACCCGTACAATTTGTCAAAGGTATTGCTTTCGGTGCCGTTCGGATCGCCGGTGCCGCTGGCATAGACATATTCGCTTAGGAACTGCGGAAGCCAAGGCGCATTGAAGGTGTAGCCGATATTGGCAAAGGCCATGTAAGCGAAATGATCCTTGCCCCGCCGTTCGCCGGTTTGCACCGCGCTTTCAACGTCATAATCGAAGCGGCCAAACTCGCCTTTTTTGAACTCGCTTTTTTTCTTGACCGCTTTTTGATAGCCGTGTGCGCCGAAGGTGGAGAAATTACGGTGGCGATTGGCATTAGGGTCTTGGCTGTCGCTAGTGCCTAGGTAATAGACTTCGCCGCTCAACCATTTCAGTTGCGTGGACTCAAATGCCGTTCCCCAAAACAAATTCTTGTCGCTGCTTTGATCCAGCCGGGTTTCCTCAATGGTGACTGGTGCTGTCAAGAATGTCCGCACCCGCCAATCCTTATCGTTACCGATGGCCAAATGACCACCGTCGAAAGCATTGGTGGTGTTGGGGTAGTTATTACGGCCGATCAGCCGCGCATTGCCTAACTCCATTGTTAGGCGGCCTACATGCAAGTCAGTCCGAAGCCCGGTGTCGAGAACATTTTTAAGCGTCGCCGAACCGAACAATTGCAAAATGTCGAACTGGTTGATCTGCCGCCCGACAAAATCACCGGATTCATTAAAGTTTGTGCGTGAATCCTGGCCTTCAAACATCAGCCAGAACGGCCCTTGATTGACACCGAGGCGGACGCGCGATTGCAACGGCAATTGCACGTTGTCGGCACTGCGTTGCCCCGCCCGCCAGTTATTGGACACGTCCTCAAAACGGGTACGTTGGCTAAGGCTGAACTCGACCCACTCCGGCAAATCCAACGCCGCTTTGGCGAGCCGGTTCCATTTGATGCGGCTGGCACGGATCAATGCCTCATCGGGCAATTCTTGCCATTTTTTTGACTGATAAGCCTTTTCCACCCGTTCAGCCGCGTTCCCAAACAGATCATCGGTAGATTCGGCCGACCATGTCGGCTGTGCCAACAAGCCCGCTGCCAACGCCAGCGAAGACCGTGCTAATTTTTTCATGATTTCCCCCTAAAAACTCAGCCACCTCCGGCGTTCCGGTCGGCGCACTGATAAAAACTGATGGTATGTTATCGTCGGTTGCCCGGTAGATTAAAAGCGTGGATTACTGGGTTTTGAGCCGGAATTTCTCGTGCTTGTCAATTTGCACGACACGCCCATCATGCACGACAATTTCGATGGAGCCGAAACGGATGCTTTGCAAGATAGCGGTTATGTGTGCAGTAATCTCCTGATGGCTTTCCGGCTTTGGCAAATCAATAGGCAGTGGGTTGTTCATAGGCTCTCCGGACAACACGTTTTATTGTTTAAGAGACGTTCAATGACAACGGCACGTCAAGAGGTGGGCAAATTGGCTTTATTATCCTGACCGCTACAACGCTGAAAGCTTTGCTGTTGTTTAAACGTAAATTTTTGTTGTCGAGATGTTAGTGAAATACGTTAGCCGCGTGAAACGATATATTTCGATTTGAACATCTCATTTGAAGATATAGCCGCCAAAACAAGCTATAAATTGGTTTGAAACGTCGGCGCAATGTGATGGGTGTAGGTAGAGATATGAAGGGTTTGGTTTTTGCTGAGGGAAGGGGGGCGTAGGGCGGTTTCGCATAACAAACCGCCGATGTCATGAAGGCAATGCTAAATTATAACCGGCTGGAAGGCTTACCCATTGGAAGTACTGTGCCATTTCTTAGTGGATAGCTGCGCGAATCCATCTTACAGGTTTTTATGAGAAAGCCGTGAGGTTGGGGTGAAGCATGAACCCCAACGGGACTACGTCGGTAATTTGCGTGCTTTGGCGCGGTTGGCGGTTGCGGCATACAGCATGTCATTTTGATAGATGCGCCGCCCATTGGCGCTGTAGGTTTGCAGGAGTCCAAGATTGCCGTTATTGTCATATTGCTGCGCGAATCCACCTTACCCATACACCTTACGTGTTTGGCTTTAACCCGTTAGCTAAATCAATGTTACTGCGAACATCTACCCTCAATTATTCCTAAACCTTCGGCACTATCGCAAAAAGCACGGCTTCTTCCTCTGCCCGGTAGTTCGCAATGTAATTCATAGCCGCAGCAATGCTCCTCTCAACAAAGGCCGAATCGGACTCAGGCTTGCCACGATTACAGTACCAATTGTCGTAATTCGATTCGACACCTCCACCGCTCACTGAGTAAACATCTCCACCTAAGACAGCAACTCCAATTTCAGCGAGCTTAGTTAGTGCCACCAAAGCATCTTCCCGCCTAAGTGCCCAGTTCCGAACGCCAACATCTTCCAATGACCGCCCTACACTCAAAATCGGATCGATTTCGCTTGACCAAAATATTTTCATAAATCACTGTCCTGGCGTGGGTCTAAATAAACGATGGTTGATAGAGCCATCTGCTTCTTTGATGAAGATATTTTAAAACGTTAAGTTATAAAACCCCGTCCCGCTCAGATTATTGGTTTAAATGTAATGCTCCCCATTTTTTCAAAATTCAAAATGTTATTATTTTTATTAAAACAGGATGTTTCTATCGTATTGCCATCGGAAATTGGGGTGGAAAAAATATAGTCGTTTTCAAATATAATCTTTACGCCAAAGGGAGGGGGATTGTTTTGTATCTCAGAAAATTCTATTGATTTTATTTCATGCAATATTATATTTTTGAATTCATCTGCGTTTGTCACTTCATAGAACCGTAGGTTGGGGTGAAGCATGAACCCCAACGGGACTGCATCGGGAATTTGCTCGCTTTGGCGGTTGCGGCATACAGCATGTCATTTTGATAGATGCGCCGCCCATTGGCGCTGTAGGTTAGAAGTTACGCATTGACGACGGCCTGAAATTCTGGGTTCAAATGGTTCATCGTAGGCATCAGTTTGCCGATGAACCCCGCAACGACCCCGTTGAACAGGTTACGCTGGACGCTATAACAATTGTCTATCAAGGACATGAAACTGAGTTTCTGGAGCTGGACATAGCCACACAGGGCGGCGAACAGGTGGTTCCTAATGGCGGACTTGCTGCGCACCTGGAAATTCTCGATGTTGCAGACCTGTTTGATGCCTTGCAGTTTTTCTAAACGAAAAACCGCCCGGCGCTACGGCTTCCAGGGACTACTCGGCCTTCGCTCGCTACCGCTTTGCTTTCCGGGCCTCGCAGCGAAGGGTGGGCAACGCTTTTTTGCCCACCATTTATGGACAAAAAGGTGGGCAAAAACACCTGCCCACCCTACATGACTCAGGTTATCTTTAGGACTTTGCCGTCTGCGATATCTTTGCCTTCCCAAAGTGTCACAATCTTCCCAACAGAAAGTTTGGGTAACACCAAATCTCTATTAAGGAATTTCACCGGAACCTTATACCAAGTGCCTAGCACCAACTCCATGCCCTTAATCAGCAACCGGCAATCAAAACCCTCACCATCAATGAACATTGGACAGGCATAAAAATCTCCTGATACGGTAGTCTTACGACCATTTTCCTCAGTAGTCCTAAATCTAATTTCAATATAAGCATCTGGAACCATAGTAAAACCTCCGTTAGGGAATTGACATGTAATTAAGCATCTTCGGCGTTAACCCAGGAAGCCGTTCATTTGGTATTACCCAAGCGGGAATTCCACGGTCAACCGTTGCAGGAGAAAGCCCTTCAAAAATATTTTTAGGGGCTTGGGTTTGAATGAGAGTGTAAGGAGGGTCACCAAACCCATTGACTGCCTGTTTAGCGTAAGAGGAAGCCGCTTCCTCCGAAGTTGTAAAGTATTTACCTTCAGCGGAACCTAAGTTACGAAAGATATTTGTTGCTTGAATATCCGCCAGCTCAGAAGGGCCAACGGCGCGATAAAGCTTTACTGCTTCCTTGGCAGCACGCCATTCCGCCCCGCCCGGTGACACAACCAGCCCCGGCGAAAAGGCAATTTGCACCCCCGGAATGTTCATGGTGTCTTGGGCCAAACTGCCCATAGAGCCAGTGGCATTGCCTAACCGGCTAGATTCAAATAATGATAGTGCATCGTTAAGAAAGGAGCCTATATAGCTGCCCAGACTGTCTTCTGCGGCCGTCCCCGTCGGATCCGTATAACCAATTGGATTGCCGTTAGCATAAGTATACACGTTCACCCCGCCCGCGAGCTTGATCAGATCCGGCTGCAAATAGCGCCCGGTGCGCGGCGAGAAGTAGCGGGTGTGGTTGTAGTGCAGGCCGGATTCGGCGTCGTAATACTGGCCGGGGTAGCGCAGGTTGAAGGTGACTTTGCCACCGTCGCCGTCGGGGTCTTCCAACGCTTGGGCGTTGCCGTAGGCGGCGAACGGCCATTGCCAAACCTTAATCTTGTCCGTATACCGGCGCAAGAGCCTTGGCGTGTTGGTGAAGTCGGTCTCGATGAAATAGCGGGCGGTGATGCCGCCTGCGGCATTCTGGTCGATGACCGCCAGCGGGATGTCGCCCAGCCAGACGTAGTTGCGCTGGCTGCCATTGGGGAGCAGCTCATAGAGCAGGTGGTCGGCCTGACCGTAAACGTAGCGGGTTTGCTTGCCTTGCGGGTCGGTCT
>JAQTQZ010000014.1 GCA_028712695.1 Methylovulum sp. | reverse complement strand
CGTGTTCAACACCAAATTTGTGCTGGCACGCCCTGACACCGCAACCGATTCCGACTACGAGCATATCGAGGGCGTGATAGCCCATGAATATTTCCATAACTGGACAGGCAACCGCATCACTTGCCGCGATTGGTTCCAACTCAGTTTAAAAGAAGGCTTCACCGTGTTCCGTGACCAGGAATTTACCGCTGACCGCACCTCTAAAGCGGTCAAACGTATTGAAGATGTCACTATGCTACGCACCCGCCAGTTCGCCGAAGATGCCGGGCCTTTGGCACATCCTGTACGCCCTGACGCTTACATAGAAATCAATAACTTCTATACCGTCACCGTGTATGAAAAAGGCGCAGAAGTGGTGCGGATGATCCACACCTTGGTTGGTGCTGAAGGTTTCCGCAAAGGCAGCGATTTATATTTCGACCGTCATGACGGCCAAGCGGTCACCTGCGAGGATTTTGTCAAAGCGATGGAAGATGCCAATGGCGTTGATTTAAGCCAGTTCCGCCGTTGGTACACGCAAGCCGGAACGCCTGTCGTACATATCGGCCAATGCTATGACCCTGACCGGCAAACCTTGACCTTAACCCTTAAGCAAACGTGCCCACCGACGCCGGGACAGGCGATAAAAGCCCCATTGCACATTCCTGTCACGGTGGGTTTGCTCAATCAGGATGGCACGGCGGCCAGCTGTAAATTAGCAGGCCGTGAGGAGGCAAAAGCCACCGGGCAGGTTGTTTTGCAGCTGACCCAAGCAGAGCAAGTGTTTGTTTTTACAGGCCTAACGCAACCCCCTGTGATGTCTGCATTACGCGGTTTTTCAGCGCCGGTGAAGTTGGAGATGGAACGCGGCATTGAAGAACTCGCCTTTTTGTTAAGCCACGACAGCGACACCTTTAACCGTTGGGAAGCGGGTCAGCAATTGATAGGGGAAATCATTTCAGGCTTGATAGCGGCTATCCAACAAGGGCGCGAGCTGCAGCTTAATCCGGTGCTTATTGACGCCTTCAGGCAAATGCTGGGGCAAAGCTGGGATGATTTGTCTTACTTTTCGTTGTTGTTAAGCTTACCCTCAGAAACTTATTTGGCAGAACAAATGACGGTGGTGGATGTCGTTGCCATTCACCAAGCCAGGGAATTTGTCAAATACACATTGGCAGAGCGGTTACAACAGCAATTCCAAACGCTTTACTTAAACAGCCACCGCGATGAATCCGGCCTGTTTGATGCCGGTGCCATCGGACGTAGACGGATTAAAAACACTTGCCTCAGTTACTTGTGCACATTGGCAGACCCCGCCATTAAAAATTGGGCGCACCAGCAATTTAAAACTGCTAAAAACATGACCGATCAAATAGCTGCGTTAACCGCTATGGTCAACAACCCTCATACTGCCAGACGCCAGTCGTTGACCGACTTTTATCAACAATGGCAGCATGAAGCCTTGGTCATTGATAAATGGTTTGCCTTGCAAGCAGCGAGCCCGGAGCCCGATACGTTTGCCACCGTGCAAGCGTTAATGAAGCATCCGGCATTTGATTTGACCACACCTAACCGCGTCCGCGCTTTAATAGGTGCATTTAGCCAAGCCAATCCGCTACATTTCCATGCTGAGAATGGGGAGGGATACCAATTTTTAGCAGATCAAATCATCGCCCTCAACACCTTGAACCCACAAGTCGCCTCACGCATGTTAAGTGCCTTGACACAATGGCGGCGTTTTGATGATAACCGCCAGGTGTTAATGAAAGCACAGCTGGAGCGGATTATGATGACCGATGCCATTTCTAGGGATGTTTATGAGGTTGCCAGCAAGAGTCTTGCGTAAAACTACGGTATACTTCACGCGTTTTGCTGGCTATTAACCGCTAACAAGCGGTTGGGCAGCCACGCTACTTAGAATCCTATACTCCACGGCGTTATGCAATCCATACTATTAACAGCCTTAAAATATCTAACAACTCTCGCATCCGGTGTGGGCAAGCAAAAAAAACTGTTTATCCTCATTTACCACAGGGTATTGGACGCGCCTGATTTTATGCGCCCAGGCGAGGTTGATAAGCATGCGTTCACTTGGCAAGTTGCGTTATTAGCACGTTATTTTAATGTGTTGCCCCTTAATGAGGCGTTGGCGCGATTGCAGCGAGGCACGTTGCCCGCACGCGCGGTCTGTATTACGTTTGATGACGGTTATGCTGATAATTACACCAATGCCCTGCCTATTCTTAAGCAATTTAATTTATCTGCAACATTTTTTATTGCCAGCGGTTTTTTAAATGGTGGACGAATGTGGAACGATACGCTTATTGAAGCGGTACGCAATTTCAAGTTGCCGGAGATGGATTTAACCGCCATTGGGCTGGGTCGTTTTGACGTCTCTAGCCATAGTAAAAAATATCAGGCTGCTGCGCAGATCATCCAGCAAATAAAGTATTTACCTTCTGCGCAACGTAGCAAATACAGTGCATACATCGCCGGACAATCAGATAACTTGCCGGACAAATTGATGATGACAACGGAACAACTCCAAGCGCTGCATCAAAGTGGTATGGAAATTGGCGGGCACACTGTTACTCATCCTATTCTTGCCATGCTTGATAACGAAGCGGCTTGGCAAGAAATCATTAAAAATAAAGTTGAACTGGAATGTTTGCTCAATACATCCCTTCGGTATTTTGCTTACCCGAACGGAAAGCCCGGTCAGGATTATCAACCCCAGCAATTAAAAATGGTCAAAGATGCTGGCTATGAAGCCGCATTATCCACCCAATCGAGTGTGGCTCATGATGCTACAGATCACTGGCAACTACCGCGCTTCACTCCTTGGGATCCTTCGCCTTTAAAGTTTATGTTACGCATGACGTTTAAATACTACACAACCTAATAGCAAGGATTTTGAAAATGAATAAAGATCATATAAACAGTCAAAGTGCGTTTGATCATAGTACCCATAAGGAATTTGTCGATTATTACGCTAAAGAGAGTTTAAGTGCTTCAAGCATTGATCGGATGAAAGGGATTTTTTATTGCATTATTAGAAATCTTAAAAATCGCAACATTATCCAAAAGCTAGATGTTGCTGATATTGGTTGTGGCGCCGGTACCATGAGTATTATGTGGGCACAAGAAGGGCATAACGTGCATGGTTTAGATGTTAATGAAGCGCTTTTAATAATAGCAGGACAGCGTGCAGATGAGATGGGCTTGAACATAGAATTTAGCTTAGGTTCGGCAACGGATTTGCCTTGGGCAAATGAGTCCATGGATGTTTGTATTGTTCCAGAGCTTTTGGAACATGTGGTTGAATGGAAAGTTTGTCTTACAGAGTTTGCAAGAATCCTGAAGCCGAATGGGGTGCTTTTTATTAGCACAGCTAACAAATTATGCCCTAAGCAGCAGGAATTCAATTTGCCTTTTTATAGTTGGTATCCCGCCAAGTTAAAACGCCATTTTGAGAATATTGCTAGAACAACCCGTCCAGAGATTGCCAATTATGCTAAATACCCCGCTGTCAATTGGTTCAGTTTTTATCAATTGCGGCAAGAGTTTAGGGGAATAGGATTTGATTCTTTCGATCGGTTCGATATTATGGATATTGATGGTAAGTCTGGTCTCCAGAAGCTTGTAATAAATCTGATAAGGCGGCTACCTATGCTGCGCTGGCTGGGACATGTCGCTACGCCTGGATTGTCTATGTTGGCGATAAAAGAAGCACAGTAAAGATGGACGATATATTGCCTGAAGAAATGATGGGGATCATCCGGCTGATTCTCGGAATCCAAGAATGGCAATATAGCCACTATTTTAGGATAGGGAACATGAAACAGGTTGTCTGGATTTTAGTCCATTATCCGCGTCGTCAGTATTAACTGATGGCGATTCTGTAATCAACTAAATGGGTAGTGAAGGCTTTGCTGAGGAGCGTGGCATGTTTAAACAAATAATATTACTTTTGGCAATTATGCAGTTGGTAATATGTAAAACATCTTTAGCAGATGGGTCATGGGTTGGTTTGGATTTTAATAATCAGCCATGTAATAGCTATAAAATACCCACAATACATGTCGCGACTTCCGATTACACTAATCCAGAACATAGAAAAAATAATTTGCCAATTGTCGAGGAATATCATTTTTCCCCAGCATTGCAACGACTTCTGCCTGAGTCAGCTGGCGGGATTGATATTGGCGGTTTGCATTATACATTGCGTGCGTTTCCAAACCATCACAAAGCCCTTAATGCAGTTATGTACTACCAGTTAATTAATGATCATGAGATTAAATTAAAAAAAGCCGGGGCATTAACAGTACCCGTTGAGTGTTATATGAAGCGGGCTATCCATTTTTCGCCACATGACATTGTCAGCTATATGCTTTATGCCAGTTACCTAAAAAAAGTTAATCATTTTGAAGAGGCTAATAATATTTACAAGCAAGCGCTTAAGGTAGCCCCCACTGACCTTAGAGTCCGGTATAGCTACGGATTATTCTTAATGGGCATCAAAAAATATACCGAGGCCTTGGCGCAAGCCGAGATTATTTATAAAAAAAATTATCCTAAACAAAAGCTTAAGCAAGATTTGATAGCAATTGGGCAGTGGGAAAAATAAGGTAATGAGAGATATTTTAGTTACCTTCTTGTTTATTGTTGGTGTGGGTTATACCATCAAACAGCCGTATATGGGGGTTCTGGTTTGGTCGTGGTTAGGCTACATGAATCCACATCGGTTGTGTTTCGGATTTGCTTATTCTTTGCCTCTTTCCTACATAATTGCCCTGTTAACGACAGTGGTTTACGCTTTTTCTGGAGAAAGAAAATCTTTACCTAAAGATAAGTTAGTTGTTTTACTTATACTCTTTATTTTTTGGATGGGTATAACCACATTGTTTGCCTTTCATCCTGACATAGCTAATGAGGATTATATTAAAATTTTAAAAATTCAATTTCCGATCATTTTAACGTTAGCCATGTTTAACGATAAACAGCGGTTGCATCAATTGCTGTGGATCATTGTGTTTTCATTGGGATATTTCGGTGTTAAAGGCGGTATATTTACTGCCTTAACAGGCGGAAGTTTTCGAGTGTACGGCCCGCCTGGGTCTTATATTGAGGAAAATAATACCTTAGCAGTTGCTTGCTTGATGGTTATTCCTTTAATGATTTATTTGCGTACCCATCTTACACGTTACTGGCAAAGACAGCTTATGCTGTTTTGTATTTTTTCTATAAGCTTTTCTGTGTTGGGGTCACAATCTAGGGGGGCATTTATAGCAATTGC
Source organism: Methylovulum sp. (assembly GCA_028712695.1). Classification (GTDB taxonomy): domain Bacteria; phylum Pseudomonadota; class Gammaproteobacteria; order Methylococcales; family Methylomonadaceae; genus Methylovulum. Next base: position 91,133 of record JAQTQZ010000014.1, on the reverse strand, counting down.
TACAGTAGGTTTTTACTTTTGGCTACAAAGTAAGAACAAGATAGGTAGCGCTATTTTATTGGCTATTTTTGTGGCTATTTTAGCTTTAATTCTGCCAGAGTCATGGTATGAAAGAATGGATACGATCGATAACTATCAAGAGGATGAATCATCAATGGGGCGTATTAATGCTTGGACAATGGCTTATAACGTTGCTAACGATAACATTCTTGGAGGCGGGTTGGGCTTATGGAGCCCTCAGGCTTATTTTGCGTATTTGCCAGAGTTTAAACCAGGAATGGCTGCGTTCGTTGCCCACAGTATTTATTTTAGTGTGCTTGGTGAGCACGGCTGGATTGGGCTAATGTTATATTTGACCATTTTCTATTTGGCGTGGCGGTATTGCTCGCAGCTGGTTAGGGATTGTGATAATAACGGGCAGACACAATGGATTGCTGATCTAGCAAGGATGATAAAGCTTAGCCTGTTGGCTTATCTATCAGGCGGTGCTTTTTTAAGCCTGTCTTATTTTGATTTGCCTTGGCATCTGGTTGCTATTGTAATTCTATTAAAAGAAATATCGAAGCAATCCATTACCGTCGATGAAAAACGACCACGACAACAAGCTCAAGCAATTGGAGCGAATGTTCAATACATTTATAGAGAAGATAGAAAATGACAATTGAAGCGCTGGTAAAAGATATATTGCGTCAACATCTCCAATTGGGTAATGCTGTGGATAATTATGATACAGACACGCTCTTGTTAGGCGCGTTGCCTGAATTAGATTCGATGGGGGTGGTAGCGCTCATCACAGCGATTGAAGATAATTTTGGATGCACTATTGACGATGATGAAATTGACGCCGAATTATTTACGACACTAGGCAGTTTAGTCGCTTTTGTTGAGACTAAAGCATGAAATCAGGCAGTTACCTGAGTATTCAACTTGAGCCTTTTTTTATTCAAGGGGAAAAAGGCCGGTTGTTTTGTTTGTTTTCCCCACCTAAGGACAAGCAGTCTGAAGTTCTTCTTTTTTTGCCTTCATTTGCAGAAGAACTGAATCGTTGTCGGGTAATGGTTGCTATGCAGGCAAGAATATTTGCTGAAAAAGGCGTCGGTTGTTTGTTATTGGACTATTATGGTACAGGTGATAGCGAAGGGGACTTCTCTGAAACCCATTGGAAACAGTGGTTACAGGATGCCGAAACCTCGTATGCTTGGCTTAAGCAACAAGGATATGAAAAAATAGGCTTATGGGGAGTGCGTTTAGGTGGGCTATTAGCTGTTGAACTCGCCGGAGCAAGACCGGATAGATTCAGTCGGTTATTGCTATGGCAACCTGTCCTAGATGGCAAAGCATTTTTTACACAATTTTTAAGAATCCGCCTAGCTATGCTCATGGACAGGGGGGAGCCAAAAGAAACCACACAACAGATGCGCGACCAGTTGCAGCAAGGACAGTCTTTAGAGATCGCAGGTTATGAAATTACGTCCCAATTGGCATGTGGTATTGACAGTAAAAATCTACTGAATTTTAAACAAATATCCACATCATTGCCTATCGACTGGTTTGAAAGTGTAATGAACGAACAAGCAGGCCCCAGCCTTGCAAGCCAAAAAGTAATTGCACAGTGGCAACAACAGGGGATATTAATTACCCCGCATACTTTTTTGGGGCCGACATTTTGGCAATTGTACGAGCGGCAACTAACGCCTGACTTATTGGATAAAACAATCGCCTTATTTAATTAATATGAGAACAGAAGAAATTCCTTTAATAATTCCTTGTGCGGATGCCTCGCAAATCGGTATTTTTCATAAGCCCGAACAGGCAAAAAAAATAGGAATTGTTGTGGTAGTGGCAGGGGGGCCGCAGTACCGCGTTGGTTGTGCGCGGCAAATTATTTTATGGAGCCGGCGCTTAGCCAGTGAAGGTTATCCTGTGATACGTTTTGACTACCGTGGCTTTGGTGATAGTGCCGGGCAATTTTTAGGCTTTGAAGCAATTGATGCAGATATTAAAAGCGCTATCGATAAATTAATGGAAGTGGCTCCTGAATTGGAGCATGTTGTTTTATGGGGTGAATGCAACGCGGCCTCTGCTATTATGATGTACGCTTGGCGAGATACGCGGGTTAGTGCGTTGGTGATGCAAAACCCTTGGGTACGCGACGAAATGACGCAAGCAAAAACGTATATTAAGCATTACTATTTAATACGTATCATGCAAACCAGTTTTTGGTTAAAACTATTTAAGTTGCAGTTCAATCCAATCAAGTCAATCAGTTCATTAATAGGTTTATGGCACACAGCAAGGCGGCTAGGAAAGCCTAATAGCCAATTGGTATTGGAGGAGTTCGATAGTTTATCCACCTTTCAGGAAAAAATGCGCGAAGGGCTAGCGCATTTTTCAGGTAAAATTCTGCTATTTATGAGCGGTTATAGCTTAATAGGAAAAGAATTTGATGAATTGGTTTTGTCGTCAGAACGTTGGCAGGCTATTGTTGCCGAAAAAGAAATGTTCCGAATTGATGATCCCCATGCTGATCATACATTCTCGCGATCACAAGATAGAGAAAAATTAATTAGCAATGCGGTAGCTTGGTTAAATACATTATGAGCACACTCCCTTTAGTCAGCATTATCGTTCCAACCCGTAACCGCGGTATTTTATTACAGGCATGTTTAGATGGCATCTATGCCCAGAGTTATAAACACTATGAGGTGTTGTTATTAGATGATGGTTCCTGCGAAGAAAATCGTTGCGTCGTGAGGCAATTGCTCCGTAATTATGATTCGCACATACAATGGCATGAAATTCACGCGGAGGATACGCGTGGCTCAGGAGCTGCCGTGGTAAGAAATCAAGGAATCGCTTTAGCTAAGGGGAAATATATTGCGTTTTGTGACGATGATGATTATTGGTGTCGGGATGATCATTTACAAGTCGCTGTAAGCGTAATGGAACAACAGCAAGCGGATGTGTATTTTTCAGGGATTAGAATTGATGATACTGAAGGCAAAATCATTTTTGATAAGATGATGCCTAATGTTGAAAATGGCTTAAAACCAAAACAAAAGTTATCCGAAGATAATGTTTATCAGATAACAGCGAAGCAAATATTGTGTTATCCAGATTACGCGCATCTAGATATCACTATTGTTAATAAAACCTTGTTGGACAGACTGGACGGGTTCTGGGAACACACCTGTTATGCCGAAGATATTGAGTTATTTGTACGTGTTTGTGATGTTGCCAACACTATTTTATTTAGATCCGATGTTTGTGCCGTACATAATGCGCCCGCACAACGGCAGTCAGCATCAGTTACTAATCGCTTGTCACTACAAAATAAACACTTGCTTGAAATAATGGTCTATCGACGATTATTAATGGTATGCCAGAGTAAAACGGCACTAGACTATGTAAGTAAAAGCCTCTCTACACTCAATAAGGTTGTTACTGAAGAGTTGCTGTCTCAAGGAAATAACAATGCCGCAATTTATTCAGCGCACTCTGCGTTAGCCATTTTGCCGTCGATAAAATGGTTGCTTTATACGTTGTGGCTGCATGTCCGGTTATTAAAGAGGGGCTAGCTAGTATGCAGTCATTATATTTTAAGCGCCTAGTATCAATTATATCTAACCCTCTGTAATACAAGTGACAAAAGAACCCAATCAGAAAGTGCTCGTACTGGATGGCAATGAACTTTCAACATTATCTATAGTAAGATCATTAGGCAGAAAAAATCTTAACGTGACGGTCGCCAGTGAGCGGAATAGTGGCGAGCCTATTGCCGGTTACTCAAAGTATGCCAAAGATGTTTTTTTATATGCAAACCCGTTAGCTAATCAGCAAGAGTTTGTTGCTGAACTCATCGATTATATTAAGTGCAATAGCTTTGATTTATTGATACCCGTAACCGATAAAACCGTTATTCCTCTGGCAAAACATAAGCAAGAAATTGAACAGTACACATTATTAGCTACTCCAGGGTTGTTAACCCTGGAGCAAGTGAGTGATAAAAACAATACTTTTGCCTTAGCAGCAAGCCTTGATGTTCCTATTCCTAAAAGCATCAACATTTCCCATATAGCCGAGTTAGAAGATATTCAAAAACAGCTCAGTTATCCGATTGTTATTAAGCCTTCGCGTTCAGTGGCAGGCACTGCTGGTGATGTACGCACCCAACTTAGCGTGCAGTATGCTTTTTCCGAACAGGAATTGGTAAAAAAATGCAGTCAAATTTTGCCTTACACGGTTATCGTATTGCAGGAATACTTTATCGGTGACGGGGTAGGTGTCGAAATTTTGGCCGCCCAGGGCGAAATTATTTATGCTTTCCAACATAAAAGACATCATGAACTGCCTTTGACTGGTGGTGGTAGTTGCTTGCGGGAAAGTGTCGCTATTAACCCCCAGCTATTGGCTTACTCTAAACGTTTGATTAAAGCAATCGACTGGCATGGCGTGGCTATGGTTGAGTTTAAGCATTGCGAAAAAACGGGTGAAAGCCGGCTTATAGAAATAAATGGGCGGTTTTGGGGGTCTTTACCTTTGGCAGTTAATGCGGGCGCTGATTTTCCTTACTATCTTTACCAATTGCTGGTGCTCGATACAAAAACTCAAGCACTGCCTGCGGCAATTGGTGTGCAATCGAGAAAGTTAAAAGAAGATTTATACTGGTTTTTAATTGTAATGTTGCGAAAAGAAAACAGCCCGTTAGTGATATGGCCGACTGCCCTACAGCTGTGGCGTGATTTTATATCTGCTTTTAGCCCCCGCCACCATATAGATAGTATGGCCTATGATGATCTTAAGCCCGGAATGATTGATTTATGCCGAACGGTGAAATGGTTGTTTGGTATGGTCTATGAGCCCTTGAATTCACGTTTGCAAAAAGTTTTATTTAATGGCCGAAAGAAAACGGGCATTGTTAAAAAATCGCTATCGACTGCCAAGCATGTATTGTTTCTTTGTTATGGCAATATTAATCGCAGTTCATTAGCCGAACAGTGCTTGCATGCTTATCTTGCACAACAAGGTAAAAATATAGGGGTTAGTTCTGCCGGATTTCATCCTAAAGAAAAGCGGCCTGCCGATCCTGTGATGGTTGGCCTTGCTAAACAGCAAGGCATCGATTTATCACAATGGTCTTCGCGTCTGCTAACCGAAGAGATGCTTGCCGAGGCGGATATTGTTTTTGCCATGGAAATCAAACACTATCAAACCCTTAGCGATAAATTTCCAAAACACCGGCATAAAGTTCATTTGCTGGGTACTGTAACCGACAATAGCCAAATTATACCGCTTGAAATCTCCGACCCCTATGGACAGCCAACTGAAATTTATCAGCGATGCTTTCAACAAGTGGATGCCGCTTGCAAAATAATTGCTGATTTGTTGGCTTAAAAACACCTGGTTTTTTTAGGCAAAGTTACGGGACTAAGCAGCAAAGTTGCGATTCTATAAACCATGGCTAAGTTTTTAATTGTCTTCAAAATTGATACTCCACTATGATGAATAAAAACCTGCTTACATTGGTTTACATTAGCATATTAAACTGGAACAAAGCAGAAGCTACTTTGGTTTGTTTGGACCACCTGCTTCAGTCAGATATACCTCCTAATCTTAAAATTAAAGTTTTTATTGTCGATAATGGTTCTGATCAGGACGACTGGCGGTGCTTATCGGAAGGCGTTAAAAATGATCTTGTTACATTAATACATTTGGATGAAAATCTGGGTTTTGCGGGCGGACATAACATAATTATGCGCCAAGCAATTGATGATCAAGCAGATTATGTGTGGTTAGTCAATAACGATGGTATCCCATTTCCAGAGACACTTTCCAGAATAATTGCGCTTGCCGAAAGGGATCCGTCTTGTGGGGCTGTGTCGCCATTGCTTGTTGATGGTGAGTTGGTTGACTTTTGCGGTGGGCATCATAATTGGGAAGCGCTTTTGCCTGTTTTTCCTGATAAAGAATCTGACTGGAATATTGCCGTATCAACGGATGCGACCAATACCTGGTTGATTGGTGCAGCAATTTTATTTCGCGTTAAAGCTATTAAAGAGGTTGGTCTGCTTGATGAGGCATTTTTTGCTTATTACGAAGATAACGATATCAGCGTAAGACTGGCTGCCGCTGGGTGGAAAAATAGCGTTGCGTTTAATGCCCGATTTCAACATGAGATTCCGTCAACACGCCCTCCCTACTATTACTATTTAATGGCTAGGAACGCATTTTTCTTTTGGCTACGCTATACACCAAAGGAATATCGACGTTTTATTTCAATAAGATTGCTGGAGCGGGCAATTTTCTCAGCAAACAAATTAGTTTTCGACGCCGCCGCCAAAAGCAAGGCGGACGCCTGTCTTTTAGGGGGCTTAGATGGAATGCTTGGTCGTGGCGGTCAGCCAAAGCTCAATAGAAAAGTGCCTTGGTTTTTAATTTTACTCAGAAAAGCACTGTGGTTTTATCATAGCAGGCACATTAAAAAATATTATTAAACTTAATCGGTTAGTGCTGCATTTAACTATCTAAAAAATTGTCAAGACCCGCATGATCACATAGCGCTGTTTTAATCACGGCAATACTATCTTCGAGGGTGTTGTTTTCGGTATCAACCGTGATTGCTTCAAGGCGTTCCTGTATTGATAACGTTTGTGCCGATTGTAATTGCCGTTGCAAAACCTCAACTGTGGCTTCAGATGCATCGTTCTGGCGCCCGCTGACACGTCGGTACAAAGTTTGTTCTGATGCCTGCACATTGATGATAATAAAACTCACACCACAGTCTTTTGCCAATTGCCGGAACAATTCGCGTTGTGCCGATTTTAGAAAGGTCGCATCGACGATGACCGGAAAACCGGCCTCAATAATGGTTTTTGCCAGTCCGGCGAGATGCTGATACGTTTTTTGTCCTGCGGTTTGCGAATAAATGCTGCGGTCAGTCTGGTCTTGCATGTGATAGCCGAACAGCCTTTTACGTTCCACATCCGACCGTATCTGTAACGCACCGGTTTGTTCGGCTAACTGGGCCGCCAGAAAGGATTTGCCCGAACCCGAATAACCGTGGGTGATTATCAATACCGGTTTGGTATTGTGGGTACAACGCTCGGCAAGCCCCGCATACGCAGTGTATTCGTCATGCGCTTGCCGGATAGTTTCTTCATCCGGTTGCTGGGTGATCCGCAATAAAGCCAGTTTGGCGCGCACCAACGCCCGATAGACCAGATAATAACGTAATAAACTCAGCCCTGCATAATCGCCTGTCAGTTGCAAATACTGGTTCAGCAGCCGATAGGCATGGCGGTCATAGCCAACTTGTAGCAGGTCAAGCGCCAGAAAAGCGATTTCGTTGATGACATCTATCCAACGCAGATCAGCGTTGAATTCGATGCAGTCGAACAAGGTCACTTTGCCATTGATCAGCGTGATGTTGTTAAGGTGCAAATCACCGTGACATTCGCGGACATAGCCTTGTTGCTTGCGTGCTTGCATCAAGCCGGATTTTTGTTGCCATGCGTTGTCGCTCCAAATTTGTATGTGCTGAAGCTGTTGCAATTGCGGGCCGTCATTAAGCAACGGGCGGATGCAGGCGAAATTTTCGTCGCACCAGTGTTTGATCGAGGCGCTATCGCCGTAAGGTGACGCTTCGGTGGCGCGGGCGCTGTTGTCATGAAATTCGGCGATAATTGATGCCAACTGGTCAATCTCATCGGTCGTCAATTGCCCGCATTTGGCACGCTCGCCGAGCAATAGCCCTGAGGGGAATTGGCGCATTTTGATGGCGTATTCGATAACAGGGCCAGGGCCTCCTGCTAGATTGGGATGCTCCGGTGTGCCCGTGATGGGCACGATGTCAAGATACAAGTCTGGCGCAAGGCGTTGGTTAAGCCTGAGTTCTTCGCGGCAGAAAAAAAGCCGCTGCGCCAGGCTGGAAAAATCCAGGAAGGCAAATTGGACGGTTTTTTTTATTTTGTAAGCTGTTTGTCCGGTCAGCAATACCCAAGAAATATGGGTTTCAACACAACGGATCGCGCCAGTTTCATGGGGATAAGCGTCGGGATTGCATAAGGCTTGGATCAGCGGCGGGTACTGTGCAAACTCAAGGTTTTTTGGGGGGGTGTTCATGGCTTTGCGGCTCACGCTATCACATCAGCATGGTAACGATAAACCTTGAGCGTATCAGACCAATAATCGGCCGGTAAGCCCGCTTTCTGTTTTAAATGCCGCAAAAATTGTTCGGGTTCGGGCAGCGCTTCCCATACTGAAGGCAAAAAAGTGCCATGCTGCTGACCTTCTTCCAAAATCAGGCCGTCTACGCCCGGTTGCAATTGCGTCAACAAATCCTGTTCAGAGCTGAATGTAACCGGCTCGGCAGGCGTGAGTATTGACAGATGGATGTCCAGCCCGTCCAGTTCATCCGCTTGCAGCGGTGGGAAGCGTGGGTCTTGGAAGGCGGCGGAATAGGCATTTTTGGCAATGTCTTCCGCTAGTGGCCTGACCGCTTCCAGCATGCCGATACAGCCGCGCAGCTGATGGTGCTTTTCTAAGGTGACAAAAGTCGCCCGCAATGCGGTCAATTCATCCGGGAAATCAGCGAGGTCTATGGTTAAGGGTTTACCTGTCTGCAAGCCGTGTGTAATGGAGCTTTTTGCCAAGGTGAGCAGCCGTTGTTGATGTTCTTTATTCAATGACATAAGCGCCGTACCCTACCACTTTACTTTTATCTCCTGCAGTGTCGCCGGAGTTGCGTAAATCGATGGTTTTAACAGTGAGCGACTTTTCTCGAGCCACTTTTAATAAGCCGCTGACCGGCACCTTGCCACACGCGGATTCAACGGCGAGGTCGTCATATTGCAGGTTTTCTATCAGTTGGCTGGTTGCTTCGTCCAACCGTTTTGCCGTTGTATAATCGTGATAGTGGCTGAGATCAGAACTGATGACAATCAGCGTTTCAGCGCCGCCCCATAACCTATCCAGCACTTGTGCGACCTGTTCCGGGGTGGCGTCGCCAGTGACTATCGGGATGATTTTGAAGTCATCCAGCATTTCCTGCAAAAAAGGAAGATGCACTTCCAGACTGTGCTCTTGCTTATGCGCTTGTTCGAGATAGTTGACAAATGGCAACTGCGCGATAGACTCTACGGCGGCCTGATCAACAAGGATAGCGCCTAGCGGGGTTATGAAGTTTTTTGCTTTGCTAACGGCAATTCCCTTGAAAGCGACCCGATGGGAGGGGCCAATAAGGACGACACGGGTTATCAGATCGTTGGCTTTTTTTAAGCGGATATAAGCCGATGCCGCGATTGGCCCAGAATAAATATAGCCCGCATGAGGGACGATAATGGCCTTAGGAACTTTTGCTGCGGTTTCTGCATCATTCAAATACTGATCCAGCATGGCATGAAGTTGTTTCGGGTCGGCCGGGTAAAAAGTGCCGGCTACAGCAGGTAGTCTGTTCATAAGTATCTCCTCTTATATCCCGATGAAAAATTACACTATAAAACTATAGTGTCTTACCAGTGTTTGCTATTTTTAGCAAGCGTATAAATAGTTTTAAGGAATATCGAGATGACAGATTTTATCACCCACGACACCGTGAAAACCCGCTATTGGCATAGCTTGGACGATAAGCGGATTCAATGCGATCTGTGTCCAAGATTTTGCAAGTTGCATGAAAACCAACGTGGCCTTTGTTTTGTCAGGCAAAACCTCGATGGCCAAGTTGTCATGACCAGTTACGGGCGCTCCAGCGGTTTTGCCATTGACCCCATCGAAAAAAAACCATTGAATCATTTTTTGCCCGGTACGCCAGTGTTTTCTTTTGGCACCGCCGGTTGCAATTTGGCTTGCAAGTTTTGCCAAAATTGGGACATCAGCAAATCACGGGAAATGGATACACTGATGAGCCAAGCCTCACCTGAGGCAATTGCCCAAGCGGCGCGGGATTACGGCTGTGACAGCGTGGCTTATACCTACAATGATCCGGTGGTGTTCCATGAATATGCCATCGATACGGCAATAGCGTGTAGACAGTTAGGGATAAAATCAGTTGCAGTGTCGGCAGGTTATGTTTGTGTCGAGCCTAGGGTTGAGTTTTATCAATGGATGGATGCAGCAAACATTGACTTAAAGGCCTTCACTGAAGGCTTTTATCACAAAATCACTGGCGGCCATTTACAGCCGGTGTTGGAAACATTGCAATACATCAAGCATGAGACTGCGGTTTGGCTGGAGTTAACCACGCTAATTATTCCCGGCGAGAATGATTCGGAGGCGGAGCTGGACGCGATGAGCCAATGGGTGGTTGAAAACTTGGGGCCGGATGTGCCAATGCACTTTTCCGCCTTTCATCCGGACTGGAAAATGCTCGACAAGCCCTCCACATCGGTTTCGTCCTTATTAAAAGCCCGACAAATCGCGTTAAAAAATGGCGTGCATTATGCCTATATAGGTAACGCGCATGACAAGGCCGCAGACAGCACTTACTGCCACGGTTGCGGCAAACTATTGATAGGCCGTGATTGGTATGAGCTGTCTGAATGGAATTTGGATAGCCAGGGTTGTTGCCGTTTTTGTGGGGCACGTTGCGCTGGGGTTTTTAATGAAAAACCGGGCAATTGGGGAGCGAAACGCCAAGGGATTGTTATGCGCTGATGGGTTGGTGTTATGGAACAAGCATCCACGAAAATCACGAAAGACACGAAAAAAAGCGTAGGTTGGGGTGAGTGTGCGAATCCCAACAATTAGCACCCCAATGCGTTGTACTCTCTGGGGCATAAAGGGTTCGTTGCTTTACCGCAACCTACGAGGCATTTTAGCGGCGCGGCAACCTTTTAATTGCCCGAAAGCTCACCAGTTTTTGCCGTTGCTCATCCCATAAATTCAACCAAAGTGATTTAAAGCTTTTGCGGATAGTCAGCGGGATCACCGCTTGCAAGGCAGGCACTTCATTGTAGCAACGCTGCAAATTGTAGTTGGGGATATTGGCCCTGACGTGGTGGATATGATGCAGGCCAATATTTCCGACCAGCCATTGCAGCACTTTAGGCAATTTATAATACGAACTGCCTTCCAATCCGGAGCGGGTCAGATCCCAGCTTTCATGGCGGGTCCAATAAACACCTTCGTACTGGTGCTGGACGTAAAACATCCACATGCCCGTGGTGGCCGCTATCCAAAGAACCGGCAATTGAACCAGCAAATAATTTTGCCAACCGAAAGCCAGGCTCATGGCAATTATTAGGGTGGCAAGGCTGGCATTGGTCACTATAACGCTACGGCGTTCGCGTTTTCCTGCGCCTTGGCTTGAAAACCGATTGACCAGCAAAAACAAAAATAGCGGGACAATGCTGAATAATACCAGCGGGTTACGGAACAGCCGGTAGATTAGGCGTTTAAACCGTGAGGCTGCCAAGTATTCTTCTACGGTTAATGTCCAAACATCACCTGTGCCCCGGCGATCCAGATCGCCTGAAGCAGAATGATGGATAACATGGGTGCGCTGCCAGTCTTCAAACGGGGTAAAAACGAGGATGCCGGTAATATAGCCCAGTATACGGTTTGCCTTGCGGGATGGAAAAAAGGCGCCGTGGGTACAGTCGTGGAAAAAAATAAAAATCCGTACCAATAAGCCACCCGCAGGTACTGCTAATAACAGGGTAAGCCAGTAAGGATAACCCTGCGATACGAAATAAATCATTAAAACCCAAAGGCCAAGGTACGGAATAATGGTGTTCGATAGTTGCCAGTAGGCTTTTTGGTAATCAGGCTGTGCGTATTTTGCCACCGCCTGTATTAATTCTTCCCTAGCTGTCTGCACCGTTGCGAAATGGTTAGGTGATAGCTGCTCAGGGTAAGTCAATTGTTGCGACATGGATAACTCATTAAAAAATAGAATAAAAAATGTATGTTGTTTTAGCAGGGCAGGCAAATATTGCAGAGCCAATAAGCTGGAATTTAAAAAAGGCCTGGCATTTGCTGTTTCAGGCAAGCAAGCTACAGGGGAGGGACGACAATGACAGAGGCGGGCTGGAAAAACGACGGTTCAGGCGGTACTCTAAGTCTTTAATCTGGCCTGTCAGGCCAGTGGTTATTGAGCGGAACAATAATTGTTTGAGAATCTCGATAACTAAATACTGAGATATTTAGGCTGGGCGGAAAGTTCCTTAGTTAAGGCATTTAAAAAAGACGGTCACCACACCATAGTTTTTAAGTTTTCCATCAACCTTAACAAGAGTGCTGATGGAAAAAAGCCGCCCCAGCTAACGCGCTATCACCAGGCATACGCCAATAATGTCATTCCAATCCAGGCAAAGCCAATGGTTGTAATGATAAAACTCAGTGCTGAATAAACTTGCCAATGGGGCTTTCCCCAAAAATCCGGATCAAATGCAGCGACAACAAATACGCAGGGATTAGTAATTCCGCCGATCACAACCAGCCAGCAGGCGGCAATCGGCAATGGTATTTTCGTGGCGTAAAAAGCTAGGCAAAACAAAGCCATTAAGGCAAAGTCAACATGCGCCCTGATGAGCGTTTTATAATCGCTTAGAAATTCCCCATCGATGCCTTTAATTGGAAACCATCTTGCAAAGGTCATCAGCCATGCCGAGCCTAATAAGGCAAAAACCATTATCACCGCACCTATTAATAATATTTCCATTATGTCTCCTGCTATTTAAATTGTTTGTTATAATTAAAAATACTTACTGGTCAGTATAGTTTTTATTATAGTATACCGCTCGGTATAGCTGCAACAATATCAGTCATCGGTGTTTCTATTCATGCCTTCAACACTCCAAGAAAAAATCCTGCTCGCTGCATCAGAACTTTTTTATAGCCAAGGCGTTAGGGCGACGGGTGTTGATGCCATTGCCAAAGCGGCAAACACGACAAAAATGAGCCTTTACAAGTATTTCCCTTCCAAAGACGACTTGGTGGTTGCATTCCTGCGTAAACGGGATGAGGATTTTCGGACGTGGTTTGTCGCTCAGGTTGACGATAAAGCCGCTAATCCTAAAGAAAAGTTATTGGCGGTTTTTGATGTGCTGGACGAATGGCTGGCTATTCCTGAATTTCGAGGTTGCGCATTCATCAATGCGGCTGCGGAGTTTCCGCTTGAAGGCAATCCTGTGCATCAAGTGTCCGCTGAGTTTTATGATAAATTTCGCTGCTATATCGCTGACTTAGCGAGGCAATGTGGTTCTAACTATCCTGAAAACTTGGCGTTGCAGTTAAGCCTGCTGATTGAAGGCGCTATTGTCTCAGAGCAAATGAAGCGTCATTCTGGCGTGGCCGGACAGGCTCGGCAGGCGGCTATTGTGCTTATCGAGGCAAGCTTAAGGTAAGTATTTTTAAACCAAGTCTGTTCCCCAATATTTAACTCCCGGGAGGAGTGATGAGTGAGTTTTACCACGAAGGCAGCCGTAAATTGCAAAACCAGTTTGATACTCAACGCATGGCTGACCGCCTTGCCGAGGCGATTGTAACCGGGCAGATTAGTCCGGAAGACAAAGCTTTTATCGAAGAGCAAAACATGTTTTTCTTAGCTACAGTTGACGGGGAGGGGCGGCCTAATTGTTCTTACAAAGGCGGTAGTGTGGGTTTGGTCCAGGTGCTTGATGAATGTACCCTTGCTTTTCCGCTCTATGATGGTAGTGGCATGTACCTTTCAGCGGGCAATGTGTTGGTTAATAGGCATGTCAGTTTATTGTTCGTTGATTTCCAGCGGCAAGCGAGGCTACGATTGAACGGCAGTGCGTTTATACAGGAAAATGACCCGTTATTGGATCACTGGCCGGAGGCGCAAATAATTCTACGGGTAAAACTACGGGAAATGTTTCCTAATTGCCCCCGCTATATTCACAAAATGACACTGGTGGAAGAATCTGCGTTTGTCCCTAAAAAACATTGCGAAACACCTGCGCCGGCTTGGAAGCGTCTGGAAGTTGTCGCAGACGTATTGCCGGCACGCGATGCACATTTGGCGGGAACTGGGCAAGATGCGGCGGCGGCGTTAAACCGCAAGTAGTGATGATGTCGGACGGGTGCTAGTGCTTCAAGTGGGTCTGAACAATTCGGCGCTATGGCAATCGCGGGTTAAATTAGCCGTTAACCTGGATGCCATATTTTTCAAACAGGCTATAAAGCGTTGGTCGTGTCACGCCTAGCAGCTTGGCAGCGTTGGAGATGTTGTTGTGGGATACCGTCAGTGCCCTTTTTATTGCAGCAGTTTCAGCGGTTTCCCGGACGGTCTTCAGATTAAATGGCATAGCATCTTCGGTATTTTGCCGTAGTTCGATGTCATAATCCGAAATAAAGGCTTCGTCCGTCATGATGACGGCACGTTTGATTTTATTTTCAAGTTCACGGATATTGCCCGGCCACGCATAATTCTCAATGGCGGCAATGGCTTCATCGCTAAAGCCTTTTATTTGTTTGTTGTGGGATTTGCAAAAGCGTTTTAACAAGGCGGTGGCGATGACTATGGCGTCACCATCCCGCTCTCTTAAGGGGGGGATATTGATGGTTATTTCACTGATCCGATAATATAAATCGCTTCGGAATTTGCCTTCGTCAATCAGTGTTTGCAGGTTTTGATGGGTCGCGCAAACAATGCGTACATCAATGGGTATTTCCCGTCTTCCACCTAGGCGTTCAACCACCCTTTCCTGAAGAAAACGTAGTAGTTTGGATTGCAGGGCAAAGGGCAGGTCGCCAATTTCATCCAGAAAAAAAGTGCCTTTATCGGCATATTCTATTTTGCCTTTAGTTTGTTGGGTGGCTCCGGTAAACGCACCTTTTTCATAACCGAACAGCTCGCTTTCTAGCAAGTTTTCTGGAATGGCCGCGCAATTTACTGCGACAAAAGGTTTGCTGGCACGGTCGCTTAGTTCATGTAGGGCCTTTGCCAGCACTTCTTTACCGGTACCGCTTTCACCCAGTAACAAGGTGGTGGCATTGGTGGGGGCGACTTTTTCTATGGTTCGTGAAAGCCCCTGCATTTTTTTGCTGGATGCGATAATGCCGGATAAGGGCTCCGTGTTGGCTTGTTGCAAGCTCGAATAAGCTTTTTGCAAATCATCGAGTTGAAAAGCGCGTTCGATAATCAGCGTCAATTCATCACTGTCAATGGGTTTTTGATAAAAATCATAGGCGCCCATGGCCACGGCCTTAACGGCGTTGTTCCGGTCATCATTGCCGGTGACGACAATCACTTTAGTGCTAGGGGCCAGTTGCAGGATTTCTTTGAGGGTTTCAAGCCCTTCACTTGCGTTTGTTGGGTCTGGTGGCAAGCCTAAATCCAGCGTCACCACGGAGGGCATGTGGCGTCTTAATGCGGTAATGGCATCGTCCCGGTTGCCAGCGATGACAGTTTGATAGCCATCAAAACTCCATTTTAATTGCTTTTGCAAGCCCGGGTCATCTTCTACAATCAATAACGTTCTTTTAGTGACCACCATCATTTGCCGCCTGTTTTGTGCTGTTTAATTGCAAGGTTCTGTAACACCGAACAATTAATGGGTTGATAACCACTGCTCCAACATGATCAATAACCAAATCATCACACCGTAATAAGATGCATCGCCAGACTGATGTAGTTGAAGCAGCTTTTTAATATAGGCAGGATTTAAAAAATCACGGTTTGCTATGCTTTGCAAATTGGCTTCGGCAAAGTCTTTTAGATCCTTATCGGTGCTCATCCAAACGCCAAATGGCAAGCCAAAGCCTTGTTTGCTTTTTGCCAGCGTTGCATCTGGCAAGAAGCCTTTCATGCCGGCACGATAAAATGACCGCAGTCCAATGCCTTGCATCAGCCAGTTAGAAGGGATGGTGGCCGCAAAGTCCACCAGATTTTCTTGTAGCATAGGATATCTTACGTCAACACCGGCCAATTCACACATGCGGTTGACTTTTCGCAAGTCATTATCGGCTAAGGTGAATTTATTGTCTAAAAATAGCATCCGTTTGACCAAATCATCGGTGGCGGCATGCTGGTAAGTATTATGTAGGTTTTGCAACGGTAAGTTCGGGTTGACTTGTCTTAGGAAGTCCCCAGAAAAAATTTCTGTTAAAGGGGTGCGGTGCAGGAAATTATAGGTTTCCAAGCGTTCGGGCATTGGAATGTTTGCTTGGTCGATGTAGCTTTTAACTTTCCGTAGCGGCGGGATATTAGCGGCCAAGGGTTCTAAAATTGACTTGGCGATACCTGGAATATACCGATAAAAATCGAATAGCTTTTGCTTGGCATAACGCGCATTGCCGGCAAAAATCTCATCGCCGCCATCGCCAGCCAATAATTTTGTCATGCCCTGCTCTTTGGCAAGTTTGGCGCAGTAATAGGCGGGAATAGCGGAGGCATTGCCAAAGGGTTCGTCGTAAGTCTTGGCAATTAATGGGATCGCATGTAGGACATCGGCGGGAGTGACATAGTATTCATGCAGCTTGACGTTAAAATGTTTGGCGGTTATCCGCGCGTATTCCATTTCATCATAACCGGCCGCATCAAAGCCTATGGTGAACGCATCAATAGGGTGCGGCATCAGCTTTTGGAACTTGCCAACCACCGTGCTGCTATCAAGCCCGCCACTCAAAAACGCGCCAGTGTGTTGGTCTGGTAAGCACAGCGCGGTGGCTTGTTCCAGTTCGGTGTGTAATTGGGCGAGTAGGGCGGTTTTGGGTAGCGGGCTGTCGTGATAAGGCCGTTGCCAATAAAATTGGCGGTCAATCTGTCCGTTGCTGATTTCCAAACATTCGGCGGGCTGAAGTTTGGCAATGCCTTGATAAATCGTTTCTGGGCTTGGAATGATGTGGGCATATAGATAGTTAAAAATAGCCTGCGGATCAACGGCTACTTTAACATCTGGGCGGGCGGCGATTTGGTCAAGTTGGCTACCAAAAATAAGATGCCCGTTCTGCCAATAAAAGGCCAGTGGCCGAATGCCCAAGCGGTCAACTGCCAGTAAGGCGTAGTGGTTTTCAGGGGCTATCAGGCAGCAGGCAAAGGGGCCGCTGATTTTATTGAGCACGGCGCGGCCATCACGCAAAAAACCTTCAGCGAGCGCGTGGGCGTCACCCTGTTGTTTTGCCAGTGTTGCCAATGCGCTATCCTGCCATTGCGGTGTGCCGTCAATAATTGCCAGGATGCGTTCAGATTGATAAATGGCCGGCGCGGCATTGCTGCCGTGACCGCCCAATTCGGCGCGTTTATGTTGGCAGGCAACGCGGGGCGAGGTTGCTGTCAGGCATTTTGATGCGTTGCGTTGGCTGTCAATCATTCCGGGTGACGGTGCGGATTTTGAGACTGAAAACCAGCCGTAAATGGAGCTCATAAGGTTGTTCCTGGCATTTTGTTTCAAAATTTAAAGAGTGGCGTCACAAACAGTCCGGCTTTGGCAAGCCGCCGTCTCATGCTCTGTTATAGTTTGGTTTTAACGCGCTGGTAAATGTTTTCTACGGCTTGGTCGGCACCCGTTAAAATCACATCCAGTTCAGCGAGTTTCTGCTCGACAAACAGAGGGTCTTTTAAGCTATTGGTGTTGATATAAACGTTTAATGCAGCGCTCTTTAAGCCGCTGTAAGCCGCCATAACTGCCGCACCGGCATCGCTAATCACACCAAGGTTGCCTTTTTCGGCGGCGATGTCGCTTAATTCGATTGCCTCACGGCACGCACGTGCACAGGCTAACGGTACTTCTGTAGCGTCTTTTAACACGGTTTGTATTGCTTCGCTACGGGCGGTTTTTTCTGGGTCGGTTTCTTTAGGTAAGCCATAAGCCGCCATAACCCGGTCAAATACGTCCATATCGGCCTTAATCAGGGCGGTCAGTTTTTTACGAAGTGCCTCTGATTTTTCTAACAAAGCCTGCATGTCCGCTTCAACTTCAGCGTATTTAGGTTTGCCGATGGTTAGGTTGCAGACCATGCTGACTAAAGCGGCGGCTTGCGCGCCCATAATTGCCGCCGCGCTGCCACCGCCGGGTGTGGCGGCCTTACTGGCCAATTCATCAAGAAAAGTTTGGACGGATTTGTCTTTTAATTCACTCATTTTTTTATTTTCGGTAAGTACGGTGTGTAATTAAAATAAGGTCATGTCAGGCGGATTAATATGGTTTATTCGCGTCGCCAGAGGGTCGTGCCGTTGGGCGCATCTTCCAATATTACGCCTAAGGCTTTTAAGTCATCGCGGATTTTATCGGCCAGCGCCCAATTCTTCGCTTTTTTTGCGTCGATCCGCGCCTGTATTTGTTGTTCCACATCGACGCCTTGCGAGTCGCCTTGTAAGAATTCATTGGCGTCATTTTGTAAGAGACCCAGCAGGCCACCTAGATATTTTAAGGTGGCGGCTAAGTTAGCGATAGTTTCGTGGTCGCTTTCTTTGGCTTTGTTGAGTTCCCTGGCCAGATCAAACAGTACGGCTAATGCGACCGGCGTATTGAAATCATCGTCCATTGCTTGTTTAAAGCGGTTTTCATAGTCCGCGTCTTTGGCCTCATCGGTTATTTCAATACCACGCAACGCCGTGTAAAGTCGGGTTAAAGCCGTTCCTGCATCATTTAATTGTTCATCGGAATAATTCAGCGGGCTGCGGTAATGGCTGGATAGGATAAAGAAACGGATAATTTCAGGCCGATATTGCTTCAGGACTTCGCGCACAGTAAAGAAATTGCCTAACGACTTGGACATTTTTTCTTCGTTAACCCGGACGAAGCCATTGTGCATCCAAAGGTTGACAAATTTTTCGCCAGTGGCGCCTTCAGATTGGGCGATTTCATTTTCATGATGCGGGAACTGCAAGTCCATGCCACCGCCATGAATATCAAAGTGATTGCCTAAGCAGCAGGTGGACATTGCCGAACATTCAATATGCCAGCCAGGACGCCCTAGTCCCCAAGGCGATTCCCACGCAGGCTCATTGGCTTTTGCCATTTTCCAGAGCACAAAATCCAGTGGGTTTTGTTTGGCGGTATCGACATCAACCCGCTCGCCCGCTTGTAAGTCATCCAGATTTTTGCCGGATAATTGCCCGTAGGTCTTGAATTTATTGACGGAGTAGAACACATCGCCATTGCTGCCAATATAGGCGAACCCCTTGGCTATTAATGCGGCAATCATGGTAACGATGTCGGCAATGGCTTGCGTCGCCCTAGGCTCGAAGTCGGGCGGAAGGACGCCGAGAGCGCGTTCGTCTTCGTGCATCGCAGTGATGAAACGTTCAGTCAGCGCGCCAAATTCTTCGTTATTTTCATGGGCGCGATGGATGATTTTATCGTCAATATCGGTAATATTGCGGACATAGGTTAAGTCATAGCCGGAATAACGGAAATGCCTTGCCACGGTGTCGAATACAACCATGACGCGGGCATGGCCGATATGGCAATAATCGTAAACGGTCATGCCGCAGACATACAGGCCTACTTTGCCTTCGACACGGGGCTGGAACAGTTCTTTTTTTCGGGACAGGGTGTTATATATTTTCAGCATACAGACGAAGTGAACAAGGCCATTTAGCGATGCTATTTGGCAAAAATGGTTACAATTTACCAAGCGCATACTTCTCTTTCAAGATAAAAACACCTAGAATCTCCTGTTTGCATCAATCACAAGGAATACTCTATGCGTTTAACACTGCTTGCCCTGATGCTGTTTTTAACTACAACACTTTCTTTTGCAAAGGAAAATATAATGTCTGATTCATCAACAAAAGTTAAATTAACAACCTCTCTGGGTGTTATCACTATTCAATTGAACGCTGAAAAAGCGCCAATTTCAGCGGCAAATTTTTTGACCTATGTTAACGAAGGTTTTTATAACGGCACGATTTTTCATCGGGTTATTCCAGGTTTTATGGCACAAGGCGGTGGTTTTGACGCATCGTTTACCCAAAAAGCGGTGCATGCCCCTATCAAAAATGAAGCGGATAACGGCTTGCTAAACAAGCGTGGCACGCTCGCAATGGCGCGTACTAACGTAGTTGATTCGGCAACTGCGCAGTTTTTTATCAATTATAAAGATAACGGCTTCCTGAACTATACCAGCCCGACATCAAGCGGCTGGGGCTATGCGGTATTTGGTGAAGTCATCGACGGTATGGATGTGGTAGATGCGATGGCACAGCAGCCAACAGGCAATCGTGGCGGCCATCAGGATGTGCCTAAAACTGACATTGTCATCGAAAAAGCTGAAATTATAGAGTAAGCGCTAAGGTCTGGGTTAAGCGTTTTTTAGGCGTACAAAACACTGTTTTGTACGCCGTCCTTGTTAGTTTTAAGTTGGCAGTCCCAGCCTATTAATTCGGTAGGTTGGCGCAACGGGCAGAAGCCTTCAGATGAATGACGATATCCTGTTTATTTCCGATTTGCATATTTCATGGGACAAGCCTGAAATTACCCGTCGCTTTCTCGATTTCCTGAAAAATCGTGCCCCTAGCGCGGCGGCTGTTTATATTTTAGGTGACTTATTTGATGCTTGGGTAGGTGATGATGATTTGACGCCACCTAACCGCACTATCCGCAAACAAATTAAGAAGCTCACTGATTCTGGAACGGCTGTTTATTTACAGCCCGGCAACCGCGACTTTTTGTTGGGCAAACAATTTTGTGCGGAAACGGGGGTCACCTTGCTTGATGATTATGTTGTCATTGATTTGCAAGGTAGGCCTACTTTGCTTACGCATGGCGATTTGTTGTGCACAGATGACTTGCCTTATCAAACATTCCGCGCTAAATCGCATACGCAGGAATGGCGCGGGAATGTGCTTTCTAAACCATTGCTGTTACGTTTATTGGTTGCCCGCTGGTACCGTCTCCGTAGCTATTTCCATAAGCGTAAAAAATCACAGGCTATTATGGACGTCAATCAGGGCACCGTGGTTAAGGTAATGGGCGAACAGGCTTGTGTCCGGCTTATCCATGGACATACACATCGGCCTGCGGTGCATGACTTTGAAATAAACGGCAAGCCTGTGCAACGTTTTGTGCTTGCGGCATGGCATAAGGATGGTGGTCAAATCTTATGTTGGAATGACGCAGGCCATCAAATCGAAGTCATTTAGGAAACAACAGGCTAAACCCATAAGGGTAGCCTTGTAATTACCCACTAGGCTTTTCCCGCTTTATTAAAAGTTGACTTTTTGGGCAAAATCATTAAATCTAGGCACTTGGCGTGAAATATTCCTGTACACGAGGGGATCTAGAACTCTGCCAAAAACTAATATTAGTCTAAAAAAAACATAATCAGTATTTTGTTGTACAACAGAATATCAGGAGAAATATATTATGAAGAAGCCTTTAAAAAGTTGGCTGCTTGCTTCCAGTGTAGCTGCTTTGTTAGTTGCACCAGCAATTTCAACTGCTAACAGTGGTGTTGAAAAACTGACTCAAAACCCAGCTAACTGGGCGACTTGGGGTGGTGATTATGCGGGTACCCGTTACAGTGAATTGGATCAAATCAACGCCAACAACGTAAAAAATCTGCAACCCGCATGGTCTTTCTCCACAGGCGTATTACGTGGTCATGAAGGCGGCCCATTGGTTGTCGATGATGTTCTGTATATCCACACACCTTTTCCTAACACTGTTTACGCAATTGACCAAAAAACCCAATCTGTGATTTGGGAATTTACCCCAACACAAGACGCGGATGTGACTATTCCCGTAATGTGTTGCGATACTGTCAACCGTGGTTTGGCTTACGGCGACGGCAAAATCTTTTTGCAACAATCTAATACTGTTTTGACTGCTTTAGACGCTAAAACAGGTAAGCGTGTATGGAGTGTCCAAAACGGTGATCCTAAACTGGGCATGACCAACACTAACGCACCATTAGTTGTGAAAGACACTGTTTTAACCGGTATTTCCGGCGGTGAGTTTGGTGTCCGCGGCTTCTTGGCGGCCTATGATATCAATTCTGGCAAATTAAGATGGAAAGGCTATAGCATCGGCCCAGATAAAGACACGTTGATTGACGCTAAGAAAACAACTACTTGGGAAAATGGCAAAGTCGTTCCAGTAGGTGCTGATTCAAGTGTTAAAACTTGGGAAGGCGACCAATGGAAAATCGGTGGCGGTACAACTTGGGGCTGGACTAGCTACGATCCTAAATTGAACTTGATCTATTACGGATCAGGCAACCCATCCACATGGAACCCAGTACAACGCCCAGGCGATAACAAATGGTCTATGTCATTGTGGGCACGTGACGCAGACACAGGCGCTGTTAAATGGGTTTACCAAATGACACCACATGATGAGTGGGATTTCGACGGTATCAACGAAACCGTTTTGGTTGACCAAGAAGTCAAAGGCAAAATGCACAAAACTATCGTGCATTTTGACCGTAATGGCTTCGGTTACACTTTAGACCGCGAAACAGGTGAATTGCTGGTTGCCGAGAAATTCGATAAGTCTGTGAATTGGGCAACACATGTTGACATGAACACCGGTCGTCCAGAAGTCGTGTCTAAATACAGTACTGAGCAAAACGGTGAAGACGTCAACACTAAAGGCGTTTGCCCTGCTGCGCTAGGTTCTAAGAACCAACAGCCAGTGTCTTACTCACCACAAACTGGTCTGTTCTATATCTCAGGCAACCACCTGTGTATGGACTACGAACCATTTGAAGTGTCATATACCGCAGGCCAGCCTTATGTAGGTGCTACTTTAAGCATGATGCCAGCCGGCGCTGATGTTATGACAGGCAAACCAGACAGCACGACTAACTTAGGCCAATTCACTGCTTTTGATGCTAAAACAGGTAAAATCGTTTGGTCTAACAAAGAGCAATTCTCTGTATGGTCTGGTTCGGTTGCAACTGCTGGCGGCGTAGTGTTCTACGGCACACTGGAAGGTTACTTAAAAGCGGTTGATGCTAAAACAGGCAAAGAATTGTACAAATTCAAAACGCCTTCAGGCATCATCGGTAACGTCAATACTTGGAAATACAACGGCAAACAATATGTTGGCGTATTGTCAGGTATCGGTGGCTGGGCAGGTATCGGTATTGCTGCTGGGCTTGATGATGGCACAGACGCTTCAGGTTCTGAAGGTCTAGGTGCGGTTGGTGCTTACAGAAGCTTAAACTCGTACACTAAATTAGGCGGTACGTTGACTGTATTCGCATTGCCTAACTAATCACCCAGTTTTTTAGGTTGATTGGTAAGCCCTGGTTGAAATTTCGACCAGGGCTTTTTTTTGATTATTATTTTATACACGCTAAGTAACGTAATAGAACAAGAAGCTATAAATCTCTATTTTTCCTAATAACATTATGAATACTGGGCAAGCTCTTGCACACTAAGAGCTTTTTTATGATCCGGCTCCGGCCTATCTTTCTACGCCAACATGAAACCGTTGTTAATCCCCCTGTTTTTTATATGCAGTTTTATTGCAGTTACAGCAACTATTGCCAATGATGATGGGCAACGCCCGTTCATCCAGGCCTTAGATGGACAACCCGTGGTTAAGCTTGATATTGAAACGCAACGTGCGACAGGCATTGAAACAACGGCACTTGCAACCGCTACCCATCATGCTGAGTTTATTGCTTATGGCAAAGCGATTTCAGTACAGCCATTATTGGCATTACGCACCCGTTATTTAATGGCATTGACTCAACGTAGTAGTGCGGAAGCAAAACTTAAACAAACAGCACAAAATGCCAAACGGCAACAGGATTTATATCAACATGGTGTCGCTTCAAAACGCAACCTGCAAGGTCAACAGGCGCAATGGGAAGCGGATAAAGCGTTGCTTGATTCGACTCACTTTCAAGACCAATCGATTATTGACGAAGCGACGCTTAACTGGGGAAAAATACTCACTGGTTGGGCGTTATCTGTGGATTCGGATAAATTCAGTGTTTTTTTGTCGGGTCAGCAAACATTGCTACAAATCAACGTGCCTACTAACCACCAGTTAGCAGGCGACAAGCAGCCAATTTATATTGACGCCTCAGGCAATCGTAGCAAGGCCCAGCAAGCGGAACTGATTTCGGTGGCTCCACAAACAGAGGCTAACATGCAAGGCGTTGGCTATTTTTTCAAAACTCACGACAAAACCATTAAACCAGGTATGCGTATCAGCGCATGGATACCCGAAGCCCAGCACCGTCTGGCTGGTGTGATCATTCCTAAATCAGCCGTATGCTGGCTAATGGGGCAGGCGTTTGTTTATCTAAAAACTGGCGGCGAAGCCTTTAGCCGTCGAGTCATCAGCGATTACGTCACGACAGCTGATGGTTATTTTGTTAACCATGGCCTGGATCCTGGGGAGCAAATTGTTACGACGGGTGCCCAGCAGTTACTGTCCGAAGAAATGCGCGGACAAATCCCTGATGATGATTAGTTTTTGTAAGACACCGTAAACATTGCGGAAAGTTAGGGGCGCGCCATGAAAAGTGGCCTGATACAACCTCAATCCTATCTTTTGCCGGATATTAGTGAGGTTGCTTTGATAGGCGTTTTGTGCGAGTCAGCGCTAAGGCTAAGAATCAGCCATACACGGGAAACCGTGCGCATAGGTTGCCAACGCGTTCGCGAACTGAAGCGATAACATTTTCATCATCGATATTTTCCATAACGTCACACATCATGTGCGCGATTTCGGTCACTTCGGCTTCTTTAAAGCCACGGGTGGTTGGCGCGGGGGTGCCAACGCGTATGCCGCTAGTAACGAATGGCGATTGCGGGTCGTTCGGTACGGCGTTTTTATTGACGGTAATGTGGGCGCGGCCTAGGGCGGCATCGGCGGCTTTACCCGTGATGCCTTTTGAAACTAAGGAAACCAGCATCAAATGGTTGTCAGTGCCGCCGGAGACGACTTCAAAACCGCGTGTACTGAAGGCCGTCGCCATTGCTTGGGCGTTTTTAATGACTTGCTGCTGATAAACTTTAAATTCCGGTTCCATCGCTTCTTTGAACGCCACGGCTTTGGCGGCGATAACGTGCATGGATGGGCCGCCCTGAATGCCTGGAAAAATATTGGAGTCGATTTTTTTCTCTAAATCGGGGTTGCTACGGCACAGGATCAGCCCACCGCGTGGCCCGCGTAAAGATTTGTGTGTGGTGCTGGTGACTGCATCTGCAAATGGGACGGGGTTGGGGTATAAGCCAGCGGCAACTAAGCCTGCAACATGCGCCATATCAACGACAAAATAGGCGCCGACTTTATCGGCGATGCCACGGAAGCGTTCCCAGTCCCATACGCGCGAGTACGCAGAAAAGCCAGCAACAATAAGCTTGGGTTTGTGTTCTAATGCTAGCGCTTCAACTTGTTCATAATCAATTTCACCGGTTTCGAGGTTTAGCCCGTATTGGATAGCGTTATACAGTTTGCCCGAAAAGTTAGGTTTGGCGCCATGTGTCAAATGGCCGCCATCAGCAAGGCTTAGGCCCATGATCGTATCGCCTGGCTGAACCATTGCCATAAAGACAGCCATATTAGCCTGTGAGCCGGAATGTGATTGGACATTTGCGTAATCTGCGCCAAACAGCGCTTTGGCACGGTCGATGGCAAGTTGCTCGACTTTGTCAACAAATTCACAGCCCCCGTAATAGCGCTTGCCAGGGTAGCCTTCGGCATACTTATTGGTCAATTGTGAACCTAAGGCTTCCATGACGCGTGGGCTGGTGTAATTCTCTGAAGCGATCAATTCAATGTGGTCTTCTTGACGATGGCGCTCTTGTTCCATAGCCTGGAACAATTCATCATCAAAGCCAGCTATGGTCATAGATCGATTAAACATGGTTTTCTCCTTGTTGTTTTATATTAAAATGGGTTTTGTCCAAGATTGGGGTGTATTAACAATACCTGCAAGTCAGCAACGTTAGTGCCTGTTGCGCCAGTATCCAGTAAATCTTGTGAATTTTTTAACGCATGGTAGGAATCGTTATTGGCAAGTAGGGCGATGGCGTCACATCCCGTGGTTATCATCCGCGTTAAGGTATTTGGGTCAACCAAGCCGCCTGCCGCATCGGTAGGGCCGTCACGGCCATCAGTGCCGCCGCTTAAAAACACCCATTGCCCAGTCAAGCCATGTTGCCCGGCAGCCAATGCAAATGCCAGTGCCATTTCTTGGTTTCTGCCGCCTAGACCATCACCATGCAACGTGACGGTTGTTTCGCCGCCTGCTAACAAGGCGAGTGGCTTGTTGATCTTTTTTGCGTATACAGCCAGTTTTTCTGCCTCTTCTCTGGCTTCACCACATAAATGACCACTGTAGAGTTGGGTTTCATAACCCAGTTTTTGTGCTGTTTTCAGCATGGCTGTTACGCTGATGGCATTGCTGCCTATCAGCGTATTGGCAGCCTTTATAAACACATCATCATTGGGTTTGGGTGTTTCCGGCCGCTTGCCTAGTCTGCCTTGATCCAAATAGGACTGTACATTAACGGGGATTTTGTCCCAAATGCCTTTCATTTTTAACAACGTGACAGCATCAGCATAGGTGCTGTTGTCCGGGACGGTTGGGCCGCTGGCAACGGCGCTTAAGTCATCGCCTAATACATCAGATAAAATCAGGGCATGGACATCGGCGGGCAGGGCGAGCCGTGCCAAGCCACCACCTTTTAATTGGGATAAATGTTTGCGCACACAATTGATTTCGTTAATGGTCGCGCCGCAGGCCAGTAATAAGTCGGTTGTGGCAATTTTTTCTTGCAGGCTAATTCCGTTTGCAGGGTAGGGGATCAATGCTGAGCCGCCGCCACTGACCAAAACCAAGACGAGTTCATCTTTTTGCGTATGGCTGATTTGGTCAATAATTTGCTTTGATGCCATCAACCCGGCATTGTCAGGGAGTGGATGCCCTGCGCCGATCACATCTACGCCGATAATTGAAGTGACATTTTCATAGTTGGTCACGGCGATAGGCGTGGCGGACAACAGCGGGGCGGGAATAATTTGCTGCGCTGCCGCTGTCATTGCGCAGGCGGCTTTGCCGAAGGCGATAAGGTGGATTTTTGACCAGTGACCAGTACGCGTACTGCCATCATCCAGCAGAATTTCAAGTTGGTCATCGTTTGCTTTCAGATAGCGTTTGACGGCGTCAGAAGGGTTGGCAGCAGCGATCCCCGCCTCAAAAATTTGCAGGGTTTGTCGTCTTAATTCAAGCAGTGTGGCCATGGCTATTATTTACGCCATCTTTTTAGCGAGGGCAAAGATGTTTTCTGCATCGAAAACTTGTTTATTGTCTTCAAATAATTTAGCAATGCAGGCGCGGTGCAAGGCTAATTTTAATGCCCCAAAGCCGATGGCACCCCAGATGATTTTGCCGTGTCTTTCGATACCCTTATCCATCATATCTGTGCCACCGATACCAAGAGGTGGGGTGGCATTGGCGTCCGCTATCATTCCGATATTGCTGTTGTGTTGCCAATGCTCTGCTTTGAGCAGTTCTACGCCTGTGGCGCCTGTTGCCAAAACAATGTTTGCATACGCAATCGCAGCCGCTCTGGCGTCGTTATCAAACGCTTCTACGGGGGTGATATTGACACCGAAACGGGTTTTTATATCGGCACAGGCTTGCGCCGCCCGCGCCATGGTTCGAGCGGTTAAAGAAACGTCAGCGCCTTCTTTTGCCAGCATAGCTGCCGCACGTTGGCCTACCGGGCCAGTGCCAGCTAAGACGACGGCTTTTTTGCCGACAACTGTGCCGCTGGTTGTTAGTTTTGCTACTGCGGCCGAGGCGGTGGTGTTGCTGCCGTTGCTGTCAAGCATGATCGACACCTGAAAGCCGGGGAAAAAATAGCTTTGAATTGCCGTGAACAAGGCCTGTCCAGCAATTATGTCACTACCGCCGACAAAAATGGCGGTATTTTTTTTATCTTTGGGGGCGCGGGTAAAAATAGCCCCTTCTACAAGCGACTTGACAGTGTCAGGTGTTAAACCTCCGTAGCCAATAACATGGTCTGCGCCACCATCATAACCTACTACCGTATCAAAAACGGAAGGGTGGAGGTCTGTATCGAACTGAAATAGCAACTTCTTCATGAATTACTTGGGCGTTAGTTAATGTAAATAATTGTGCGTTATTATACGCGATAAACAAAACAAGCCATGATTAAGCGTGTAGCTTGCCCGCATTATTAGGGTGATTTTATCAAGCTATGAGTGATACGATTACAAGCATAAGGGCATTGCAGGCCTCTTCAAAATAAAGAAACTATCACACACGAAAAAATACAAGGAAAACAGATGAAAACACCTATTCATATAGCGGTTACTGGCGCGGCGGGACAGATTAGTTATTCCTTACTGTTTCGTTTAACGGCAGGTTTGTTACTAGGGCCTGAGCAGCCTATTGTTTTACATTTGCTAGAAATCTCGCCCGCAATGGGGGCGTTGCAAGGAGTTGTGATGGAGCTTAATGATTGTGCTGCCCCCTTATTGCATCGCGTTATTATCACTGATGACCCTAAGGTTGCTTTCAAGGATGTGGACTACGCCTTTTTAGTGGGCGCCCGTCCACGCGGAGCAGGTATGGAACGTAAGGATTTGTTGGAGGTGAATGCCGAAATTTTTGCGGTGCAGGGCAAAGCGTTAAATGAAGTGGCGAGCCGGTCAGTAAAGGTGCTGGTAACCGGTAATCCAGCCAATACTAATGCCTTGATTGCGTTAAAAAATGCGCCA
Organism: Methylovulum sp.; assembly: GCA_028712695.1. GTDB lineage: Bacteria > Pseudomonadota > Gammaproteobacteria > Methylococcales > Methylomonadaceae > Methylovulum. The sequence continues at coordinate 62,511 of JAQTQZ010000014.1, read as the reverse complement.
GATTTAAAGCCCGAAAATTTTTCTTCAATGAGCCGGTTAGATCACAATCGCGCCTTGGGCTATTTAGCTGAAAAATGTGGTGTTTTGCCCGCTGATGTAAAAAACATGATTGTCTGGGGAAATCATTCTGCTACCCAATACCCTGATTTGCATCATGCTAAAGTGAAGGGGCAAGATGCGTTGTCGTTGGTCGATGAAGATTGGTTTGTCAATGATTTTATTCCGAAAATACAGCAGCGCGGCACCGAGGTGATTAAAGCCCGTGGGCAATCCAGTGCCGCCTCCGCAGCTAATGCCGCTATTGACCAAATGAAAACGTGGGCATTAGGAACCGCCGCAGGTGATTGGGTTAGTATGGGTGTGTTGTCTGACGGCAGTTACGGCATTGAGCCGGGTTTGGTCTATTCTTACCCGGTTACCGTGGTTGATGGCGAGGTGAATATTGTTAAGGGTTTGGATGTTAATGACTTCAGCTTGCAACGGATGCGGCTTTCAGAAGCAGAATTGAAAGAAGAGCGTGATGCTGTCCGGCATTTATTTTAGGTTTATAACTGATGATGTAATTAAATATGGGGTTAAACAATTCAGCGGTTTGATTTTGACTATAGATCGAAATTGGCCGCTTCTTTTTCTATCCCTGCAAAATCTTCAAATTCTATGTTTTGGCCGTAATCGGCTAAGTCGTACTTTTCGGTCAAATAGGCTTTTAGCCAATCTTCTATGCTGAGATTATTTCGTGGCGTGCTATCAAGCTTTATTAGCCGCTGTTTAATCATGTGCTGTGGCATGAGCAATAATTCAATGTCGGACATTGCTACATACTTATCGGGATGTAAATTATTGCCATTAATGATTTTTTCTAGCTGATGCCTTTTAAGGCCAAGCGAATGGTTTATCTCCTCCCTTATTTCCAGCATGGCAGGTAATAAGTCACTGCCTGCGTAGGATTTATCAAACAAACAGCTGAACCGGTTAAGTAAATAGTTGATGGCGAAGCGATAAATATCGGATTCCCTAACGAAAAGCCGAGCAGCAATGGCCTGCACAGCCGCGCGGTCGCTATCAGCTAAGCGCAGGGAAACAATTTGTTTTAGCTCATTCAATTCTTAGTTCCTTTTAGGCGTGTTAAGTGATACGGAAGTTTAGCCTAATAAGATAAAAGATAAATGTTACATAAATACTACGGTTTGTAGGCAAGGCAATGTCACAAAGCTGTAATACATTTGTATTACATTACATAAAACTTTAATCAATCTGTCATTATTTGGGTAGGTGAAATATGAAAGAATGATGCCCAGTTAAGGTGGCAAGCCGAGAATTGAACAGTAATTATCTGAGTTTTAAAGCTTGGATACGTGTTTGATGGCCTGTTACTGAAGACAGGGAGTGCAAGTGTATCCAGCTAATTTAAGGTGCGCAAAGTTGAGGTTATTTATAAGTTGGTTTTTTATTGAGTAGCCACCTTATCCCCTAGCTTAATAAGACAGCTCTGTTCCCTATAATTGTAGATCACATGCGCATTTTCTGTGCCTGTATTCATAAACAGGCAAGGTTTTACAGAGTTGCTAGTGTGTTATTTTTAATCAAACCGAGAGGAAAGTCATGAAAAAATTAGTTTTAGGTGTGGCTGTTACAGCTGCGTTATTTGGCGGTGTTGCAAATGCAACAATCACCGTAGATGTTGATGGCAAACCAGTTATTACCCCAGCAGACACTTATGAAGTTTATTTGTCAGGTTCATCGGCTGCACAATCATTCATTGAGCAGTTGTTGACCAGTTCTAAGGTGCCGTCAACCAACAAATTGTGCGATTCAACAAAGACAATTTATAAATTTGGCGACAACGGCAACGGTAAAGACCAAAATGCTTACTTGTGCGTACTTAATCCAAACAATCCTACATTAACAGGCTTGGCTGCGGGTAAAGCTAACTTGTTGGTTTACAAACGTAATGCGGGTGGTTCTGCCCAAGGTGTAAGTCCAGTTGTTGCTGAATCAGCCATCGAGTTTTTGAAAGTTGATAATGCGGCTAATTGCTCCAAACCTGTTGTTAGTGGCGGTTTGTCCGTTCTAACCTGTTCTTACACATCAGGTGCCAATGAAAATACAAATATTCCTGATTTCGGTATTTCAGATGTGGATCCTCAGCAGTTCAAAGGAGATAACACACCAGCAGGTTTTGCGCAAATCACTAGCTCAGATGTGGCTAAATTGACAATCAAATCTGCGGCAGCCCAAGCATTTGGTGTTGCCGTTTCAACACATTTGCGTAATGCGCTGCAAGAAGCGCAGTTTGGCGTAAAGTCTACATGTAATCCTAAAAATGCCGGTTACACTTCAGCACAAGCAGAGTCTAGTGCTTGTATGCCAAGTTTGGATTCAGCGCAAATTGCAAGTATTTTCGCAGGGGATTTTAGCGCTTGGACACAGTTAAAGCTGGGTTCTAGCAATAATTTGTTTTCTAATACTTCTGCTGCTAATAAAGCGGATAATTCCACAATCCATATTTGCCGTAGAGTAAGTGGTTCAGGTACACAAGCACAGCTGGGTGCAAAATTCCTTGGTTATCCTTGCAACAACGTGGCAACAAAACCTGCTACCGATACGGGATTGCTGCCAGAAGCGATTAACCAAGCGCAAGTCCATGCCATGCCTTCATCTGGGTCAATGTCAGAATGTTTGTCAGAATTGGATCAGGGTAGCAATTCAGTAGGCACTTCATTCAACAACATTTACGGTTTCCGTTGGGCAATTGGTATCCAAGGCACAGAACAAAATGCCAATAGAAGCAGTGACTGGCGCTTCATTAAAATCGACGGCGTAGCACCTACTTTAACCAATATTGTTAGCGGTAAGTATAAAGATTGGGTTGAATTGACATTCCAATATAATAAATCACATGTGTTCGACCAAAGCGAAAAGACAATTGTTGATGAAATTATTAAAGAAGCCGGTAACCCGTCAGTTATGGGTGTGACTAACGCTGCAGCGAAGCACTCTTGGGGACAATCTGGCTTTTTGGCAGTGCCACAATCATTTGTACCAACTAATAACGGAAACGTAGTTAATTCTAAACCCGTTAATCCATTGAGCCATGGTACAGCAAACGCAAGTCCGAATGCTTGCCGTGCGCCAGTCATTTATAAACCAAGTGCCACTTCTGGTATGCAATTGAACTAATAACTTAGTTTGATTAGTAAGGGATTGCTATAAAAAGTAACCAAGCCAATTGTTTTCGGACAATTGGCTTGGTGCATTTAGGATGGATGGTATTTTTAAAAATACTGTAAGATGTTGCACAATTGAAGGGTGTGGTTTTTGATTAATATGTTTTTGTTTATTAAATCAGTTGGTTATGATGTGTTCGTGAGGTTAATAAATAATAATAAATTAGTTTTTATTGGTATTTATTAACTTTAGGGCTGTTGGTAAAAACTGGGCTGTCTTCCCCGGACTTCTAGTGGAACGCATTGGAATAGTCTGGAGGCTTATGCGTTAAGTGCGGCCTCATAGTGATAATACTGGCGAGTTTGTTCGTCGCTACATTTAAAGTCAGCGATTATAAAAATCGATATATTCAATATTTTAGTTAAGTAAAAACATGCGGATAAATAGGACCAATCGGAACGTCGTGTTAAAATCGGCGGCTTTATGCCTTATTTTAGGAGGGTATTCAAGTTTTGTCGTTGCGGCTGAGACCGAAGAGGCTACCACCCCCACCCCGTCCGAAGCGAAATTTGATCTTCTGGAATTGCGGGTGAAGGGTAATACGCTGCTTGAGAAAAAAGAGCTGGAACGCACGGTGTACCAATTTTTGGGGCCAAAAAAGGATATCGACACCGTGGAGAATGCCCGAAATGCCTTGGAAGATGTGTACCGCAAAAAAGGCTATCAAACAGTAGCTGTTGATATTCCGGAACAAAATGTCAAAAATGGCGTTGTGTATTTACAAGTTGTTGAAGGTAAGGTTTCTCGGTTACGTGTTAAAGATTCCCGTTATTTCTCATTAGGTAGCATAAAAGCCGGCGTGCCAGAGTTGGCGGAAGGTAATGTGCCCAATTTGCCGGTTATGCAAAAGCAGCTTGCCGCATTGAGCGATAAAAGTCCTGACCGCAAAATAACCCCAATTTTACGTGCGGGGGACACGCCGGGGACTTTAGAAGTCGACCTAAAAGTAAAAGATGAACTGCCGTTGCACGGACGGATCGAGCTGAACGGACGTAACACCTCTTCGACGAGCCGTTTGCGGCTGGTGTCAACATTGCACTATGACAATTTGTGGCAAAAGCTACATAGTGCGTCGGTCATGTATCAAGTTTCGCCTGAAAATAATGAAGAAGTTGACGTTTGGGCGGGTACTTATGCGATGCCTTTGCTGGACACTGATGCTAAGGTTGCACTTTATGCGGTCAGTTCATCCTCAAATGCCCAGGTAGCAAGTGCCGGAGCGTTGTCAGTTATCGGTATTGGTGAAATTTACGGAGCCAGATTAATAAAGCCATTACCTGGCCTTGATAACTATTTTCATAGTTTCACTATGGGTGTTGATTATAAGAGTTTTAAGGAAAACCTTAACCTGATAGGTTCAGATACCATCAAAACGCCTATTAGCTATTTGCCGTTTATGATGCAGTACAGTTCTTCACTAAGAGGTAAGGAATCGTTTACTGCCTTTAATCTGGGAGTTAATTTTTCAGTCCGTGGTTTGGGTAATAGTCAGCAAGATTTTGAAAATAAACGTATAAACGCTCGTGCAGATTATATGTATTTAACCTCAGGCATTAATTTTAACTATGACCTGCCTTGGGCTATGGAATTGGCCACCCGTGTTTCTGGCCAAGTCGCCAGTTCACCGTTGATTAGTAACGAGCAATTTTCACTCGGCGGTATGCAAAGCATACGTGGCTATTTTGAGACGCAGGCCTTGGCCGATAGTGGCTTGATAGGATCTTTGGAGTTACGTTCATCGCCACGCTTGGCTTCTAGTAACCTAGATTATATAAACAAATTACAAGCTATTGTTTTTGTTGATGGTGGTAAAGGATGGATACAGGATGCGTTGCTTGGAAATCCTAGTGTTTACAATTTGGCAAGCACGGGTTTCGGAATGCGCTTTCAAATGTGGAAATATCTGTCTGGTGTCTTAGATTTAGGTTTCCCATTAATTAGCCTGGGACCTGTTAGCGCAGGTGATCCGAAGTTACATTTTAATGTCGCAACGGAATTTTAAACTTCAACAGAATGGCTGTGATATAGCCTAATAGGCTCAATTAAAATCTTCTGGCATTTTGATTTTGAATTGGCTGGATTAGATTATGGCATCCAAACTTCATAGAAAAGACTGATGGGCAAACGGCCAAAAACGGATTGTTACATAAACAAACGCATTAAATTTTATTGCAAGTAGGCGATGAAGATGGGTAATAAGAAAGATATGATTCAGCACATAAAAACAACCGATAGTTTTAAGCTAAAACCAGTGTCCGCGTGTGTGCGCATGGCGATAGCCGGTAGCGTTTTTATGGGCGCGGTTTCGCCTGTCTGCGCTGAACTGCCTGTGCCTGCCCAAGATTTTGTAAAATCGGGCAATGCCACTAACGAAATTGTTGGCAATAGCCTGAATATCAATCAAACAACAGACAGGGCTATACTCAACTGGCAAAGTTTTAATGTGGGAACTGAGAATAAGGTGCAGTTTAACCAACCGAGTAGTTCTTCTATTGCGCTTAATCGGATATTCCAGGAAGATCCGAGCCGGATTCTTGGTAAGGTGACTGCCAATGGCCAAATTTACTTATACAATAATAATGGGTTTGTTTTTGGCAAAGATTCGACTGTTGATGTCAATACCTTAGTTGCGACAACCTTAAACATATCAGATACCGTTTTTGAAAATGGTATTGTCACTGCGTTTGATGATAATGACTCAGGAACTGCCGCATTGCAGGGAAAAGCAAGCGATCCGGCAACGGCGGCAATTCAGGTTGATGCAGGTGCAAAAATTCATGTTGGAGAGAACGGCCGGCTTATAATGGCTGCACCTAATGTGACGAATGCGGGCACGCTAACTGCTGATAAACAGGGGCAGATCATTCTGGTTGCTAGTAAGGACAAGGTCTATTTGCAACCCGCCAGTAGTGATAGCCCTTTTGCAGGACTGTTGGTTGAAGTGGGTTCAGGTGGCAAAGTAACTAATATGGGCGAGGTTATGACGCGCCAGGGTAACGTTACTTTGGCAGGATTTGCTGTTAATCAGGATGGACGGATATCAGCAACGACCTCGGTCAATGTCAATGGTTCAATTCGCCTTCTAGCGCGTGAGGGTGGTGAGCGGCAGAATAATTTGCTGGTTGCTACCAAAACGGATCGGCGCAAGGATTCGGGTGATGGTTTAGGCACTGAGTCCAAAGTGGTCTTTGGGAAAGATAGCCTTACGACAATCGTGGCTGACGCGGAAGGCGGCAATGCGATTGATGAGCAAAAACAGCCGGTATCCTATGTCGAAGTTTCCGCTAATACGGCGCAACTGACGTCAGGCTCAGCTATAGTGGCGCCAGGTGGCACTGTTGATATCACTGCGACCAATGACTTATTGATTCCCGAAACGGGAAGCAAAGGCCGTATTATTATGGAAAGTGGCTCTCGGATTGATGTTTCTGGGACGCAAAATGTGACCGTGCCGATAGAACGGAATGTCGTGGAAGTGTCGGTGCAAAGTTTTGAGTTACGTGATTCCCCTTTGCAGAAAGGCGGGGTATTGCAAGGACAAACCGTTCGTGTGGATGTCCGTAAAAACACGACGATTATTGATGCTAGCGGTGCGGTTGCACGTTTTGAACGTAGCATAGGTGAGCGGTTAGGAACAGGCGGTAATATTAATTTGACGTCTAGCGGCGATGTCATTGTTAATAGTAATGCAACAGTGGATGTGGCTGGCGGCTCGGTAAAATATGAAGATGGCTACATAAACACGACTCAATTGGTCACCGATTACGGGACATTAGTCGATATTAGCGATGCCAACCCTAATGAACATTACACTTCAATCTATGGAGTGGTCGCTGATGTTCGTGAAAAATGGGGGGTGACGCGTGTTTGTAGCTTTCAAGAATGTAGTGGTTTTGTAAAGACTGTCGACACGGCTGCGGTTTCAGCGCTTTATGCCCAATATGATAAAAGTCTGGGTCATTTTGAACAGGGTTATATCGAAGGCAAGAATGCCGGTAACTTAAATATTATTGCGCCGCAATTGTCATGGAGCGGCGACCTGATTGCCGGTTCCAAAAAAGGCATTTATCAACGCACCTCAGATACTATCGCCTTTGGCGGTTCATTTAATTACGATGCCGCCATTTTCAATTCTACGCAAGGGGTCGTGTTTCAAACAGAAAAAAGCGCACTTGATATTGCATCAACAGATCCATTTCCTAAAGACGACAATAACCAGCCCGTTGATCTGATATTGTCCACCGATTTTACCAACAAATCAGGCGTGGAAAAGATTAGCATCAAGACATTTGGCAATGTGTCGGTAGCAAGCGATGCGAAAATTTCAATGGCACCGACAAGTGAACTAGATATTGAGGCAGGTAATATTGTTTTCAGTGGCAGTGTTTATTCGGCAGGGGGCACAGTAAATCTAGCCAGTAAAAACAATGCTTTTCTTGATAACTCCGGGCAATTGGAATTAGCGAGTGGTTCGGCTATTGATGTCTCTGGCCGTTGGGTCAATGACTTTGAAAAAGGCTTGGGGTTTACCCCTACCGAAGCATTGGCAATTGATGGTGGGGCAGTAAAGCTGTCTTCAACAGGTGATCTACAATTAAATTCAGGTTCATCAATAAAAGCAAATGGCGGTGCGTGGTTAGCAACGGATACCAACTTGACAGAAGGTAAAGGCGGGAGTATCAGTCTTGCCGCTGTTGGTAATGGCAGTGCTCCTTCTTTGTTGCATTTGGATGGACGTCTAGCGGCTTACGGTTTGTCTCAGGGAGGCAGCCTAAGTTTAAGCAGTGGCAAGATTGTCGTTGGTGAAGCTAGTGGCGCAACTGAAGCTGGTGTTGCCCCGCTAGTTCTAGGGGTTAGTGATGGGCATTTTGATTTTGCTCCCGAATTAGGGTTCAGTGAAATAACTTTAACAAGCAATTTCGATGACTTGGTTGTTAAAGAAAACACCACGCTTGATTTACTGGCTAGTAATCGGGTGTTGCAAGAGAATTTCATGTACCACGCTAGCAGCAATTCATTAAGTGATTTGACTGACATTGAAACATTACCTGAACATTTACGCAGTCCAGTTGATTTAAATTTGGTTTCGGTAAGAAATGTTAAATTGGAAACCAATAGCCAGATATTAGGGGATAAAGAAGCGGCGGTTAGTTTGTCTACAACACAAGGTGGTATTTATGTTGATGGCTTAATATCCACCCCTGCCGGTTCGATTGATTTGACTATCCAAGCAGATTCAGGGGTTGAGTACAATTCGGCACAGGCAATCTGGCTTGGTCAAAATGGCCGGTTATCAGCTTTAGGCACAACGCGGATGAACCCGGTTGATGGGTTGGGCAGACGGTCAGGTGATGTGTTAGATGGCGGTAACGTAACGCTAAACGCTGCAAGAGGCTATGTCGTACTTGAACAAGGTTCACAGATTGATGTTTCAGGGACGCATGCTGAGCTGGACTTGCCTGTAGCTAACAGTAGCTCGACAAGTATCCTTTACGCCCCCACCACAGTTGGTTCGAATGCAGGAAAAATCAGCCTGACCTCGGCAGAAGGGACTGTGCTGGATGGGAATTTACAAGGAAAGGCAGGCTCTGCGACAACGCGAGACGGACGTATTGACTTGAAGCTTGACAGGTTGGCGCGTAATGAGCCGGCTGATCCGGTAACCCCTTTCCCAAAGAATCCCATGACGATCAATGTCATGCAGGCAGAACAAACAATACTGGACGGACAGGCTCATTTTGGTGATGTAATTCCTGGTAATTTAAATGGCCAGATGACAGTGAGTGCGGATAAGATTGCTGCAGGTCACTTTTCGGATGTCCGGTTGTCTGCATCAAATGATAAAGTCCGTTTTCTTGGTGATGTTAACTTAACTACCAAGGCTCGTATTGATATTGATAGTGCAAAAGTGTCATGGGCTGGGCTCAATGATTCGCCTACAGGGACAGTTAGCCTCACTACGCCCTATTTGAGAATGGGATCATCCTTAGTCAGGGAAGTGACGGGGGGGCCGGAGCAGGGTGGCGGGCTATTTACTGCAAATGCACAGTGGATGGAGTTAGGTGGAGCATCGACGTGGAGTGGTTTCAATCAGATTAGTCTTAATAGTGCCCATGATCTACGTGCCGTGGGCATACAGGTTAATTCTAGCCAACGGGATTACCTTGGTGAATTAGTGACAGCAGCCAACCTTAATTTAAATGCTAGCCAAATTTATCCTTCTACACTCTCTAACTTTACGTTTGCAGTTAAAAATAATCCGGACGGAGAGATCACTATCTCGGGTAACAATACTGATAGCACCCCTTTATCTGCTGCTGGGGTATTGAATATTGAAGCGCCGGTCATCAATCAGAATGGTGTTTTAAAAGCACCCTTTGGGACTATTAATCTAACGGCCAGCTCTAGTCTGACCTTAGGCCAAGATAGTTTGACTTCGGTGTCTGGTAACGGACAACTGATTCCATTTGGTATTACGCAAGGCGGTCTCGACTGGCTTTATCCGTTAGATAGTATCCATAATCTGGTTTTTGATAATCCACCTGAGAAAAGATTGTTATTGTCGGCGCCTCAAGTGTCCTTAGCAAAGGGCAGTGTAGTTGACCTTTCTGGTGGCGGTGATTTGCTGGCGTATGAGTTCCTACCAGGTGCTGGCGGATCGTATGACTATTTAGCCACCGATAGCCCAAGCTATCAGGGTGGTTTTGCGGTTGTGCCAACATTGGGTTCATCAATTGCGCCTTTTGATCATTTGCAGAGCACCGGATTTAACTATGCCGTAGGCAGTTCGGTTTATTTGAGTGGTACCGCTGATTTGCCGGCTGGAACCTATACCATACTTCCGGCGCGTTACGCCTTATTGCCGGGGGCTTTTTTGGTGACACCACAAGCTAATACACAAGATCAAATAACGACAACATACACTAAAGATAATCTGCCTATTGTTGCCGGCTATCAGACACAAGCGGGAACAAGTATAAAAGATGCGCGGCAGAGCGGTTTCCTTATTGAGTCAGGTGCGGATATTCGTAAACATTCTGAATATAGCGAACAGACGGCCAATAGTTTTTATGCCCAGCGTGCGATAGACAAAGAAATAAATGCCCCGATATTACCCAAAGACAGTGGGCAAATAACATTATCCGCCAAAGACAAACTGATCCTAAATGGTCAATTCAAAACGTCTTCAAAAGACGGGCGCGGTGCGCGTATGGATATTGCAGCAAACCGGCTCAAGATTGTAAAAACGCTCAGTGCAACGCCACCTGCCGGCGTGTTGGAGATAACGGCAAGCAGTTTGAGCGACTTGCACGTGGACAGCCTGTTACTTGGCGGAACGCGTACTAATGACATAGTGACAGGTGCGACGGATTTGGCAGTGAAGGCAAGCTATGTTGTTTTTGATACCGATGCAAAACTGAAAGTAACCGATTTGATCGCGACAGCAACGGAGCAAGTAAAGGTTAAAAGCGGTGCCAGTTTAATCGCCAGCGGCCAAGTTAAGACCGGAGATAGTGCATTTAATATAATCGGTGACGGTGCCTTGTTACGTATTTCCGGTGATAAACAAGTTGTGCTGCACAGAACATTGGCACCCGGAAAAACAGGCGAATTGCTGGTTGAGCAGGGGGCAACCATTGGTGCCTCAGAATCTATGCTTTTGGATGCCAGCAAATCGACAATTTTGACGGGTGACATCGTGATGGATGGCGGTTCGCTAAATTTGAGCGCGAATGCGATTAATATCGGTGAAGTGGGTGGGTTGTCGGGAGATGCTTTAAATTTATCCAATCAGAAATTGATTAACCTTGCAGTGAATGAGTTAGTGCTAAATAGCCGTGATACCATCAATTTTTACGGTGATGTTGGCCAGACAGCGAGCAATGGCGACTTGGAAGCACTAAAATTTGATAATCTAGTAATGAATGCAGCAGGATTTTTAGGTTTTGGCGATGCTAAACAGCTTGTAAAGCTGCAAGTGAACAACCTGCAATTGCAAAATACATTGGGCTTAGTGGCGACAAACCAAGGCAGTGGTTTAGGGCAGTTGGATATACAAGCAAGTAACTATGTTCAAGGTAATGGCAGTTTTAGTGTCAACGGATTCAACGCTATGAATCTTAATGTTACTGAAGGGTTAACGGGAGAAGGCGCAGCGGAACTGAAGATTGGTGCTGATTTGAATGTGTCGGCCGGTTATGTAACGGTTAACGGGGGCGATAAGTTCAGTATTGATGCGAGTGGGCATCATGTGCAAATGGAAGGCAACAATAGTACGGCTAACCCAATTTCGGCCAATTTTGGCGGGACTATGGATATTGCCGCCAATGCCATTAATTTTAATGCCCGGGCTTTATTGCCTTCAGGCACTATGAATCTACACGCTTTGAAAGGTGATGTGCAAGTTGGCGCAAAAGCCGATATAGATCTTGCCGGACGTGCAGACGTGTTTGCCGATACCGTTGATTATACGCCTGGCGGAATTTTTAGTGCCGTTGCAGACAAAGGAAAGATTGTTTTAGCAGAAGGTTCCAAGCTTAATTTAAGTACCGGCGGCGGTGATGCTAAAGGGGGGCAGTTAATTTTAAAGACACCACAGCAATCTGTTGAACTACTTGGTGAAATAAGTGCCACTGCAGGACGTGCGGTATTTGATGTTGCAGACTTTAGTCCTAATGCGGGCTTTGATGATTTGATGAATGCGCTGACAACCGCAAAGGTCACTGATGAAATTTATTTGCGTGCACGCGAAACTGATATTGTGCAGGGGGCGGGTGGTAACGTACAGGCTAATTTGTTAACGTTAGTGGCAGACAACGGCAACATAGATATTGCCGGGACACTGAGTGCAGATGCCGCGGATAAAGGGGGCTCAATAAAAGTGTACGCTGGCGATAAAGTTAGCTTGGAAAATGGGGGGGGGGTAACCGCTAAAGGGATAGGTGGCACAGCTAAAGGTGGGGATGTGACATTGTCGTCTGTCGATGCCGATGCTGATGGTAAGAGCGGTATTGATCTGAGGGCGGGATCGTTGATTGATGTTGCTGGAGCCACTGAAAAATCAGGTGGTACCGTGGTTTTACGGGCATTACGCACCGATACCAATAAAGATGGCGTTGATGACTCGGTTAAAGTCGAACCAATAGCGGGAGCCGTGCGAGGTTATGCACAAAGTGCAGCGATTTTCGATGGGAATGGCAAATTAACGGCACGGGGCTATAGTAATTTTTATGTGGAAGGGGTTAAAAAATACACCGATTTTGCTGTTTCAGGAGAGATTAACGCCGTTGATATAGCAAAAATAAAACAAGACACCACGACTTACATGCAGCAAGCCGCCATCAAGAGCATTGATAAAAACGCGCAATTACGGGCAGGCATTGATGTTAGTTATAACGGTGATCTGGCGCTAAAAAGCAAATGGGATTTTGTTGACTGGAGATACGGCAATTCAAACACGCTATTGAGTTCTCCGGGTATGCTGACGATTAAGGCCAGTGGCGCATTGGTGCTTGAAAAGTCAATTTCAGATGGGTTTAAAAACGGCAGCATTGCTAATCTACCGGTTAACGATCTAATGCAGACAGACGGCTCTTGGTCTTATCAATTGACAGCAGGCGCTGATTTGACAAATGCTGACCCAATGGCGACGGATACAGCCAATAATTTAACAATCGGGTCGGGAGTGACCGTCCGTACCGGCACTGGCAATATTGCTTTGGCATCGGGTGGTGATGTTGTCTTTACCGATAAATCCTCAACCGTCTATAGCGCAGGCAGGGCGGAAGACACTAATCGCTACGGCACATTGAGCGATACTGAGGTTGGATTTTTGTTTTACAGTGAATATCCGGTAGATGGCGGTAATTTGACCATACAGGCGGGGCATGACATTAAAGGCGCTGTTAATAATACGGCTTTTATTAGTAGTTGGTTACTGCGGAGAGGGAATTGGACTAACGGTAGCAGCCATAACCTTGAGTTTCCAACATCATGGGGCATCGCATTAAGCTCTCCATCTGTCCCTAGCAATGCGGCGTATGGCACCCCATCATTCCAACAGAATGTAGGTTCTTTCGGCGGGGGAAAGGTCAGTATTAGTGCATCCAATAATATTAACGATTTGTCAGTGATGATGCCGACAACAGGTAAGCAGATAGGCGATAAAGATCTGACGAAGAACACGTTGTTTAACTACATAAATAATAAAGTTCAGATTCAAGGTGGCGGCGAAATGCAAGTTACCGCAGGCGGTGACATTGCCGGTGGCGCCTATTATCTGGGTAAAGGCAACGCACAGATAACTGCCGGTCGAGAAATAACGGGCGGTAGCCAGTTTACTAATGGGCCACAATTGGTCATGGGTGACAGTAAATTGGCGTTGAATGCAACTAATGGGATAAGTATCTCGGCAGTTTCTGACGCCATGATAATCAATAATGGCGACACTAACTTTTTTAGTTATACGGATAGTAGCGGGGTCTCGCTAAAATCATTGGCGGGCGATGTGCATTTAGGGGCGGACACCAGTGTTATTGGTGGCACCAAGATATTGGGGCTAGAAGGAAGCCAAGACAGTTTGTCAAAGGTTTATCCGGCTTCGTTACAGGCCACGGCTTTTAGCGGCAGCGTGTTGCTTGATGATAAAGTCACTTTATTCCCATCAGCAACGGCAACTTTAAACGTCCTTGCAAAACAGAACATAAGTTCGACAGTTGACTCCCTGCAATTAAGTATGTCTGATGCAGACCGGTCATTTTTGCCATCGGCAGAATTTGCCGCCGCGCGTAATGCCTTAAATGCTGCTGAGTCAGTATTGAATCCTTTTGGCGTCTCTACAATTGTTCATGCAAATACACCAATCCACAGTGATGATGCGGAGCCGGTAAGAATAGTGACACAAGAAGGCGACATTGCTTCTATCCAGCTGAATTTCCCGAAAAAGGCAGTGGTGCAAAGTGGGCGGGATTTAAGTAATGCGACCGTTCAGATCCAACAGATAAATGACACTGATGTGTCTTCAATATCGGCTGCACGGGATATAATTTACACCAGTAACCGTTCGTCAGACGGTAGTCTTGGAGGCAATATAAATAAACTGGAGATTGCAGGGCCCGGTAATGTTTTGGTCAAATCAGGCCGGAACATTGATTTTGGCGCGTCTGGTGGCTTATCAACAATAGGCAATACACTCAATGAAAACTTAGCAAATTCTGGTGCAAACCTAACGGTATTGACAGGCTTGAATTCAAGTCATCCCGATTATGAGGGGCTTCTTAATTTAGATCCTTATATTGTTAAGTATGCTGAGAACTATACGAAGTTTCAGGAAGTTATAACTGGATTCATGCGTACACGGACGGGCAATACGGCATTGACAGAAAAAACGGCATTAGAACAGTTTAAGGCACTCGGTGCTGCTGATTATGCAAGCATCCAGCCACAACTTGATGCTTTGGTCAGCACAAAATACACTGATACATTTAATCAAATCACCGGCCTTATAACGGGATTTGTACAGCGCTATACGGGTGACTTAACGATTACTGAAGCTGACGCGCTAAAGCTGTTTGCTAAAATGACACCAAATCAATATATATCAATAGAGCCACAACTCAATACGTTGAACGATCAGTTATTGTTTAGTGAGTTGAAAGAAACAGGGGCCGCTTCAGCCGCTAACCCAACGCTTGGCAATGAGCGGGGCTTTGCGGCAATCGACCTGTTATATCCAGGGACTGACTGGAAAGGCGACTTAAGCTTGTTCTTTAGCAAAATTCAAACGCTTGGCGGCGGTAATATTGATTTGCTGGTGCCGGGAGGACAAATTAACGCGGGTCTGGCGGTTGCTTTTACGGGATCAAAAGACGCGTCAGAGCTGGGGATTGTTGCGCAAGACAAAGGGAACATTAATGCTTTTGTGCGTAATGACTTTATTGTCAACCAATCCCGTGTGTTTGCATTGAATACCGGTGACATTATGATTTGGTCATCGGAAGGCAATATTGACGCAGGCCGTGGTGCTAAGTCGGCTCTTGCAGTGCCGCCACCTATCATAAGTGTTGATAAAAATGGTAACTTGACGATAAAGATTCCGACAATCGTTTCAGGTAGCGGTATCCGGACAGGAGCGCCTGCGGGGAGCCAACCAGGAAATGTTGCCTTATTTGCCCCTAAAGGGGTTGTCAATGCCGGCGAAGCGGGTATTGCCGGAACAAATGTGACTATTTCGGCAACAGCGGTGTTGGGTGCCAACAATATCCAGGTGGGCGGAATAAGTTCAGGTGTACCGGCTGCATCAACTGGCAGTCTTGCCGCCGGATTGACAGGTGTCAGTAATTTAACAGCCAGTGTCAGTCAGGTCGCCCAGGCCTCAGTTGATGCCAGCAGCAACGGCAAGGATTCGGCAACAAATAAAAATATGAAGTTAGGGACTTTGAGTGTCGAGATAATGGGTTATGGCGATGGATCATCAGGCAAAGATGAAAATAAAAAGAAGGATAACCCAAAATCTTCTTCATAAATAAAAGGAAATCCCTCCCACCAAGTAAATTTAAAACTGAAATCTTAATGGATCTATAACCAATAAAGGGTTTAAATTTTAGGCGCTTTATTAGGGCAACGAAGCTAGATGAATTCTAGTTTCGTATGGTTTTACCTTTAAATTTAAGCTCCTGGCGTAATAATGCTGTAACGATTTTTTTGTAATAATCCCTCACTAATTATTGATATGAACTTGAGAATAAAAATGAAACGGTTATGTTTTTTACTGATTCTTTTAACCCTTATGCCTGCATTGGCATCGGCTTGGTGGAATGATGAATGGGGCTTTAAGAAAAAAATAACATTAGATGTCCAGAAGCTTAAGCAGGATGGCGTTACTATCCCTGAGGATGCTTTTGCGCTTATCCGTTTACATACAGGCAATTTTGCAAATTTCCTAGAGTTGGCGGAACAGGGTAAAGACATTCGTGTTCTTGCTGATGATGAAGCTACACCGTTGAAGTTCTTTATAGAAAAGCTTGATCCGATCAATGAAATGGCACTGATTTGGGTAAAGTTACCTAAAGATATTGCGGCAGCGGCTGAACCTGGTTTTTGGATTTATTACGGTAATGCCGAGGCGGTGGATGCCCAAGATGCGGGGGGGGCTTACGATGTAGGCGAGGTGTTGAATTATCAGTTTGACTCAAGTGGCGTAAAGGATCTGACCGCTAATGCCAATAATCCTTCTGAGGCGACTACGACTAATGCGGAAGGTGGGCTGATTGCTGGCGCAGCAGTGTTTCAAGGTAGCCAGATCATTCGTGTACCAGAGGCACCTTCATTGCAAATGTCCCCTGCAACAGGTTGGACTGTTTCGACATGGCTAAAAATTGACCAGCCGCAACAGAACAGCGTGATCTTTCAAAGGGCTTCGAAAACTGGCGGCATAACGTTAGCAGTAAAGGAACAAACGGCTTATTTAGAAGTGACTGATGCGGTTGGGGTTAAGCAAGAGTTTGCCGCTCAGGCCATTATCGCTCCAGGTGTTTGGCACAATGTGGTCGTAGTTGATACGGCCGACAATCTTACGCTATATATAGATGGTGCGGTTTCTGGCACTTTTCCAGTGGCTTTAGCTGAGTTGTCAGGAGACATCACAATAGGTGCTGATGCAGTAGGTGGTAGAGGGTTTACAGGATCAATCGACCAGTTTGCAGTTTATAAAGTTGCACGTGATGCCAATGCCATTAAATTTGATGTTGAAATGCAAGGTGCTGGCTCTGCATTATTAACGTATGGTGAAGACACAAGCCCCGACAGCGAAGAAGGCGGCGAATCATATATTATGGCTACGTTGGACAGCGTAACCATAGATGGCTGGGTCATCATTGGTATTCTCGGTGTTATGTTTGTTATTAGTTGGATGGTGATGATAGTTAAAGCAATAGTCATTAACCGTGTCCATAGCGCAAACAAAAAATTTGAACAAGCATTCAGTAAACTTGGCACGCAAGACTTAACTTCTTTAAATACTGAAGGAACTGAGCAGGACGAAGAGGAAGAAGAGGAGTCGCCGTTGTTATTTGCCCTTTCATCTGAGCATGGCACATTTTCAAATTCTTCAATTTACCGTATTTATCATGTCGGTGTTGACGAGATGAATAAGCGTTTAAGAAAAAATACAGTAAATAATGTGCAACAAACTTTATCTGCGGGAGCCATGTCAGCAGTCAGGGCATCAATGGACGCCGTGGTTGTTAGGGAATTGCAAAAATTGAATTCACAAATGGTGTTATTGACCATCGCAATTAGTGGCGGGCCTTTTCTAGGCTTATTAGGCACTGTTGTCGGGGTTATGATTACTTTTGCGGCAATCGCCGTGAGTGGTGAGGTTAATGTCAACTCGATTGCGCCAGGTATCGCTGCGGCTTTGACCGCGACGGTTGCGGGTCTTGCGGTGGCTATTCCGGCATTGTTTGGCTACAACTACCTCGGTAGTCAAATAAAAGTAATTACAGCGGATATGCACGTCTTTGTTGATGAATTTGTGGCAAAACTAGCTGAAGACCATACCTAAACTATGCTTTGGGCAGCTGCAATAGCTATATAAACAAGAGTTTTTAATATGAAAGTACAAGAAGAAAATGAAGCGTATGACGAGATTAACGTCACGCCGATGCTGGATTTAGCCTATGTATTGCTGGTTGTATTTATTCTAATGACAACTGCGTCAGTTCAAGGGATTACGGTAAATCTCCCGAAAGCCAGCGATAGCCCAAGTTTGGCAAAACCACAAACTAAAGCGATTACAATTACTGCTGATGGCACAATATTTTTAGACACCTATCCTGTGACCATGGAGCAACTTGAATCCACTTTGCAGCAGTACAAAGCGGTAAACCCTGCTTTACCGGTTGTTATTAAAGGTGATGCAGCTGTTCAATATGTAAATATCGTCAATGTATTGGCTTTATTGGGTAAGCTTGATATTACCCAGATCGGCCTAGTTACCCAAAACTTGGTTAAATAAGTAAGCCTGTAATGACAAAGCATAAAAAACATTTTCGGGCGTATTTGCCGACTATTATTGGTGGATTAATATTGGTTGGCGCAATTGTATTGATTGTCCATTTGATCAGTAACATGGAGGAAAAGCCTGCAAAAAAAGAAAGGAAAATTCAAACAGTCACGTTAACACAACCGCCGCCACCGCCGCCACCGCCTCCTAAGATTGAAAAGCCACCCGAGCCGGAACCGGAACAGCTTGAGGAACAACCTGAGCCAGAACCTGAAGAGATGCCGGACGTTGCCGATGAGGCACCGCCAGGCGACTTAGGTTTGGATGCCGAAGGCACGACAGGTTCAGATGGGTTTGGCTTGACAGGAAAACCGGGGGGAAAGGGGTTGTTTGGTGGCGGCGGAGGTAATCCCTACGCGTGGTATGGCAATATTATTAAAAATGACATCCTTGATATTATTTCCGAAAGGGAAGACCTCCGTCGTAAAGGTTATACCGCCATTATTAAATTGTGGGTGGATCCAGATGGCACTGTCAAACGGTTTGAATTAACCCGGGGAAGCAATGATTCCGAAATAGATGATCTGCTTACGCGTCTGGTTGGTAAATATAAGAAGATCAATGAGCCGCCGCCTCCGGGTATGGAGCAGCCGATCAAATTAAAAATCACCTCAAGAATCTAAAAATGCAAAGGGTAAAAACAATGGATAATAAAAAGCAGCTGATGGCTTTGGCGCTTTGTGGCATGGTAAGCGTAGTTCAGGCGGGTGAAAAGGAAGAATTGCTGAAGTTACGTAATACCACGACTAATCTTATTAAAGAGTTGGTCAAACAAGGTGTTTTGACTGAAAAAGTTGCTGATGAGATGATTAAAAAGGCGGAAGCGGATGCCGAAAATCAAGTGGCGGAGCAATCCGCCCAAAACGCCGATGTAGCCGCAGAACCAGGCGAAGTACGTGTACCTTATGTGCCAGATTTTGTCAAAGATGAAATTCGTCAACAAGTGCGCTCGGAACTTCGTGCTGATGTTGTCAGTGATGTAATGCAACAGGCAAAAACTCAAAAATGGGGGATGCCGGAAGCGTTGCCAGAATGGATCAGCCGCTTTAAGTTATCAGGCGACCTGCAATTGCGCTCCGAAAATGATGTGATGGCATCAGATAATGGACAAATTGAGAATGTACAGGCCATTAATGCTGCTGGCGGTGTCAATGCGGCCAGGTTGAATGGCTTCGTTAACACATCTAATGATCGGCATCGTTTCCGTGAACGGTTACGTTTAGGTATCGATGCCGATATTGCCGAAGGCTTAAAAGCGGGTATCCGCCTAGCAACCGGAAACGTGCCTGATCCGGTCTCGACTAACCAAACGCTCGGCCAGACGGGCAGCCAGTATCAAATTAATGTTGACCGCGCTTTCCTTAAATACGATGCAGTGAATGCGGATGGCTATAATTGGCTGACGCTTGCTGGCGGACGTATTGCCAATCCTTGGTACGTAGGAGGAGTAACACTTCCCGGACAAACTGGTTTCGCTGGCGGAGGCTTTTACGGGGCAAGTGAAATGGTGTGGGATGCCGATTTGTCGTTCGAAGGATTCGCCGCCACTGCCCGCCATCAACTTGCTGGAACGGATGGTTTACAAGGGGCTAGTAATAATTCCCGTACTCTATTTGCAACATTGGGTGTTTTTCCGATGCAAGAGTTTGCACTCAGTTCACACGATAAATGGCTATTTGGTGGACAAGTTGGTGTGGACTGGGGCTTTCAAAGCCAAGATGCTTTAAAAGCAGCCGTTGCTTTTTATGATTATGAAAATATTGCCGCTAGGGTTAATACTACTGCGACACATGAATGTTTTAGAAACACACCTGATAATAACGCTTCTATGCCAGGTTTTGTGCAGGGCGGTAATACGGTTGCCGGCATTTGTACAGAAGATGCGACGGGACAAACATTTGGTATGTATGGATTGGCGTCAGACTTTAGAATTGTAAACGCGAATGCAACATACGATATAGCTAGGTTTGCGCCTTACCATGCTGTTTTGAGTGCGGATTATGCGAAAAACGTAGGGTTTAGTTCTTCAAAAGCACAAGCCAGACAAATTCTCAGTGGTAAAACCACAGTGGCGGATCAAACTAATGCCTGGCAGGTAAGGGCAGATGTGGGTTGGCCAAAAGTGGACCGTTTTGGCAAATGGAGTGTTTTTACCTTATACAAATACGTTGAAGCGGATGCGGTGCTGGATGCGTACACCGATTCAAACTTCCATTTGGGTGGCACCAATGCGAAGGGTTGGGTGATTGGCGGAAATTATGGCTTGATGAAAAACGTTTGGTTGACAGGTACTTGGTTGAGCACCGATGTGGTGTCTGGCCCTAAGTATGGCAACGATGTTTTACTCGTAGATGTAAACACAAAATTCTAATGGTTACAGATAAAGGGTTGGCGTCATGAGATCATTAGTGTTTTTTGTTATGGTAATTAGTCTGTTTTTTTCTGGCATAGTGGGTGCGGCGCCCAAACAAAACGGTAGCGCCAAAGCGATTGCTAAATTACAGATGATGGTTAAGGAGGTCACTGCTGATCGTGACCGGCTTAAAACTGAAAATGCAGCGGTTGCCGCTGAACTTGAACAGGTAAAAAAGCAAATAGAAGACGAGAAGGCCGCAGCGGTTTCACTCGGTGATAAGCTAAACAGTGAAATAGCTGCACAGAAATCAAGCGCCGATGAAATTCGTGTCCGTCTCGACAATACAACAGCAAAGCTGCATGAAGTCATTGATAAATATAATGCGTTGAATAAGTCGAAAAACGAGTTGACTGTTGAGCACACGAACTTGCAAAGTAGCCAACAATTTACCGCGTCTGAACTAAAAGCATGCGAAAGCAAAAACATCAAAATGTATGAAGGGGCTAAAGAAGTTATTGATGGTTATCAGCGTTGCCAAAATAAAGGCATGATGGATGTGTTACTAGGTGCAGAACCTTTAACACAGATAAAAAATGTCGAGTTTGAGACTATCATTCAGGAATACGAAGATAAACTGAATAAGCAAAAGTTTCAAAGCACCTCAATTCCTACAAAATAAGGCACTTACGCATAGTTTGAGGCATAAATTATCTAAAAAGTTAATGCCATGCTTTTGTAAAAAAATTAGTTGTCTGTAGTTAATCCCTCGTTTTCAAACGAGGGTTTTTGTCAATAGCGCTGAATTCCAGTGTCAGAAATAATTCCCCGAATAGTGCCAAAACGTGCGCTTTCTAATTGATAAGTAAGCCGTTCTGGTGCTTATTATGTCAATTTTCAAAAATCAAAAAAATCGAATAGGATTCATGTTTATGTCATCAACATCAAACAGTTTCATAAAGCTATTGTTAATAAATCTGGTGGGTATGCTATTGGCTTGTGATGGCTCTGAGACACGCAGGACGGGTTATATTGAAGAAGGAAAATCCTTGTTTAAAGCAGGGGAGTATAAAAAAGCGCAGGTTGCTTTTAACAAGGCGGCGGCCGTAGAGCCGGAAAATACTGGCAGCCGATATCAGATTGCGGAAGAACTCAGCAAACTAGGCGATATACAAGATGCCCTTGACCAATATCAAATTATTGTCAAACAGGATAGCGAGCATCTAAACTCGCGGGTCAAGCTTGGACAGCTGTATTTGTTAATGTCAAAAACTGATGAAGCAGAAAAAATGGCTAAGGAAGCCTTGGCGCTGGACGGTGAAAATAGTGCAGCATTGGTTCTGATGGGTGGTGTTTTATCCGCACAAAACAACAGCGATGCGGCATTTGTTAAAGCTGAACAGGCATTACAAAAGAAACCTGATGATATTCCAGCAATTTTATTGTTGGCATCATTGAATGCCAAAACAGGCAGATTGGATAAGGCCATCGGCTTGTTGCAACACAATATTGATAAATATCCCGAAAATATCGCACAGCGATTGTTGCTGGCAAATCTTTATTTGCAGACCAAGGCATTACCCAAAGCGCGTGATTCGTTAGAGTCCATTATCAAAATTGAGCCTAAGCAATTGATCCATCGAAAACGGTTGGCGATGTTTTTAATTGAAAGCAATCAATTGGATTCGGCCGAGAGCGTATTGCGGACAGCCGTTACTGATTTGCCTGAAGATGGGCAGGCTAAATTGATCTTAGTTGAGTTTCTTGCCACAAAAAGAACACCGGAAGTGGCTATTGCAGAATTAATTCCGATGATTGATGAGCAACCTGACAATTATGAATTGCGTTTTAAGCTGGCGGACTTACAGCTGGGGCAAAAGCAGCCTGATGATGTAGAAGAAACGTTGAAAGACGTTGTTGAATTGGCCAAAGAAGGCCAGCAGGCCGACAGGGCGCGTAACAAATTGGCGCGGCTATATTTGGCTACGCAGCGTAGCGGGCAGGCTAAAACACTTGTAAAAGAAATACTGGCTAATAATCCAGAGGATGTCGATGCCTTGGTTTTACGCGGTGAAATCGCGCTTGCCGATAATCGGGTGGCCGAGGCAATAACGGTGCTCCGTGCGGTTTTAAGTGGCCAACCGGATAACATCAAAGCGCTTAAGTTACTGAGCGCCGCGCATTTACTTAATAAAAACCCAGTGTTGGCGAGGGAGAACCTAGAAAAAATATTGGCAATAGCCCACAAAGATGAAATTGCACGGTTGGATTTAGTGAACTTGCTCGTACAGACAGGCGATGTGCAACAGGCTGAGCGGCACCTTAGCGCCCTATTTAAGCTGAACCCAAATAGCAAAAATGGTTTGGAGGCCTTATTCAAAATTTATTTGGCGCAACAACAATGGGCACAAGCGCAGCAGGTCGCTAAGCAACTTGAAAATAACTTTCCTGACGAAGCGACAGGCTATTACTTATCTGGATTAGCCTACCAAGCGGAAGGGAAATTCGACAAAAGCATTCCGCGCTTTACCCTTGCGCTGCAAAAACAGCCGCAATCTGTTGAGCCACTAAACCAATTGATTAACAGCTACTTACAACTGAAACAATCCGATAAAGCCTTAAATAAGCTAAATGAAATTGTTAAGGCGCAACCTAGCCATTTTTTTGCTTACAATCTGATGGGTGGCGTTTATACCCATGCCAAAAAACTTAATGATGCGGCCGTTGCTTTTCAAAAGGCAATCGCTATAAAGCCTGAGTGGACAAAACCTTACCGTAATTTAGCGCTTATTGACCGACTGCAAAAAAAACCGGCTGAAGCCGTTAAGGTGTTAACAACAGGCATTAAAAACACTAAAAATTCAGCGGAATTAATCAACGATTTGGCACAGATTTATCACGAAAATGGCGAGCATGACAAAGTCATTGCCTTGTATGAGGAAGTCTATAAGCAAAACCCTGATTCGCTAAGCGCAATCAATAGTCTTGCAAGCTATATGACCGCTTATGCAAAAGATAGCGCAAGCCTGAAGCGCTTGGCGCAACTGGCAGAGCCCTTAGCGCAAAGTAACGACCCATATCTGCTCGATACGGCAGCGTGGGTTGCTTATAAACAGGATAATTATGAAAAAGCCAAACAAATCCTATTAAAAGTGCATGCCTTAAAGCCTGATATTGCCGCAAGCAATTATCACTTGGGTATGGCCTATTTAAAATTAGGTGATAAGCCACAGGCTAAAGACTATCTCCAGAAAGCCATTGATAGCAAAGCTAATTTTAATGGGTTAAACGAAGCTAAAGAACGCTTGAAAACGTTAGCGGCAAACTAAGGTGATTTGAATGATTGTGGGCGACAAAAGCCTATGGTTTTGCCGCCCAACTGAATAAGGCGATTTAATGCGGTGTCGATAGACTGGCACGGTAAACCCGCATCAACGCGATAAACGCCAGAAAATCATAAAGGCCATGAATGATTATTGGTGTCAGTAAGTTTCTCTCGCCACCAAAATCCAGAGCTAACCCCAGATACAGGCCAACCCCTGTCGCCAGCACAGCGTAAAGCGGCGTGACGGCGTGCACCAAGCCAAAAATCAGATTACTGCCAAATAATCCAACGGTTACACCCCAGTGGGATTCCAGCCAAGGTTGGAGCACGCCACGAAAAACCAGCTCTTCCGATAACCCGGCAATGGCGGCGAGTAAGAGTAAGTGAGTCCAGTTGTAACGCAACAGCCCTGGGCCTAAAGTTTGCAAAAGAAATTTCCTGATCTTCACCACAGACTCTTGCTGCAATTGTTCCAACGCCATAAACATTAAAAATAACGGCACTGTACCGATTACGCCATAAAAAATAGCGGTGCTAGAGAAAAAAATCATCTTGAAAGGATTAATGTCAACGATCCAGCCTAAAAATAGCGCGACTAAAATCAGTGAAGCTTCAAAAAAACAGGCGGCGTTAAAAAAATCGGTAAATTTGAGGAAAGATTTGTCCATTGAGAGTGTTTTAAAAAATTAATGGGGATATTTAAAAGGAACCGGCTACAACAGCCTGTGTGCCAGATGATAGCCTTATTATGCTATAAAAGCCGGAAGCAAGCCGGATGATTTCTGCGGGTGCCGCGTATGGCATCTTTTCCAAGATTTAAGTCATGTGGGTTTTGGCGTTGATGCGCTGAACTTCATACGGGCAAGCTGGCTATTGGCTGTTTTCAAAATATCACATTATAGGCTGGGCAAGCGTGCAGCGCAGAGAGGGGGTTTCTGGCAAGTTTTGGCGGCGTTGCGCCGTAATAAACCCACTCTTGCTTACGCTAGAACAGACTTATTCGAGCTACGCTTTTTGTGATGTGGCGACAGCTGCGGTGATTGAATACGAATAAGACAACAGTAAGTGTTTTAACATAAGCGCATAAGTTGGGGGAGTGATGAGCACCTTCCAACCTCCTGTAATACCGCAGTGCGTGTTTTAAAAGTTCAGCGCATCTCAACGAAGCACAAAAGATTAGGTAATTCACAAAAGCAGTGCAGATGAATTGTTGCTTTGTATTCAGCCAAAGTCATAATCGGCGGCATCTGAAACTGGATTGAATGTCAGTATCGCCCGTGACTAATGCCTCGGCTTGTCCAACTACCACGAGGATTAAAAATTTTTGATCGCCAGGATCAGGAATGAGGGGGGAAGCCGTCGGGATTTATTCAATAGACAGCTTCCCTGAATAACCGGCATAGGGCTAACCATGATAAGGACGAATGCGGGTAGCCGAAGGTAATGGTCGCCAGCATTTTTCGCCGTTGAGATCGGACGGATCCCATTTCAGCTTTTGCGAAAAATGCTGGCGCGCTTGCACTTTAGTAAATCAATGGATTTCAATTTTACTTGTCAGCACAGTGTTAGTGGCTTTATCCAGCAACCCTTTCCACTCTACTTTTGTTCTATTAAGCTTAATTAAGCTGGGATTTAGCACACTAATTTCCCCTGCATGGGTTTCTTGCTCGAATTTAGTTGCCGCGTTCCAAATCAATTTTTTATTTCCTACCATGAGATAATCGCTGCCGACAGCCGATATTTTGCCATGGCCTTCATTTTTAACCGTGTAGTTGCCTCCGGTGGGGGGAACGATAACGGGTGCGGCATCAATAGTGATGCTGGCATTGAATTGTTGGGCAGTTCCTAAAGAGTCCGTCGCCGTTAAGGTAAACAAATAGGTGCCGGCTGTGGTTGGGGTGCCGTTGATGGTATCACCCGTTAACGTAAGTCCGGCGGGTAGCGCCCCACCTGTGACGGCGTAAGTGAACGCGCCATAACCACCGGTAGCAGCCACTGACGTTGCCGGATAAGCGGCCTGTTCCACGCCTGTGGGTAACACTGGAGCAAAGGCTATCGCATTGTCATTGATGCTTAAGCTTAACGTTTTTGTTGCCGTTAATTGGGTGACCGTGTCAGTCACCGTAACATCAATGCTAAACGGGCTGTTAACCGCACTAATCACGGTGGGTGTGCCTTCGATGGCATTAGTCGCATTATTAAACGTTAAACCGGCAGGCAACACGCTGGTTATCGCGAGGGTATAGGCATCGTTATTAGGGGTTGTCACTTCGATAGGCAGATTAACCACAGAACCTACGAAAACATCCGGCAACGCACTGGTGATTATGCTAGGAGGCGCCAGCACGTTTAAGGCCAGTAATTTATCTGCCGACTTGCCCTTGCTGTCGGTTACGGTGAACGTGTGGGTGCTGGTTCCGGCGGTGCCCAACGCGGGTTGTCCGGACACAATACCATCCGCGCTTAATATCAAGCCATTAGGCAGCGCGGGCGTTACTGTCCACGAATAAGGTGCAGTGCCTGAAGTGGCTGTTAAGGCAAGGTAATAATCTGCCAATTCGATGCCATCAGCGAGTGCATTGCTGGTGATTGCCGGTACGTCGAGCACATTTTGTCCATTGGCATCGAGGATATTGATGGTATAGGTTTTAGTGACGAGGGTATTGTCCGCATCGGTGGTGTTGACGGTGAAGGTGAACAATCCCGCTTCTGTCGGAGCACCAGTAAGAATGCCGGTGATCGGGTCGATGCTTAAGCCTTGCGGCAACGCACCGGCGGCGACTGCAACATCATAGGGCGTGTTGCCACCAAATGCGAGGCTACGCGCCACATAGTCCTTGTTGATTTGGCCATCCTCAATATGGTCAATCAGGCCTAACGCCGCAACTGCCTCAAAGCCAACCATGTTGGCACCGGTGTAATCGCCAACGACAACTTCTTGGGTACAGTCAACGTATTGGGTATTGCCGTTGACATCCGTCACGCCCACATTGGAACGTAGCCCATGCAAGCCATCGGGGCCCACTTCATCACACATTGCTTCGTGTGTTTCACCATCAATGGTGGCTGCACTACCGGCATATTTATAGAACTCATAACGGCGGGTAATATTGTCGCCCGCATTAACTTGCTCGGCCTTTCCATCATGTGCGGCTTTTGCCTGATTAGTGCCTTTTTGTAACAAATAAAATTCGGACTCCACTTCTTGCACTTCTTTATTCGCCCAGTCAGGTTGGCCATCACCATCTTTATCGCCGCCAATCAACTGTTCCAACACCACTTGGTTGGCATTGTGCGCCTTGGTTTTAATCACTTTAACAAAAGAAGGGGTGCCAAATTCGTAAACAACAGGCGGCACTACTTTAGGCACGACAACAGGGGCTGGCATAACCGCGACAACTTGGGCGGGCTGTTGTGGAGCAGGCGGTACATAGCTCCAATTTGGGGTGGCAACCACCATGGAATTAGCGGCCCTGACCAACGTGCCAGGATGGGCTGGGTCTTCGATAAGCCAAGAATAAGTCATTGATGATGCTACCGGATAAGAACTGGCGGCAAAGTGTTCACAGCCTAAATTAACAGCCGGATTGGTGCATTGGTGGCCTTGCGTTGCAGGCAAGCCATTAACAGGAAACGTTGTAAAAGAAGACCATTGGCCAGTGACCGCATCATATTTTGCTTGGTAGCGCACAAAGACTTTAGGGTGTCCAGGAATGCTATCGTCTTGTGTGATGATCGGATGACCGTAATGGTTATAATCGTATGTGCCGCCAATTTGTGTGCTAATGACATCATCTAATTCGATTTCAAAACCGTGCGCTTCAACACCAGTATCATTCACTGCGTCAAAATTGCCCAGACCACCGTAGATGGTTACAGCGTATGCCGTTGAGTTTAACGACAACAAACTGGTTAACAAAAATGCTTTTTTCATGATTCACCTTGTTTATTAATGAAAGTGCTAAATATCTACAATTAGCTAGTCTTTAATTCAGGAGCAATTGTTTATCCACAGGAACAACCAACGGCTTGGAATAAAAAACCAATAAGATACGGACAGTTACTGTCGCTTTGATTTGTTAAAACCTTTAAACGAATGTGGATTATAGTTAACCATGTCCAGAAAACCTGACTAGCTATCGTTTTAGTGACAGAGATCACAAAAATAGGGTATTGGGCTAAGGAACTGCTGAATAAAACCTACGTCATGGAATAATGCTGGCAAGCCAATAAGGGCGACAACATGCCCAATGAAAACACACTGTTTTTATAGCGCTTTATCATGGGCTTTATCTTCAACCGAGAGGGTTTGGGTTTTTTGTATGTCAATGTAAGCGCCCCGATTTGTTGTCGGGATGCTGGAAAGCTTTTTCCGATAAGCTGAAAGAGGTAAAAAATCCGCTGACGTTATGGCTAGCGCAATTTAATATTTTGGATAAATAGTGTGCTTGGCCTCATACCTATGAGGTCGGCCAGATGGGTTAGAGCATCGATTTCTGTTGCGTCGTAGGGATAAAGGCTGATGCCTATGCTCGCGTTGGTAAGGGTTGAAAGGGATCTTTTAAAATGTTAAGCACAAGTGCATTCACCGATGTCTTCAAACCAGATTTGCGGGGATTGCTCAATAAAACGGCGCATCAGCGCAATACAACTGGCATCGTTTAATTCAATGACGTTTACCCCCGCTTCTTTGAGCCAGTCCAAATGGCCTTCAAAGTTGTGGCCGATTCGCCGACGACTACCGTACCGATGTCGAACTGCCGGATTAAGCCTGAGCAATACCAACAAGGCGCCAAGGTGGTCACCAATATTTTGTCGCGGTAGTTGGTTTGGCGGCCTGCCTTACGGAAGGCGTCAGTTTCGCCGTGTATGGCAGGATCGTTGTCTTACACCCGGCGGTTTCGGCCACGTCCGAGCAATTTGCCGTTATGGTCAAACAGTGCCGCGCCGACGGGTACGCCACCCTCGGCAAAGCCCATTTGCGCTTCGGCAAAAGCGACTGCCAGCATGTCTATGTAGGCCATAATGAAAAGCCCCCAAATGCCTTCTTCGTTATACCCTCAATCATCCGATTTGCTACTAAAATCCTTTTTAAGTTGGCTAAATTGCAGTAGTTGGGCTTCTATCTGACCATTCACTGATTCCGGCGGATAATTGCCCTGCGCATTGGCGACACCTGCGTCCATGCCGGTCAGCAATTCCAGCGCCTCGTCCACCGTTGATACGGCATAGACATTGAACTGGTTGGATTGGGCCGCATGGACGACATCCCAGCGTAGCATCAGATGTTTGATGTTAGTCGCCGGGATGATGACGCCTTGGGTTCCGGTCAGGCCTTTTTTGGCGCAAATATCGAAGAAGCCTTCAATTTTTTCATTGACGCCGCCTATTGGCTGCACATTGCCCAGTTGGTTGACCGAGCCGGTGATCGCAAGATCTTGCCGTAAAGGGATTTGGGCAAGCGACGATAAAATCGCGCATAGTTCAGCCAGTGACGCGCTGTCGCCTTCGATAGCGCCGTAAGATTGTTCGAACACCAAGCTGGCGGCGATTGAGAAAGGGTTTTTGCGGGCATACCGCGCGGCAATAAAGCTTGATAAGATCAGCACGCCTTTTGAATGGATGGCGCCGCCCAGTTCGGTTTCGCGTTCAATATCAACCACTTTACCGCTACCCAAGCGCGTTGTTGCGGTGATTCTGGACGGCTGGCCAAAACTGAATTCACCCAGTTGCAATACCGAAAGGCCATTGATTTGGCCGACAACTTTGCCTTCGGTGTCAATTAACACAGTGCCCCGGTAGATATTTTCGTACAGTTTTTCGCGGATTTTATCCAGCCGATGGATTTTTTGGTCAATCGCTTGTTGAACATCACTATTGGTGATGTGTAGATGACCGTTATCTTTTGCCCAATGGTCGGATTCTGTTAATAAATCTTGGATGCTACGCAAATGGATTAACAGTTTTTCAGCATCACCGGTCATTCTGGAACTTTGCTCGATAACGCGGGCGACCGCGTTTTGGCTTAATGGCCGTAATTTTTCGCGCCGGGCGATAGTCGCCAGTAAACGGGCATATTCAAGGCTGCTATTTTCTCTGGTCACCGATTTGTCAAAATCGGCGGCGACTTTAAAAAGATCATGAAATTCAGGATCATACTCGCTCAATAAATAATAAAGCAGCGGATCGCCACAGAGTATGACTTTTACCTTAAGCGGGATCGGCTGGGGTTCCAGTGATGAGGCGCTGATTAAGCTAAGCGCACGTTCCAGCGATTCAACACGGATTTCGCTAGCTTGCAGTGCCCTTTTCAGGGTTTCCCAAGCATAGGGTTGGAACAACAGTTTGCGGGCGTCAAGGATGAGGTAGCCGCCATTGGCCTGGTGCAACGCCCCCGGCTTTATCATCGTAAAGTCAGTGACTAACGATCCCATGTAGGCTTGATGGTCGATTCGGCCCAGAAGGTTGCTGTAATTAGGGTGGTCTTCGAAAATTACGGGCGCTGATTTCTTATCGCTTAAATCCACCATCAGATTGACGTGGTAACGTTTAAGCGGATCAGGTTCTTGCTGCATTTCCATGAAAGGGAACATTTTTTCGCTATGCGGCAGGAAATCCCGGACATGCTCGATAATGTCTTTTTGCACGGCTTGCAGATATGCCAACACGGTATCCTGCTTGGCGTATTTTTCAATCAATTCATCAACTGAGTGGTTGACCGCCAGCTCAGCAACTTCACGGTTGAGGGCTTGTAGTTTGCGTTTGGTCTCTTTACGCCAAGCCGGAAATTTTTTCAGCAATTTTGCTAAACGTTCTTGTAGTTCAATGATGGCTTTTTGTATTTCATGCTGTTTGTCTTTATCGAACGTATTGAATTCTTCGGGACTAATTTCTTTGTTATTTTCATCGGCAGGTGCAAAAGAATAGCCCGTGGGCGTTTCCGCAACGATGATGTGGGCATTGGCGGCGCTGTCGCGCAACTCGTTCAGCGCATTGATTTCGCGCTGGCGGGATTGGCTTTCAATTTCGCCCGCCCGGGAACGGTATTCATCGCCGTCAAACGCAGACGGTATCGCAACGCTTAATTCATCAATCAATTCTTCCATGTCGGCTTTGAAGACCTTGCCTTGTCCTGGCAATAGTTCAATGGCCACCGGCTTTGCAGGCTGTCTGAAGTTATTGACATAACACCAGTCCGAAGGGATAGCTTGGCGGTTGGCTTCATGCTCGACCAATTGCAGCACGGCCGTCAATTTGCCGGTACCGGCAGGTGCCATGGCGAAAATGTTGTAACCCGTTTTATGGATGCGGATGCCGAATTTGATGGCATCCATCGCGCGTTCTTGGCCTACGGTAATCTCTATGTCCTCAAGGTCATTCGTGGTGGCAAAATTTAATTGCTCAAGGTTGCAAGGCTTATAGAGCTGTGTAGGCGCTAATGGGGTGTTTTTCATAGATTATCCGCTGGGTGGGGCAGGTACTTTTTGTTGGGGTTAGGATAAATATACTATGGGCGAGGGCGGTTGAGGTAAAAAATTACGCTCAGGCGGCGATTGGCAGCAGGAGGATTTTGTATGGCATATTTGATTTCGGGTATTCCGGCTTATGCGGCTCAGGAAACCGTGTGCTTAGGCTTCCAGAACAAGCCGGTGAGCGCTAACACACAGAATGCCGCGCCGGTATAAAAGGTGAATGCCGCACCCCATTGATCCCACAGCAAGCCCGCCAGCACACTGGCCGCAAGCATTGCCACGCCGCTAACCAGGTTAAAAAAACCGTAAGCAGTGCCACGCAGGTCAGCGGGGGCGGCATCGGCCACCATGGTTGCCAGTAAGCCTTGCGTCAGTCCCAGATGGACGCCCCACAAGGCAACACCCAGTAACACAACGCCCCAATGGTCGTTGGCCGCCAAAACCAGGTCGGCTAGTATCAAAACGACCAGCCCGGTTGCCAGTAATTTGCGGTGGCTCATACGGTCGGAAAGCTTGCCAAACGGGTAAGCCGATAGCGCGTAAACCACATTCATTGCCACCATAACCAGCGGCACTAGCGCGATGGGAATGCCACTTTGTTGGGCACGCAACACTAAAAAAGCCTCGCTGAACCGCGCCAAGGTAAAAACCGCCCCCACGCCCACCACCCACCAATACGATGCGCTTAAACGTTGCAGGTTGTTCCGTTGGATTGGCTTGGTGCGCTTGTCCGGCGGTTGGTATTCCGGCTCGCGGACTCCAAATAACAACAGCGCAACCGCCATTAAGCCAGGAATGACGGCGACCCAGAACACAGCGCGGAAATCATCGGCCCAAAGCAGCATTAAGCCTGTTGCCAGCAGCGGGCCAAGAAATGCGCCCACGGTGTCAAGGGACTGGCGCAGGCCAAAAGCAGCACCGCGCAAATGCGGCGGGGTAATGTCGGCAACCAACGCATCACGTGGCGCGCCACGCACCCCTTTGCCCACCCTGTCCAGTAAGCGGGCCGCCAGCACGGCTCCGGTGCTGGCGGCCAATGCGAAGCAAGGTTTGGTCAACGCGCCTAGGGCGTAACCAAACAACGCGAGTCCTTTGCGCTTGCCCAGATAATCGCTCAACACCCCTGAAAACACTTTGACGATGAGCGCGGTCGATTCAGCCAGCCCTTCTATGAAGCCAACCGTGAGGGTGCTTGCGCCCAAGACATTGACCATAAACAGCGGCAACAGGCTATGGATCATCTCCGAAGACACATCCATCAACAGGCTGACAAAGCCCAGCACCCAGACACCGCTGGGGATACGGTTTGATATTTTTGGTTTAACGGTCATGCACCGGCATGGGCTTGTTGTTTAGAGTGCGGCTATACCTTGCACTGCCATCATTGTTTGCCATAAATTTTTAGCACCACGTCATAAAACCATTGCGGCCGGAATACTATCACCCACATTAATAACAAGCCAAAGACAGGAATCGGGGCGATGTCAAGAATTGAGATGAAGGTGACAACAACAAAATAGTATAGGCGCATGGGTTATTTTTGTGTTGGTTGTTAGGGTTTGGCTAAAAATAACTTCCCGAAGTTAAACTAGGCCTAGCAGATTTTTAAAACCTGCCAGGTCTTACATCGGAATATTGGCCGAATTCTTTGAGAACGTGTTTTAGAAGTGGCTATACGGCTTGATTGCTGCGTTGTGTCGCCTCCTACACTGTACTCTGAACGGTCATGCTTTACAGTCTATCTATCCATGCAATCGTTGCACTCGAACCATTTGCGCCGCTTTTAAAACACGTTATTAAGGTAGCTTGATTTAGGCAAGCCACCTTAAGGGGGGCGTTGCTACTTTTTGGTAAAAGCGGTTATTTTCTGGAAAAAGCCTTTTAGTTGTTCAGGCATAGGATTGGCTGGTGTTGTTTCATCATTTTCGCTAACGGGTTGCCTAGTTGTATCCAGATCGCTTTTTGTCTCCGTATCTTCTGCCGGTTGTTTTTTGCCCAAGCCAATGGCACCGAGCAGTTTGTTGACGCGCGGGGTGGCCTGTTGTGTGCTTTCTGCCGTTTCTGGTTGGTCGGCAGGGGGCTCTTCCGTTACCGGTTCGCTGCGGTCTTCTGCGGGTTGTTTTTTGCCCAAGCCGAAGGCGCCGAACAGTTTGTTGACTTGCGGGGTGGTTTGTTGTGTGAACTCAGCCATCTCTGGTTGGTCGGCAGGGAGTTCTTCCGTTGCCGGTTCGCTAAGCTCTTCTACGGGTTGTTTTTTGCCCAAGCCGATAGTGCCGAGCAGTTTGTTGAAGCGTGGGGCGGCTTGTTGTGTGGTTTCAGCCGTTTCCGGTTGGGGAAGTTGGCTGACAGCGGCTTCTTCAAGCTGAGGCAAGGAGGGGGCTCGTTTTTGTGCTACAGGTTCTTGTTCTATAGTCTGTTGTACGGCGGCTTCTTGTGCTGTAGGAACCGGTGCAATAGGCTCTTGCTTTATCGGTTCCACCCCTTTTTCTTTGTTTGTTAAGGCTGATTCCAGCTGATGTATCTTTTGTGTCGCCAAATTTAAATCATTAAAAACCTGCATGCGGCCTGTTTCCAGCTTGCCTATGGTGGCTGCATAGGCGTGGTTTTTAGTCTGGAGTTTGGCTAGTTCAGCGGTTGAGTTATCCAGTTGCCCCTGCATAAGGGCTTGTTGTTCGTTAATGCTCTGTTCCAAATTGGCAATTTGAGCGGTTTGGGCGTCAAGTGTCTGTCTCAGTTCCCCTAAAATGGCTTCTTTTTCGGCAAGCTGTGTTTGCGTTGTTTGCCGGCTAAGTTCTAGTGCTTTACGGCGTTGCTCTTCTGTCTGTAGCCGTTGGGTTAATTGTCCCAATGCGGCGCTGTGACGTTGCCACAACAGGTCTTCTTGCTCCTCATCAGCGCTGTCGTATACGGCGGCTTCAAGGGTAAAATCTTTTGCCAGTGTGTCAAGCACTTCAGCCAGCTTGTGGCGACGTTGGTTGATTTGCTCTTCAAGTAGGGCGACACGTCCGGCTTGGTGTTGGGCGGTTTGTTTTTCTTGTTCGATCTGATGGTTTTTAGCGGTTAGCTCATTTTCCAAATGTTGCAGTTGCTCTTGGCTGGCCTGTAAGTTTTCGCTTAATTGGGTTTGTGCCTGTTCAAGGTCGGCTTGGGTTTTTTCTAAGGCGGCAACTTGCTTAATGGCTTTACGTCGTGAACCCATAACGCCTAAAAGGCAAATCAGTATGACGATGACAATAATACCTGTGGCTATATGGATTGCAGAATAGCCTAGATTGTTTTCAATAATGGATAAATACGATTCCATAGTTCCTTCCCCCTTCTTTATATTATAAAAATAGCGTTGAATTTAAAGCGCCATGCTTTAGGGTGTTCCACCTTAAGTTAAATTCGAGAATGTGTTTTAAAAACGGTTACGCGAATTGATTACTGCCTATTTAGTATAGGGTGGCACGGTGTCCGAAATTCTCATGTGCGCTATGTTCACAGAGGTGTCCGGTACCTACGCCTTGTGCTTGATCGGCTCGAGACGCTTTTGAAATATGTTTTGAGTATTGGCTAACCTCCTTTACCTTATGTGTTAGAAGGGAATTGGTGACATACTAACTGATGTTAAGCTTTTGAATCCAGACAATTTTATTGCGTTGCTACTTATGGAAATGATGCGTGGGGCACACCTTATTCCTTAAGCTGATAATCGGCCAGTTAGCCTCTTTGGCAAACAGCGCCAATTTTTCGTCAGGATCGACGGCAACGGGGTGATCCACTAAATTAAGCAAAGGCAGGTCATTGTGTGAATCGCTATAAAACCAGCTGCCTTGCAGCGATTCTGTTGAGTTTTTTAACCAGGCCTCCAGTAATTTCACTTTGCCGTCTTGAAAACAAGGGATGTCAATAAAGCCGCCGGTGTATTTGCCATCGGTAAATTCAGGTGTTGTTGCCAGTAAGTTAGTGATGCCGTACAGCTGCACAATCGGTTCGGTGACAAACCGGTTGGTGGCAGTAATGACCAGTAAGGTGTCGCCTTGCGCCCGGTGTTTGTCGATGAGTTGTTGGGCGGGCTTAAGGAGCAGTGGTGTGATAATGTCGCGAATAAAGTGTTCACGCCATAAATACAGTTGTTCAGGGGGGTGCTCAGCTAACGGGCGCAACGAAAAGCGCAGAAATTCAACAATATCTAAAGTGCCTTGCTTGTAATCATCGTAAAATTTTTCGTTGGCGCGTTCATACTGGTCTTTATCCACGACGCCCTGGTCAACCAGAAATTGTCCCCATAAATAGTCGCTGTCGTCACCTATCAGCGTGTTATCCAGATCAAAAATCGCTAAACTCATGTTAGTCCTGTGTTAAGTCATTAAAAAGCCTATCCACTATGGTATAAGCAATTTTTTTGTGGAACAATGGAACGATTACAAATACTACCTTACCTCGCTACACTATATCAAACGCATCATTTAAGATAAGGGCAAGGTAAAAAAACACAGGTTTTAACATGATAGACTCTAAAGGATACCGGCCTAATGTCGGGATCATCCTTTGCAATGACGAGGGTCGCGTATTTTGGGCAAAACGGATGGGTGTGGATGCTTGGCAGTTTCCACAAGGCGGGATCAATCAAAATGAAGACCCTGAAGCGGCGATGTATCGGGAATTGTGGGAAGAAACAGGGTTGCAGCAGCAGCATGTAGAAGTGTTGGGGCGCACCCGCTACTGGCTTAGGTACCGTTTGCCCGAACGTTATATACGCAAAAATTCGTTGCCTTTGTGTGTCGGACAAAAGCAGATTTGGTTTATGCTGCGGTTGGTTTCCGCAGATTCCAATGTCCGCTTCGACCATTGTCCCAAGCCCGAATTTGATAACTGGCGTTGGGTGGATTATTGGGAGCCGCTAAACGGTGTCGTTTATTTTAAGCGTAAGGTTTACCAAAAAGCGATGAGTGAATTAGGCATGATTTTGGAAAGGCATGGCATACCCGTTGATGTGGCCGGTTATTTGGCTAAAAACAAAAAAACGGGTGCGGGCAAAGTTCAGTAACCTTCATTATCCAGCTGTAGCCCGGTTACCGGTTCCGGCAAACGTGTCACTTTGGTGCCAAGTTGTCCATCGGCATACAGTTGGATCAGGCGATAAGCCGGGGCGGTTTTGTCAACACTGAAGTGCGTGCTTGCCGGCGTAAACTGAAAGCAGGTGGATGGTGTGCCTAACACACGTACCGAACCTGTTGTAATGTCCATTGCTTGATGGATGTGCCCGCAGACAAGCGCTTTTACTTGTGGGTATTGATTGATTAACGCGAACAATGCCTGGTGGTTTTCTATCATCATAGTGTCCATCCATTTGCTGCGCGTCGGCAAGCAATGATGATGCACGGCAATAAGGGCGTGGTGCTCAGGATGATCGCTTAAACACGCCGCCAAAAACGCCAATTCCCGGTCTGCTAAGCGGCCTCTGGGTGACCCCGGTATTTGGCTATTTAAGCTGATGATTTGCCAGTTGTTTAAAAACATTTGCTTGCGGCAACTGACCAAGCCCGCCGTCAATAGTTTCTGCATGAGGGCATAGTCATCATGATTGCCGGGCAGGCAGAGGCACGGTATGTCCAGTGCCTTTAAGCTATCCAATAAATAGTGGTAGCTGCTCGGACAAGGGTCTTGGGCAAGATCACCGGTCAGCAGGATCAGGTCAATGGCGTGATGTTCGGCCAACGCCTTAGTAAGCACGGCATGGAAATAATGCGCAGTATTAACGCCCAATAAAGTGGCGTCAGGGTTGGCCTGTAAATGGAGGTCGGTCAGCTGCAGTATTGATAGGGACTGGGTTGTTGGTGTCATCGTCAGGGGTTAATTAATATCTTTATAGAGCACTTTAGACTTTCTTGCCGGATTGTAACGCACCTTGAGCGGTTCCGGTAAGTTGTCCACATCACCCGCTAAAAATCCCCGTTCGATAAACCAGTGCATGGTCTGGGTCGATAGCACGAACAGCCTTTTTAAACCGAGCTGTCTGGCTGTGTGGTACACATGGTCGAGCATCCGGTTACCGCGTGTTGACCGTCGGTAATCTGCATGTACGGCAAGACAGGCAATGGCGCCAAATTGGCCTTGCAGATTAGGATGTAAGGCAGTGCACCCGATAATGAGGCCATCCCGCTCGATGACAATATAATCGGCCATCTCCATTTCAATTTTTTCCCTAGAACGCTTTGCCAAAATGCCCTGTTGCTCCAGCGGTTTGATAAGCTCCAGAATGCCGCCTATATCGGCCAGCGTGGCAGGGCGCAACTCTTCAAAAGGGGTTGAACTGATCAACGTGCCGATACCGTCACGGCTGAACAATTCCAATAACAACGCGCCATCTTGGTTCCGGTTGATAAGATGCACCCTGCTTATCCCGGCTTGGCAGCTTTGCATGGCCGCCTTCAGCGGCATACTAACGGCATCGTCCAATTCGGGGTGTTGCGCCAGAAAAGCACCCGCTTCGGTGGTCGTCATCTGTTGGATTTGCGTACCGTGCGCCGGATCACAACAATTTTGCTCGGTCAGTAAAATCAATTTTTCTGCTTGCAACGCAATGGCAACCGCAGTGGCAACTTGTTCGGCGGACAAATTAAAAATCTCCCCGCTAGGCGAATAACCTATCGGGGAAATCAAGACCACGTTGTCTTGGTCGAGCTGCTGATGGATGGCGGCGCTGTCGATGCGGCGTACCTCGCCGGTATGGCAATAATCCACCCCGTCAATTACGCCTAGCGGTTTGGCAGTGACAAAGTTGCCGGAAGCGACTTTTATTTTTGCGCCAGCCATCGGCGAGTTCGCCAGCCCCAAAGACAACAACGCCTCAATTTCCACGCGCACCAGCCCGGCGGCTTCCTTGACGCATTGCAAGGCAAGGTCATCGGTGATGCGTAAATTCTTGCTAAATTGGGGGGCGCTATCGAGCTTGTTAAGGCGCTGGTCAATTTGCGGGCGGATGCCATGCACCAGCACTAGGCGTATGCCTAAACTGTTAAGCAAGGCAAAGTCATGGACATGGTGGTCAAAGTCAGCATCCAACACCGCTTCGCCACCGAAAGAAACCACAAAGGTTTTGTTACGGTGGGCATGGATGTAAGGGGAGGAGGCTCTGAACCAGTTGACGAATTCGTTTTGTGGGGTCATGGTGTGGGGTGGGTTAGGGGTATGCGTAGTGCCTGGCGGGGAGCCTGCCTAATGGCTAAATTTTAGAATGGGTTAGTTTTACCAATTGCTAAGCATCCTTTCAAAAAAGACCAGTTCGTTTTGTGTCATCACCCAGTGTCATGGCATCATCTGTGGTCATTTAGCTTTGCGAAAGCAACTCTTTAATCCGCAAAATTTCGATGAAGCGCAGTAATTCCTGGGAATTCAGATATTCTTTGGGGAAGGTTAAATTTACAGTATTTTCAGTGGCTTGATAAGTCAGCATAGCCGTTCCTACGTTAAGATAGTGTCGTCACCCATTTTCGTTGCACTTCACAAACTGCCTTGCTCATTTTGGCCGCAACGTAGGGTACGCATCGCGTACCATTTTTAAAACGTTCCGGGTAAATTAAATCCCAAAAAGGTACGCGATGCGTACCCTACTTGGCTTGGATTAATTTTTTTACCATGAACGATAAGGAATAGAGGATATTTGAATCATTGAAGGCGGAATAAAGTTCACAGGTGGGGGAAAGTGTCGGATGCCATATTTCGTGAAAACCATTCCAGCTACCTCGCTGGCAAGTTTTT
The DNA here is from genome assembly GCA_028712695.1 of Methylovulum sp. GTDB lineage: Bacteria > Pseudomonadota > Gammaproteobacteria > Methylococcales > Methylomonadaceae > Methylovulum. The sequence goes on along the minus strand of JAQTQZ010000014.1, from coordinate 23,323 downwards.
GTTCTTGTTGAGGCCCTACGATTACCCAATTAATTATAGGGTGTAATTCTTCATCGTGGTTCAATTCAAACTCATGATACGGAATGATACCTGATCGCCCTAGTCGAAAATTCATTGCGTCGTAACGTAATGGAGGAGAAATTAACCTCCATTCCTTTTCCTCAGAAAATTTCCCATTCTTGAATATCAGTCCAAATTTTTGAAGAAAATGCCGAATATTTGTTTCACCTTGATACATAGTGTCAGAGAGCGCATTATTCCAGAGACTCCCCATATGTTTTACAGGCTCTTTAAGAGCTAAGTCAATTAATTTTCCGATTAGTTGGCGTTGTTTATTAGCATCATATTCACACCGAACCAGAAGCCATTTTTCGGTGTCCGTTTTTTCTTTTAATGCTTGAAAGTCAAAAGAAATCGCATACCCCATATCTCTACCGTAGGCTCTCCACTGACTAAGTTGATCATTGTTTTCTGAAAAAGAAATTACACTTAGAGTTGGAGGGGTAACTGAGTTTTCCATCATATGGATAATCCAATTCAATGAGCATTTGGTGTCATTATCGGATGTCTGCGAGAATCTGCTTTTGGCAACATCTTTAACTAAGTTACAAGCGTAGCTATATTCGGAGCGGTCATTTAAGTGCTGGCTATCAGTTGCCCATAATGTCTTTGTGCGAGCAATTCCAAGAAAACCCGAATTATCAGTATAGTGGAATAGACGACCACCTAATGGTGATTGAGTAAGCTCAGGTGAAAAACTTTCAATAGTTAATGGCAAATAGCCTCCTTAAACGTATAACATAGCGAGGTAGGTTGGGGTGTACCCACTGGGCATAAAAGGTACGAACCCCAACATTTGCCGCTTCGATGCGTTGGGGTTCGTGCCTCACCCCAACCTACACCCTCAATCCAAATTATCCGTAACCGCCCCCAAAGAAGCTGAACTCACCAACTTGGCATATTTCGCCAACACGCCACGGGTGTAACGCGGTGCGGGTTGTTGCCATTTTTCTAGGCGCCGCGCCATTTCGTGTTCGTTGATGACCAGCTTCAATTCGTTGTTTTCGGCGTCAATCGAGATGGTGTCGCCGTCTTCGACAATGGCCAGCGGGCCGCCGACGTAGGCTTCCGGCGTGATGTGGCCGACGACGAAGCCGTGGGTGCCGCCGGAGAAGCGGCCATCGGTGATTAACGCGACTTCTTTGCCCAAGCCTTTGCCCATGATGGCGGAGGTGGGGGAGAGCATTTCGCGCATGCCGGGGCCGCCTTTGGGGCCTTCGTAACGGATGACGATGACATCACCTTTGACAATATCGCCATGCAAGATGCTGTGTAACGCGTCTTCTTCAGCATCAAACACTTTTGCCGTGCCGATAAAGCGCAGACCCTCTTTGCCGGTGATTTTCGCCACCGCGCCACCAGGCGCTAAGTTGCCATATAAAACAACCAAATGGCTGTCTTTTTTGATCGGATCGGCCAGGTCGTGGATCATGTCTTGGCCTTCTGGATATGGTGCGACGTCAGCGAGGTTTTCCGCCAGCGTTTTGCCGGTGACGGTCAGGCAATCGCCGTGCAGCAGGCCAGCGTCCAATAACACTTTCATCAATGGTTGGATACCGCCGATTTCGACCAATTCCGCCATGGAATAACGGCCGCTGGGCTTTAAGTCTGCCAGCATCGGGACGCGTTTGCCGATACGGGTGAAGTCATCCAGTGTGATGTCCACTTTGGCTGCATTGGCCATTGCCAAGATATGCAGCACGGCGTTGGTGGAGCCGCCCAACGCGATGACGACGGTGATGGCGTTTTCAAACGCTTCTTTGGTCATGATGTCGCTGGGTTTGATGTCGTGTTTCAGCAACTCCAGCACTGCTGCACCGGCGCGTTCGCAGTCCAGGCGTTTGTCATTGGAAATGGCGGCTTGCGCGGAGCTGTTGGGCAGGCTCATGCCGAGGGCTTCAATCGCCGAAGCCATAGTGTTGGCGGTGTACATACCGCCGCAAGAGCCCGCGCCAGGAATGGCTTTGGCTTCAATTTCGGCGAGTTCGGCATCGTCGATTTTGTTGTTGGCGCGGGCACCAACGGCTTCAAACACAGACACGACATCGAGTTTTTTGTCTTTGTGGCAACCGGGCAGGATGGTGCCTCCGTAGACGAAAATCGCCGGACGGTTCAGGCGCGAGAGGGCGATCATGCAACCGGGCATATTTTTGTCGCAGCCGCCGATGGCGACAATGCCGTCAAAACCTTGGCAACCGACCACGGTTTCTATCGAATCGGCAATCACTTCGCGCGACACCAGCGAGTATTTCATGCCTTCCGTGCCCATTGAAATACCGTCAGAGATGGTGATGGTGTTGAAGATGACGGCCTTGCCGTCGGCGTTGTTGACGCCTACCGCCGCATCATCCGCCAGTTTGTTGATGTGCATGTTGCAAGGCGTGACCATGCTCCAAGTTGAGGCAATGCCGATTTGTGGCTTTTTGAAATCGTCGTTGCTAAAGCCGACGGCATGGAGCATGGCGCGGCTAGGTGCGCGTTCCATGCCGTCAACAACGAGGGAAGAAAAGGTACGGGTGTTTTTGTCACCTGAGTTTGACATAGCGAAAATTCCTGATGAAGAAGGGGATTATGGGAGCATAGGGGCCAAGGCTTAAGTGCCTTGAGCCGCATTTAAAGTGATTTAAAACGAATCCCAGCTGCTTTTGCGCCGCCAGCCGAGTTTGGGCAGAATAAAACCTAAAATGACACTGAAGAAAGAAAGAATGCCGCCGTATAAAAACCAGTCCTGATTGGTCGTGTCTTTTAGGGCTTGGTTTTCAAGCTTAAGTTGTTGCAGTTCACGTTCGGCGTTGACAACCCGTTCCTGAAGCTCGTCGCGGTCGTTTTTTAATTGGATGACGCCCGCCGCCGCTTGTTTTATTTCGCCAAGTTCCAGGCTTAATTTGTCCCGTTCGAGCATGAGTGATTTTTCTAGCGACGTGCCTGGCGTGATGGCGTCTTTAGCCATTTTTAGCTCGGCTTTTAAAGCAATGTTTTCGGTCTGCAAAAGTTTTAGGCTTTTATTGCTCGTTTCAAATAGTTCGCTGCTGGGTGGTTCTTTTTTAGTGTAACTGGTTTGAATATAGCCTTCTGTCCCGTTTTCGAGGCGGACATGCAGGAAGCCGGATTTGCTTTTGCCGTCGATAACCGTCAGCGGTGTCCCGCTAGGTAATGATTTTACGATGGAACTGCTGTTGTTGGGTTTGCTTCTGAGCGATAAGCTCAAGTTGTCGGTCACATAGACTGTTTCAGCGTGCGCTGCGCCGATGGCGGTTAATGCAATTAAAACCAAAGGTAATATTTTTTTCACGGTCATCTCTGTAGGCAGTCGTGTAAGTGATATGATTTTAACGCAATTTTCTGTTTATTAACTAGTTTTGGCGCTGAGTCGCGCCGTTTGTACCAGGCTTAAAGTCACTTACATAACAGAAATTCCAGCAATGCTTTTTGGGCATGCAAACGGTTTTCAGCTTCTTGGAAAACGACGCTTTGCGGGCCGTCAATCACCTCGGCAGTGACTTCTTCACCACGATGGGCGGGCAAACAGTGCATGAATAGGGCGTCGCTGTTTGCCGCAGCCATAACGGCGGCGTTGACTTGATAATCTTTAAAGGCGATTTCCCGCTGTTTTTGTTCTTCTTCCTGCCCCATGCTGGCCCACACATCGGTGACCACCAAGTCGGCGTTGGTTGCCGCAGCCAAGGCCGTGTCAAAAAACTTAACGCATGTGCCGCCGGTTTCGACAATTTCAGGTAACGGCTGGTAACCGTCGGGGCAGGCAATATGCAAGGTAAAGCCAAAGCGTAAGGCTGCATGGATGTAGGAATGGCACATATTGTTGCCGTCGCCTATCCAGGCTACCGTTTTGCTTTGAATGTCGCCGCGCAATTCAAAATATGTCTGCATGTCGGCGAGCAATTGGCAAGGGTGTTGCCGGTCTGTCAGGCCATTGATGACCGGTACGCTGGAATGTTTGGCAAAGGTGGCCACGGTGTCGTGCTGGTCGGTCCTGAGCATGATGCAGTCAACCATGCTGGAGATCACTTTGGCGCTGTCTTGCAAAGGTTCGCCACGGCCTAGTTGGGTGTCCCTAGGCGATAAAAACAATGCACTGCCGCCAAAATGGCTCATGCCGGCTTCAAAGGAAATGCGCGTGCGGGTGGATGATTTTTCAAAAATCATCGCCAACACTTGGCCTTTTAACGGTTGGTAATCGCGGTTGCGGTTTTTTTTCAATACGATGGCCCGGTTGATCAGATGGCGCAATTCATCGCCGGATAAGTCAAGCAAGCTGATAAAGTGTCTAGGATTCATGATGTTGCCCTGTATACGCTTGAATAAGAGCCGATAAGGTGTCTACGAGTTGTGTTATTTGTTGTTCGTCCATGATTAACGGCGGCAACAAACGGATGGTTTTTTCATTGGTGACATTAATTAACAGATGCTGCTGCAATGCGGCGGTGACCAGCTCGGCGCATGGGCTGTCGAGTTCTATGCCGATCATCATGCCTAGGTGGCGTATATCCACGACATGGGCATTGCCGTGTAGCTGCGTAGCCAAGCCTGTGCAGATCGCATCCCCTTTTTGGGTGGCCAATTCGATCAGGTTATCGTTATCTAATGTTGATAAAACAGCTAATGCGGCGCTGCAAGCCAATGGGTTGCCGCCGAAAGTGGAGCCGTGCGTCCCCGCCGTTAAGACCTCGGCGGCTTTGCCACGCGCCAGACAAGCGCCTATCGGCATGCCGTTGCCTAATGCTTTTGCCAAAGTGCAGACGTCAGGCAAGATATTGTTGTGCTGAAAGGCGAGGAACTTACCGGTGCGGCCAATGCCGGTCTGGATTTCATCGAGCATCATCAGCAGTTGATGATGGTCGCATAACGCCCGTATCCGGTTCAGATAATCGGGAGCCGGGATATTAACGCCGCCTTCGCCTTGGATGGGTTCAACCAGGATGGCGACGATGTTGTCATGCGCGGCGATGGCTTGCACGATGGCGTCAATATCGTTGTAAGGCACCCGGATAAAACCTTCAACCAATGGTGCGAAGCCATGTTGCACTTTAGCGTTACCGGTCGCGCTTAAGGTTGCCAAGGTACGGCCATGAAAACTTTTTTCCATAACGATAATGGCGGGGTTGGCTAAACCTAAGTCATGTCCGTGTTTACGTGCCAATTTAATCGCCGCTTCATTGGCTTCTGCGCCCGAGTTGCAGAAAAACACCTTGGCCATACCGCTTTTTTCAATCAACTGGTCGGCAAGCTGTTCTTGGTTAGCCACCCGATAAATATTTGAGGTATGGATCAGTTTACCGCTTTGTTCACACAAAGCCTTATGCACGGCCGGATGGGCGTGGCCTATATTACAGACGGCAACGCCGGATAGGGCGTCCAGATAGCGGGTATTGTGGTCATCCCACAACCAAGCGCCGTCCCCCCGTTCGAAGGTTACCGGTAAGCGGTTATATGTTGGCATAATATGGCTGGTCATAAAGTCAGTCTGGCAAAGATAAGTTGGCAACAGTGGCTATGTTGATAAAAAAATGTTCGATTATAAGTTTCAAACCCATGCGAGGCAAGTTTGGGGCGTTAAGATTTGCTTTTTTAACAAAGGTAAAGTTGATAGAATCGGTAGGATTTTATTTATTGAGTGGTGAGTGTTATGAGTGTGATAGAACGAATTAAAGATCAGATTGGAAATAATCCAGTTGTTTTATATATGAAAGGCTCGCCTGATTTCCCGCAATGTGGGTTTTCAGGGCAAACCGTGCAGCTATTGGATCTTTGCCAAGCAAAATACATGTACGTCAATATTTTTGAAGACCCTGAATTGCGTGAAGCATTGAAAGAGTATTCAAACTGGCCAACGTTTCCGCAACTTTATATTAACGGTGAACTTGTTGGTGGTTGCGACATCGTGATCGACTTGTATAAAAAAGGCGAGCTAGTCACTATGCTGGCTGCTGTCGGCGGTATCGCAGCATAATCGCTTAAGTCTTGATAGTAGGCAGGGATGCCTCTAAGGTATGCCGGCCTGCACTCAGCACGGGTCTTCCCGTAAGTCCAGCGCCTCTAACTGCTTCCAGCGGTTAACAATCATACAAAACAATTCAGCCGTTTTTTCGGCGTCATATAAAGCCGAATGCGCTTTCTCATTATCCCATTCCAGCCCGGCAGTTTGGGCAATTTTTGCCAGCACTGTCTGTTGATAGGCAAGGCCGCCCAGCGTTGCGGTATCAAAGGTGCTGAACGGGTGGAAAGGGCTGCGCTTGATTTGGGCGCGGGTAATTGCCGCATTCAAAAAGGCAATGTCAAAAGCCGGATTGTGTCCAACCAAAATGGCCCGTGTGCAGTTATTGCGTTTAAGGGCCTGTTTGATGGGCTTGAACAACATCGCTAGCGCGTCTTTTTCTGCAATAGCCATGCGAAAAGGATGAAAAGGATCGATGCCATTAAATTTAAGCGCGGCTTCATCCAGCTCGGCATTTTTAAACGGGATAACGTGGGTGGAATACCGTTCGGTGATTCCTAGATTGCCGTTGCTGTCCAGCTCGACAATAACGGCGGCAATTTCCAGTAAAGCATGTTTTTTTGGGTTAAATCCGGCGGTTTCTATGTCAATAACAACAGGAAGATAACCTCTAAAGCGTTTGTCCAACGGTATTGCAGGTGTGTCCATTGTGTACGTTTTGTCCTAAAGATGAAGATATAGGCCATGTTACGCCAACTTGGCGGGTAATAAAACGCAAAAAGCATCAAGATTGCCAATGTAAGGTGGCATGGCATAACCCTCAGGATTTCTGAAAAGCGTCGTGGCTTGGAGTGCAAGACATGCCTGCACTCCAATGGTCATCGTTTTGCCATATCGCGGGATATTGTGGAAATGGTGGGGACGGAAAAACGCCCGGCCTATTGGCTCCTTTTGTTCATTGCCTAAAAGCAAACGCATTCAGCAAATCGCCCGCGTTTTCACGAACCCCAGGCAATGGCTCCAAAGCAAAGCGGCGGGTGATGAGTTTGATGATTGAGGTCGTGTCGTAAGCGGTGTGGTCAACGAAACCGCGCTTGGCGAAAGGCGAAATGATAAGCGCCGGAATGCGGGTGCCTGGCCCCCAGCGGTCGCCTTTGGGTGGGGCGGCATGATCCCAAAAGCCGCCGTTTTCATCGTAAGTGACGATAATCGCCGTGGTGGGCCACAGCGGGCTTTGGCGGATGCGTTCGATGAGGCTGGCGATATGTTGGTCACCGGATAGCACATCGGTATAGCCGGGATGCTCGTTTAAATGGCCGGTGGGTTTGTAAAAGGCAACTTGTGGCAATGTGCCATTGCTGATGGCATTGACAAAATCATCACCATCCTTTAAATGCAAAGCACGTTCATTGGTGCCGGGTGCAAAATGGGCGTAATAATTAAAAGGCTGATGGTGGGCCTGAAAATTGACAGCGCCTTCGTGATGGTTATAAATGACGCTACGGGTGTGGTCTGGTGCTTGTATGCCGTCAGCGAGCGCGGCGTTCCAGCCGCCTGCATACCAAGCCCAAGAGACGCCTTTGGCGGATAGCGTGTCGCCTATAGTCTTGGTGGTTTGGGGTGGCAATGGGCGCAGTGCGGAGTCGGCAAAGCGGGCGTCACCGCTGGCAGCGGGCGCAATGCCTGAAGGTTGGTAGGGCGGCTGTTGGGTATTGACCGAATAGCCGTCGGGCGTCAGTGCGCCATCATACAACAAGGGCGGGCCTTGCATGGCGGAGGCGGGGGATTCGGGTTTGCGTTTTAGCTTGCCATTGTTGTCAAGCTGGGCGCGTAATTTGTCTTGCCCGGTAATGTCTTGCGGCGTACAGGCGCAGACCAGCCACTGATGGTTGAGGTACGAGCCGCCAAACGCGCCCATAAAAAAGTTATCGGCGAGCACGTAGTCCTGCGCCCATTGCCACAGCGGCAATTTTGAGCCATCGTAATAGCCCATCACCAAACCACCCGCGTCGGACATGGCGGCGAAATGGTTATTTTTGCCGCCGTTAATTTGCTCAATATTCTGGTAATAGCGATGCACCAAATCACGCGATGGTGCCGAAGCGGGCAGGCTGACCGGGGGCTGGTCTATCCGGAATGGCCGATTGGGCAGTTTCGCGGTGATCGCAGGAATCCGCCCGTCTTTGCTTGCCGGAATTGGCGGCAGCGTGATGAATGCCTTGCCATCGTGATCCAATTGAGTGTATTGCCCAGGCGTCGCCTTATTAATGCCGTTAGCGCCTGGAAACAAACCGTAAAGGTTGTCGAAGCTGCGGTTTTCAGCATAAATGACAATAATATGTTCAAGTTGCTCTAACCGGCTTTTCTGGGCGTGGGAAGGCGTGCTGGCGCAACCGGCAAGCATAACAAGGGCAAGTGGGCCTAGTATGGACACAGGCAGTTTATTGGTGCAAAGACAGCTAATCTTGGTCATGGATTTGTTACGTTGTATGTTGTTATGAGAAAGTGACTGCTATCTAAATAGTAGCACAGACGATTAATTGCCGTGGTGTCTAGTCAGGAAGGGTATGACCTTAATTTTATTAAAGGTATCTTGTTTGTAAATTCAATTGTCAGATGTATTGGGGCTAATAACTATGAATAATCACACAACTAAAATGCCCAAACAATGGCTAATTCCAGCGGTTTTTTTAACCGGGCTATTGTTATTGAGTTACCTGATCCTTCAGGAGTTTTTGCTTACTTTGGCATGGGCTTTCATTATTGCCTACACGGCGTGGCCGCCTTATCAGTGGTTGAGGCGTCGGCTTAACGGGAAGGCCACGCTCAGCGCCGCCGTGATGACCGCCATAATTGCTGCAACAATCACCCTGACGCTGTATTGGCTGGTTGCCATGCTACAAAATGAAATCAAGCTGGCTTATCAGGCTTTGGCGGCGACTTTGTCCAAGGATCACTATGAGTTACCGGGTGTGATTAGCCGTATTCCTTGGTTAGGCCATTATCTGCAGGAGTGGCTGGATCGTATAAATGACGACCGCATGGGTATGACCAAGCAATTGATCGACTGGGCAAAGCAGTGGTTGGGACAATTTGCCCAGTTTATTGGCGGTGTTGGCCGTTATGTCATGAATTTAGGCTTTGTGTTGGTCACGGTGTTTTTCTGTTTTCGCGATGGCAAGGATATTATCCGGCAACTGCAACAAGGGCTGATTCATTTTCTCGGCGAATATCAGCAGGTTTATTTGCAAGCGGCGGGGGACACCACTCGTGCGGTGGTGTACGGCATCGTGCTGGCGGCTCTTGGGCAGGGCATAATCGCCGGATTTGGGTACGCTGTCGCGGGCGTGCAAGCCCCCGTGTTGTTCGCTACGATAACGGCGTTATTGGCATTAATCCCAATGGGGGCGATGGTGGTATGGTTGTCTATTGCCATTATGCTGCTGGCCTCGGGGCAGATTTGGCCTGGTGTGGGTTTATTGTTGTGGGGTTTTTTGGCGATCAGCACCGTTGACAATGTCATTCGTCCGATAGTCATTAGCGGTGCTAGTCAAGTCCCTTTTTTGGTCGTTATGTTTGGGGTGTTTGGTGGGCTGTCAGCGTTTGGCGTGATTGGCCTGTTTTTGGGGCCGGTGATATTGTCAGTTTTGCTGGCGGTGTGGCGGGCCTGGTTAATGCAGCAACAAGAGGGTGAGTGATATGTCAGACAGTAAACCCGTGCTGGGTTTTATCGGAATCGGTTTGATGGGTAAGCCGATGGTTTTACGGTTGTTGGCGGCTGGGTTTCGTGTCAACGTTTGGAACCGCAGTCCGGAAAAATTAAAACCTGTCACTGCGGCCGGCGCCATCGCTTGCGCCACGGTTGCCGATGTAACCAAAGCGTCCGACGTGCTGCTTGTCTGTTTGGCGGATACGGCGGCGGTGGAAACCGTCGTGCATGATGGTATTTTAGCCAATGGTTCAGCCGACAAGCTGCTGATTGACTTGTCCAGCATCCATCCTGACAACACCCGCCAGTTAGCCGCAAGCTTGCTTGAAGGCTGCGGTATGGGCTGGGTCGATGCGCCGGTTTCTGGGGGCGTGGCTGGCGCGGAGCAGGGTACCTTAGCAATTATGGCGGGTGGGGCTGTCGGGCATATAGCTGTTGCCCGCCATGTGCTGGCACCGCTTTATCAGCAGTTGACGCACATGGGTGAGGTCGGCAGCGGGCAGATAACCAAAATCTGCAACCAGATGATTGTCAGTTGCAACGTGTTGGTGATTGCCGAAATGATGGCCTTGGCGCGGCAAGCGGGTGTTAATTCGGAACAAATCCCCGTTGCGTTGGCAGGCGGGTTTGCCGATTCCAAACCTTTGCAAATAGTCGCCCCGCAAATGGCGGCCGAAACATTTGAGCCGGTTAAATGGCGTGTTAAAACCTTGCTGAAAGACTTGTCCATGGCGGTTGATTTGGCAGGCCAACAAGGCCAAGCCATCCCAATGTCCGGCTTGGCGGCGCAGTTGATGCAATTGCACGGCAGCCACGGTTATCTGGACCAGGATCCCGCCACGTTGGTTAAGTTGTTTGCAAAAACCTTGATTGCTAAATAAAACAATAAGTTAAAAATATGCTTAAATTTTCCGCTAACATCAGTCTGCTATTTACTGAAATTGAATTGATTGACCGTTTTAAGGCCGCTAAGCAGGCTGGCTTTAATGGCGTTGAAATCCAATTCCCTTATGTTCTGGATGCAAGCGTCATTAAACGCGAGCTGGATGGGCAGCAGCTCAAACTGGTGTTGTTTAATGTTGCCGCCGATGACTTATTGCAAGGTGGCGATGGATTGGCCTGCGTGCCGGAAAAGCGCGGACAATTCAAGCAAGCTGTGGCGCAGGCGCTAGACTATGCAAAGCTGCTAAAACCCGATGCGGTCAACGTCTTGCCGGGGCGTTGTTTTGATAATACCCAATTCCCCGCTTATCTGGCAATGTTTAAGGAAAACCTGCTTTATGCCGCCGACGCCTTTGCGCCTTTAGGTATTAAGACGGTTTTCGAAGCGATTAACACCTACGATATGCCCGGATTTATCATCCAAAACGGACGGCAGATGCTAGACGTTTTAGCTGAGCTTAAGCACGCTAATTTGTATATGCAGTATGATATTTACCACAACGTCAGGATGGGCGAGCATGTTGGCCAATTCATTGGCCAACATGCCGATAAAATCGGCCATATCCAGTTTGCCGATTGTCCTGGTCGTGGGCAACCTGGCACGGGACAGATCGATTTTACCCAGCTCTTTTTGGGCATCCGACAATCAGGCTATTCGGGTTGGTTAGGGGCGGAATATAACCCCGTGGGGACGACAGCAGACAGTTTGGGCTGGTTACAAGTAGGGGGATAGGCTGAAGCAGCCGATGGGATGGCTACATCAGTTTTAAGTATTTTTGGTACAACGTTTCATGGTCTTCAACATGGGCAGGGTCTTTCTCGATGCAATCGACGGGGCAGACTTCCATGCACTGCGGTGTGTCATGGTGCCCGACGCATTCGGTGCAGAGCGCAGGGTCTATGATATAGATGTCTTCGCCTTGTGAAATGGCACCGTTTGGGCATTCCGGTTCACAGACATCGCAATTGATACATTCGTCATGAATGATAAGGGACATGGCTTACTCCTAACTAAATTTTTGGGTTAAACAGTGGCGTACAATTTCAGGGACAAAACTGGATACATCGCCTTTAAGCCGGGCAATCTCTCTGATCATGCTTGAAGAAATAAATTCATATTGTTCTGCCGGGGTCAGGAACATGGTTTCCAGTTGTGGCGCGAGACGCCGGTTCATACCCGCTAGCTGAAATTCGTATTCAAAATCAGAAACCGCCCGTAGGCCGCGTAAAATAACATTGGCGCCTTGTTCATGGGCACAGTCGACCAGCAAGTTGTCAAAGCCAATCACCCGTACATTAGAAAACTCGGGGGTTACCGCTTGCGCTAATGCGACCCGTTCATCTAGGGTAAATAAGGGCGTTTTATTGCTGTTGACAGCGACGGCAACGATGACTTCCTGATAAAGTTTGGATGCTCTGGCAATTAAATCAATATGGCCATTAGTGATGGGGTCAAAGGTACCTGGATAAATAGCGATTATTTGCATACTATGGTTTTTTTAATGGGCGCAAGAGGAATGTGGCTATTGCGCTGTATTATACTGTATTCGGCTACTGGTCGGCACCAAACCAAATCTGAAAAAGGTTTGCCCGATATTTACGCCTGGCACAGTAAAAAAGTGTCATTTAATTTTAATTATCCTGTCATTTTATGTTCATATAGCTGTCATGAAAATGACACCTTTATTGATTATCGTAACTGGCTATTTATTTAGAACCAATGGATTTTTATGAACAATATACAAATCAAGCCAGCTAAGCGATTAGAGTGCTTTATTGCAGATTCAGAAACCTTGATCAAGGAAGCCCAAGTTTTGCGTTATCGGGTCTTCGCTACAGAAATGGGGGCAAAACTCAAAACCGACGCTGAAGAATTGGATTATGATGACGTGGACAGCTACTGCGATCATTTGGTTGTCTACGACAATTTTAATGAAAAAATTGTTGGTTACACGCGCCTATTAACTGAGGAACAGGCTAAGCGATTAGGCCGTTTTTATTCCCAGAGCGAGTTTAACTTGGATCAGGTATTGAATTTGCCAGGCCGTTTTTTAGAAATTGGCCGTACCTGTGTCGATCCTGATTATCGCGGTGGCGCAGTTTTAACCACTTTGTGGTCGGCATTGGTTGAATACGCATTGAAAGGCCGGTTCAATTATCTGCTTGGTTGTGCCAGCATTACGCCGGGGCCTAGCGGCTTTGCAGTCGATGCGGTGTACCGAAACATTGATGCAAAAAATATTGCCCCCTCCTCATTACAAGTGACGCCCAGCATTCCCGTACCCAAAGAGTTGCGTTGTGGGCGCGATGAATCCGGCATTCCGCCGTTGCTTAAAGCCTATTTGCGCTTCGGTGCCGTAATTTGCGGCGAGCCTTGTTGGGATGAGGATTTTAATTGCATGGATTTGTTTGTGTTATTGCCGCTGGATCAATTGCAAGAACGTTACAGTAAACACTATATGAGAGATTGCCAGGTCAGTAATGAAATCGAAAATACGACTGCTCTATAAGCTTCTCCTTATCACCTTATTGTTTATCAACGGTTTGGTTATTGCCGCAATTGTCTTTCCGATAATTAACCTATTGGCTACAGCAAATAATGCAAAAAACACCCGTGACCGGATAAAAAAACACTGGCTATGCTGGTTTAGCACGATAGTTAACCTGCAAGTCATTAAAGAAGGCGAGTTACCGGAACAAACAGCACTTGTTGTCAGCAATCATATTTCCTGGTTGGATATAATCGTTATAGGCCAGTTCTTACCGGCCTATTTTGTTGCCAAAAGCGATATTTTAGGCTGGCCTGTCGTTGGCTACTTGGCGCAACAAGCGGGCACTATTTTTATCCGGCGCGGTGACAAGCAGCACATTTTGGGAACAGCCGAAAGGATGATTTGGTTGTTAAAACAAAACAGCAACATCATTGCCTTTCCCGAAGGCACGACAACCAGAGGTGATGAGGTGTTGAATTTTCATACGTCATTATTTCAGCCCGCCTTATTGACCAAGTCACCTGTCCAACCGGCAAGTATTGAATATGTTGGCATTGCCAAAGAACATGTGCCTTTTGTTGGTGATGATGCGTTTGTTCCGCACTTAATAAAAATGCTGGCATTGGATAAGATTGAAGTGAAGCTTTGTTTCCTTCCGCTAGTCACTACCGCAGGCAAAAGCCGTCATGCCGTAAGCAATGAAAGCAGGGCGATGATTGTCGAGCATATCACCGGTGAATCAGCGGCTGATTTTTACAGTTTGCAAAATAAAATTGTTTGATCGATAGCGGTTTCTTATTCTTAGCTATTGGCTTAGAGGCCGTTTAAAACACACTTTCTTAGGCTACCTCATTGCCTGGCTTCAAATAATTCAAGCCAAAAACTACAATCCCACACCTCCTTGAAAAATAATAGTAGGCTTTATTTATGCGATGAAAGCGGTAGCTCGCTTTTGTTCAATTAATTAGCTAATTTTGAGGGGATGTGGAGCTTTGCCGCCATTTTCCACTATCAATAGAACTTAATAATTCCCCGATAAACTGACACGCTTCAGCCAAATGCTGTTCAGCATTGGCGCTTAAACCCTCGCCTAATTCAAACTTTTCCCCTTTGATGCTCAACAAAAAACACGGTGGCGGGGGCTGTTTTTTAATGTCTTGGTAGACCGCCAAAACAGCTGCGGGGCTCATCGCGTGGGTCGTGTAGCTTTTGTCTCTGGCGGGGGTGAGCTCGGTAAAATCAAAGGCGTTTTTACAGGCAACCGAAGCATCAACAAACAAAACCAGTTCCCGGTTTTCCAAATCCAAGGCGTGTTCAATTTGCAATTGGAAATCAGATAGCATGTCCACGGCGGGCAAAACGTGTTTTGCGTGTTCTTTAATATGTTCGAGCACTAACGGCCCTAGCGCGTCATCGCCACGGCTGAGGTTGCCATAACCGAATACTAAAACAGGCTTGACCATCAGATCCGCTCAATTTGGCCGTCAGTATGCTTAACCAATTTGTCAATCAGCTTGCCATCGGCATCAAGCAATTCAAGCTGCAGGGGCATTTTTCCGACCGCATGGGTGGCACAGGACAAACACGGGTCATAGGCGCGGATCGCCACTTCCAGATTATTCAATAACGGCTCGGTCAATTCACGTCCTGACAAGTACTCGGCGGCAACTTGGCGCACTGATTCATTCATCGCCATATTATTGCTGGTGGTCGAGACGATTAAATTGGCTTTGGTGACGATGTCATTTTCATCGACTTGGTAATGATGGAATAAAGTGCCGCGTGGCGCTTCAATCACGCCGATGCCTTCGTAGCGTTTCTCGCCCTGTGCGACCAGTTCTCCGGTCATAATGTCAGGATCGAACAGCAGTTCTTTAATGCTTTCCGCACAATGCAGGAGCTCAATCAAGCGCGTCCAATGGAAGGCCAAGGTGCTGTGCACCATCGCCTCGTTGCCATGCGCCTTAAACTCCACCCGCGCCGCTTCCGCCAATGGCGTGTTGATGTGGTCGCAGTTGTTCACCCGCGCTAAAGGCCCGACCCGATACCAGCCGTTTTCTTGACCTAGCGACAACAGATAAGGGAATTTCATGTATGTCCAAGAACGCACTTCTTCATGGATAATATCGTTATAGCGGCAATAATCGAAATGGTCGAGGAGGGTTTCGCCTTCTGCGTTTTTGGCACGAATGCCGCCGTGGTAAAGCTCCAGTGCACCATCCGGTTTGGTCAGACCCAGATAATTGCTGCGGATGCTGGCGAAATCATCGTAATAGGGCAGGTTGGCACAATGCACTTTTTTAATTAATGCCACCGAGCTTGACGCCCACGTAATCATCTGGTCGATGTCTTCAAGCAAGGTGTCACGCTCGGCTTTGCTCAAGGCTTTATTCATGCCGCCGGCAATTGCGCCGGTACCGTGGATACGTTTGCCCGACACCATGCGGATCACTTCCTGGCCGTATTTACGCAGCTTTACGCCTTGTAGGCCTATATCTGGAAAGTTTTCCAGCACAGCGACAATCGAGCGTTTGTTAATCTCGCTTTCAAAACCGAACAACAAATCTGGGCTGGATAAATGAAAAAAATGCAGTGCGTGCGATTGCATGACTTGCCCAAAATGTAACAGGCGGCGCAATTTATCGGCGGATACCGGCAGGTTTTCTGGGTCAATGCCGACCAATTGATCGATGGCTTTAGCCGCCGCCAGATGATGGCTGACGGGACAGATACCGCATAAACGCTGCACTAAAACCGGCAATTCCCAGTACGGGCGGCCTTGAATAAAGCGTTCAAACCCCCTGAATTCGACAATATGTAAACGGGCTTGTTGGACTTTATTGTTTTCATCCAGCAATAACGTGACTTTGCCATGCCCTTCAACACGGGAGACGGGGTCAACAACGACGCGTTTTAAGCTATCCCGATTTTCGGCGGTTTCTAAATGATCGTACATGGTTTGGTCTCTAGGTGGGTGATTGATAATTGGCAGGCTGTTTAAAAAGCTACATTGCCCTTTTTTAGCATTATATCCTATAACATCAATGCTAATCGGGTAAGCAAATCATGGCGGTTGTGCTTTCAAAAGAGGGGATTTTGATGTGTTTGCCGATACCTATGGCTAAGTTCAATATATGGTAGTCCTACAATTTTAAATACCGGTAGGTTGTAATATCAAGCGTATAGCCGATTGCCTGGCAGGCCGATATGTAATAAAACCAAGGCATGCAGTACAGAATCAAGCCTTAAGTTTGCGATTGCTTATACACTTAAAATTGTTACCTTGATCCCATTTTTGGTTAGTCCCGCTTCCTTTAAAATCTCAGTCTGATAACTTAGTTTCCAGGTTAGCTGTTGTGGCTGCCTGGTTACGCAAAAAATTCAACTGGCACTATTCGGATAATGTCTGAGGTGCGGAATAGGGGATTGCTTTGGTAGAAGGTTAAATATGAAGCGCCAATTGTGGAGTGCAAATCTAGGTTTGTTCCACGGCTCCAACCACCACATTTAATCCACTGTCTTATCCAGCTAATGGGCGATACTGGTTTTCATACAACTGATCTTATTTGTTAATTAGTGGGCGGTAGAGGAGACCTGCTAAGTAACGGGCTATAAATTTTTAGTATCAAGCATTAATGGCTAATTTAGTAGCCACCCTTTGTTATACAAGCACAACTTATCGGGATTGGCGGTTGCCAGATTTTTACTGATGCTCAGTATGTTGCTTCGCTATGTTGGGGGAGAGTTGCGGCGAAGCACTTTTTTGGGAACAGAAAACACATTTTAACTAATAGCGTTGCTAGGTCAGGCTCTTTAAAACTAAAGGCGCCGGCAAAGCAAACTTGGAGACATTATGAAACGGTATAGATATAAACCGGCTTACAAAAGCCTTGTGGCACTGGTGTTGACGTTAGGCAACCTTGGCAATGTTGCGTGGGCGACGTCAACTTACTTCAATAATCTTAACACGCAGTGTGCGACCCTCAATGGTGCGGGCTCGGTACGTAATGTATCCGTAGGTTGCACAACATGCCATGACAATTCCTATGTAAAAAATGCGACCGGCAACGCTTATGCTAATGCCGGCCATAAACCTACGTCCGCAATTTCAGCCATTTTATGTAGTTTGCCACCCTCAGCAAATACTGCGCCAACGGCCAATGCAGGGCCAGACCAGTCAGTCACGAATACGCTTCCTGTAACGGTTACCCTACAAGGGACTGGAACCGATAAGGAAGGCGATGCGTTGACATTCACATGGTCACTTATAAAAAAACCAATAGGCAGCAAAGCGGTCTTGTCAAGTAAAACGGTCGCCTCACCTTCGTTTTCAGCTGACCTGGTGGGGCAATATACCGCACAGTTGATAGTCAACGACGGCAAATTAAACAGTCCGGCAGATTCAGTGATTGTTACCGTGGGGCCGGCAGGCAATACTCCCCCTGTAGCGAATGCTGGGTTGGACCGGCATGTTTTGCCTAATACTGTTGTCAAGCTTAACGGTGTTGGAACCGATGCAAACAATGATCAATTGACCTACCATTGGACGCTGAAAAAACCCGCTGGCAGCACTGCACAATTATCGAACGCGACAGCATTAATGCCGACATTTAAAGCGGATGTGACAGGGCTCTATGTGGCAACGCTTATCGTCAACGATGGTAAGGTAAACAGTGCCCCAGATTCAGTGAACATTACCGCAGGGACAGGCAATATTGCCCCGGTAGCTAAGGCAGGCCTGGATAAAAATGCGCTGCTCAATGATGAAATATCGCTTAATGGCAGTGGCTTTGATGCCGACCGTGATCCATTGACATACCAATGGTCATTCACCAAGAAACCGGTAGGCAGCACAGCGGCACTATCAAATCCAAAAATTGCGAAACCGACGTTTGTAGCAGATAAAATTGGCGAATATGTGGCACAGCTCATCGTTAATGATGGTTTGGTTAATAGTAAGCCCGACTCGGTATTAATTAAGGTCAGCAATCCTCCTGCCGGGGAAGTCGGCGTCGATCTTACGCTTGATGTTAATCCTTCCACATTAACGCTTCAAGCGTTCGGTCAATCGGTTGCGATACAAGCCAAGCTCACTGCTTTAAACAATGTTGGCCATGTCAATATACCCGTCCTAGTCAAAGTCAGTGTGAAAAAGCCTGACAATACGACGCTAATTGTTGAGCAAAAGCGCATTTCGTTTAAGGATGTTTATAAACTGTATGGACATTACACGCCGAAAATGGCAGGTGAGCATACTGTTTACGTTGTAATAAGCGATCAGGTGGGCAACCAACTTACCCAACAGACCAAAACGTTAACGGTGATACTGAATAACGGTGGAGATGGAGATGGAGATGGAGATGGGGATGGAGATGGGGATGGAGATGGAGATGGAGATGGAGATGGAGATGGAGACAGCGGTAATGGAGATGGTGATGATTAACCACGATAGGTAATCATCGGGTAGCAGTGAAAAATAGGCAGGCAAATTTAATGTGCCTGCCTATTTTTTTAGTGTTTACGGTACTTCGTGTATCTCGATGATGTGTGGCTTATCTTTGGGCATAGCTGCGAAAAACGGGTGGCCTATAGGATTGGATAATCTACAGTCTACCCAGCAGCTCCGCTTTTTTGGCGCTGTACTCCGCATCGGTCAAGATGCCTTTATCTTTCAGATGGGCTAATTTTTCAATAGCGCTGAAAATATCGGCTTCTTGGGCACTAACATTTGTATTCGCCTGACGGG
Source organism: Methylovulum sp. (assembly GCA_028712695.1). Classification (GTDB taxonomy): domain Bacteria; phylum Pseudomonadota; class Gammaproteobacteria; order Methylococcales; family Methylomonadaceae; genus Methylovulum. The sequence goes on along the minus strand of JAQTQZ010000014.1, from coordinate 4,421 downwards.
TTTGAAAAGACGCGGCAGGTTGGGCTTGGGCCGGCGATTGCACGGGCACATTATCGGCAGAAATAATAGGCAGTGTTTTTACATCGACCACGCCGTATTGGCTGGTAAAAGTAATGGAACCACCTACCGATTGTTGTTGCGAAAAACCACCGATTTGGTGGTCTAGCGTATCGTAAAGCGTCACATGGCCTTGGGTATCGATAGCCAAGCGGTGAATGGTGGCAAAATAAGCATAACGCACATTGTTTTGCGCACCAGTGCTGGTAGGGAATTGCAGGCCAGCAGGCCACCAGTTTCCAGAGCTGCCCGCTGGTGGCGGCACAAATAAGCTAACGGCGCCCATAGAACCTGCGTTATTTTGTTGTTGTCCGTCCGTGCCCGCATAATTGCTGCCGTAGTTGCTTTGTTGCTGATTGCCTTGATGTTGTGACTGAAAGCTGCCGCTTTGAATCAGTCCCGGTTGGTTGGCAATCAGGTTGGAGAGTTCTTGGCACAACCCGCTGACACTATTTTTTAAGCCATTATTAAACATATCCCCTAGCATAATCATGCCGCCTTTCATCCATTGGCCGGAGCCGCCAAATTCAGGGTGGTTAAACTGTGCCATGGAACCGTTGCCGTTGATGACCGATTGCAGCAGGCTGAAAACGGCATCAGGACTGAAATGATAGCGCTGGGCAAGGTTGTTGATGAGTTGTTGGCCTTCCGGCGTAAGTTGTTTCATTAGATTATGATCCGCTAGATTGAAGGTGGGATTGCAAAAGATCTTGGTTTCTCCACAGTTTATAACTATTCGTAAATCATGGCAGACTATTTGGTTGGGTTAGATAGTGCCGCATCGTTATTCCTGAATGGCAACGCCCCGATTTTTATCTCTAATCCATTCACTCCATGAGCCTGCATACAGTTTAGAACCGGTTAATCCGGCGTGTTCCATCGCGAGTAAGTTATGACAGGCCGTCACGCCAGAGCCGCAGTTATGGGCGACTTGTCCGGCGGGAATATCGCCAATCAACTGCTGGAATTGCCGACGTAATTCCTTGGCTGATAAAAAAAGGCCGTGCTTGTCAAGGTTTAACTGAAACGGCCGGTTTAATGCCCCAGGAATATGTCCGGCAACGGGGTCTATGGGTTCTTGTTTGCCCGCATAGCGCTCAGGTGATCTGGCATCAATAAGGCGTAACGTTTTTCGCGCCAGGCCATCTTCAACTTGCCTTGCCGTAAGCCAGTGATTGGTGTTGGGATAAGGCCGAAACGTCACAGGTTTAATGCTGGGTAAGGTTGCGGTCAGGTTATAGCCTTGTTGTTGCCAGTGCTGGATTCCGCCATTCAATACGGCAACTTTTTCATGTCCCAGACACCGTAGCAACCACCACAAGCGTCCAGAAAACGCGCCGCCCGCATCGTCATAAACGACAACTTGGCTGGTGTTGCTTATGCCCCAGTCGCCTAGTTTTTTTGCCAATACCTTAAAGCCAGGTAGCGGGTGGCGGCCAGTGCAACCAGTGATTGTGGCTGACAAGTCTTTGTCCAAATGCGCATAGCGTGCACTCGGCAGATGGCCATGACGGTAAGCATAGCCGCCTGCATCGGTGTCGTTCAGGGAAAACCGGCAATCGACAATGACCCAATCGGGATTATTTAACTGTTGATGAAGATTTGTTGGACAAATTAACGTGGTGTAGCTCATAGTTTTATACCTGTAGGATGATTTTGCCGATGTGTTGGCTGCTTTCCATCAACGCATGGGCGGTAGCGGCCATTTCCAAGGCAAAAGTGGAATGGATGACGGGCTTGATGCTGCCTGCCTCCAGTAAGGGCCAGACTTTATCAAGCAGTTTACGGGCAATATCGGCCTTGAAGCGATCATCCCGCGCCCTTAATGTCGAGCCGGTGATGGTCAGGCGTTTCAACATCACGGGTAATAAGTTAATCTCGGATTTTACGCCATTTTGCAGGGCGATTTGTACCAGTCGGGCATCAAAAGCCATACATTTCAGGTTACGGGGAAAATAGTCGCCGCCTATCATGTCGAGAATCACATCGACGCCTTTAGAACCAGTGAGCCGGTCAATTTCTGCAACAAAATCTTGTTCTTGGTAATTGATTGCGGCATCCGCTCCCAGCCCGACACAGAATTTGCATTTAGCTTCCGAGCCAGCGGTGATAATCACTTTGGCATGGAAGGCTTTGGCAAGCTGTATTGCTGTGGTGCCTATGCCACTGCCGCCGCCATGAATCAGTAGGGTTTCGCCAGGCAATAACTGGGCGCGGTCGAAGACATTGCTCCAGACAGTAAAAAAAGTCTCCGGCAAGGCTGCTGCTTCCTGTATTGAAAATCCGGCAGGTACGGGTAAGCATAAAGCTGCAGAAGCAATGCAGTATTCTGCATAGCCGCCACCGGTCACCAAGGCGCAGACCTTGTCGCCGGTTTTTAAGTGATGCACTGAGTTGCCTAAGGCGATAACGGTGCCTGAAATTTCTAAACCTGGGATATCCGACGCGCCCAGTGGGGCAGGATATAAGCCTTTACGTTGCATGACATCAGGCCGATTGACCCCGGCGCAGGCGACTTTTATCAGCACTTGGCCGACTGCAGGTGTTGGCGTGTGGCGGTTGCCGGATTTTAATGCGAAGCCTTCAATTTCCATGACCCGCATCATGTTGGGTAGTGGCATAGTTGATTTTGGACAGGTGGTGGGCGGTCTATTATACCGGGCACACAGCGTGGCCGCCCTAAATGAGCAATAATAAGGTAAAATGTTATTATATAGGGATGTTTGTTGTCATGAAAAAGCAATAAACGCTTTGTCACTTTATTCTCATAAAGCTATTTTTATTAATTGTATGTCAAGACTTACTATTCTTGTTGTTGAAGATGAAGATGCTATCAGGGGCATGCTAATGATGGTGCTTGAGCAGGCGGGCTATAAGTCAGTTGCTGCAGTCGATGCTGAAGAAGCGCAAAAATGCTTGGATGACGTGGCACCGGACTTAATCCTGTTAGATTGGATGTTGCCTGGCATCAGCGGTGTCGAATGGGCCAGGCGTTTAAAAAAAGAGCCTGCGTATCGGGAACTGCCCATTATTTTGCTGACCGCACGTGGTGAAGAAGAAGATAAGGTCAAAGGGCTTGAAATAGGTGCCGACGATTACATCACCAAACCTTTTTCACCCAAAGAGTTGGTTGCGCGGATCCGTGCCGTGCTGCGCAGAAGCGGTAAAATAATGGGGATGGCGCAAATTACGCTGGGCGATTTGGTCTTGGATACCGAGCAGCACCGGCTGAGTATTGGCGCTAACCAGTTGGAAGTGAGCCCCACTGAATTCCGCCTGATGCAGTTTTTTATGACCCATCCCGACAAGGTCTACAGCCGTACCCAATTGCTCGACCAAGTTTGGGGGCGCAGTGTCTATATTGAAGAACGCACGATAGACGTGCATATCCGGCGGTTAAGAAAAATTCTTGGTGAATACGGACGTGAAGACCTAGTGCAAACAGTGCGGGGATTCGGCTATCGGTTTTCATTAATGGATTGACGCATGGGGGTTTGGCAAAAAGAAATCAGTGTGGCGCTGCTGCTGTTTTTGGCGGCTCTAGCCCTTGGCACAAGCACCGGCTTTTTGTTGCCGTTTTTGTTAGCCATGACGTTAATCTTGTTAGGCTGCCAGGTATTTCAGATCACCCGGTTTCAAAAATGGATAAGTAAGGGCGGCAGAGGCCATTACCCTAAAGCTTCCGGTATTTGGGAAGATATTTATTTTCATGTTTATCGCATCAAAAAGAACGAAAAGCGCCGTAAAAAGAAGTTAAGGAAACTTATCCAACAGTTCCGCCAATCGACTGAAGCCTTGCCCGATGCGGCGGTGGTCTTACGGGCTAGTGACGAAATTGAGTGGTCAAACAAGGCGGCGATACAGGTTTTAGGGTTGCAACTAACCGATAAAGGCCAGCGGATTGTCAATCTTATCCGGTTTCCCGAATTTATCCGTTATCTGAAGACAGGCGATTATGCCGTGCCGGTTATTTTGCCTTCACCGCTAAATAACCGCGTAATCTTAGAAGTCCGGATTATTCCTTACGGCTCAGGGTTGCGTTTGTTGTTAGCCCAGGATGTTACGCAATTAAAAAAAATGGAAACCATGCGCAAGGATTTTGTTGCTAATGTTTCGCACGAACTCAGAACCCCTCTGACGGTGCTTAAAGGTTATTTGGAAACCTTACAGGATATGGATGATGGCAACTCGCCGTTACTTACCTCTTCATTTAAGGAAATGCAAGGCCAGACCGAGCGTATGCAGCACTTGGTTGACGATTTATTATTGCTGACGCGTCTGGAAACGCAACAGAAAAAACCTCAGTGCATCGATGTGCCGGCGTTGCTAAGCCAGATTTGCAAAGAAGGCGACACGCTGGAAAA
>JAQTQZ010000045.1 GCA_028712695.1 Methylovulum sp. | reverse complement strand
TAACGCCATTATTTGAATTGGATATACTGGACGACTATCCCCAATTTCGCGAACGCGGCTTGAATGGGTTGTTGGATAAGGTCTATTTGCTCAAATCGCGCTAATTTTCGCTTAATCAAAGCGTTTGGCATCCGGTGGTAATTTATTAAATATCGGATTTTTGGCAATGCCATAATGCGCCGGATAATAAACCGACCCTAAATATAAGCCATCGGGCGGTGCAGTGACGGCTGCAAGTTTGCGGCTCTTAAGATCCAATAATTGCTGCGTCCATTCCACCGGTTGTTTGCCTGCACCGATTGCCATCAACACACCAGCAATATTCCTGACCATGTGGTGTAAAAAAGCATTGGCGGAAATGTCCATAATGACCTTGTCGCCTTCCCGATAGACATCAATAAAATACATGATCCGGCACGGGCTTTTAGACTGGCAACCTTGCGCCCTAAACGACGAAAAATCATGCGTGCCTAACAAATGCTGTGCCGCTTCGTGCATCTTATCGGCATCCAACGGGGCATAGCACCAGGTGGCTTGTTGCCGCAACAAGGCTGATTTAACTGGGCGATTAAGGATAATGTAACGGTAAAAACGGGCAACCGCGCTGTAGCGGGCATGAAAATCAGCCTCGGCATTTTTAACCCAGATAATCCTGACATCATCAGGCAGATTGCTATTGCCACCTAACAACCACGCATGATGATCGCGTTCAACCTCGGTATCAAAATGCACGACCTGCTCGAGCGCATGCACACCGGCATCGGTCCGGCCTGCACAAATCACGGTTATGGGCTGGTTGGCGACTTTCGACAACGCCCGCTCAAGCACAACCTGCACGCTACGGCGATTGCGCTGCCACTGCCAGCCTGAATAAGCGCTGCCATCATATTCCACGCCCAACACAATCCGGGTCATCCTAGCCTCGTGTCATTCATGGATAAATACCTTGATACCGGCATCCACACGATTAAACAAATCCAATACATCCGCATTAGCCATACGGATACAACCATGCGATCCAGGCTTGCCGTCCATTAATTCATCGGGGCCGCCGTGAATGTAAATATACCGCCAGCCAGTATCGACATTGCCATAGCGGTTTTTGCCAGGCTCTAAGCCGACCAGCCATAAAATGCGCGTCAAAATCCAATCGCGGTGCGGATGCCCGCCCGCTAAGGCGGGCGAGTAAACTTCACCAGTTGGTCGCCTGCCAACAAAAACGGCGTGTGATGGTTGGCTGGCGCCAATTTTTGCTTTGATTTTATGCCAACCCCTCGGTGTGCAGCCGCTGCCCATCAATTCGCCCGCGCCATTTTTTGCGGTGGAGACTAGATAACACTGCATCGCCAAGCCGCGTTCAATCACCTTAAGCGTTTGATCGCGGATGGAAATATCTAAAAATGACTCTGTTACCACTGCGACTCGCCAGTTTCCGGGTCATACATCTCGTGGATGATTTTAGTGCGGTTGGCAATCAATTCTTCAATACTGGGTGAGTTGCTCAGCGCACGGGAAATCGCCAATTTCATGGCTTCGTAATTGGTGCGGTACAAATCTTTGCGATCCAGGTCTGGATTGGTCGCACATTCCGGGGCTATCCAAATCATGGCGATAATGCACAGCTCATTGGCTTGGTCAGCAGGAATGACACCGTCTATCACGCTGTCAAGCACCGCATCGGCGATGGCCGACTGGACAGGGCCGCCGAATAAATTGATGTAAGCGCTGGATTTCATCGTCACTTTAGGCACAATCAGCGTCGCCGGACGTACTTGTTGGTTGCAGGCGCGAATTGCAAACATCCGGGTATGCCCTTCGGTTTGCCCCATCAATGTAGCGAACGCATTACCCGCCGGGCCTTTAACGCTACCGATAAGAATTTCCGGCATGGCGTCAGTGCCTTGGCCTTCGCTGGAAAATACAGTGGCTTCGCCGGTTCTGAACCAGATTTCGTCTGACATGATAAAACTCCAAAAAGATAAGTAAACGAGCATTCTATGACGGATTAAGCACTTTCGGCAACTTCCGGCCGCATCGTTTGATGGCTATTAACAAACAGCCACAAGTAATCTATAACCAATTGAAATTAAAACGATTAATTGGCTAATTGCCCATCTCGCAGAAAACCAATGCCGACTGCTGGACTTTCCGTGCCCAGCTCACTATGATGCAGGTTTGATGTCAGCCATTTATGAGGTCTTTTTATGTTAGAAAAACAACAAGCTGCCCCAATGTTCAGGTCATTCAACCAAGCCAACCAAATCGTTAGCCTGAGTGATTATGCGGGCGAAAAAAACATCGTGCTCTATTTTTATCCCAAAGACGACACACCAGGTTGCACGATAGAAGCGAATGACTTCACTAAACTGGCGGATGAATTCGCCCAACTTGATACGGTCGTTATTGGCGTCAGCAAAGACAGTTGCGCAAGCCATGTCGATTTTATTAAAAAATTCAATTTAAAAGTCGAGTTATTGGCCGACACCAATGGCGAATTGTGCGAAAACTACGGTGTGTGGCGTGAACGTGAGAAAAATGGCGTGAAAAGCATGGCGATACTGCGCTCCACATTCATCATTGATAAACAAGGGGAATTGGCGGATGTCATGTATGGCGTGACACCCGAAGGCCACGCACAAGAGGTGTTGGAAAAAATAAAAAATCTGGGCAAAACTGAAGAACAGGCATGAAAGTAGCGGGTATCAATCACATCAATATCGTCGTCACCGCTGAGCAGCTACCGACAGTGACGGCGTTTTATGAACAAGTCATCGGCCTGACGCAAGGTTTCCGCACCGTCTCCAAACGTAATGGGGCGTGGCTGTATTGTGGCGGCCAAGCCATCATCCATTTGTCAGAAGTTGTCGAACCACCCACATCAACGCTAAACAGCCATTTTAACCATGTCGCCCTCACCTGTTCGGGTCTTGAGGCGGGTATTGGGCGCTTAAAAACGCGGGGTATCCCTTATACGATGGAATACCGCACCCCACCGGGAATGACACAATTATTTTTCTTTGATCCGGTTGGCATACGGATAGAATTGAATTTCGCGGGTGAACAAATTTTGTAAGGCGGGTTAATGTGCGGTGTAGGCTAAGAACGCTTTGTGTAAAACGCGTTCTTAGCCTACGCCGCAGTTACATTTAAGCTATCAGGCTAATTGCACCGGAATAGCATGGGCTGAATGGGAAACTTGATTTTTTCCATTAAAATAAATCAAAGTCGGTTTGTGTTGCTCCGCTTCTTGCTTATCTAACAACACATAAGTACAAACAATAATAATATCACCTGGGCAGGCTAAACGCGCCGCCGCACCGTTTACAGAAAAAACCCCTGAACCATCCTCAGCACGAATGGCGTAGGTCGTAAAACGTTCGCCATTATTGACATTGTAGATTTGGATTTGCTCGTATTCTCTGATGCCTGCTAAATCAAGAATGGCGCCATCAATAGCACAAGAGCCCTCATAACCTAGCTCCGAACGGGTCACAGTCGCCCTGTGTAATTTTGCTTTCAGCATCGTGATTTGCATAATAAAAACACTATAAATACGTTAAAAAAACCGGATATTATCTATTAATTGATGAATAGCATCAACTTTTAACGCTATCCAGTATGATCCAGCTTGCCTATAGCCTGAGTAAAATGTAACTTCGGCTTAATCTGTTCAGTCATACGCTAAGGCTGGCAACCTTAACACCAACACGCGAAATTCCCAGATAGCTTTTAATATAAGCATCAGAAATTTAGGGCTACAATCGCTTCCTATCATCAGCGGTCATTAACCGCGCAGCGAGCGTGTGGTCTGAAAACGTTTCCAAGGCGTTCCCTAAATTTTGACATCGTCCGCCCTGCGCTTCATAGTTTTGTCTAAAGTCATGGATAAATTCCATGACGGTATGGTCGATCAAATAACCATCTGAGAAATCAAAAATAAGTGTCTTGCCGAGCTCCAGTTTAGCAAGGGCATTTTTTAACGGCAAGACGTTTGAAAACAACGCCGAACCCAGCAGCTTGATAATCAAGGTATCTTCATCTTGTTGTTGGATCGTAAAATGAATCTTAAACAGATTGCCCAGCCAAACGCCCCGCACCAGATTGATCATCAGCTTTACCAAAATACCCAGTGCAACGCCCGCCAATAAATCCACGGCCAACACGCCAATAATGGTGACGACAAACATTAAAAATTGTTCTTTGCCGACAGCCAACACATGAGTGAATGTTTTAGGCGAGGCGAGACGATAACCGATATAGACCAGCAAAGCCGCCAATGAAGCCAGTGGAATGCTATTGATCAGACGTGGGAACAGGACGACAAACAGCAACATAAACAAGCCGTGAAAAAAGTTGGCCCACGCTGTTTTGGCACCATTACTCACGTTCTCCGAACTGCGGACAATTTCGGCAATTATCGGCAGGCCACCCAGCAATCCGGCCACCATGTTCCCGATTCCGACCGCCGTTAAATCGCGGTTAAGGTCGGATGTGCGTTTATAGGGATCCAGTTTGTCGACGGCAGCCGTACTCAACAAGCTTTCAAGGCTGCCGACCAGGCAGAGGCTGACCACAGCCTCCCAAAAAGCCAACGTAAAAAATTTGGAGAAATCGGGGAAATAAAAATCGGCCGAAAAATTATCGGAAATCGATACCAGGAATTTCGTTCCGCTGACTGTAACATCCTGATCCAAATCAAAATGCCAAGCGAACAGCATGCCGACCAACACCACCATCACAGGCGCGGGGATTTTGCTCCCGCCCAACGGCCAGACTATCATTATCAGCAAGCCAAGAAAGCTGATAAGAAAAATTGCCGGCTTCAGATGAAACAGACTATACGGAATCTGTGTGATGGTCGAAAACAGGCCACCGGCTTCCGGCGTGACACCCAGCATGACATGGCTTTGGGTCGCGATAATGATCAATCCGATTGCCGCCAACATGCCATGCACGACTGACGCGGGGAAAAAGGAACTCAGCTGCCCTACCTTGAATTTTCCCATCAGCACCTGAATAAACCCGGCCACGACAATAGCCGCCAGCGTGTAACGGTAGCCCGCCATCGCATCGCCTTCACCCAACGCTTGCACCGCCGCCAAAACGACGACGATCAATCCGGCGGCCGGGCCATTGATGGTCAGGGAGGAACCGCTAATACGAGAAACCAGTAACCCGCCGACAATAGCGGAAATAATGCCTGCCGACGGGGGGAAGCCGGAAGCCATCGAAACACCTAGGCACAATGGCAAAGCAATAAGAAAAACTAGAAAACCGGACAGCACATCACTGCGCCAGTTTTCTTTTAATCCGGCCAAGCCGGTTTGGGATGACGCTGACAGAGCAGGTTTATTCATACAATTTCTCGTTAATGCACGATGCCCGACTTTTTCTAGCTTATTGAATTTAAATCCAGCAATTGGGCTTCATATCAATCAATACGTTATAGGAAAAGCTGGGAACCGCGCCGTTAATGTGCCGACATTTTACTGGACACAAGGTTAAGTTGCTTTTAAGCGGCTATCACTGCGGCATAAATCAATGTGCGTTAAAATGGCTTGACAACGGCCAAAATAACAATGCCCAGCAAAAATAAAACAGGGACTTCGTTCATCCAACGGTAGTAGATATGGCTATGCGTGTTACGGTTGTGCTTAAAAGCAAACAACCAAACGCCGCAAAAATAATGGTAAACCAACATTAATGCCAAGAGCATAAGCTTGGCATGCAGCCAGCCACTACTGCCATAAAGTGCCCACGCATAGTCTGCCAGCATCCAAATGCCAAAAACAAAGGTGGCAATCATGCCAGGCGTCATAATCCCAAAAAATAGTTTACGTTCCATCACCTTGAAGCGTTCATTGCTGATTTCATCACTGGACATGGCGTGATAGACATATAATCTCGGCAAATAAAACAAACCGGCAAACCAAGTGACCATAAATATAAGATGTAATGCTTTCAACCAGAGCATGGCTTATCCTTTCAAAAAGTGTTCAATTTGCTTTTGCATGTCGGCATAATCAAAAGCACCGGTTTTGTTTAAGACAATGGCGCTATCAGGGCTTATTAAAAAGGTGCTGGGCGTCAGCATGACATCACCAAACGCATGGGCATGCTGCGCATTTAAATCCAATGCGACCAGATAGGGCAGTTGCTGTTCTTGCGTCATGGCAATGACATGGCTGGGCGGGTCGTAGTGCATAGCAACGGCGACTATCTCAAGCCCCTGCGCGTGGTAACGCCGGTAAAGGGCACGCAGATGCGGTATTTCTTTGATGCAGGCGGGACAATCAGTCGCCCAAAAGGTCACGATGGCAGGTTTGCCGCGTAACGCTTTCAGCGCGACATTTTGCCCTGTAATGGTGGTAAAAGTGACTTCCGGCGCGGGGGTATCAAGTAACCGCCCTACCCTTTCGTTATTTACCAGCCATAGCAATAGCATCAAGGCAATCGCTGCCAATAACACGAAAAGGGTCTGTTTGGGACTAAAAACCGATTGCACCATTTTTTTACTTACTTATTATTAAAATAACGCAATATCCGCCGCCGTTGTTTGCTAAGCGGGGTTAATATCCCTTTGACCAAATACGCATCCAAATCATGCAAGCGGGTATATTCTTCAGTCAATTTACCGCGTTTATAAAGGGCATACCATCGCTTGGCATGCCAAGCTTGTTTAGCGTTGCTGCCAATATGCAAATCCAGATTCTCTAAGCCTTCGCCATTATTAATTATTTTTTGGCAGAACTGCTCAAAACCACGCACCGGAAAATGTAAAATTTCAATGTCAGTGGAAAGTTTTTTGGTGAATTTGCCACGTAGCCGCCATGCAGGGTTAATGTCATGATTACCTTGCACAACGTCGATATAACCATTGTGGGTTTTATAAATAACCTTATTCGGATAGCGGTATAAAAAAAATGACTGCCGGTCAACTTCCGCCATTACCTTACGAACGGGTTTAATAATGGGGTGCGTCACTTCATAGGCAATGTCGCGCGGGAACCGCTCGGCGCCGCCTTTATGCGCCATCATCATATTTCTGACAGGCACCGACAGCACATCAATATGTTTCCTGATAAACAACTCCCGCTTTAGTGAGCCGCTGGCCGGTAGCCATAACTCATCGGCATCAGCGTGAAAAACCATGTCCGCAGCAAATACCGCGCAGGCTTTTTTACCCATTTTATTGACCCAAGCATGTTGATGGAAAACCCGGCTAGGCTCGTGGATCAGATGGACGACGCCTTTTTTAGCGTACTCTTCAAGAATTTCGGTAGTACCATCACTGGAACCGTTGTCGGTGACGACAATAAAGTCAACGCCATGATCCAGATGGAACCGCAAATTCCCTTCAATGACATCCACTTCATTCCTGACCAGCAATGTCATAACCAAACGGTTTTTTATTGCCGCGTTATCGATAGGGTCTAAACAAACTTGCGGGATGTTCTTTTGCTTTTCTGCAAGGGCCTCCAGAATGCTAAATAACATTCAACTTTAATCCTGTCTTGAAAAAATTACTGTGTAACGCACTAAGATGACCCGTCAGATGATTGATGCTATCACTAGAAATCACATGATTAATGGCTTTTAAATGGTAAAAGTTTTTGCCCGTGCGGCGGGCTTCGGCAATATGATCGCCCATAATCATGTTGTCAAAGGCACAAGACCAGTCCAATTTGTCGCTGTCTTCGCTTAAGTAATGTTCATCCGGTGACACCATGACAACATTGGCCTGTGGGTCAAACAGGACTATTTTCTCCATTTCATTGCCGCTGGGCAGGCGTACGACAAATCCGACCAATTGGTCAGGATTGGCCTGGATAAGATCAACTAAAAAGTTGGGGCGTTTCATATCCCGCAGTGCCGGGCTATGCTCAGGATAAAAGGGGTGGGCTTTGCCAGGCAACGCATAATCAACATGGCCACCATGAAACAATTCACCGTAGCAACAAAGCCCATTAATGGCATTAAGTGCATTCCGCAGTGGTTCAAGATCGGCATCCGAATAAGAAAGGATGACAAAATAAGGGGTGTTGTTCCATTCCAGATCGCCGTACCACGCATCCACTTGTCGGCCTATAACCCGTTTACCGGGCATACCTCGCCACTGTACGGCTATAAAATGTTGATAACTGTCAAGATGTTTGGAAGCCACTGCAGGTATAGCCAGGTTGGTGCTGGCGCTTGCATCGGTAACAGCGTCTAGTTGGTTACGGAGTTCCGTCGCATGGGGTGATAATTTACGGGCAAAGAAGTGGTCTTGTCTGGCCAGAAACTCAAAATGGTCATTGTAGAAGACCAGCGGCCTGCCTTCATGGGTAAAATGGTAAAACGTAAGCCCACTGCCGGTAATATTTTCTTTACCGACAATCGCAGCAACCAAGGTTTGAAAAAACAATTCATCAGGAACCCAAGTCGTTTTGAAGAAGCGCCGGATGCGTTTACGGCGGCTCATGGCCAACACTTGCCTGAGTGTCTGCCAAGTCAAGACCCACCACTGCGAGCCAAAATGTGGTTGAAGATTATCCGGCACTTTACGCTTAAGGCCCAATTTTTTTTGGGTGCGTAAAGTCCATTCAAAAAGTGTGCGTTGGTCGCGCCAGCTAAACCAGTGATGATGCAAAAAACGCTCTTTGACCAGCCCTTGCACCACCCACGGGTCAACATCGGGATCGACGCATTCAATGTATTCTTTACCATCGTGCTGGGCAAGAAAGCCTTTAAGCGTGTTGATGGGCTTGATTAAATAATCGCTGCCACTTAGCAATACTACATAATTAAAATCTTCCCCTGAGCTTTCTAGGACTTCCAATCCCGCCAAGGTAGCCTCAACGACAGACCAGCGCCCCCAATCGACGGCAACACGGCGGGCAAAAAGCACCCGCTCCTGTATGTTGGCGGCTAAGGTTTCTTTAGCGAGCGCCTGCACGTCGAGGGGGTTTTTTTTGTCCCAATGCACGACGACCAATTCATCTTTCACAACCAGACGGCTAATCAGCCGCAACAAATTAGCGGGCTCGTTATGGGCGAGCAGGATAAAGCCAAGTTTCACCATCAGAACCAACGCCCTACATTCATTAAGCCTAAGCTGACACACTGTTGCCAGCCACGAAAAAGCGTTGAGCCGGGCGACCATAAAATGGTTTTGCTGTTTAGCCCATCGAGATAGCGGGCATATTCGCGCGACCCGGCATAATGTTCTTTACGCTGCATTTCCTCTTCTACTTTTTCACGGAATAACGACAAATATTTAAAATGTAACAAACAACCCGTAGGCGCTAAAGTATCGGAAAAATGCGGCCTGTTCAACCGGTTCGGCCAGACAATGTGCGTTGACGCAATGTAGGAAAAATGCCATTGCCATTTTACCAGCACGGTTTTATTCAACGCTGGCGCGTGCCAAGGCTGGTCAGGAAAAAACACACGTCGCCTTACGCCGCCACGTATCCACCATTCACCAAAGTTTGGCCGCCGATCCTGATAGTAACCGGTCGCATCAAACCACGGGCAAACGTCAAGCGGATCCTGTCCTGCTTTGTAACGTGCCTGCTCAACCGTTTTTTTACTGTACATATCAAGCATGATAGAAAAAAACGAGGACTTGCCTTCTTGGCTTAAATAATCAGTCAACTCAGTTATCGACCGCGTGTCGCTATGGGGATAAAGCAAAAATTCATCAGGGTCCAAGGTTAAGCACCAATGCCCGGTGCCGTATTTGTGAAGCAAATAGTTAAGCCAATGCACACCAAACTTTGATTCCTTATAACTTGCTTCGGTGTGCCAAACTGAACAATCTGGAGCATCACCCACACAAGCCATAAAGCCATCATTGGAACCGTTATCAACAAACAGAAAATGCTTAACACCCCTTAGCCGATAATAATCTAAAAAATAAGGTATCCGCACCGCTTCATTGCGTAAGACAATAAAGGCGAGCAAGTCGTTACGCCTGATAACCTTGGTGTTATCGATAATAGCGGTTAAATCACGCCCATGTTGATAGGCTTTTAACAAAGGCCGACAGGCTTTGTTGATAAATCGTATTAGTTTTTTCACAGTAATATTTTAAGTGTGCAAATCCCCGGCAGAACATAAAAATATATCCTGCCGGGCGTTATGTCCTTGTCAAACTTTAGTGGCTTAACTTAAAAACAGACAATGATCCGGGAGGTAAGGAATAGACTGCGGCTTTAGCATTCAATTTCTCCAGATCACTGGCTGAATGGTTTTTGACAGCATAACCCTGACCCTCTGCGGTCAATGTTGACAAACCAGCCAGCCGGGCATTTTTGCCCATTACCGACTGCAAATCAAGCGTCTGCGGCTGTGCGCCCCTATTGACCACAATCAAACCGCCGTTACCGTTTGTGCCATTACCTGACAGCATAGCCATGCGGGTAGTTTGGTCATGGCAGTCAAAAACAATGGTGCTGTCCTCATAAGGCGCCAATAATTTGAACACATCCCCGCTGATAAAATAATGTTTGTCATCATTAGATAAAAGACCGGCGCCTTTTTCAGAACGCAGCGGCCAAAAAGTGGCCATCCTGACATCAGCCAGACTGAAATCCAACAAGGCTTCAGCGATAAACAAACCTTGCCAATTAGAATCACGGCTAATCAACCCTTGCTTACCGTCGCCATCGGTCAGGGCAATATTCCATTCGGTAATATGGATAGGGATGTCGCGTCCGGTGGCCATTTTGACTTCAGCCTTGATTTTTTGCAGCAAGTCAGGATAAGGCGTACCGCCTGAAACATAATCATCAACAGTCAACGCCGGATAGTTATGCACAACAAGATAATCCACTTCATCGCCCGCCTCCCTCAGAAACGTCCCCCACCACTGCCGGTTATCGCCTTTAGCCGTAAAATGCAACTTGTGGTGCATCGCAGCACCCAATTGGATAGTTGGATCTATACCACGCAGGATTTTTTTCATGGCTTTGTAATCCCGTGCATAATCGGCCACTTTTACGGTGATATGCTTGCTTGGCACATAAGCGAACACTTCATTACCAAATTCCCAGAATTTAACCCCATAGCCTTTTTGAAGATTGGCATACTTGACCCAACTGGCGGCTTCATCAAAACCTTGCTGGAGCCGGTCTTTTTCCACCCAAGACAAGTAATTAAGGACAATGGACGGTTCCGCCGCCATGCTATTGGCAAGCGCCATGAATTCGTCGAAACCTAAATCTTCAGCCGAGCCCACATGCCCGACCGGCCGCCGAGTAGGGTCATCCACCTTACCGCTGGCCCAATGATAATTGTCGGCAACCGTACCACCTGGAAAGCGCAAATTACCCAGCCCTAACGGTTTTAGCATGGTTTGGTAATCAGGTTGCTTTCTGAGCGTATCCGGCTCTGTAAAAAACAGCATATTGGCGCCAAAAACATGGCGGGAAAAATAACTGCCCGTTGCCTGCCCCTGACTGCGCTGGGCGCATTGCTGCAAGCTGCTTGCATCAGCAAGGCATTGGCCGCTTATGCCCGTTACAATAATTAATAAAACAAGCAGATACCATTTTTTCATAGTGATTACCCCATACTAATTAAGTGGCTGGACAGGCGCTCCAGATCATGCTGATATTTTTCGTTTAGCAGACCAATTATTTTATGGTCTTGAATGGCGATTTTTTGTCCGGGTGTTTCATAAATCATTTTATCCGCCAATAAGTTGACCAACCGCTTCATCTCGGCATCACTTAAGATATCACGGCAGCGCATGGCAATATCTAAACCTTGCTGGGTTAAAGACTGGCGCACCATGCTGCCTTTGTCAATCATATCCACATCAATGGGTATTTGTAATAACGCAGTTAAAACCCGATGGCTATTATCCTTAAATCGCTCATACGTCCATAATTGGACAGGCCCTAGCACGGATTCAATGCCCTTAACTATTTTGGGCCACGAATTGCCCGCCAGATCCAAGCCTTCTAAATATGCATCAAAAGTTTGGATCTGATCATGCCTGAGCATTTCTGCATACGCAGAAGGGTAAAATTCACTATAACTGCGCAGTGCCATAAACGGCTGCAATTCATAACCCTCAAACAACCGGCCCAATAAGCGCATCCTGCGGTCTAGATCAGGATAAAACTTGCCTTTGCTATGCAGTGATGACAAAGATCCGAGCAGGTTCTCTTCTGACAACACGAACAAGCGGGTCGTGCCCAAGTCATAGCCGCAAGCCGCCGCTTCCTCAAACAATAGCTCCCGAAGTTGCGCTATTGCCTCTGAATTCATACTAGGCCGGTTATTGAGTATTTTCCAGAAGTCCTGCGTGAACTGTTTGCGTAATTTTTCAAGCGGCACATAAGCAATTGCATGGTCTTTAAGGAAAGGTTGATGGGTTGCCAACCAATTTTGAATAAAGGTTGTGGCTGTCTTATGAACCCCTAAATGAATATGAATACGGAAGTTATAGGCCATTGTTGCTGTGACACGATAATTAGAATATTGATAGCGCACCTTTCCCACGCTACACCAAAACTGGATAACCACCAGTACGAGGATTATAACAAAGCTGCTAAACTATGGCTTTTTTTAGGTTGCCCCTTCCGATAACCACACCATGAAAAAAATCCTTATTTCTGACAAATTGGCCCAAGCGGGTATCCATTACCTAAACGAACAACCCGGCATTGAAATACATATCGAAACCGGTCTTGATGAGGCCGGGCTATGCAATATTATCGGTACCTATGATGCTTTACTTATCCGTAGCGATACCCAAGTGACGCCTGCTGTATTGCACACCGCCAAAAACCTAAAACTGATCGGCCGCGCCGGTATTGGTGTTGACAATGTTGATATTCCCTTAGCAACCGAGTTAGGCATCATCGTCATGAATACCCCTGACGCTAATGCCACCACGACCGCTGAATTAGCCATTGCCCATTTGATGTCACTTAGCCGCCATTTGCCTACCGCTGACCGTTCTGTACGGGCAGGCAAATGGGAACGCGCCAAACTGATGGGTTCAGAAGTCGCTAACAAGACCTTGGCCATATTAGGTTTTGGCACCATCGGCCGTATCGTTTCCCAACGCGGATTTGGCCTTAAAATGCAAGTGATTGCCTATGACCCTTTTGTCGCACCGGAAATTTTTGCTGAATTGGGCGTGGAATCCGTCAGCCTTGATGAATTGGTCTCACGCGCCGATTATTTGACCCTACACTGTCCTTTGATTGAAAAAACCCGCCATATCATCGGCAGCCAACAATTGGCGATGATGAAAAAAGAAGCCATGGTCATTAACTGTGCCCGCGGTGGTTTAATTGATGAGGCCGCGCTGTACGATGCACTGAAAAACGGCAGGTTGGCCGGTGCGGCATTGGATGTCTATGAAAACGAGCCCCCCGCTGGGTCGCCATTATTGGAACTGGACAATATCGTGTTCACCCCCCATTTGGGTGCGTCAACGGCCGAAGCGCAGGTTGCCGTCAGTGTTGAAATTGCTCGGCAAGCCGTGACTTTCCTGAAAACAGGCGAAGCGATTAACGCGCTGAACTTGCCGCGCTTGTCTGCTAAAGAAATGAAAAAATCGCATGAGTACATGCACTTGGCGACTATCTTGGGCAAAGTCCTGGCAGGACTTGCAACCCAACCCTTGGAACGTGTTGAAGTTGCACTGTTTGGGCGGGCGGCTGAAGTGTCAGTGCATCCGGTCTCTGTATCCGCGCTAGTCGGCATTTTAAGCGGCCGTTTTTCCACCCCCGTCAACCGTGTTAATGCCGAAAATATTGCCAAACGTCAAGGCATCGTGCTGACTGAATCAGTCACCCACGAATCGCACGACTACATCTCCCTGATCAAACTCACCGGCCATTATGGTAATCAGACCCTTTCGTTGTCCGGCGCATTATTAGGTGGCCGCCAGCCCCGCTTGGTGTGTATCAACCATTTTGACATTGAAGTGGTGCCTGAAGGCACCTTGCTGGTAACCCGCCATGATGACAGGCCCGGCGTGATTTCAGCGATCAGCACCGTGCTCGGCAATGCCGACATTAACATCACCCGCATGCAAGTCAGCACCGCCGACGAGCAACAACTAGCCATGGCCGTCATCAGCGTTTCCGCACCACTCACAGACGATTTAGTACAGCAACTGTGCAATATCACCGCCGTCCACCAAGTCCTGCAAATTAACCTATGAACTTTGATATTATCTGCTTTGATTGCGACAGCACCTTAAGCAAAATAGAAGGGATTGACGAACTGGGCAAGCGGGCAGGCTTAGGTGATGCGCTGGCGGCGCTGACCGATGCGGCGATGAACGGCATAGTCCCGTTAGAAGCGGTGTATGAACAACGGTTGGCGCTGATTAAGCCAGACCAAACCAGCATTGCCTGGTTGGCGGATCTGTACATTGCCGAACAAGTTGAAGGCGTGCGCGAAGTGTTTGCCGCATTGTCCGCACAAGGCAAACAAGTCCATATTATTAGCGGGGGTCTACGCCCCTCCATTTTGCCTTTGGCGTCCCTATTAGGCTTGCCGGAAACCCATGTCCATGCGGTTGATGTCTATTTTAATGGCGATGGCAGTTACCGCGATTATGAACGGCAGTCACCGTTAGCCAGAAACGGCGGCAAGGCAACGGTCGTCAGCACACTAAGCAAACACGGCAAACTCGCCATGATCGGCGATGGCAACACGGATATGGAAGCCAAACAAGCGGGGGCTTACACCATTGGTTTTGGTGGTGTCGTCGATAGGGCTATTGTGCGTAAGTTAGCCGATGTTTTTATTGCCGACAGCAGCTTGCTGGCGGTGTTAGACTATCTGGCAACCGCTTAAATCGTCAAAAATACGCAGATAAGGCCTGTGCAAAAGTCTTTTAACTTACTGTAGGAGCGGCTTTAGCCGCGATTGTCGTCGTCGCGGCTAAAGCCGCCCCCACAGTGGTGATGCTAAAAAACTTATGTGCGATTACTTAATATGCCGTTTTATCGCCCCGCACCCCCTCTTTTTTGTACCCACAACGCCTGAGGAATAACGATGATAGACGTAACATTAAAAAATTATGTGTGGAAATATGCCTCTTATGCCGGCTTAGGCATAGCCGCCGTAGTGGCCCTTAACCTATGTGTCGGCATTAATGATGCGGGGGAACGCACGGTTGTCCAATACCCCACCGGCCTGTTGTTTGTTAAGTTTACGCCGGGCATTTACTTTAAAGTCTTTGGTAACACATGGATTTATCCTGATGTCATCACTTACGACTTCGACAAAGCCGGTTCGGCTGGCAAAGAAAATGAAACCAGCCTGAAAGCAACCGGCGTCGCCGTCCGCTATCAAGATGGCGGCACCGGTACGGTCTATGGTAAAGCCCGTTTTGCCTTGCCTAACGATGAAGAAACCATGATCCGTTTGCACAAGGATTTCCGCAACCGCGAAGCCGTCGCCGAAAAACTGATCCGCACTGTGGCCGAAGAATCAATGAATTTGACAGCAGGTTTAATGACTTCGGAAGAAGCATACGCCGAAAAACGCGGCATCTTTACCCAGTGGGCGGAACAACAAGTCGCTACGGGAAAATTTTTCACCGAATTGAAATCCGTCGTAGAAAAACAGGAAGCCACTAACGAGCATTTAATCCGCAACATTCCGGTGATTAAGCTCGGCGCAGACGGGCTGCCGCAGCAACATGCCAGCGATTTTAAAATGTACGGCATCAAAGTGAATGGCTTCCAAATCACCGATTGGGATTTTGAAAGGAAAACCTTGGAGCAAATCTCGCGCAAGCGTGAGGCTACGATGGGTATCATCACCGCCAAAGCAGATGCCGAACGGGCACGCCAAGAAGCGTTGACGGCTGAAGAACAAGGCAAGAAAAACGTCATGGTTGACCGCTACACCAAAGAACAAGAAAAAGTCCAAGCGGTGGTCGATGCCGAAAAAGATAAAGAGGTCGCCGTCACGCAGGCCATGAAAGCGGTGCTGGTCGCCGAACAAGGCAAGCTTGAAGCCGAACAAAAACGCCTCGCCGCCATAGCGTATAAGCAAGAGCAGATTCTGCGCGGTGAAGGCGATGCTGAATATAAACGCTTGGTGATGAGTGCCGACGGGGCATTGAGCGCTAAACTTGACGCGTGGAAAACCGTGCATATCCGCTATGCCGAAGCCATCGAAAAACAAAAATGGGTGCCGGAAATCCAAATGGGCGGCAATGGACAAGCCACCGGAAGCGCGGCGAACGACCTTATCGAATTGCTAAAAGCGCAAACCGCCAAAGAGCTGAAACTGGATATGAGCGTGAAAAGTAACTGAAATCAAAGCCACGCATAATGGATTATGCCCTTTCGGGGAAAATCCAACCCACATCCACAACAAAATCAATAATTTTTAATGCATTTTTTAGAGAGGGACAATGGCTGGACACAGTAAATGGGCAAACATCAAACACCGTAAAGCCGGACAGGATGCCAAACGCGGCAAAATTTTCACCAAAATACTCCGTGAAATCAATGTCGCGGTAAAAACCAGCGGCACCGATCCTGGCAGCAACCCGTCATTACGGACGGCAATAGATAAAGCCCTCGGTGCAAACATGCGCCGCGACACCATCGACACGGCGATAAAAAAAGCGGCCGGTGCGCTGGAGGGCGTAAATTACGAAAACATCCGTTATGAAGGCTACGGCCCAGGCGGTACGGCTTTAATTGTCGATTGCTTAACGGATAACCGTAACCGCACTGTCGGTGAAGTCCGCCACGCCTTCACCAAAGCGGGAGGCAATTTAGGCACCGACGGTTCGGTCGCCTACATGTTCAACAAGCTGGGTATCTTGAGTTACGCGCCTTCCATTGATGAAGACGCGCTGATGGAAGCCGCATTGGAAGCCGGTGCAGATGACGTCATCACTAATGATGATAGTTCGGTCGATGTCATGACCTCCCCCGAAAATTACCTGACGGTTAAAGAAGCGCTCATTGCCGCCGGTTTTGGACCGGACAATGCGGAAGTCACTATGCAAGCGGCAACAATGGTTGACCTTGATGCGGAAACTGCCGAAAAAATGCTCCGTCTGATTGACCGGCTAGAAGATTTGGATGATGTGCAGGATGTCTATTCAAATGCGGATATTAGTGACGAGATTATGGCAGGGCTTGAGTGATCTTCGGACTTGTCCCCACCCTTTCGTAAGATGTGCCCGCAGGGCATTATGCCCTGCGGGTAACACCCTACACCGCTATCAAAATTTGTAGCTAATATTGGCCTGTAAATTATGGGTAAATAAGTTATTGCCAGCGATATTGTCTACATATTGCCCCATATAACCTAAATCCATACCCATTTTTTCAGTGATCTGATAACTCAGCCCACTAAAAATTCGGTTTTCGGAAAAGCCCTGCTTGCCGAATTTGTTTTGGTTCACATAAAACAAAACCTCATCGCCGACATAGGCGCTTAAACCTTTCATAAACGGCAAAGGATGGCTAATTTGTAACAATTGCCGAGGACGGTAACCGGTATCGCTGGTAGTCTGGTTAATCCGTTCTTCCATACGGGTACGGCTCATCAGTTTAAAATCCCCCATGCTTTGCTTCCAGACAAAATCCTGATAAGGGCGGCTTTCATTATAAGAAGGTTTGTCTAACGGATGAATCCAGTCGTGCACATAACCGATCCAAAGCGAGGCGTTTTCATTCATTTGATAGCCGACCTGGCTGAACAACAAATTTTCAGTAAGTCTTGAGCCATCAGGTGAGTCTTCACGGGTACGGCTTTGGTTCATGACTTGCCATTTGAATTTATCGTAACCGGGCGACAAAAATTTAAAGTCGCCTTGCAAGGTAAGCGAACCCCATACCCCGAACATATTGTCCGTGGGCGTGTCAGCAAAACTGGCGGTTGGCTGGACGAATAATGCAGAACCTAACAGCGTAAATACGCCGCCTATTATTTTGGTTTTATTTTTGCTCATAATAGTTATCTCTCTAAATTTAAAATTAGGATAATTTTGATGGGGTACTGAGGGTAAGGAAGCCTAACGTTTACTGTTCCAACCATGGGTTGGCCGGCTTCCTTAATTAATCAATTATTCAACTTATTCGTGCTGATAAACCTCACAAATTTCCGATGGCCTGCCCATACAAATCCGTAAAAACACCCGTGCTGCGGCAATGCCGTTAATCACAAAGCAAATGGCGATTAATGCCGCAATCCATGAATATTGATGGTTGCTGGCGTGATAAAGCAGTAAGTCTTCACCGATAAACGCCGGGGTGATCGGGAAGCCTACCAAGCCAAGAAAACTTAGGAACAACAACAGTGATAAGCCAGGATTGGTTTCCGCCATCGCCCGATAAGCAAAGGGGGAATCGCTGAAATTCTCCTTTTTTGGCAGTTTGCGTAACACCAGAATGCCCAACAACCATGAAGGGATAATACCCGTGGTGAACAAGGCAATATCTGTCCATTCGGCTGGGTGTAAAAACAGAACGGCGCTACCCGCCAACAGACTGCTCAACGCCACGGCATTCCAAACCGCAGTAAAGCCGTGTTTCTGGCTGAACGCGCTTAATGAGGCCAAAATCATTGCCAATGTTAAAGGCACAGCCAAATAGGAGGAATCGATAACACCGGTTTTCACCGTCAGCAATAGCGGCATGAACAAACAAGCGCCAATCAGTATTTTTAGCGATAGCTTCGCATGGTTTATTGTGCCGCCTATTTTTTTCAACGGCGTCCAAAGCACAGAACGGACTAGCAATTCCAGATTACCTTCTTGCAAAGCAAACACATACAAGGTGTTTTGGATAACCTCCGGTAGCGTGTCGCGGATCGAAACCGGCAAATAAGATTGCATTGAGGATTTTTTAAGATCAGGGTTAGTGTCAATAGCCCCTTCAACCCGTAACATGTGGGCGACAATAGACGGTGACACCAATAATTGGTAACAACGCAAAAAGGCATTGCCCAAAAAATGCACCAGCACCAATGTTTCCAAACCAAATGCCAATTCCATAAACATCAAACCCACTTGGGTAATTGAAGCGTATGCCACTTGGCCTTTAATGTTCGATTGGGTTTTTTCAGCTAGCGTGGCGATGATTACGGTTAAAAAACCAATCGAAAACAACGCGATCCGAGGCAGGGTGTGGTAACTCCATATCGGCGCAGTACGCAACAGCAGGAACACCCCCAAATGCACCGACAACGCGCCGTAAAAAATCGCGCTGGACGGCGTCGGCCCTTCCATCGCCCTAGGCAACCAGAAACAAAATGGGAACTGGGCCGATTTGCCTGAGGCGGCGATAAAAATAAGCAGCGACATCAGCATCAGCGCAGGGTAACTGGCAGGTGCCGGTGCGTTATCTTGGAACAGTACAGATAAGTTACTGAAATGGTCGCTTTCATGAAACAACAGATGCCCCATCCACGCGCCCAGCAACAGGCCGATATCGCAAAACCGGTAAATTGTGTAAGTCCGTAACGCATTGCGCACGGGTTGCACACGGTGCCGATAAAACGCAATCAATAAAAAGGACGAGATACCGACAATTTCCCAACCTGCAAAAAGCATATCAATCGAACCGGCCAGCACGACCATATTCAAGCCCAAAGCAAAACTGAAAATGGTCATAAAAAACCGCTTATAACCTGATTCGCGGTGCAAATAGTTGCGGCAATACCGGACAATAATCGAAAAGACCACCCAGATTGCAAACAAATAAACCGCACCAACCCGATCAAGAAAAAACAGGATCGGAAACCGGTAATCACCGCGTTCATATAAAGTGAACCACTCGTATTCATGGGCATGAAAACCGCCGAGCGCCCACAACACCAGTAAGGTAAGGATGCTTAACCCCATGGCATGGGTAATCCAAAAGCTAAGGGCCGCAATTTTCTTTTCGTTGTTGCCAAACAGGGCAATCATCAGAATGCCGAGCATTGGCAAAAACAGGCAAGCCAACAATAATGAATCCATCATGCGTGTCTCCTTAATAAATGGACAGGTATCGTCGCGTGCCGCCCTGTGAAAATGCTTTCCGAATGGCTAGCCGAAGGTGCGACCGCATCGACAGGCAGCTCAACGGGCTCCCAACCTGTGCAGTGGTAAAAAAACAACTCGCGCGTGTCCGGGTGGCATGCGACCAATCTGACCCAATCGTTATCCAACCATTCTTTTAATGCGGGGCCCATTAATTGAAAAGCCTTATCCAACAACGCGGTTGTTTGTTCGATAACAATCAGCAACCGTGCCGGTTCGTGCACTTCTATCATTTGCATCGGCAGGCCGGTGCGCAAATCGCCTTCAACCCCGTTGGCAACGCCAAGCAAGCCGATGACATTGTGCGGCAGTTTTGTCCCTGCGCCATACACCGAATTGTCAACGCGCGAAAACAAGTATTCCAGATTAATCCCGCCACAGACCGGAATAATCGCGGACAGGATTTTGACAATGAGTTGCCCTTCCGGATCAGACTCAGGCCTATAGGAATGCAAGAAAGCCCGCCGGTCCATGAACAAATCCCGCGTCAATGTCCGTCTACCAACAATGCAGTAAAGATTATTGGAGTGGTTGTATTCGGGGCGCGGTTCAAATATCGATGACGCCCTAGCCATGACATGCTCGTGGGCTTCATCGTGGGCATTAGACTGCGGTGCCAGTTCAAACCAGCGGCAACGTTCAAAGGCATTTTTTTGCAACGCTTGCTGCATGGTCTCTTGGAAGATTTGCAAAGGCTCGCTTGGATAATTGACAAAAAGATGTTTGTCGTAATAAGTGATTTCATCGCGGCTGGTGTTATGCAATGCGGCGATAAAATGGCTGGTTGGCGGAATATCAATGCCCCGCTCCCGCAAGATCTCCCGCACCGATTGCTCATTAGCCATCCAGGCAAAAGCGCGGGCATTGGGCGCACCGGGTTTACCGGCACACGCACCGCAATCATAAGCGGCAAAATGCGGGTTATTGGTGCTGCTGGAGCCGTGGGCAACCACAACAACCAAAGGTGCAAAATTTTGGGTCAAGCCAATATTACGCAGCAACGCTTCGATTTTATCGGCCATTTCAGTGAATGAAAAACCCAACAACCGCCCGTCTTCAGTCAGCTCATCGCTTTCGCGCAACAAATGCAAATGGGTGTGCGCGTCCACTTCGCTCAATTTCTTGATTTTCAACAGTTGTGAGCTGGGGCGGAACACATCCCAAACCATCTTAGCCGCATAACCAAAGCCCAATAATTGCGTATACAGCCAACCACGAAATAATGAATGCGGTTTGATATGCAAGTCAGAAAAACCTTCCGTCACGGAATTTTTCTCAAGATCCGGCCGTAAATTGGATTCCATGACCAAATGCTTAGGCGTCAATATGTTGGGGCACTGGGCAACAGGATAAGCGTCATCAAAGCCCTGGTAGAAAAAATCAATGCCGAAGAACCCCGCCGCACCAAAAGTTTCAATCGCGGGGTTAACTTCTTCCAGATAACGTCGAATTGAACATTCACGGTCATCAATACAAAAAAAGGCTTGCGCGACTGGCGGTTCTTTTGCTTTTACGGGCGCATCCTGAGACTTTAAGCCAATCAATAGCTCAGAATGCAGCGAATACTCCATCGCTTCATGCCATACCTTCAGCACCAATGGCACAATGGCCTCGCGCTCATAGTCGCGCAGCAACGGTATTTCGCTGGCATGGGGCACGTCTGCAATCGCGGCAAAATCAACCCCCCGTTTTTTGCGCAATATGGCCAATTCAGCCGCCAATTCAACCGCAATCATTTCTTTTAAGGAAATTTGCCGACGTTCCAGCAAGGCCTTAGGGTCAAGCTCAATAAGGCGCACCATGCCAGACCACCCCGGATGGGCAAGAATCATTTCCAAAAGATATTGTTCATAGAGCAGTTCAGAACCAACAATCCTTTCCAAGCACGCTAAAATGACTTCATTGGCGCTTTGGTTTAACAACTCGCGGACCATAGGGTCATCAAAAGGATACAGCGGCAACAAACTATTTTGCGCCAGCCGCCACACACAATCCCAAAAAGACTCACCATCTTTTGACAAAGTCCAGCGGCTGATGCCTTGATCCAAAAAGCTACCCAACAACCGGAACAAAACGGGATGTGCCAACGAGTTCAGGTCGATTTCCAAGCGGGTAAGCCAGTTATTGCGGATACCGTGATTAGCCAATGAAACGGGCGGATAATGGTCTGTGCTGTCAGCAAATAACTTTTCGCGTAATTCTTTGTATTTTTCCGGTGCATAACCGGAATGCGCAATAGCCCAATCAATGGCAAAATCCTTGATCCTACCTTGCCGGTAGAGGGCTTGATAATCTGCCGCTGGCAAATAGCTGCGTGCGCCAAACACTTTTGCCGCTACCGCAACCCCTTTATGGAAAGGATAGTGTTGGACAGCATGTAAGGTGTTGTGATGGATAAAATCTTTGATCGGCCCTTGGGTAGGCAACCAATGGGCGATATGGTCGATAGCGCTATCCAGATCAAACGCATGTAATTCTGGATAACTGTCTAAACTGATTTTTGGTGGTACTGTAGTCATGACCTTTAACCTCGATAAGTCATTCGGTTCATTAAACTAAACCTTTCTTCATTCGCCGTGCTGCTAGCGGATGTTCTGCGAAAGCTTCGTGATATTCCAAACCTAAAAACTGGCATGAACCACCCCGTATTTCGTAGTCATGCTGAAAATCATGGAAAAATTCCATTACGGTATGGTCTAGCAAATAGGCGTCATTCAGTTGAAAAACAATCGTCTTGCCAGGTTCCAACCCCATCAACGCATCTTTTAACGCCATCATGTTGGAGAAAATCGCCGCACCACTAATAAAAACCATAAAGGTGTCTTTGTTTTGGCGGGTAATTTCAAAATCAATCTTGAACAGATTATTGAATTTCACCCCACGCATCAGGTGGATAGCGAATTTGGTGACAATACCAATTGCCACACCGATCAATAAATCAGTCGCCAACACACCGATGATGGTCACGACAAACATAAACAATTGCTCTTTACCTAAGCCCATGACTTTGCCGAACTCTTTGGGTGAAGCCAAACGGAAACCAGTAAAGACCAGTAATGCCGCTAGCGCCGCTAATGGGATGCTATGGATAAGACGGGGGAACATGGCGACAAACAATAATAAAAATAAGCCATGAAAGAAATTGGCCCAGCCCGTTTTTGCGCCATTGTTCACGTTAGCGGAACTACGGACAATCTCGGCAATCATCGGCAAGCCGCCAACTAAACCGGAAATTAAATTACCTGCACCGACGGCGGTTAAATCTTTATTAAGATTAGAATGACGTTTATAGGGATCTAACTTGTCCACCGCCATCGCACTCAACAAGCTTTCAAGGCTGCCAACCAAACAGATGCTCACTACCGCTTCCCAAAATTCAGCGGTGGCAAATTTTGAAAAGTCCGGAAAATAAAAACTGGACATAAAGTTTTCAGAAATTGCGACTAGAAACTTAGGCCCGACAGTGGCTTCATGATGCGGTAAAAAAGTCGCATCCGGCAAAAACAAATAAATATGTTCGTGGTCCAAATCAAAATACCGGCCCAATGCCATGCCTACCAACACCACAATCAGCGGCGCCGGAATCATTTTTAACAAAGGGTTTTTCACCATCGACCAGATGATGAGTATTACTAAGCCTGTAGAACCAATGATGGCGATTTCCGGATTCATATTCATAAGCCCTTGTGGAACTTGGGCAATGGTTGAAAACAAACTGCTGCCTTTTTCCGGCGCACTGCCCATAACGACAAAAATCTGTTTCACCATAATGATGATGCCGATAGCCGCCAAC
>JAQTQZ010000044.1 GCA_028712695.1 Methylovulum sp. | reverse complement strand
AGTGAAAGCCAAGGAATTCAAAACCACCCTTTACCAAATCAAGCAAAATTTGTTTTACGGCTACCTAAAAGCTGAATTGGATAATCCCAGCATTACGGCTTATTCTGGGGTATAGCGAAAGTCCTATGTTTATAAGTTACATCATCTTCGTCTTTTTCTCATGACACATTGCTTTCATTAATCCGTGATCTTCGGCATAAGGCCTCACCCATTAAGTATTAATTATGGCCAACGCAATTAAGGTATAATTGCGGTTTGAAATGGACAAAGCGTTAAGCCATCAAAAAACTGACAGTTATCCATCCATTGTCAAAAAAACCAGCAAGTCGGGTAATTATTCGCAGGAAAGCGCTTTATTTAAGCTTTATCACCCGCATCCGCGCCCGCCCCCTCTTTTACACCCTGTTGCACGGCGTCAGCCATCCGCAGCTTTTCTATTGAGAACCACAAAAACATGCCATTTTCCACCCTCGGTTTATCTGATCCACTTTTACGCGCTATTGCTGATGCCGGTTATACAGTGCCATCACCTATCCAATCTCAAGCCATTCCTGCTGTTTTGGCAGGCCACGACCTGCTGGCCGCCGCCCAAACGGGAACCGGCAAAACCGCAGGCTTTACCTTGCCTATCCTACACCGGCTGGCGTTGAAGTCTTATAGCACTAACCGTCCGGTGCGGGTTTTGATATTAACTCCCACCCGTGAACTGGCGGCCCAGGTCGGTGAATCAGTCAATAAATATGGCATCCATTTGCATCCGCGCCTAAAAACCGAAGTCGTATTCGGCGGTGTTAAAATTAATCCACAGATGATGCGTTTACGCGGCGGTGTTGATGTGTTGGTGGCGACCCCCGGGCGTTTGCTGGACTTGATCAGCCAGAATGCCGTCAAACTGGATAAAGTGGAAACGCTGGTGCTGGATGAGGCTGACCGTATGCTGGACATGGGATTTATCCGGGATATCCGCAAAATTGTCGCGTTATTACCGAAAAAACGCCAAAACCTCTTATTTTCAGCAACATTTTCCGAAGACATACGTAAACTGACCACTGGCCTTCTGGTCAATCCGATAAAAATTGAAGTCGCACCACGTAACACTGCCGCCGAAACCGTTGAACAAATCGCTTATCTGTGCAATAAAGCCGATAAAGCCAGTTTGCTGTGCCATTTGATAAAAACCAATGATTGGCAACAAGTTTTAGTGTTCACCAGCACCAAACATGGTGCTAACCGGCTTACTGAAAAACTTAATAAAGTCGATATTAAAGCCGCCGCCATTCATGGCAACAAAAGCCAAGGAGCCAGAACCAGTGCGCTATCGGGTTTCAAGGCCGGTGAAATCAGGGTACTGGTGGCCACTGATGTAGCGGCACGCGGTATTGATATTGCCCTGTTGTCCCATGTAATCAATTACGAACTGCCCAGGGCGCCTGCCGATTATGTGCACAGAATTGGCCGTACCGGACGTGCTGGCGAAGAGGGCCAGGCAATCTCGCTAGTTTCCCATGATGAAATCGGTTCCCTGCGCATGGTCGAAAAACTGATAGGGACAGCAATAAAACGTGAGCAAATAGCCGGGTTTGAAGCCGCCGATGTAGCACCACCTATGCCGCCTGAACCACCCCGCGCACCACGCCCCCCCAGAAACACAAAAGCCAAACCAGTAGCACGCAAGCTTTCCGAGCATTCTACAAATAGAAAAACTTACTCAGGCAACAACAAGTAACCACCTGATTTTTTTTGCCAATGAGCGTTGACTGTAACAATGAAATGACCGCCCTTGCCTTAAAAATCAAACAATGGGGGCAGGAGTTAGGCTTTCAACAAGTCGGCATTGCGGATGCTGATTTATCAACAGCAGAAACACATCTTAACCATTGGCTGGATAAAAACTTTCATGGCAACATGGACTACATGCAGCGTCACGGCAACAAACGCAGCCGCCCTGCCCTGTTACAGCCGGGCACAATCCGTATTATCTCAGTACGAATGGATTATTTACCGGAAACTAGCCCTGCCATCACTAAAGCGTTGGACGATCCGTATTCAGCCTATATTTCCCGCTACGCGTTAGGCCGTGATTATCACAAATTGCTACGCCAACGTCTGCAAAAACTGGCAAACCGCATTCAAGACAATCATGGCAGTTTTGGGTACCGTGCTTTTGTAGACAGCGCCCCTGTGCTGGAAAAAGCCATTGCCGAAAAGGCCGGTTTAGGTTGGATAGGCAAGCATTCCAATTTAATCAACCGCAAAGCGGGCTCATGGTTTTTTCTAGGGGAAATTTACACGGACTTGCCATTATCGGTTGATGCACCAAGCACAGCCCATTGCGGTGACTGCACTGCGTGTCTGACGATCTGCCCAACCCAGGCGATAGTTGCACCCTATCAGGTTGATGCACGGCGTTGCATATCCTACCTCACCATAGAACTGCACGGCTCCATTCCGGAAAGCTTACGCCCGCTGATTGGCAACCGCATTTACGGCTGTGATGACTGCCAGATCATTTGTCCGTGGAACCGTTTTGCACGGCTGACTGATGAACAAGATTTTAAACCAAGACATCGGCTTGATACCCAGCAATTGCTGGCGGTTTTTGCGTGGACAGAAGCCGATTTCTTGGCCAAAACGGAGGGTTCGGCGATACGCCGGATAGGTTATGAGCGTTGGCTACGCAACATCGCCGTCGCCTTGGGCAATGCCCCGACGTCGCCTGAATTGCTGTCTGCGTTGGCCGCGCAATACAACCATCCATCCGCCTTGGTTAAGGAGCACGTAGAATGGGCTTTGAGCCTGCATCGGCAAAAAATGGTGACGCCAATGTAACTATGTCACAACCGGACCGTTAATAGCTCATATTTTTTATTCTCTAGGGACTTTAGACTGTACCTGACTTGAGAGTTACCCCGTTGTAATCAGGTGGCCGCCAAGCGACCAGCTAATCTAAATAACCAAATCACTGGAGTATGAATATGAAAACTTTCCGCAACCATGCAAAAAAGATGCTCACTTTGGCTGTCTGTGCAGTCAGTTTAGGCTATGCCGCAAACTCATTTAGCGATGTAAACGGTCTTATCGAGTGGGATGAACCATCACCGTGGACACAAGTTGCCTCAGCATGTACTGTCGATGAAAGCGCGGTAGGCAAATACGCATTTAATAATGCTGACTTTTATTTCTCAGGCAGTAAGATCAGCGGTTCAGGCCGGTTGAATTTCGCCTTGCCGATGACTGCGCGTTGTAACGTCAATAATCCGCTGGATGCCAAAACAGACCCAAGTTGGAACACCTTAATTGTTGGTTATAAAGACCCAGATGGGCAACAAACCAACGCCTCTGTGGTAGCGCGGCTGATACAGATCAAACGGGCGACAGGCACAGCCGCCACTATTGCAACCTTCAACAGCAATAATATTCCTTCACTAGACCGAGGGGAAAGTTACATTACTTTTGGCACTGCCTTAGATTTCCATAACAACGAATATCTTGTGCAATTGGATTTAGTGCGCACCACAACCGATGTGGCAACACCGATAGTCTATAGCTTACGCTTGACCAACACCTCTAAAATCCCGCAATAACCGGTCTGCTTCTTTATCCGGTCAACCTATAGTTGACCGGATCGAGCTTATCCGCCCAGATTATGCATCTGCCTGAGTATCCATTGTTGTCGCCTGATAACATAGCTTGAAGGCCGGTCAGCCTTGAACTTGATCGGGTTTGGTAAGGTCGCGGCCAACAACGCAGCTTGGTTACGATTGAGTCGTTTTGCAGAAACACCAAAATAATGTCGGCTAGCAGCTTCTATACCGAACAAATGGTCACCAAACTCAGCGATATTGAGATAGGTTTCCAATATCCGTTGTTTATCCCAAAGCAATTCCAACAACACCGTAAACCACACTTCCAACCCTTTGCGGAAAAAATTTTTTGCGGGGGTCAGAAACAGATTCTTGGCAACTTGCTGGGTAATAGTGCTGGCACCACGCAAGGGGTGGTTGCCTTCGGCATAACCATCAATTGCGGTTTGGATGGATCGCCAATCAAAACCCACATGCTGGAAGAACAATTGGTCTTCGGCAGCCACCGCCGCCTTAAAAGCATTATCGGCAATGGCTTCGCGCCCTACCCAACGGTAGTCAAGCGCTTGATAGGGATGTCCGGAGGCGAAGTCCTCAACATGCCGGTATAGCATAAACACTGTTGTTGGTGGTGGTAACCAGCGTAGCAGCAAGCATAACATCATCGTTGCACCGACAAAGGCATACAACAGCCTACGCAGTAAAGCGGGTATTGACAATGCGGTCTATTTAACCAAGCTTAACAAAATGCCTGCCGCCACTGCAGAACCGATAACACCTGCGACATTCGGCCCCATCGCATGCATCAGCAAGAAATTATGTGGATTACTTTCTAAACCGACTTTATTGGCAACCCGCGCCGCCATCGGAACCGCCGACACACCCGCTGCACCAATCAATGGATTGATCGGTGTACTACTAAAACGGTTCATAATTTTCGCCATAATGACGCCAGCTGCCGTCCCTATCGCAAAGGCAACCGCGCCCAAAGCTAACACCCCCAACGTTTCCATTTGTAAAAAAGCATGGGCATTTAGCTTTGAACCTACCGCAAGCCCTAAAAAAATGGTCACGATATTAATCAATTCATTTTGTGCCGTCTGGCTTAACCGCTCCACTACCCCGCAAGCGTTCATCAGATTGCCCAAGGCAAACATGCCTATTAACGGTGCAGCAGAAGGTAACAATAAGATAGTCAGCAACAGCAACATCAACGGAAAAACGATTTTTTCAGCTTTACTGACTGAACGCATTTGTTTCATTTCAATTTTGCGTTCATCTTCAGTAGTCAATGCCCGCATAATTGGGGGTTGGATCAATGGCACCAAAGCCATATAGGAATAGGCCGCCACCGCAATTGCTCCCAACAAGTCAGGGGAAAGCTTGGAAGCGACATAAATCGCAGTAGGCCCGTCCGCCCCGCCAATAATACCAATAGCAGCCGCGTCTTTTAAGCTAAAATCCAAGCCAGGTACGGCATTAAGGGCCAATGCACCCAACAAAGAAGCAAAAATACCAAACTGAGCCGCAGCACCCAATATTAAAGTTTTTGGATTCGCCAACATCGGGCCAAAATCCGTCATTGCTCCGACGCCCATAAATATCAGCAATGGAAAAATGCCAGTTTTAATACCGAAATACAAGTAGTACAACAAGCCGCCTTCTTCGGCAATTCCTGCAACGGGTATATTGCTAAGAATTGCCCCAAAGCCTATCGGCAACAGCAATAAAGGCTCAAAGTTTTTCTTGATAGCCAAATATAATAATACAAACCCGACCACCATCATAAAGACTTGGCCACTGGTAAAATTGTATAAACCAGTGCTATGCCAAAGTGAAACTACATTTTCCATAGTGATTGGGCCTGTCTTTAAAGGGAAATCAGGGCATTGCCGCCAGCGACGGCGGCGCCTTCCTTAACATGGACGGCACTGACGATACCGGCAAATTTCGACCGCACTTCGGTTTCCATTTTCATCGCTTCCATCAACACTACAATTTCACCTTCAGCCACCACACCACCTTCATTAACCAGAATTTTTAGGATATTCCCCGCCATCGGTGCATAGATGACAGCACCATTATGGGCAGCCAAATCAATAATTGACGTCTCAGCCGCCGCTACCGGTTGGATAGTCAATCCAGCCCCCCCAGGGCCTACGACCACGTTAAAGTTTCTGCCGTCAACATTCACTGTATAGCTTTCAGTCATTTTGGACTCTACAGCGGCACTAGGTGTTGCCTGCATAGCTGCTGTAATGGCTATTGCAGCCTCTGGAGCGGGTTCAAAAGCAGCAGGATTGCCACGGTTGGCCAAAAATTTCCAACCCACTTGGGCGAACATGCCATTAATTAATGCATCTTCTTCCACGCAAGCCGCTAGCTTTACCCCTTCCGCATTGGCTTTCTCTTTAACTTCAGCGACTAACTTAGCCATTTCAGACTCTAATAAATCGGCAGGCCGGCAAGTAATCGGTTGGCTTCCTGCCAAAACTTTTGCTTGTAAACCCACGTTGACGGGTGCAGGTGTCGCCCCGTACTCGCCTTTTAATACCCCTGCAGTTTCCTTAGTGATGGTTTTATAACGCTCGCCATTCAACACATTAATGACCGCCTGGCTACCGACGATTTGTGAAGTAGGCGTCACTAATGGAATAAAGCCTAAATCTTCGCGTACCCTAGGGATTTCGTGCATGACTTCATCAAACTTATCTGCCGCACCCTGCTCCCTTAACTGGCTCTCCATATTAGTCAACATACCTCCTGGCACTTGAGCAATTAATATTCGGCTATCCACACCTTTCAGGCTACCTTCAAACTGGGCGTATTTTTTGCGTATCTCTCTAAAATAGTGCGCAATTTCTTCTAATTTGACCAAATCCAATCCTGTCGCCCGGCCAGATCCTTCCAACGCGGCGACAATCGTTTCAGTCGCACTATGTCCATAAGTCATGCTCATTGAAGAAATGGCCGTATCGACATTATCTATCCCCGCTTCGGCCGCTTTAATGATACTGGGCACACTCAGTCCAGTGGTTGCATGGCTATGCAAATGAATGGGGATATTGGTGCTTTTCTTTAAGCGGCTGACCAATTCAAAGGCGTCGTAAGGTTTGAGCAAACCGGCCATATCTTTGATACAAATAGAATGCGCCCCCATATCTTCAATTTGTTTACCCAAAGCCACCCACATATCAATAGTATGTACTGGGCTAGTCGTGTAGGAAATAGTCCCTTGGGCATGGGCATCAGTGCCCAATACGGCTTTGACTGCATGTTCAATATTGCGCATGTCATTCATAGCATCAAAAATACGGAACACATCAATACCATTGATGACACAGCGTTCAATAAACTTATCGACCACATCATCTGCATAATGCCGGTAACCCAAAATATTTTGCCCGCGCAACAACATTTGCTGCGGTGTTTTTGGCATAGCGGCTTTCAACAAGCGTAATCTTTCCCAAGGGTCTTCCCCCAAGTAACGAATACAGGCATCAAAGGTCGCGCCGCCCCATGATTCAATAGACCAATAACCTATTTCATCGAGTTTCGCACAAATCGGCAGCATATCTTCAATGCGCAAGCGGGTGGCTAAAATTGATTGGTGCGCATCGCGCAAAACTACTTCCGTGATAGTTAAAGGCTTATTTTTATGTGCCATTTTTTAATATTTCTCCTGAAAAATCATACAAGGCAACGCATCAGACTTAGTCGGTCTGAAGAATACATTGCAACTTGTGTGCTGTTAATAACAAAGTGCATGCGTTTATTTATGCGTATTTCGATACTGATGTACTGCTACGGAAATTGCCGCAACCATACTTTTGCTAATATCATTAATAACAGGCATTGGCGTTGCCGGTGGCTCCGGAAAAAACCGTTGCACCAACGATGACATTATATTGATAGCAACAACCAACATGGCTAAAAACAAAAAGACAATACCCATACCTATCAGCATTAATTCAATGCCACTATTCATCAATTCCGTCATAACATTAAACTCATTTCTTGAACTGCTTGAAATTATTGAACATCTTTAAACCTGTTCACATTATCCATAAAACTATTGCCGCAAACAAACTAAAGATAATGGCGCACCCGTTTTTAGCTTTGCTGTTTTATTACTGGCTATCTTGGCCAGTAACAACCTTTCAGCATATAATTTTAGTCCTTTGCAAAGCGCTTTAGCCCCTCACAAAACGGCCAATGCGCTCTCGTAATCTGGCTCATTAGCCAGTTCGCTGACCAGTTGGGTATAAATAACCTGATCCTGTTCATCAATGATAATAATTGCTCTGGCAGTTAAACCAGCTAGAATCGTGCCAATTAAATTAACCCCGTAATCTTCGGCAAAACTTGAACGGAAAGTTGATAACGGAATAACTTCTTTTAAGCCTTCAATCTCACAAAAACGGCATTGGGCAAAAGGCAAATCCGCCGAAATGACCAGTACAACCGTGTTGTATAAATGCGCCGCCTTCTCATTGAATTTACGGGCCGAAGCAGCACACGTTGGGGTATCAAGACTGGGGACAATATTCAGAACTTTTCTTTTACCCGCATAACTGGCTAAATTAATATCCTTTAATTTGCCATTAACTAACGTAAAATCAGGCGCTTTACTGCCAACTGCCGGTAATTCACCACAAGTATTAAGTGGTTTGCCTTGAAAAGTGATTGTTGCCATAGGTCTTTTAATAGGTGTGCTAAAGGCTAAAAATATACATGTTATTTACTTTTTACTTTTGCTGTGCCGCGTCAAACGTTCGCGCTTTTGAATTTGCCATTCGGTCAATTTAGCCTTCTGTCCATGAAAGGGGTTCAGCGGCGATTTAAACTCCACTCGTATGGGTGTCCCTGACAGCTTTAATTTTGTACGGAAATAATTGATCAGGTAGCGTTTATACGAAATTGGCAACGCATCAGTTTGGACGCCATGCACAATAATGATGGGTGGGTTACGTCCACCTTGGTGCGCATATTTCAACTTAATGCGGCGGTTATTGACTAAAGGCGGTTGATGCGCATCGGTTGCTTCTTTTAGAATCCGAGTCAACTCCGGCGTGGACATATTAATCATCGCCGAATCATATAATTTATGTACGACATCAAACAATTTTCCGACGCCACTACCATGTAATGCCGAAATAGGATGCTTTTCGGCGAATTCCAGAAAAGTTAATTTGACATCCAATTGCCGTTTAACTGTTTCTTTTTGTTCTATGGTCAAACCATCCCATTTATTAAGCCCAATAATTAATGCCCTGCCCGCTTCCAACACCAAGCCCAACAAATGGGCATCCTGGTCGGTAATCCCTTCGCTGGCATCAATTAAATAAATCACCACATTTGATTTTTCAATCGCCTGCAATGACTTAATAACACTGAATTTCTCAATGGTTTCCGACACCTTGGAACGACGGCGCATCCCTGCGGTATCGATCAACGTAAATTGCTTGCCGTTTCGTTCGAAAGGGATATAAATACTGTCCCGGGTTGTGCCTGGCTCATCAAACACAATAACCCGTTCCTCACCTAACAACCGGTTCACTAAAGTGGATTTACCTACATTAGGCCTTCCGACGACAGCAATCGCTATGCCTTTCCGACCGTCGTTTTCATCAACAATTGCCGCATCCGCCGCCGGTAACAATTGATTAACCCGTTCCAGTAATTCAGGCACGCCTCGGCCATGGGAGGCAGCAATTTGTACCGGCTCGCCTAAAGCAAGCGCATAAAAATCGACGGCGGCAATATTCGCATCAATGCCATCCACTTTATTGGTCACCAGAACAATAGGTTTGGACAGTTTTCTTAGGGTATCTGCAATGACTTTATCAGAGGCACTGAGACCTTCACGCGCATCAACCATAAACAACACCACATCCGCTTCTTCCAAAGCAATCTGCACTTGTTTTCTGGAAACGCTCTCTATGCCTTCCGCCTCATCAGCGATACCACCGGTGTCAACCACTAAATAAGGCCGGTCACCCAATTTGACACGACCGTATTGGCGGTCTCGTGTCAAACCTGGAAAATCCGCAACCAACGCTTCACGGGTGCGGGTCAAGTAATTGAATAAAGTGGATTTCCCCACATTAGGTCGCCCGACTAGGGCAATGACAGGTAGCATAAATTTAATGGGCCGTTAAAGCGGCAAGTGTGCCGTCTTGTGCATAAACATAAAGGGTATTGTCGACAACGACGGGCTTGGCCGTGATAGCGCTATCGGTAATTTGTATCCGTGCCAGTTGCCTGCCGTCAATCCTGCTCAGCCAATGCACATAACCTTCAAAATCACCTACCGCAACAATATCATCATAAACCACCGGTGCAGAGGTGCGCCTTTGACGCAATTCTTTTTGTTTCCATAATGATGATCCGCTACGCTGATCGAGTTGCCAAATATTGCTCTCAGAATCTGATAAATACAGATAACGCCAATCGTTACTTAGGCCTGTGTACGATGAAATTGTCTCGTTACGCCACAACACATCACCGTCCAATTCAGAAATGGCACTCACCCCACCATGATAACTGGCCACATAAACCACGCCACCTGCAGTAATGGGATCAACGTCAACATCAACTAAGCGTTCCACTTCAGAGCGGCCGTTAGGTATAGCCACACTGGTTTCCCAAACATATTTTCCATCGGCAAGCCGCAAGGCAATTAATTTGCCATTATCGTAACCGGCAATCACATGGTCTTCGACAACTAATGGTTTACCGGCACCTCGGACGCTTAAAGCCGGTACGTTGACCTCATAACTCCAAAGTTTTGCGCCCGTTTTTTCATTAAGCGCGACAATAACGCCGTCCGTGGTACGGATCAACACTATGCCATTGGCAACGACAGGCACCGCGAGCACTTCACTGGAAACTTTGGCTTTCCAGAGCACCGTACCATTTTCACTAGCTAAAGCAATCACTTCAGCATTACTGGAACCGACAATAACCGTACCTGCGCCTAAACCAGGGCCAGCTGACAAACTGGTATCCGTTTCTGCTTCCCAACGCAAATCACCTGTACTTAAATCCCTAGCCTGCACCAGCCCCCCCCTATCGGCGGCCATAATTTTGCCATTACCTACCGCAGCAACCAATTTTAACGCTTGCAGATCAGCGCCAATCCCAACAGTTTCTTTCCAAAGCACATCAGTTTTCAATTCAGGGACATACTCAACTAACAGGCTGGGTGGATCCGTATTGTCTTGCCCGCCACTAAAATAATCTGAAATGCCGGATATGGATTCGTTAAGCGTATCCACTGCCGCACACCCAACCAAACTCAAGCAAAGCCATAAAAGCGTAATTAAGCGCATTATTTTTTATTTTCTAGCTTTTCAGGCATAGTCAAATCATCAATTTTCATTTGTAACAACGGCGATTGATGACCATTTCTTAACGCATTTTGATAAGAGGTACGTGCTTGATCAAGGCGATCCAAAGCAACGTACAAATCCCCAACCAATTCGTCATAATAATTTGAAAAACCAACCGAACTGGCGGGATCAATGCCATTAATCAATTTCAGCCCCTGCTCGTATTCCTTAGTTGCCAGCATTAACCGTACTAATCTAATCTTAGCAAGATTGCTCAATTCTTTATTAGATAAGGCGGCTATTTTCTCAAGCAGTTGTTTTGCACCCGCGTTATCGCCTTGTTGGACTTTTAGCTTGGCTTCCAGAAGGCCGCTGTAAGCCGCATAGTCCGAGCCGGGAAATTCCGTCTGTAAACGCTCGGCAAGTTTTGTAACACTGCCTTTATTGTTGGCAAGCTGTGCTTTAAGCAATTGCCCATATAACACTGATGCCTGCTCCGCTTGGCTTTTTTTATGTTCTTGCCAATAATTCCAGCCCAGAACAACTGAAAGGCCAAGCACTAAACCGATAATTGTCGATTGGCTATTTTCTTTCCACCATCTTTTTAAGGCCTCAACCTGTTCTTCTTCGGTATCGTAAATTTCCACTGCTCTTTCTCTTGTTGATATTTTTTAAGAATGACGCCCTACCCGCTGCTATCGGGCAAACCAGTAGCTTTGCAAAAAGGCAATCGTGTCCTGTTGCGACAGTGTCTGCTGACCTTGTCCATCACGCAAGGCTTTGACGCCAATTTCACTGCGGCTGACCTCATCATCGCCCAAAATAAGGGCGTAGTCCGCACCACTTTTGTCCGCTTTTTTAAACTGGCTTTTAAAACTGCCACCATCGACACTTATTTGTAACTTTAATCCGGGGATTTCATTTCTGATGGTTTCGGCAAAACGTAAACCGACCTGCTCTGCTGCTTCTCCCACTCGAATCATATAGATATCGACCGGCTTTGCCAGCTTAATCGTATCCAGATTTTCCATTAATGCCAACAAGCGCTCCATACCCATGGCAAAACCCACCGCATGATTTGGTTTGCCGCCTAATTGCTCTATCAGGCCATCATAGCGGCCGCCGGCACAAACAGTGCCTTGCGAGCCCAGTTCATCAGTGACCCACTCAAAAACAGTTTTGCTGTAATAATCCAATCCTCGAACCAAGCGGGTATTGATGTCATAGGCTATGCCCAAATCATCTAAGATTGTGGTGATTGTCTTAAAATGCCGAAGACTGTCCGCTCCTAGATACGCCATTAATTCTGGCGCATTAGCGACAACCTCCTTCATTGCCGGATTTTTCGTATCCAAAATACGCAACGGATTGGTATGCAAGCGGCGCACACTGTCTTCATCTAGTTGCGTCAAGTGTTCCTGAAAGTAATTGACCAGATTCTCGCGGTAAACCAAGCGCTCAGCAATCGTGCCCAATGAATTCAGTTGCAGACGGACTTTATTGCGGATACCCAGTTTTTTCCATAAGCGATCCATCAGCAAAATCAGTTCCGCATCAATATCAGCGCCCGACATGCCATAGGTTTCGACACCCAGCTGGATAAATTGGCGATAACGGCCTTTTTGCGGACGTTCATGCCGATACATTGGGCCGTAATACCATAACCGGTGTACCTGGCCATGCAATAAACCATGCTCAAGGCACGCCCGAAGGCAACCCGCAGTACCTTCAGGGCGCAAGGTCAAGGAATCGCCGTTCCTGTCCTCAAACGTGTACATTTCTTTCTCGACTATATCGGTCACTTCGCCGATAGAGCGCTTAAAAAGTTCGGTTTTTTCAACAATGGGCAGGCGAATCTCACTATAGCCATAGCTGTTGAGCACGTCCCTGATAATTTTTTCCGCATACTGCCACAACGGCGTTTGCTCAGGAAGCACATCGT
The DNA here is from genome assembly GCA_028712695.1 of Methylovulum sp. Taxonomy (GTDB): domain Bacteria; phylum Pseudomonadota; class Gammaproteobacteria; order Methylococcales; family Methylomonadaceae; genus Methylovulum. The sequence continues at coordinate 11,137 of JAQTQZ010000044.1, read as the reverse complement.
GCATCCCGCGAATTGCTTGTATATTATTTGCCATAGTGTTTTACAGCCCGTTATTGTTGCACAGGCCCTGCTTGTCGAGCTTGATTTGAAAGAGGAAATTTTTCCAGTAATTCAGTCTGATATTCATTCGCCAGGCCATTATTCCCTAAAGCGCGTTCGGTTTGTGCCGCTACCCACAAAGATTCGGCGGTTTGTGGGCCGACGCTCACATAGCGTTGTAAATAGCTTTTTGCCAGCCAATATTCTCGGTTTTGGTAGCTTATTTTTTGCATTTCCAATAAGGCCGGTGCGTAATTACCGTTAACCTGCAAAGCCTGTTTAAAGTAAGCTTTGGCTTTTTGCTGCTGTCCCATACCCAACTGGCACAAGCCCGCATTCGTTAATGCCAGCCAAGGGCGATCGTTCAGAAGATTGGCGATTGCCTTATTTAACAAAGCCACCCCTTGGTCGTACTCGCGCCGTTCACATAGAAAACGACCAAAATTATTCTGTATGCTCAAATCATCAGGCGAAAGCTTGAAGGCCGTTTGATAATGTTCTCTGGCTTCAGGGTATCTTTCAATTTTTTCATATAAAAAGCCTAGCGCATTGTGCGCTTGGACATTATTTGAATCCATCGCCAAAACATGCTCCAAGTTTTCTTTAGCCACTTCCAACTTGTTCATGCTCAGATAACGCACACCCAGCTGCAAATAAACATCAGCCTCGGCTTTCTTTTTCTCAGCCGATGCGCAGGCCGCCAACCCAAGCACGCACAGAACAACAGCAAATACCTTAAATACTTTGGATAGGTCAAGCAACATGTTTGGCATCCACTAATTTGATTTTCAGATGGCGACGACTTTTATCATTAACCTGCCCTACCAACTGACCGCAAGCCGCATCAATATCCTCACCACGCGTTTTTCTGACGGTTGTCACAATGCCCGCGTCATTCAACAATGTTTTAAACTGGTTAATCCGGTTATTGCTGGAACAGCGATAAGAGGCGTTGGGGAACGGGTTAAACGGTATCAGGTTGATTTTTGCTGGCACCGTTTTTAATAATTTAATCAATCCCTGCGCATCTTCAAGCGAGTCATTGACGCCGTCTAGCATAACGTATTCAAACGTTACTGTCCGCCGTGGGGCCAGTTGGGCATTAACCCTGCATGCTTCCATTAATTCCTTTAACGGGTATTTTTTATTGATGGGAACCAGTTCATCCCTTAATTTATCAGTCACCGCATGCAAGGAGACCGCCAAACTGACATCACAAACTTCCGTCAGCCGGTATATGGCGGGCACCACACCTGAGGTGCTAATAGTGACGCGGCGTTTGGACAAGCCATACGCGAAGTCGTCCATCATCAAATTCATCGCGGCGACAACGTTATCAAAATTCAGTAACGGCTCGCCCATACCCATCATAACCACATTAGTGATCCGGGCATCAGTCCCCAAACGTTTTTGCGCCACACACACCTGACCGATAATTTCTGAGGTGCTTAAATTACGGTTAAAACCCTGCTGAGCTGTGGAACAAAAGGTACAGGCCAACGCACAACCGATTTGTGATGACACGCATAATGTGCCACGCCCTTCTTCTGGGATAAAGACTGTTTCAACACGATTGCCACACTGCGTTTGCAAAGCCCATTTGCGCACACCATCGCTGGCCAACTGTTCGATGGCAATTTCTGGGGTGGCTATAACACAGTTTTCTTGCAGATAAGCGCGTAACGGTTTGCTTAAATTAGTCATTAAATCAAAATCATCAACGCCTTCTTGATAAATCCATTTAAGCAATTGGGTCGCGCGAAACGATTTTTCGCCCAAATCGGCAAAAAAGGCCGTAAGGCCTTTCCTGTCGAAATCGAGCAAGTTGATTTTTTTCTTAACGGGTTCTTGCACAGAGTTCATCGTCTGAAAAAAAGAAGGCTATTTCTCTTTGCGCGGTTTCCAGCGCATCGGAACCATGCACTGCGTTTTCGTCGATGCTGCTGGCAAAATCGGCGCGGATGGTGCCTGGAGCGGCATCTTTAGGATTGGTCGCGCCCATGATTTCACGGTGCTTAAGAACCGCGTTTTCGCCTTCCAAAACCTGCATAATCACTGGACCTGAAATCATGAAAGCGATTAAATCGTTAAAAAAACCACGCTCACTGTGCTCAGCATAAAAACCTTCAGCCTGCTCTTTAGTGAGGTGCAGCATTTTGGCGGCAACGATTTTCAAGTCGTTTTTTTCAAAACGGCTGTAAATTTCGCCGATAACATTTTTTGCTACCGCGTCAGGCTTGATGATAGAGAATGTGCGTTCAATTGCCATAGTGTATAAAACTCCAGATAGTGTGATTTAAAATGTAAGTTTGCAATTATAACCGATTAGCGAAACTATTTCAGGGCAGCAGGTCCAGATCGGAGCCTTCCTTAACCGGTATTATCAAATCAGCGGGACTGACGCCTAGCATTAACGCCGCAGGACTGGCGATAAAAATAGACGAATACGTACCGAAAAATACGCCGAACAGCAAGACAATAGCAAAACCGTGAATAATTTCGCCGCCCAGAAAAAACAGCGATACCAACACCAGAAGAACGGTTAATGAAGTCATGATGGTGCGGCTCAATGTGACATTAACCGAAATATTCATGATTTCTTCGGTGGATTTGTTGCGCATCTGCCGGAAACTTTCGCGGATACGGTCATAAATAACGATAGTATCGTTCAGCGAATAGCCAATCAGCGCCAACACCGCCGCCAGCACGGTCAAGTCAAACTCCAGCCCTAATACGGAAAAAAACCCCAGCGTCACAATCACATCATGAAAAGTCGCGATGATGGCGCCTAACGCAAATTTCCATTCGAACCGCCAGGCGATATAAACCAGAATGGCAATGGTTGAATACAGCAAAGCCAAAAAGCCATCTTCGGCAAGATCATCGCCGACCTGCGGACCGACAAATTCCACGCGCCTGAGGCTAGCCGGCATTTTGCTGTCTTTATTGATAGCCTCCAGCACCTTGTTGCTAAGGTCGGCGCTACTCACGCCTTCCTCAAGTTTTAAACGGATCAGCACGTCTTTGGCTGTGCCGAAATTCTGTACCGTGGCATCGGCAAACCCGCCTTGGTCCAGCGTGTTGCGCAATGCGTTCAAGTCCGCGGCTTCTTGATAGCCGACTTCAATCAAGGTGCCGCCGGTAAAGTCGATGCCCATTTTCAGGCCTTTTACCGCCAGCGATCCGATCGCAACAATCATCAGGATACTGGAGAATATCAGGAAGATATTGCGGTTACCGATAAAATTTATATTTGTGTTGAACATGATTTTGTGTGTGGTTCAGGGTTCAAGATACGGGGTCAAGTTTGCCAGGTTCGGACAGGGCGCAAGATGCAAGAGTGCTGAATCCTGCGCCCTGAACCTTGCGCCTAAATCGACAATTTCTCCACCCGGCGATTACCGTATATCCAGTTGATAGTCATGCGCGTGCCGTTGATTGCCGTAAACATGGATGACAAAATACCAATAATCAGGGTGACGGCAAAGCCTTTTACCGAGCCGGTTCCAAAGGCAAACAGCACCACCGCAACAACGAGGTTAGTAAAGTGGGAATCCAGAATAGTCGCAAAAGCCTTATCATAACCGGCAAAAATACTCGACTGCGGACTGTTGCCATTCCTCATTTCTTCCTTAATCCGTTCGAAAATCAATACATTGGCATCAACCGACATACCCACGGTGAGGATAATACCGGCAATGCCCGGCAAAGTCAGCGTAGCCTGTAACAATGACAGGATAGCGACCACGATAACGACGTTAAAGGCCAGCGCGAAATTGGCGATCATGCCGAACAGTTTGTAATAGACAGCCATGAACAATACGACTAGCGCAAAACCAACCACGAACGACAACATGCCTTTGTCGATATTATCCTGCCCAAGGCTCGGGCCTACGGTGCGCTCTTCCACAATATCGACTGGTGCCGCTAGTGCCCCTGCCCTTAACAACAAAGACAAGTTGCGTGCTTCTTGAGGGCTGTCCAATCCGGTGGTCTGAAAGCGCTTGCTGAACACGCCTTGGATAGTTGCCACACTAATTACTTTTTCGACTTTCTCTTTATGGCGGACTTTTTCGCCATTGACTATCTTGGTGTCAATTTTGTATTCGATAAACACCACCGCCATCGGTCGACCGACATTGGCTTGGGTGATTTTGCCCATTTTCGCAGCACCAACCCCATTCAACGAAATAAACACCGCAGCCCGACCATCCTGATCCATCCCTGACGACGCATCGACAATCTGGTCGCCCGTTACAATAATACGGCGGTCTAACAGGATTGGACTGCCGTTTTTCTCATAATACAACCGGCTACCGACGGGGACATGGCCTTCAACCGCCTTTTGCACATCATGCTCAACATCGACCAAACGGTATTCTAATGTTGCCGTTGTACCTAAAATTTCTTTAGCGCGGGTAGTGTCTTGCACACCTGGCAACTGCACCATGATGCGGTTGTCACCCTGTTGCTGGATAACCGGTTCGGCAACCCCTAATTCATTAACCCGATTACGCAACGTGGTCATATTTTGGGCAACAGCGAATTTTTTTATTTCGTTAGTTTCTGGCTCGGAAAGTTGCAGCCAGACCTCGTCTTGTGCGGCAGGCTCAGTGACATCCAACGTCCTAAAATCCTTATTCAACACCGCCATAAAGGCTGGCTTATCATCGGCCGATTTTAGTTTGACTTTAATGTATTCCGCATCTTTAGCTACCGATTGGTAATGGATACCAGCCGTCCTTAAGGCTTGGCGCACATCATCGTTATAGCGTTCTTCAGCTTGTTTGACCGCCGCATCCATGTCCACTTCCAATAAGAAATGCACACCACCCCGCAAGTCCAATCCCAGATACATGGCATCTGCACCCAACATCTGTAGCCAAGCCGGAGTTGTCGGTGCCAGATTTAGCGCGACTGTCATGGCACTACCCATCTTATCCCTCAGTAAATCCGCCGCCTTTAACTGGTCATCCGTATTGTTAAAACGCGCCAGCACTCGGCCGTTATTAAATTCGAACGCCTTGACATTGGTGTCCTGGTTTTTTAGCTCGGCTTCAATTTGGCTTGCTTGTTCTTGGCTTATCGCTACGCCGCCGGCTGACGATACTTGTACCGACGGGTCTTCTCCGTATAGGTTCGGTAATGCGTAAATAATCGCGACCAAAAAGGTCAATATGATTACTACATTTTTCCAAAGTGGGTAAGTGTTTTGCATTATGTTATTCCAATCATTAAAACCGCGCCTCCACCTGCCGACGCCATGCCGACCAGCTACGCGCCAGGCCGTTAATCTTTAGCTATTTTCTTGGTTATTGCTTTATAAGTGCCTTTTGGCATCAAACTCTCGACGCTTTGCCGCTGCACTTGAATATAAGTGTTGTCGCAAACCTCAAGCTTTAAAAAATTATCATCCATATCAACCACTTTACCTAAAATCCCACCGGAAGTGACAACTTCGACGCCTTTACTCATTGCCGCAATCATTTCCTTTTTCTCTTTAGCGCGTTTAGATTGCGGACGCAAAAACAAAAAGTAAAAAAACACTAAAATGCCTAATGGAAACAGCATTCCTTCAATACCTGGTTGGGAGGCCGGAGCGGCAGCGGCTACAGCGTCAGCGATGAAAAAACTCATGATTGTCCTCAATTGTGGTTCTAAAATAAAAAAGTTCGCCATTATGCCATAGACAACACGGCTTTTCCGTTTAGTTAAAAAAATTTGCCCAATAACGTCATAAATAGAGTGCTGTCGCCAGCGCAACATAGCGCATGCCTTTTGCCTGTGGCTTATCTAAAATAATAATCCACATACCACCCCATCCAACCTGCCAAAACGGCAAATATGATAAATGCCTCAAACCCATTGTCCGAGTTTATTTTTGGCATTTATATTGCTTATAAATTTAGATATTAGTGTTAGCTTAAGCCTTTAATGCCATGTAAAAGCCTACCCACAAATTCCGACTCTTTTACTTGGTAAAGATGAACAGTTTATGAATCAATTGTATTAAATAATGAAACAATAAATATATTTTTAGTATCATTGTCAACAATATAAACCTGATATATAGTTAAAGTGCAGTTTAGACAAACCTTTTTAACTCATCAGAGGATTTACTCATGAACGACTTTTACAAAGACATTTTAGTGGGGCTGGTATTTCTCACCGGCTTGCTAGGCTTTTTTTCCGGTGAATTCATCATTTCATCTACACTATTCGCAACGGCGGCTGTTGCCAGTAACGTAAACCTTAACCGTAAACGGGATAAAGGTGGACGATTAGCATGCGAATAATGGATTGTTCAACATTCTTAATTAAACAACTTGAAGGCCTCCAAGGCTATCGCCTTGGAGGTTTTTTGCTCAACTCCTATCTGGCTTCATCCCCTTTGCACCACCCTTAAAGTTTGGGCCAATCAACGCCGCATCCCGGGCTACCTAGCATAATCAGCACGTAAATAGCCTACCTGTCACCAAAGAAAGCGATCCTTCCTACTAGCTTTTAGCTAGATATGCCTTAATAGACTTGGTGTCAACTTCAGGAATATCAAGCAGGGCGATATATCTAATAGTCTAACAATCTTTCAACATCTGGCGAAAAAACCGCCCATGACACAGCAAGCTTCCTTTACCCCATAACCAATAACCGTTGCAAAACAAAGCACCAACGAACCTATTTAAAGGCATGCCATCATTATTCCGGGTGACTCACTGATTCACGCTGACGATAGAATTCCCTGACAAACAAATCCAGCTCATGCCTTTCAATCGCATCCCGCAAGCCTTGCATCAGGCTTAGGTAATAATACAGATTGTGGATAGTGTTAAGTCTGGAACCAAGCATTTCTTGGCATTTGTCTAAATGCCGCAAATACGCGCGGGAAAAATTTTGGCAGGTATAGCAGCCGCACTCTTCGTCTAACGGTCGATTGTCGAATTCGTATTGGCTATTACGGATTTTTATAACACCGAAACGGGTGAACAAATGGCCGTTGCGGGCATTGCGTGTCGGCATGACACAATCGAACATATCAATGCCCCGCCGTACCGCTTCCACCAAGTCTTCCGGCGTACCGACACCCATCAGATAGCGTGGTTTATCAACCGGCATTTTTTGATGCACCACATCCAATGTCGCCATCATTTCTTCTTTAGGCTCGCCGACTGACAAACCGCCTATCGCATAGCCGTCAAAACCAATATCGACGAGACCGTCGATGGATTCTTGCCGCAACCCTTCATACATGCCACCTTGCACTATACCGAACAGGGCGTTTGGGTTATCACCATGCGCCGCCTTACTCCGCGCCGCCCAACGCAACGACAGGCGCATCGAATCGGCCGCTTCCGCCAGTGTGGCGGGGTACGGCGTGCATTCATCAAAAATCATGACAATATCTGAACCTAAGTCGCGTTGCACCTGCATGGATTCTTCTGGCCCCATAAAAATCCTGCTGCCGTTAATGGGTGATTGAAAGGTCACTCCTTGCTCGGTAATTTTCCGCAACGCGCCCAAACTAAACACTTGAAATCCACCGGAATCAGTCAAGATAGGTTTATGCCAACGCATAAAATCATGTAAATCACCATGCGCCTTGATAACGCCGGTGGTTGGTCGCAGCATCAGATGGAAGGTGTTACCGAGGATGATTTGCGCGCCAATACCGGTCAAATCGTCCGGCGTTAATGATTTGACCGCACCATAAGTGCCAACTGGCATAAAAATGGGCGTTTCCACTATGCCACGGGCAAAAGTGAGCCGACCACGGCGGGCGTGACCGTCAGTATTGAGTAGATTAAATTCCATGAAATTAAAGGTTAATTTATTGTTGTATTTGGTGATTGAAGTGGCAATTGACTCTGCACACTATCCCTAAGCCCAAAATCAAGTTTGGACTTTACTCAGATATTGTAAATCGTCCAACATGTTTTGGCGGTCATTATAGCGCCACATTGTTTCAACCCTATCTGTACTTGAGCTTTAAGTGCGTAAAAGAAGGGGGCTTGTATAAATTCTCTTAAGTTGATGTGTATGGGCATGTGCAAGCGGGCGCACCGGTGCATGTCTTGCAAAAGCTGGGCAGTTGGGAATCGGCCGAGATGGTGCGCCTTTACGCACATTTATCCAATGAGTATTAACCGTATTATAACGTTTACAGCAGTATGCGATTGATTGCACAGCAATTGAGCGATGCAGAAATCTGGGAGCTAGCTGAATATTATCAAGCGGCTAAATAAGCCGGGGCGAGCAGCAGCTTTACCGTTACCCGCTATCAATGTACATCGAACGTTGGGCACGACCGGCATGTACCCAACCAGGCTAAAAATGGTAGCGCCCTATGATTGTTACAGCCTGAAAAAAACGACAGACTAATTGGTAAAAGCGGTCTATATGTACAGTTTTTCACTTTGGTAGGCATGCAAAACATATACAGGCCACCATGGCCCGGTAATACTGTCTACGATATGAACTAACTCCCCCCTGTCTTAAACAAGGGTCTTACGATGACATCAGGCAATAAACCAATACCCATGTGGCATAAAGCCATTTCCAGTGCGCACAGTAGGGTATTGACTTTGGCAAAGCGGTTTAGATCAATAATTGATTTTTCGCTATTATCACGATGGAATATCGACATGCTCCGATGTTGCCAACTTGTTGCAATCCAGCGGTGTTCGCAAAGACTTTCCGGTGTTTGCGGGATAGCATTGCGATGCAAACACAGCTGCGTAGCACAAAACAATTCAGTCATGGTACCGACGGGTAAAGCACGATAACTGCTGTCAGGTAATTCACCCGCATGTATCGCAATATCCAGGTTGTTTACGACCAGATCCATAACGCTATGAAGGAGTACAGGAAGCGTAACGTTAGTGGAGCGGTGTACGACGACCCCCGCGTAGCCGTAGGGCCGGGCGTTTTGTCGGAGTCCGAGCGGTAGCGAGGGCGGAGACAAAATGCAAGGCATCCCGACACGGCGTCAAGTCATTTGGGGTAGCCAGTGGTGCGCAGCGTACCGTAGGGGAGTTGCGCGCCGCGGCGGAGACAGGACGGACGCGGGCAGCCGAAGGCAATAATCGCCAGCAAATTTTTCGCCACTGAAATCGGACGGATCCCATTTCAGCTTTCGCGAAAAATGCTGGCGCGCTTGCGCTGGCTGCTATAAGCACCGGCTCAAGCCCCGTGTATTCGATACAGAGCTGTTTTATAGCCGGTAGCACTACACTCGACGCCAGCGCATGGGGAAATGTTACGGCAAAACGGCCTTTCGGATCAATGCTTGCGTTGGCAATATCGAAAAATACTAGCTCCACCTGATCCTGCAATAATTGGCAACGTTGCAGGAGTTTTTCGCCTAGGAGCCTGTCGGACATAGCCAAAAACGCTTGATATAAATAGTCCCATCAAAATCCAGGCGCACACGGTAAAATAAAGCGACACTCGCAACCATGGAGACCAGGAGCCAGCCATGAGTCGATTCATACCGGTCAACCGCCATCAACAATACCTGCTGCCGCCCTCGGTCGATGAATGGCTGCCGGACAACCATTTGGCCCGCTTCATCGCCGAAGTCATCGATCACTGGACCTGAGCCGGTTGACCAGCCGGTGCTCGGGACGCGACTCGGCGGCGCACCATCCCACGGTGCTACTGGCGTTGCTGGTCTACGGCTACGCCACCGGCGTGTTTTCCAGTCGAAAAATCGAACGAGCCACCGACGACTCGCTGGCCTTCCGCTTCTTGTCCGCCGACACTCATCCCGATCACGACACCCTAGCTAACTTCCGCAAGACCTTCTTGGTCGAGCTGGAGGACTTGTTCGTCCAGGTGTTGAGTCTGGCGCAAGCCATGAAACGGTGAGACTGGGCCGGATAGCGTTGGACGGCACCAAAATCAAGGCCAATGCCCCCAAGCACAAGGCCTTGTCCCAGGGTCATATCGAGAAATTGGAAGTGCAGTTGCGGGACGAAGTTCAGGTGCTGTTGCAGAAGGCAGCAGAAACCGACGTGGCGGATGACAAAGACGGCTTTGACCTGCCGGACGAACTGGCCCGGAGGGAACAGCGACTGAAGGCCCTGGCCGAGGCAAAAACCAAGATAGCCGAGCGGGTTAAGCCACGTGACGGGCAAGCCCAACAAGACTGTCAAGACAAAGTCAATCGCCGAGAGCCTCAACGGCAGACCGGCAAAAAACCGAGAGGGCCAGAGCCCAAGGCGCCCGACACCGGGGCGAAGGCGGACGACCAGCTTAACCTGGCCGGCGAGGAATCTCGGATCATGCCCGGTCACGATGGCTTTGTTCAGGGTTATAACGGCCAAGCCGCCGTCGATGTGGAGGCGATGCTGATCGTTGCCGCGACTGTCAGCCAGCAAACCAACGACAAACAACAAGTCGAACCGATGTTGTCCGAACTCGAGAAGCTACCCGAGACCTTGGGCCAAGCCAACGCCCTGCTGGCTGATACCGGCTACTTCAGCGTAGCCAATGTCCGGACTTGCGAAGCGCACAACATCAAACCCTTGATCGCGATGGGCCGGGACAGCCACCATCAACCACTGGCAGAACGCCTGACCCCGGATGCTCCGGAACCGGACACCGACGACCCGGTGGTCAAAATGGCCTGGTATTTGAAGGCCCGCGAAGGCAAGGCCCGCTATGCCAAACGCAACTGCACGGTGGAACCCGTATTCGGCATCATCAAGCAAGTCTTAGGTTTTCGCCAGTTCTCGCTACGCGGGCTGGACGCGGTGACCGGGGAATGGAAGCTGGTGGCGATGGCGTTTAACCTGAAACGGATGTATGCGCTGGCCGGGGCATGAACCCCGCCGAACTCAATGATAGGGCCGCATACCGAACAACCAAGGGGGATCGGTTCTGCATCAATCCTCAAGATCAGCTGGGCAACTTTATCGATAGCTTGAGGGCTTCGAAAATTTGGCTGACGCCAAATTTTCGGCTTGAAAAAACTGGTATTGTTAATAAAGTATAGCATTCAGTTCGCCATTCCATTTGAGCATCAAAAGCATGACGGAATGCTTCAGCATATCCATGCTCTTGCTGTAACACTTCGACTTTCGGCGTAACCGTGCCAGAA
>JAQTQZ010000071.1 GCA_028712695.1 Methylovulum sp. | reverse complement strand
TTTTATTGCTCCGCTACCTCCACGGATGGCGGGGTTCATGGAGACTGTAAAGAAGGACTTAAATAGAGCATGTGATAGTTTGTTGCTGAAGAAGCCTCACACATTGGCTTGTGTGAGGCTGGCGCTTGACAGTTTTACAATACCTATTACTAAGGCGTCGCAGTTACCTAATTAACCACGTCTTTGAATGTAGTGCATTATTTCATCAGTAGTGTTGAAGACAGGCCTATCGTTCACCCTGTAAACTATAGCCATTTGGTCGACTATATCCTCAACAAATTGGCGCAATTGTGTTTTGTTGAGTAAGCCAAGATGATTATCGTCAATAACGCTGATTAAGTCAGTTAGACGTTGATTTATGAGTTCTTGGGCGTCGCCTAAATCTGTTGTTTGGGCATCCCGGTGTAAGTTAATTAACTTCTTGCGGCATTGCTCCACATCAGATGTGAGGCCGGTAACGAATTGGCTGTTTTTTTCTAAATATCTTTTAGGTGTCATTTTTTCATCCTTGAAAATTGGTTAGGGTTTAAGTTTTGAAAGTGCTGTTGCTGCTTGAACTACGGTATTGATAGCGCGTAACCTCCTGTCTACGTTCTCGTTTAAAATAATGCTCTCGAGTTGCTTTATAGCCAACTCTAGCAAGGTAGGTAAGCGGCTTGCTAATTGCTCCGCTAAAATGTTTGAAATAGAGGCTTGTTCTATCTCACGCATTGCTCGTTGAATGTCTGTGATGGGAATGCCCAATTCAAAAGACACCATATCTATGCAGTTTCCACTTTTTAGCATATCTAAAACGATATTCTTCGAAATTTTATCCATTTTGAACCCTCCTTGACCCGATTACGAAAAATTTGCCCCGTTTGCCCCTAATTGCCCCTTAATTGCCCCGTCATTTAACCTTTTAATATCAACAGGTTAACTATAAATAAGGGGCAACGGGGCAAAAAAAACAAGTTTGCCAGCCCTACATATATATATAAGTAATAATTTTTTTTTCTATCTCTAAGGATAATTGCCCCTTTGCCCCTGTTTACATCTACAGGCATTGATTTTACTAGGTTTAAGGGCGGGGCAAAGTTAAAAAATTTGCCCCTTAATTGCCCCGTTGCCCCGTTATCCTCTCGGCTCTACATTTTCCAGCCGCCAAATTTTCACATGGTTAACCGCACCGGCCTTTATGATGCGTAAATTACCGACCATGCGCCCGGCAAATTTCCCTAGAAATCGGCTAATTTTTTGAACCGTGGGGCCCCCTCGATCTTCAAATTCGTTGCGGAACCATTCATTTACCATCGGATATTTTGACAGTTCGGCTGCAGAAACAGAGTTGTCAAAAATTTCCATTTGCCAAGTTGTCAAAAGTTCCCCCAAACCTGCAACACTTTCGTCAGCATCGGCTTTGGCCTGCCCCAACACTGGATCAGGCAGGCCCAACCACACAAGCGGCCTACAAATTTCATCACTAAACATCTCGAAGGTTCCCAACCGTACATTGTTAACCTTTGGGCTGTTCGCGGTATGGTAGGCACTCAGGATAGTCAAAATACTTTTCACTATTGCCGGGCGTTGTGCTCGGCAAGTTTGAACAAAACTCGCCTCAAATTGCCTCAACTCTGGCTGTTCGCATCTGGCATCTAATGTAATCATTAAGGCTCGTCGAGTTATGTCGGAAGCTAACTTCAAATTGTTACCAGTCGCTGCAACGAGTGTTCGAGTAGATACAGTACGCGTCCGACTGAACCCCAACTCTCGATCAACATAGACCGGGCTGCTAAGTACAGCGCATAACGCATCCCCGCCCAAGCCAACCCCTAGCTTAACGTTATCAATGACGATGTTCGGCGAACCTTGTAATAATGCACTCATGAGCATTTTCGCCGTTTCCTGCTCATTATCCCGGTATCCATGTACTGCTACATTTTCACCTGTCGCAAGCGACGCTATGCCTGTTGCAAGTTGGGTTTTACCGGTTCCTGGCGTATTCGCTGAAATGGCAAATAGTGGCGCAGTTTCTAACGCTAATCGCTGTACAGCGGTAATCATCATTGCCAGAGCAACGGCTTCATCAACTTCAGTCTCAAAAGGGAAACCAGACATCAAGCCGCGAAGGTGTGCCAACGCATTTTTTGCAGTCTCTAGCGCCGCATTTTTAACGCCGTGCAAATTAAAATCGGTCGTTAAATACAGCCTAGACTTAGCGTTGTAGCCTCTGGATTGAATCACCTCACCATTGAAAAAATACGGGCAATGAGCCACCCCTTCCAATCTGGAAACAATCCACGAACCCTTCTCCAAAAAAGCTTTCCAAAGCTTGTCGGGCAACTCGGCTCGAACTCTAATCCACTCTTCATTTACCTTTTTCATCGAGTAAAAACGTACCAGACGGCCCACTATAACGGGCGCAGATACCGCCGTCAGCGTCCGTACAGCTCCATCATTTCCTACATAAGCTAAACATCCACCCCAAACGAATATATCGGGCAAAACGCCTGTATTTAGCGCTGCTTCCAGCTGCTCAAAAACGCCAATAGGATTATCAAAATCAATTTTGATCTCTATTTTTTCCAGCTTATAAACACCGCCGCCACTACGAAATGAATTAATCATCAAGCCGCTATCGTTTCTATAAAGTTTTGCGCGGAAATTCGCATTAGGATCAAGCGATTCATCGGGGTCAATTAGTTCATTTTCATGATAACGGGCTGGCTCTCTCAATACATCTGCAACGGTCAACAGCGGTAAACCGGCAAACTGCAACGGGTGGCTACCTATCAAAATGCCATTGTTAGCCTTTTCTACTTGCTCCCGTGCAGACCTTTTACTCTCTCCCTTACTCATTAGCCGACTGATTTCAGCGCTGTTATGGGCTGCCTTTACCGTGTCCGCTTCAGGTTGCTTTGCTGCTTTTGCTTCGATTTTTAAAGTCTCAACTCGGGCTTCTTCAGCAGCAGTCAGTCCACGAACATCGGACGTCTTCAGAATCCCGCCCTGCCAATGCTTCACAACACGTGGCAACTGCTTCAAACCTTCCCCCAACACAGGGGTAGCCTCGAAAATAAGCCGCTCAGGGCTAAAGACCGCTTCATCAAATAAAGTTCGTGGCAAAAGTGAGCCACTCTTTGAAATGTCAAACCTACCAAGTCCCTTAAGCCAGCATCGTGCCGCGATTGTTTTGCCCAACTCAGGGATTTTTGAACCGTCATCAACGACAACGTAAAAATGGATACCTCCCGTTGACGTGTCGGGCGGTGTCTCACCTTCTTTATAGATACCGCTTGAAGTCGAACTTAGTGCAAGCACTTCACAGACCGACAGCTCGGGCACTATGCCAATCAAGTTAGAGTAACCCTCATCAATTGACAGGGCAGGCTTTCCTTTTTCCGGGTCATTATCTAAAAGCATTAATGTTGGCCCGGGAGTGAAGGCAAAGAAATCTTTGCTCCTGCTTATAGACCCGTCCGACTCATTACCTTTTTTGACAATGCGAACAGCCTCATCGGCTACACATTCAGCCGCCACGCCTGATGCAATCGCTTGATTTTGTTTAATATTTTTGACTTGATCGACAAATTCAATTAGATTTTCCGCTATGACTTTCTTAACGGTACCTTCTGCCATGCGGCATTGGCTGGCATCTTTTATAATCTGGCCATCTTCGAACCGAATTTCTTTAGTTAAATTACCGTAAGTCTTTGTAAATACAGAATATTCCATTATACTTTCCTTGTCGGGGAGTCCGTCCCAACGATGTTGATGAGATTTTAAGGCCGCTTCATGCGGCCTTCTTTATTACACAGCTTTTCTTAAGTTCGCCATCCAATTTTCAAGTTCACTTTGATAGAACCCCACGCTTCTCGCCCCAAGTTGAACTAACGTGGGAAACGTTGAATCAAAATAGGGGGACGTTTTTCGAACTTTTGAGTATATCGAGCTACGAGACAGCCCTGTTATTTCTACAGCTTGCTTAATACGAACGATTCCTTTCATGTCTTCAATCTCCATTTGATTAGTAAAGGTTTATTATGGTTGCTAATGTACAAAGGTCATTTGACGCCTATCAAGTCGGCTAAAATAAACATGTGATAGCCCTATTTTGCAGCTTTTTTGAACGCTATCACCTGAGCGCCATTCTTTAGCCCATCCAGGTAATCTGCCCAGCTTTGCATCATCTTTGTTCGTTCTGGCAAATATTCAGCGTAATTATAGGCAGCTCTTACGCTGTCTTTTTCACAATGTGCCAACTGCCTTTCTATGCAATCACCATTAAAATGCATTTCGTTGAGTCGGGTCGAGGCCATCGAGCGAAACCCGTGAGCCGTCATTTCTTCTTTGGTGTAACCCATGCGTCGCAAGGCTGCATTAACAGTGTTTTCAGACATTGGTCGGGATGTTGAACGCTCACACGGAAATAAATACTTACCGCCGCCGGTCAATAGCTGCAGTTCGGCTAACACTTCCAGGGCTTGACTTGATAATGGCACAATGTGCTGTTGCCGCATTTTCATCTTAGGGGCAGGAATTCGCCATTGCTTGGCCTGTAAGTCGATCTCAACCCATTCAGCATGTCGAATTTCACCGGGCCTGCAAAATGTAAGCACTGAGAATTTAAGACCACATTTCGACACAAACGAGCCTTGATAGTCGTCCATTGCCCGCAAGAGTTCGGCTATCTGTTTTGGGTCGGTAATGCTGGCATGGTGTTTTGATGTTACCGGCGTTAATGCGCCGCGAAGGTCACCACTTGGATCACGGGAACAGCGACCCGTGGCAATGCCATAACGGAAGATCTGCCCACAATTCTGCAATATCCTATGCAAAGTATCGATGACGCCTCTACCTTCAATACGCCGCATGACTTGCAATAATTCAGGGGCCTCT
The DNA here is from genome assembly GCA_028712695.1 of Methylovulum sp. Classification (GTDB taxonomy): domain Bacteria; phylum Pseudomonadota; class Gammaproteobacteria; order Methylococcales; family Methylomonadaceae; genus Methylovulum. Next base: position 715 of record JAQTQZ010000071.1, on the reverse strand, counting down.
ATTTCATTAATAGGTCTGCAGCCTATATAAGGAAAAACATCTTGCTCTAATCGGGTAAGTAATCTGCCTGCGTGTTTTTCTGTCCACTTAGCCTTAAATTTTGAGTGCCACTCTCTCGATACAATTTCAAAGCTATTGGTTGCCGCGACCATTGCGGATTGCTTAACCGCCTTTTTGTTTTCGCTGGGATCTATACCGTTGGCGATTTGCTCACGTGCAAGGTCTCGCTTTTCTCTGGCTACCTTCAAGCTGGTATCAGGATAAACACCTAGAGCTAACATTTTCTCTTTACCGGCAAAGCGATACTTGAAACGAAAGTATTTTGAGCCGTTAGGATTAACCAATAAGAACATGCCCTTTTCATCAGCAAGTTTGAAAGGTTTGTCTTTGGGCTTAGTGTTTTTGCAGGCTGCATCGGATAAGGGCATTGGGGGTACCTCAATTGGGGGTATTAAATGTACCCCAAGTTATACCCCCGATTATGTTGCATGTCACCACATCCCTTTGCACATCGCTGGACAATAAAAAACCCGCTAAGCCAGATAACTTGCGGGTTTTTGTATGTTTTAAACCGTCTTAAAACTCTTATATGGTGCCTCGGGCCGGAGTCGAACCGGCACGTCCTTACGAACGAGGGATTTTAAGTCCCTTGCGTCTACCAATTTCGCCACCGAGGCATTGTAATCATTGGTGAGGTGCGCATTATATAGCATCA
>JAQTQZ010000013.1:98624-101872 GCA_028712695.1 Methylovulum sp. | reverse complement strand
CGCAACCGGGCCGACAGGCGTAACAGGCGCAACCGGGCCGACAGGTGCAACGGGCGCAACCGGGCCGACAGGCGCAACCGGAGCTAGCGGCGCGGGTGCTGTATCATTTGGAGCGGGAGTCATCAACTCGATCACAGCAACCTCATACTCATCTGTTAACGGGAGCACAACCCAGACAACAAACGGACCAGAGTGGAACGCAATAGCCATGCCTATCGCTTGCTCTTTCAATTCCCTGCATGTCACGGCACGCTACATTTCTGGAAGTGGTGCCGATGCTCTAACGGTGACACTTGTTAAGAACGGAGCGACCACGGCATTAACATGCAATCTTAACGCCTCAACCGCTGCTACCACTTACACTTGCAGCGATACCGGCAATTCGGTTTCGGTGGCAGCCGGGGACATGATCGCGCTGAAATACGACCAATCTAACACAGCCCCGATCCTTCGCATTGGCGTAGGAACTACATGCCAGTAGTAATACCGGGCGTGTGCGCCTCAGGACATGAGGGTCAGACTTAAGGGACTGGTGACAAGGGACAGATAAAATCTTTGTCCCTGTCACCCGCAGAATTAGCACAACAGCAACCGGATTTACAACTCCCTTTGCGAAAAAACATGACAGACCCGTGCCTCTGCTTGATGCCGCCATCAAGCAGAGACTTTAATAATCCGGCGGTAAACACAACTAGAAATGAGGAATTATCATGTCAGAACCTTTTATCGGTGAAATCCGTATGGCCGGATTTAATTTCGCGCCGCGTGGCTGGGCGTTATGCGACGGGCAATTGCTTCCCATTGCCCCGTACACTGCGCTGTTCTCGTTGCTCGGCACCACTTTTGGCGGCAACGGCCAAACCAACTTTGCGTTACCTGACCTGCGCGGTCGCGTACCATTGCACCAAGGCCAAGGTCCAGGCTTAACAGACCGTATTATGGGTGAACTCAGCGGCGAACAATCGGTGACCTTGCACACCAGCCAAATGCCTATGCACACCCATCTAGTGAATGCACATACCGGTGTGGGCTCGGTTACGACGGCAGGTGACCAATTCATCGCCAGCCCCCTTGACCCTGGCACTCGCGACCCACTCCCCTCCTTTTCCCCAACTGCTGACACCGTCATGAATCCGATGACCAACGGCATTAGCGGCGGTAACGAACCTCATGACAATATGCAGCCTTATCTGTGCGTGAACTTCATCATCTCATTAGAAGGCATTTTCCCGTCCCGGGCTTAAGCTTGCCCTAACCCTTAAGCCCGGACACCTTGAGGGTAAACCGGGCTTATCTGCTGAGAACCACCGCTAATTTCCCTTAACTGATATGAGCACTAGCGAATTGAACTTTACGGACATCTGCTTGCGTACCGAAATATCGGCGGATGAAGCTTTTTTGCGTCTGCTTTATGCCTCCACCCGCGCCAATGAGATGGCTTTTTTTCCTTGGCCCGAAGCACAAAAAACGGTTTTTTTACACAGCCAATTTAACTTACAACACCAACAGTACCGGCACCATTACCCTACTGCCAATTTTTCCATCATACTGTTTAAAAACAATCCGGTCGGGCGCTGGTATGTGCATCGGGGGGCTGATGTTTTCCAGTTAATAGACATTTCCTTACTGGCCGGTTACCGCAATCAAGGTTTAGGCTCCCATTTATTGGCAACATTAACCGCTGAGGCACGCGCTCAACAAAAAACTGTACGCCTGCATGTACAGCCGATTAACCGCGCGCTCAAACTTTATCAACGGATGGGATTTGTCACTATTGAAAAACACGATATTTATTGGCTTATGGAATGGCAACCACAACAATAGCCGCGACTTAACTAACAAGGGCTTTTCAATACAACTTAACCCAGTGCCACATGCGCATTGCCCGAACCTCCCACTTCCCTTATTTGGCACGCCGACGACCTTCGAAATCCATGCTATGGTATGGTTACAAACACCAATATCGACATGGCTGAAACACACTGGCGGCTTATATTATCCGCTAGCGCTGGAAGAGCGCTGTTCTTACGGAAAACTTTAAACGGTCAAGTTTTCGGTTTTTTGTGTAGGGTACGCATCGCGTACCTTTTTAAAATTATGATAAAAATCAACATAAAAGGTACGCGATGCGTACCCTACGGTAATTTGCAAAAGCTGAAAACATGACCGTTCAGCGTATAACAAGATACCAAAACCTTAGCTCCACATGACTTGACGCCATGCTGCAATACCTTGCAAATTTTCTTCGCAAGCTACGAAAACCTGCCCGGCGCGCCACCGCTCCCGTTTCCAAAACTTTCAGAGCTGGCCGATGTGTCCCCATAACAGCTTGAACCTGCTACGAAAAAAAGCCTTGTAAAATACATGGATATAGCTATTATCCGTAGAAGGGAAATAGTTTTTTGAACGTCGCCTTAGTATGGGCAAATGTGTTGTTTTTCTGATTACCTAATATTTGGTTATAGCATTGGTATTAGAATAATTATTTTTAATCATTCTTTAGAGCGAACGCATTTGATTTTTTAACTTAATTTTAGTTGTATCTAATGACCTTAAATGCTTAGAACTTACATGCGCTTACTCTTTACACTATATCTTGGAGAACGTTATGAATTTTCGACTAAAACCCCTTTACACCGCTTTACTAATGACAGGCATGTTGCCATTCGCTGCAGAGGCGGTCACCATTCCCGTCATTGCTGACACATACCCAGCCACCCCCTATGCCGGCGCCCAGCCCACCGTAAAGGTAGACAGCAGTAATAAAGGCTTGCTGAACTTTGACTTGGACAGCGCATTATCCGGCATTGCGACCGGCAATGACGTGGCAAAGGCAACCTTGTACATTTACGTTGACAACTTAACCACAAAGGGCAAATTAGATGTTAGCCCGATTACCAGCGCATGGGTTGAAAACAGCGTGACGACAGCCCTACAACCATCGGTAGGTTTGCCCGTTACCACAAGCTTAAGAATATGGCGGGACAAAACGTTTTATGCCATTGATGTCACCTCTTTGGTAAAAGACTGGATCGATTTTCCGGCAACTAATTTTGGTTTAGCACTTACATCCCGCCTTAATGAAAACAATGAACTAACCACATTGGCTATCAGCAGTAAAGAGGGAACCTCATTCAGCCAACCTGCCTTTTTAGACGTGGTCTTACAGGGTGTTGGGCCTACGGGCGCAACCGGAGCGACCGGAGCAACGGGCGCGACCGGCCCGGCCGGTGCTAACGGTGCCACGG
>JAQTQZ010000013.1:0-98524 GCA_028712695.1 Methylovulum sp. | reverse complement strand
GCGCGACCGGCCCGGCCGGCGCTAACGGTGCCACGGGCGCGACCGGCCCGGCCGGCGCTAACGGTGCCACGGGCGCGACCGGCCCGGCCGGCGCTAACGGTGCCACGGGCGCGACCGGCCCGGCCGGCGCTAACGGTGCCACGGGCGCGACCGGCCCGGCCGGTGCTAACGGTGCCACGGGCGCGACCGGCCCGGCCGGTGCTAACGGTGCCACGGGCCCAACTGGTGCAGCCGGTGCTAACGGTGCCACGGGCGCGACCGGCCCGGCCGGTGCTAACGGTGCCACAGGCCCAACTGGTGCAGACGGCGCAACAGGTACAACTGGTGCGACAGGTGCAACCGGCGCAACAGGTACAACTGGTGCAACCGGCGCAACCGGACTTATAGCTACTTATGACTCTGCGGGCACGCTTATACCAGGTACCCACGCTGTAACGGGTACAGGAACTACTTCTTGCGTTGGTATTGGTTGCACTCCGACGGCGGCGGTTACATTCACCGGCTCTGCTGTCTTTACCGGTGCGGCTACTTATACTTGTACCGCCACTGGGACTAGCACCCCATTAAGTGCCCTAAGAGTTAGCTATACATCAGGAACGGCAATGACCGTTAGTAGTGCCACTATAATCGGCGGCACTGCATTCAATTACCTGTGCATCGGTAACTAACTATCGGCAGGATACACCCCCGTCTAGCCTAGCTGTTAAGCAACAAGGCGGACAACCCACCAATCCAAACCGCCTTCCCCTTAAGGATTTGTTTAATGCCTTAAGGGGAAGGCGGTTTTTTTATGGCCTCAAATAAGAAAAGGAACATCAGCCAACGCTCGAGATCGTGGCATAACGGAGGACATCACCATAAACCTTTATGGCCTTAAACTTACCTGCCACCAACGTGGAAATTAAACAAGCACCAAACAGGCAACACAATCCGAAACAAAGGTTAAAATACCCCCAAATACCGCAACCTTTCCCGCCGTCCATCAACACTATTTACAGGAAAGCACCATGCCCACTCTCTGTTTAAACATGATCGTCAAGAATGAAAGCAAAATCATCCGGCGCGCATTGGCTTCCGTAGCCCATCTTATTGATTATTGGCTGATTTGCGATACTGGCTCCACCGACAATACGGTTGCCTGTATCCAAGCGTTTTTTGCCGAACGGAACATTCCGGGCGAACTGCATTCGGTGGAATGGCAAAATTTTGGCCATAACCGCACCCAAGCCTTGCAACTGGCACAAAGCAAGGCCGATTACCTACTGTTCATGGATGCCGATATGGAATTGGTGGACGATGGTTTTAGCAAAGCACAGTTGCAACAACCACATTATTCAATCAGGCAGTACAACGGCACGTTGGTGTACTACAACACACGGCTAGTTGCCACCCGCGTAAATTGGCAAGTGCTTGGGGTCACCCATGAATATTACCAACCCGAACATGGGCAAATCCCACCGCACAAACTGGAATCCTTATATTTTATCGACCATACCGATGGCGGCTGCAAGGCGGATAAATTTACCCGCGACATTGCCTTATTGTTAGCAGGGTTACGTGCCGAACCGGACAACAACCGCTATAAGTTTTATCTGGCGAACAGTTACAAAGACAGCGGCGACAATACCAATGCGGTTAAATGGTATGAAAGCCGTATCCAAGGCGGCGGGTGGGATGAAGAAGTGTACTACGCCCACTATATGAAAATGCTCTGCCAATACCGTGCGCATTATCCTTTTAGCTTATGGCTGCATACGGGTCTGGAAGCATTCGCTTACCGTCCGCAACGCTTGGAAGCCCTCTACGAAATTGTTAAATATTGCCGGGAAAACGCGCACTACCTTTTAGCTTACCAATTGGGCAAAGCACAGGAAAACTTGCCTTTCCCTAGCGATGTTTTATTTGTTGACCAAGCGATACATGAATGGAAGTTTTTTGACGAATTGGCAGTTTGCGCTTATTGGGCAGGTGACTTGGACTTGTCGGCACGGTTGCTTAACCGCTTGTTACGCGAGAAAAAATACCCTCCGCACGAACAGGAACGCTTGTTAAAAAATCTGGCGTTTAGCGCTCCCCAAACCAACGCCGTCCCGCAAACAATCTTGGCAGCAGGCACACAACCCAGCACTTACTTGGTAAACATTGCCGGAAAGCCCCGTACTTTTTATTTTCGTGACAGTTCGCTAGGCGATAAAGGCGTAATTGAACAAATCTTTACCCGCTGCGATTACGGCATCACCCATTGGCAATCCCATAACCAAGCTTTGCTGGCTTTGATGGACGCACATGGCGTAAACGGGCGGCTACCTTTTATCTTAGATGCCGGTGCCAATATCGGCGCAAGCGCCGTGTGGTTTGCGCAAACTTATCATCCGGGCTTAGTCTATGCCATAGAACCAGAACCCAATAACTGCAACTTATTAAGATTAAATACCGAAGGGTTAAACGTCAGCGTTTACGAGGCCGCGATAGGCAGCCATGCGGGTGAATTGTTTTTGCAAGACCCGATGTTGAGCGATTGGGGCTTTCGTGTCGGCAAGACCGGCACAAAAAAAGTGCCGGTCATTTCGGCAGAAACACTGATACACAGCGTGGACTTTACAAAATATTTCCCTTTCATCGCTAAAATAGACATCGAAGGTGGCGAAGCGGATTTATTTGCCGAGCACAACGGCTGGTTGGACAGTTTCGCCTTGGTCATTATCGAGCTGCACGACTGGATGCTGCCTTTTTCAGGTAGTTCACGCCCATTTATGCAAGCCCTGACGCGTTATGATTTCGACATATTGCACCACGGTGAAAATATTTTTTGTTTTAACCGCCGCTTGCTTCTGCCGTCATTTTCTGAACTCAAATAGCTGCCTCTTCCACGCCAGCATGCAGTTAAACTTGGCTAAGCGCTCACTCCATCACCACAGCAAATCATCAGGAATCTGATACGCCGCATAAGGATCTTCCGCTTGCGGCGCCTCATTTTTGGCTGCCGCGTTATGCACAATCACGCAGGCCGGATCACGCTGGCTTATTTTGTTTGCGACCTCTGCGGAGACGACCTCGTAGCCCTGCCCTAGCTTTACGACCGCCGAACCGCCATTGATAAGCTGCCCGCGCATCGTGTCCGTGACATACAACGTCTTAACCTTGTTATGGTCAGTGAAATTGTAGGCAACGCCATCGGCATCTTGGGGTTGGCGGTTCATTTCAATCAATTGTTTGACCTGGGCCGCCAATTCTTTTTGCCCGTCCTGCTGCTTGCGCAATTGGTTAAGCGCCCTGTCCTTTTCGGCTTTTTCTGCTTGCGTCTTAAGCGCCAGGGCTTTGGCCTCATCGACCACAGTGAGGTTATTTTTACGTTGCTGCTGGGTCTGTTTGCGTTTTTCGGCTTTAACGGTTTTGGCCTGAGCCGAACTGGCCAAGCCCGATTTTAATAATTGTTCTTGTAACGATAATTTTTGTTTGCTCATTAGTCAGTCTCTATCAAATAAAATGCGCATCTTGTGCTTTAGAATACGCCAAACCTGTTGATTTTTTATTTCCTATGCACTTTTTGGTTGTATAGTGAAGGCTCCGCAACAAACCGTTTCGCTTTTTACATCGCTATCTATCACTAAACAGCCCTTTACTAACGAGGTGAGTTATGTCCGCACTAAAACACTTTCTGTTAATTCCCGTCTTATCAATTTGTTTCTGGACTACCCCCGCAGTATCGGTAGACCTGTCTGCTGGCGGGCAAAAAGCAGCCAGCTGCGTTGGCTGCCATGGTGCCCAAGGTAAAAGTAACAATAATCAATGGCCTAATTTGGCCGCCCAACAAGCAACCTATTTGGCCAACCAGCTCAACGCCTTTAAATCTGGCACACGTGCCAATGCCATGATGCAGGCAATGGCAACTAACCTGAGCGACGATGACATAAACAACCTAGCCGCTTATTTTACTGGTTTACCCGCCGTTAGCTCAGGCGGCGATGCGGCTTTAGCAAGTGCAGGTGCAGCAAAATCGGCCATGTGTTTAGGCTGTCATGGCGCTAAAGCACAAGGCAATGGCCAATTCCCCCGCCTTGCCGGCCAACAACCTGAGTATCTATTGGCACAACTAAAAGGCTTTAAAGAAGGTAGCCGCAAAAACGGCATGATGCAAGCAATTGTCGCTAATCTGTCCGAACAGGATATGCAACAATTAGCCGCTTATTTTGGCGGCTTGTAAGATCTCACTAAACTTCCACTTAGGGATGGAGTTACAAAACGCCGTCCCGTTCAGGAAATTACGGCTTATTGCTAAAATTTCAAACTAAACTACTACCATAAACCCTACTTTATGGCTTGCCTAACACGCATGTTGTAGAATTGCCGTTCAACAAGCCCCACATCCGCTTGTTTTTTATTAATCAGGACATCATCCTTCATGCGTTTACCCGACTCAGAACTCGCCCAAGCTATCCGGCATTGCCGGCAATCTTTCCGGTCAGTGGCTATTTTTAGCCTGTTCATTAACCTGCTCATGCTATTGCCCTCCATCTACATGATGCAAGTCTATGATCGGGTGTTAGGCAGCAATAGCACTTCCACGCTGCTGATGCTGACGTTGCTGGCGGTGGTGTTGTTTGCCATGCTCGGCGCACTGGAATGGATACGGTCGCAAATTTTGATCCGGGTGAGCGCCCGTTTCGACATGCTGCTTAACGAGCGGCTATACAAGGTGCTGTTCCGGCAAGCCTTGGTGAGCGGCGGCAAAAGCAGCACCCAACCTTTGGGGGATTTACTGGTGTTGCGGCAATTTTTGACCGGCAATGGCTTGTTTGCATTCTTCGATGCCCCGTGGTTGCCCATTTATGTCGGTTTGCTGTTTTTATTCCACCCTACTTTCGGGGTAGTCGCGATTATCTCTGCGGTGCTGCTGATTTTGCTGGCAATATGGAACGAACGCGCCACCCATGATGATCTGGAACAAGCCAACCGGGTCTCAGTGGAAAGCGCCAACATCACCGCCCGCAACCTGCGCAATGCCGAAGTCGTCCACGCCTTGGGCATGCTGCCCGATTTAATGTCGCGCTGGCAAGACAAGCAACAACGGTTGATACTCTTGCAGGCAGTCGCCAGCGAAAAAGCCGGCCTGATTGCCGCCTTGTCAAAAACTTACCGCATCACAATCCAATCACTGATTTTAGGCTTGTGTGCCTGGCTGGCAATTGACAAATAAATCAGCCCCGGCCTGATGATTGGCGGCTCTATTTTGTTAGGCCGCGCGTTGGCACCTATTGATTTGATGATAGGCAGCTGGAAACAGTTTTTATCTGCCCGCACCGCTTATGAACGCCTTAACACTTTATTGGCGCAATTCCCGCCCGAAACCGAACGGATGCCGCTACCGCCACCTACTGGCGAATTACGCGCCGAACAAGCCGTCGTATTTCCGCCGGGTTCTAAAATTGCCGTGTTAAAAGGCCTTAATTTTGCCATTCCGGCAGGGACTTTCGTCGCATTAATTGGCGCGAGCGCCTCCGGCAAATCGACGCTGGCCCGCGCCTTATTGGGCATTTGGCCCACATCCAATGGTGCAGTCCGTCTTGATGGCGCCGACATAGGCCACTGTGACCGGTCTCTCCTAGGTTCCCATATCGGCTACTTGCCCCAGGATATTGAACTGTTCGACGGCACGATTGCCGACAACATTGCCCGTTTTGGCGAGCAGGACAGTGCGAAAGTGGTTGCCGCCGCCCAAGCCGCTGGCGTGCATGAGATGATTTTGCAATTGCCGCAAGGCTACGACACTGAAATTGGCGGGACAGGAGGCATGTTATCCGCCGGACAACGGCAGCGGGTCGGTTTGGCGCGGGCATTATACGGCGAACCGGTGCTGGTCATTCTGGACGAACCGAATTCCAACCTTGACGACCAAGGTGAGTTGGCGTTGGCGCGGGCATTATCGGCACTTAAACAACGGGGCTGTACCGTCATTGTCATCACCCATAGGCTGGGTATTTTAAGCTTAGTCGACCGTATTATGGTCTTAAACGATGGCGTCTTGGTGCTGGACGGCCCACGTGATGAAGTTTTGGCAAAACTTAACCCAGCGCGCCCACAACAACCAGCCATGCCAGGTAGCCAAGGAGTGCACGCATGAGCTTACCCACTAACCAAAACGACTCAGCCACCCTAAACATCGCCCGCTTTGCCGATGACCGGCCTGTGCGGCGGCTGGGTTATTTTATGGTTATTCTTGTCTTCGGTTTTTTTGGCGCTTGGTCAATGCTGGCGCCACTGGGTAGCGCGGCATTGGCACCCGGCAGCGTCACCGTTGAAGGCTACCGTAAAACCGTACAGCATTTGGAAGGCGGCATTGTCAAAGCCATTTATGTCCGGGATGGCGACACCGTCAGCAAAGGCCAAGTGTTGCTTGAGTTGGAAGACACCTCCTCCCGCGCCCAACTGGAAACCCTGCGCGGGCAACTGTTTTCGGCATTGGCGCGGGAAGCCCGGTTAACGGCGGAACGCGATGGCAAATCCACCGTGACCTACCCGGAAATCCTGACCAAGGCAAACGATGACCCGCGTGCCCATGAAGCCCGCCGCGTGCAGGATCAGGCTTTTGCCGTAAGGCGGCATTCCCGTGCCGGGGAGATAGCGATCCTGAAAGAGCAACGCCAGCAACTGCTTGCCAAGATTGACGGTATCAGGGCGCAAAAATCCAGCCGCAACAGCCTCTCCGCGTCATTAAGCAAAGATTTGGTGGATTTTCGCGCCATGCTAAAAGAAGGCTACGTGGAAAAGCAAAAAGTCACCGAACTGGAACGGCGGTTAACCGAAGCCCAAGGTGATGAAGGCGATTTCACCGCCAATATCGCCACCGCACAAAACCAGATAAGTGAAACCGCCCTAAAAATCTTGCAAATTGACAAAGAATTTCAACGCGAAGTGGTTGATGAATTAAGCAAAGTGCAAACTGAGCTGTCGGAACTGCGCGAGAAAACCCAATGGCTGGCGGACACCGTCGCCCGCACCGTCATCAAGGCGCCAGAATCCGGCATGGTCTTAGGCCTGACCGTGCATACCCTAGGAGCAGTCATTGCCCCAGGCGGGCACTTGCTGGACATTGTCCCGCAACAAGAAAAACTGATCGTCGAAGCACAAGTTTCACCTATTGACATCGACCGGGTGCATATTGGGCAAAGCACAGAAATCCGCTTCAGCGCGTTCAAAAGCGCGCTAACCCCCAAAGTCAACGGCCTATTGACCGCCCTCTCCGCCGACCGGCTCACCGATGAAAAAAATCAGGTCAGCTATTATCTGGCGCGCATTGAAGTGGACAAGCAAGGGCTCGTAGACCTGAGCAAGCGCGGTTTGGTGTTATTGCCCGGCATGCCCGCCGAAGTGCTGATCAATACCGGCGACCGCACTTTGTTTGAATACCTGATGCAACCGCTCAGCAATATCTTCGCCCGCTCTTTAATCGAGGACTGACCTGATGCGCCGTACCTTATTACTGCTGTTAATCCCGCTCAGTTTAACGGCCCAAGCGGATGATTTATTGTCGCTCTACAGCCGTGCCGTAGAATCGTCGCCCGCATTAAACAGTAGCGAATACGCACTGGAAATTGCCAAAGCGCAAGAAGACCAAGCCTTTGGCAAATTGTTGCCGGAAGTTAGCCTGATGGGCAACTATTCGCTAAACCAATTCCATAGCAAAGGTTCCACACTTAGCCCTGAGGTTTCAAGCAATTATCCCGGTACCCGGGCCAACATCAGCCTGCAACAACCATTATTTGATTTGCAAGCCTATCTGTTGGTGAAAAGCCAGCAATCGCGCACGTCGCAGGGTGAAGAGAGCCTGCTGGCCGCCCATCAGAAACTCATTTCTGATCTGATTGAACGTTATGTTGATGCGCTGGAAGCCACTGATAAAACCCAGATAATCGCTGCCGAACTCAGTTCCACCGAGCAACAACTAACCCGCGTCAAAGCCATGCAAGCGCGGCAAATGGCCTTAATCACTGACCTCTACGAACTGGAAGCACGCACAGAAACCTTACGTACCGAACTGATAGACAGCGACAACGATGCCCGTATTGCCCTGGAAAAATTACGGGAACTGACCGGCAATCCCGTCACCCATCTGCAACCCGCACGTTTGGACGCGACGCAACTGGCACCAGAAGGCAGTGTCGAATCTTGGGTGCAGCAAGCGGGCCAACTCAATCCCGAATTGCAAGCGCTCAGACATGCGGTTGAATCGGCTCGCCAGCGCATTTCCGCCTATCAGGCAGGGCATCTTCCCCGTATCGAACTGCAATTAAGCGAAACCTACAGCGACACCTCTTACAACAACCGCCAATCACCGGCTTTTGACATTGGCACCGCCGCTGTACAAGCCACTTTGCCGATTTATGAAGGCGGTGCCACCAGTGCCCGCGTCCGTGAAGCGGAAGCCCGAAAAAGACTGAGCGAAGCCGAACTTGAGGAAAAACTGCGGGAATTGGAAAAGCTCACCCGTGCCGCTTATCTGGATATGGCCACCTCGCCAGCCCGTTGCCAAGCGACCGACCGGCAATTGTCCGCCAGCGAAAAATCCCGGGACGCGATGAAAAAAGGCTATGGATTGGGGGTTGTCACCATCGTTGACTTGCTCGATGCCGAAAAACAGCTGTCCGAAGCACGGCGGATACAACGCCAAGCCCGTTACCGTTATTTTAAAGCCCGTAGCGCGTTGTTTTATCAGGCCGGCAGGTTAATCGGCACCGAACTGGCGCAGTTTAATGGCTGGCTGGTATCCGCACCACCTGCTATGAAAAATAATTGAACCATCAAAAGGTCATGGTCACTTTGGCGATTTTATCAATCGAAGCGAATTGAATGACTCACATGCCAGTGCCCAAGTAGCATAGTAGGCTGTGGTGAGCCTACAACACCGCCCTGCGACAATCTGCCACGCGACAATCTGCCACATTCCAACCGCACGCTTATATCACTATGATATGTCCAACTCTTGAGATGCAACTTTTCTTCGGAAATTCAGAGTTCTTATATCCTTCTCTTTGCGGCTTTTTAAGCCGCTTTTTTTTGCCCGCTATTTTGGGGCAAAATAACGGCGTTTAAAATACAGCGCGATACTGACCAAGCCAATCAACACCGGCACTTCCACCAACGGGCCGACAACGGCGGCAAATGCTTCCCCTGACTGAAGACCAAAAACTGCCACGGCAACCGCAATTGCCAATTCAAAATTATTGCCCGCCGCCGTAAATGACAACGTGGCGCTCACAGGATAATTGGCGCCTGCTTTTGCCGACATAAAGAACGTCACCAAAAACATCAGCAAAAAATAAATAACCAGCGGCACCGCAATGCGCAGCACATCCAGCGGCAGTTGGACGATATGCTCGCCCTTGAGGGAAAACATGACCAATATGGTCAAGAGCAACGCGATTAAGGTGATAGGGCTAATGGCGGGGATAAACGTTTGCTCGTACCAGTCACGGCCTTTGTGCCGCACTAAAAAAAATCGGCTGGCCATGCCAGAAAAAAAAGGGATGCCCAAATAAATCATCACGCTTTCAGCAACTTGAAGAAAGGTTACTGATATTTCAAGACCGGCGGCAATGCCTAAAACATCGGGCAAAATAGTGATAAAAACATAGGCATACAAGGCAAAAAACAACATCTGGAAAATGGCGTTAAACGCAACCAATCCGGCACAATACTCCGCATCGCCTTCAGCCAACTCATTCCAAACCAACACCATGGCAATGCAACGCGCCAGGCCGATGATAATCAGCCCTACCATATATTCAGGATAATCCCTTAAAAAAATAACCGCCAAGGCAAACATCAGCACGGGGCCGATAACCCAGTTCTGGAGCAACGAAAGCAGCAGGACCTTGGTGTTGGCGAACACTTGGGGCAGCTCCTCGTAGCGCACTTTAGCCAGTGGTGGATACATCATCAGGATAAGGCCAATAGCAATGGGGATTGATGTTGTGCCCACTTGGAAACGGTTTAACCATTGGGTGAAATCGGGAACAAAATACCCCAGACCAATACCGCCCGCCATTGCCATAAAAATCCACAGCGTCAGGAAACGGGAGATAAAATCGAGGCGTTTGGGTGCGTTAGCTTCAATCATTTTTAGATACCTGGTTCTGTGCCGATTTGGTTCAGCAAGCGGGTTAGCTCAGCGGCTTTTAAAGTCTCCACGGGCAACGCCAGCATTTTGTTGATCCTGATTTGCAACGCGTCATACGTCGCCTGGAATGCCTGTGCTATGTCTTCCTCGGTGCCGGTGGCATGCGCCGGATCAGGCAATCCCCAATGCGCCCTGACGGTGCTGTTCAAGTACGCCGGACACGCTTCACCCGCCGCTTGGTCGCAAACAGTGATGGCAATGTCGATGTCTTGGTCGGCAAATTCATCCCAAGATTGGCTGGTGAAGCCTTCACTAGGCAAGCCATTACGTTGCAAAGTCGCCAAGGCATTCGGATTGACCTTACCGGTCGGATGACTACCGGCGGAAACAGCTTGGAACCTTCCGGCACCTAAATGGTTAATCAATGCCTCACCCAAAACACTGCGGCAGGAATTGCCGGTACATAACACAATAATTTTTAACATATGCGCCCTTATTTATATATTCGAATAAACGTATATATTATCGCAAAAGTGACTTCATTAACAAGCTAAGTGCATCCGTTAGCTTGTCAACGCTGTTTTTCGAATTATTCGGATCTGTGTTTAACCGTGCCACAGCATGATATTTTTTGAAAAATGCCGATTACTTCTCATATTTTATTTTTAACCTTATTTATTTTATGGAATATATTCTTATTATCAGTACAATAAGAATATACTAATAAACTAACTATTTATTAGGTGAGTTTCTGCCGTAACCTAAAGTTTGCCAAACAATTTTATGGAGGGGTTTTACTTATGTTTAAAACGAACTATTTATCAGTGAGCGCACTGATTGTATTGCTGCTAGTTGGCAGTTATGTCAATGCCGCCCCTATCCAAGAATATAAAGTGTTTGCCGTAAACGATTTAGGCATGCACTGCGTGGACGATGATTTTTCAACGTTTACTATTTTACCACCCTTTAATATCGTGCAGGCACAGGTGGTCGGCATTGATACCCAAGGCCATCCCGCCGTGTTATCAGCGGCTAATGGCGTGGAACTGACTTATGCGCCAACCGCTGACCGTAATAAATCAATTAACAGCTCATGGAAAGACAAGTATGGCATTCCAAAAACAAATTTTTGGTCATACCAACAAGCTTACGGTCTGAATTTACCTAACGGAAAGGGTATTTTTGGTTTGACCATGCCTAAAGATGCTAAATCCCGCGCCGACAAATCGTTCAGCTGGCTGACTAATGAAGGTGTTTTTAAAGCGCACGGGATTCCAATTTTGCCGATTGACGACAATGGCAACAAAAACTTCTATCCGATGCTGAAAATCCTGGCCGGCGATTCAACAACGCACAGTTTATTAGCAGGTGGATCAACGAATATTGTCTTGCCTGTTTCTGATGAAACAACGTGCAAAAACTGCCATGCAACCAATGCCAGTGCCGCCAATCCGGCAACGCATCCAGAGATAGCGTGGTCACATAACCCGAATGCTAGCTTGCAATATCGGGAAAATGTTTTAAAACTCCACGATGCCAAATTTTCGACCTCACTAGAGGCGTCCAAACCGGTGTTATGCGCAGGCTGCCATTATTCGTCAGCGCTCGACCTGACTGGCTCAGGGCCTAGCGAGGAACAACAGCTCCACAGAACCATGTCGGCGGTGATGCACGACAATCATGCCGATAAAATGGTGCTAAATGGTGTGAAGCTTCCTGATCGACCGGTTACTGTCGGTGGAAAAATACCCAACCCTGCCAAACAAAGTTGTTATCAATGCCATCCCGGCAGCGAGACCCGTTGTTTGCGCGGCGCCATGACCAAAGATGTCACTTGCCAAAATTGTCATGGCAATATGCAGGCAATTGGGGGGCATTATGCGCTCAAACCAGGCGGCTCTTTAGATGGCAAGAATGATGGCGGCAAACGCCGTCCGTGGGTAGACCTGCCGCGTTGCCAATCCTGTCATACCGGTGATGAAAGCAATCACTTGCCAGTGACCGCCAGCACCTCAGCGGATGGTTTGCGCCATTATTTTGCCTTCGATGTTAAAGACCTTTCCGCGTCGCCAAGATTGGCAAGCAATAAACGCTTCGCCGAACAACCCGACACCCTTTACCGCTTCAGCAAAGGGCATGGCGGGGTCTTATGCGAGAACTGCCATAACAGCACCCATGCCATTTGGCCTGGCGATGCCAAGCATCCCAACGACAATGTCGCGGCGATTAAAGCACAAGGCCATACCGGCACCATAATGGAATGCACGACATGCCATAAAAATGACAGCTTGGCATTGACGTTAAACGGCCCGCACGGCATGCACAACGTCAACGATAGGAAATGGGCCAATGGTGGGCATGATGATTTTTATGAGCGCAACCCCAAGTCATGCCAATCCTGCCATGGCCTCGACCTGAAAGGTTCGCCATTGGCTAAGGTTGCTGCAAACAGGGTGTTTGTCACCGAACTGGGCACGAAACAATATAAGGCTGGGGATAAAGTGACCTGCTACGACTGCCACAATGGCCCGGATTTTGACCATTGACAAACTACAGAAAAAACGCATAACTTTCCATTAGGCGACAATAGAAGATCAGGGATTTACCTATGGGATTTAATAAAGAACCAGCAGGCTATTGCAAAACTGCACTCTCTGATCTTCAGGGTGCATGGGGCAATTTAAGAGAAGCCGTCATTGATAATTTCGGCTTTCCAAACTCAGACAAACTCCTATTCCACATTAATGAAGCCATGAGTTGGGAGTGCGTGAGAAACTTAAAGCTGATGAAAGAGACGCTTTTATTAGTACATAATATAGCCCTCCAATCTGCACCGGAGGAAGTCATCGAATGGGTCGGAATGGTAAGGGAAAGCCTAGAAGAAGTCTTTTTGGCCATTGCGGAGGGGGAAAAGTTATAACAATGTTTGGTTATGTTGTCGCCCAAGCAAAACTCAGCCACAACACCTGCTTAAGCCCGGACGACTTTCCATAGCCTGTAATCTGGCAAAATCTTTTTGTTGTTTAACTTCGTTGTCAGCTTGCACTACCGTCACGTCCAGAATCGTCATTGCCCACGCGGGCAAATCGGGATTGATCTGATAATAAACCCACTGCCCTTCCCTGCTATCCAGTAACAAATTGGCCTGCCGCATCAAAGCAAGATGCCTGGATATTTTTGGCTGTAATAAATTCAGCGCATGGGTCAGCTCGCAGACACAGAGCCTCCCCTCCTTATGCAGCAATGCCACACAACGCAGACGGGTTTCATCAGCAAGGCATTTGAATAGGGTGAGAGGCGTTAACATCATGCGGAAGAAAATATTGTAGGAATAGGAGGATTGGCAAAATACCAAAATAAAGGGCTTTGTTTGATAGCTTGCGCTAAATATAGGATTGGATTTTCCATGCCCCCATAATCATTTACCCAATGGTTATGGGGGGAAACAGGCTGGCTTACGGTGCGTAATGTGATTCGATATACCGCTGGACGACTTCCTGGAATTCTTCGGCAATCCGGTCGCCTTTCAGGGTCACGGTTTTTTCGCCGTCTTCATAAACCGGCGCAACCGGTGATTCGCCGGTGCCTGGCAAGCTGATGCCGATATTGGCATTTTTACTTTCGCCGGGGCCGTTCACCACGCAACCCATCACCGCGACTTCCATTGTCTCGACACCTGGGTACTGGGTGCGCCAAACCGGCATTTGATCGCGAAGATAGCCTTGAATATCCATCGCCAGTTTTTGGAAATAATCGCTGGTGGTGCGGCCGCAACCAGGGCAGGAAATAACCATTGGCGTAAAAGCGCGAAACCCCATCGTTTGCAGGATTTCTTGTCCAACAATAACTTCTTGGGTTCTGGATGTGCCCGGTTCTGGCGTTAAGGAAATGCGGATGGTGTCGCCTATGCCTTGTTGCATCAGCACGGATAAAGCCGCCGCAGAAGACACAATGCCTTTGGAACCCATGCCGGCCTCGGTCAAGCCTAAATGCAGGGCATATTCGCAACGGCTGGCTAAATCCTGATAAATTGAAATCAGCTCCTGCACGTTACTAATTTTGCAAGACAGGATGATTTTGTTTCTGCTTAAGCCAAGCTCTTCGGCTTTAGCCGCGCTTTCCAACGCCGATAGCACAATCGCTTCACGCGTAATCGCCGATAGCGGTTTAGGCGTTGGCAGTGCACGGTTTTCGTCGAGCAAGCGGGTGAGCACAGCCTGATCTAGGCTACCGCCATTAACGCCAATGCGCACGGGTTTATCGTATTGGCAAGCAAATTCAATCATTTGCTGAAACTGCGGATCACGGCTTTTGCCCCGACCAACATTGCCCGGATTAATGCGGTATTTATCTAATGCTGCCGCACAATCGGGATATTTTTCCAGCAACTTATGTCCGTTAAAATGAAAGTCGCCGATGATGGGTACGGTGAGACCCTTGCTATCGAGCCGGTTGCGGATCTCGGCAACGGCCTTGGCGGCTTCTTCTGAATTGACCGTAATACGCACCAGTTCAGAGCCCGCAGTAGCCAATTCAACAATCTGATTAACGGTTGCTGTCACATCGGCGGTATCGGTATTGGTCATAGATTGCACAACAATCGGTGCGCCGCCACCAACTTTAACATTACCAACTAAAACAGGATGGGTGATTTTTCTTAAGCTAATAGACATACACAAATCTTTCTGGAAAAAGTTACAGTTACCTTTAAATTATACGCTATGGCGATTATTACGCAGAGCTAAATTCAGGGCGGCTGAATTTTAATGGGCAATGCCCGGCTAAGCGGTTATCATAATTGGGACAGGTCGGCAGGCGGCGCTAACGTCAATAAATACCTGACTTCCGCCATTTAAAATGGCCTGCCCTATGTCACTATATTTGCTGCGCATCAATGACGGCTCTATGCCCGATATATACTTCGAACGGTCACAATTCGGTATTTTATGTAGGGTACGCATCGCGTACCTTTTATAAAATTAGTATAAAAATCAATGCAAAAGGTACGCGATGCGTACCCTACGAAAGAAATAAAAGCCGTAAACATGACCGTTCAGAGTATAACTAAAAAGCATTACTGACCAACCGGCATACAACACAATCACACCATCTAAACCTAAAAACGAGGAGACTACTATGGCAATATCACTAACAAAAGGCGCTAACGTTAATCTTAGCAAAGAAGCGCCAGGCTTGAATAAAATCGCGGTCGGCTTAGGTTGGGATGCCCGTGCAACTGACGGCGCGGCATTTGACTTGGATGCCAGTGCCTTTTTGGTAAAACTGGACGGCAAAGTCCGCTCCGATAACGATTTTTGTTTTTTCAACAACAAAGTGGTCGCCGATGGCGCCGTACAACACGCAGGCGACAATACCACCGGCGCCGGTGATGGCGATGATGAAGTCATCCGCGTCGAACTGGCTAAAATACCTGCCGATTTAGATAAAGTCGTATTTACCGTGACCATTTACGACGCCGAAACGCGTAAACAAAATTTCGGTCAAGTCAACCATGCCTATATCCGCATAGTCAATGAAGACGGCGGCCAGGAAATCGCCCGTTATGACTTAAGCGAAGATGCGTCTATCGAAACCGCCATGATCTTCGGCGAAATTTACCGCATCGGCACTGAATGGAAATTTAAAGCCGTCGGCCAAGGTTTTGCAGGCGGCTTGGGGCCTTTGGCTACCTCTTTTGGCGTTAATGTTTAAGTAGTCGTTCAAAAGTCATTTAACATATTTTACTCACCACGAAGGACACGAAGATCACGAAGAAAAATAAATAACTTCGTGTCCTTCGTGCTCTTCGTGGTGAATAATAGAAGTGGTAAATGTTTTTCATGTTGTTAAAAAACTTTTGATCACTTACTTAACACCGGCGCAAGGTTCAAGACAACCTTGAGCCTACCCTCTATCCAAGACAGGAACTAGGCATGGCAATTAATTTACAAAAAGGGCAAAAAATATCCTTGTCCAAAGAATCCGGCGGCAGTTTGAGCAAGGTTGTTATGGGCTTGGGCTGGGATGCTAAAAAATCCGGCGGCAAAAGTTTGCTGGGCGGTATGTTCGGGGGGGGCGGCGGTGATTCGATTGACCTGGATGCATCTTGCGTGTTATTCGATGACACTAACAAAGCCGTTGATACCGTTTATTTCGGCCATCTAAAAAGCAAAGACGGCAGCATTGTCCATACCGGCGACAACCGTACCGGCGATGGCGATGGCGACGATGAGCAAATCATAGTCGATTTGGACAAAGTGCCTGCCAATGTCAAATCACTGGTTTTTACCGTCAACTCGTTCACCGGCCAAACCTTTGATTCGGTTGAAAACGCCTATTGCCGCCTTGTTGACAGCGGCAGTAAAACAGAAGTCGCCCGTTACACGCTAAGCGCACAAGGCTCACACACCGCGCAAATCATGGCGAAACTGTACCGTCATAACGGCGAATGGAAAATGCACGCGATAGGCGAAAACGGCACAGGCCGCACGATTGAAAACCTGTTACCACAAATAATCATTCACTTGTAATCACCGATGCGCATCTGGTTTAACAAAACTTTTTCAACCATCAGCGCTGTCTTTAATAACCTTCATCAGTCTACAACGGCTGGTGAAGTCACGTTGATCTGTACCCACACCCACGCCACGGCAACTGCCTTTTTAGCCGCTGACGAATGCTATCTTGAACCCGCCGAACTCACTGGATCAGATTATTTGACATGGTGTATCGATTTTTGCTGCTTGCATCAAATCGAGTTATTTTGGCCGGGCAAGGAAGCGGCCCTGATCAGTAGCCACCACGCCCTGTTTCAGACGATTGGCACACAAGTCCTGTCCGTTGCCGATTTTGCCACGCTCGCGTTGCTGCATAACAAAGCTGATTTTTACAGCGCGTTGCCCACTAATGTCGCCACAGTAATGGACTTTATTGCCGTTAATGACTGCCAAGGCTTTGATAATGCCGTTACAGTGCTATCAGAAAAACATGACACGCTCTGCGTCAAACCCGCCGTGTCAGTCTATGGACTAGGTTTTCGGGTTTTAGACACGCAACGTGACAGCATCTCCCAATTGCTCAAAGGCGTGGAATACCAGATCCCCTTGGCCGAATTACGGCAGGGCATGGCCAACCTCCCCCAATTCGACAGCTTGCTGGTTATGGAACATCTTGGCGGCCCGGAATGGAGCGTTGATTGCGCCGGACAACAGGGGCAATTACTGTGCGCCGTGCAACGCAAAAAATCGCAACTGGCAGGGCATGGGCAAAGCATCGACAACAATCCTGATATTCAGGGGATGGTTGAACGGTTAACGGCCCATTACCGCTTAAATGGCCTGTTTAACATCCAATTCAAGGAAGGCAAACAGGGCGTCCGCCTGCTGGAAATCAACCCACGCCCATCCGGCGGTTTCGGCATGGCGTGCTTGTCAGGTGCAAACTTGGCGCAAATTGCCTTACAAGCCATTAAGGGCGAAGCGGTTGATCCGCCTATCATCCAATATGGGCTCAAGGTGGCAGAGGTCAATACACCGGTAATTTTGCAAGAAATGCTGCAACTGGCTGTAAATTAAGAGCGTGTTTTAAAAACCACTGCAGTTACGGCAGGTGGAAGTGCAAGATCAACACCTCGTACCAAAACGGCAAACTAACCAAGCTTAACGCCGTTGTTACCGTGACCGTCATGGCATACAAGCCGCTGTCCAACCGGTAACGGTCACAAAAAACGATGCCCAAAACCATACTGGGCATCGCCAGATCAAGCACAGCGGCGGCTTTGTGATTGTCTTCAATGGTTAGGTGGCTCGCCAGAAACAGCGCAAATAACGGCATCAAGGCCATTTTTACCAAAATAACAGGCAACACATACGGGATGTTACGCATCGTCACCGCCCGCCAATTCAACGCTAACCCCAAAGAAAACAACATCAGCGGCACGACAGCGGCTGACAGTTTGTGCAACACACCCGACAACCAGTCTGGGGCAACAAGCCCGTTTAAATTAAAAAGCACCGCAACAGCCGCCGCCCAAAAAGGGGGTGCATTAAGATAATGCCAAACGGGTTTGCGGTGGTTTACCGCATTTTCACCGTAACGTTGCACGACCATAATGCCAAACGTGAACAAAAAAGGTGCGGC
The DNA here is from genome assembly GCA_028712695.1 of Methylovulum sp. Taxonomy (GTDB): domain Bacteria; phylum Pseudomonadota; class Gammaproteobacteria; order Methylococcales; family Methylomonadaceae; genus Methylovulum. The sequence continues at coordinate 80,268 of JAQTQZ010000013.1, read as the reverse complement.
GGCAAACAGATCCATCTGGATGACGACCGAACGCGCCCAACTGCCAAAAACTTGCTCCAGCACCGGTAACCCCAGATAGGTCACGTTTGGGAACACAGCCAATAACAACGCGCCTAAGCGTCGGTTATCAATTTTAAACAAGACCCCTACGACCCAGATGCACAGCATGGCAAAAGCGATACTGCCCATGCCAAGCACGGTGTATTGCACCGATTGCAGGCCTATATCCGCCGTCCATAACACCTCCAGAACCAGTGCTGGTAGCAGTAAGTAGTAAACCACGGTGGTCAATACCAAGCGTGTTTGCTCCGCCGACAAGCCCCCCGGCATCAGTAGCCGCCAACCCGCTCCACAGGCCATCAGCAAGGTCATTTGAATCAGTGTCGAGTTCATAATTTACAGGGTTTATAAAGGCAGGGCATTTTATCATTCACCGTTATAACAAGTTCCGGTAATATATGTCTGTTTAACCATTAACCGGAGACTGTCACATGAGCGTCATTACATTGCGTTATTCAGGTTTTATCTTGGCTATAGCGTTGTCAGTGCCAAGTGCGTTTGCCGTCGCCGAGCCTGCTGTCAACGCAGAATCGCTGTCGCCAGCACAGGCAGACAGTCTTTACACTAACAGTAAAGTGCTGATAATCGATGTCCGTGAAAACGACGAATGGAATAACCAACACATCCCGAATGCCATTCACATCCCTTTAGGACAACTGACTAAACGGCTGCCGGAACTTGAGCCATACAAAAATAGCGCAATTGTCACCCAATGCAATACCGGCAAACGCTCTTTACAAGCCTTAAAACTATTAAAATCGGCAGGCTTTACCCAAGTTTATAGTATGGAAGGCGGTTTGGTGGCCTGGCAAAAAACAGGCTTGCCTGTCCAATAACCCTTTTATCGCTTGTCCAAAACCTTTAATTCTTATCACGTCTTACTATGTCCCAATCATTCATCTCAACCAAACCCATTCCTGTCCGTGAACGCCTGATTATGGCGCTGGACGTGCCCAGCATCCCTGAAGCGCAGGCTTTAGTGGAAGAGCTCGGCGATTCAGTGATCTTTTATAAAGTCGGTATGGAATTGTTCATGTCCGGCGATTATTTTGGTTTTATCGAATGGTTAAAGCAACGCGGCAAAAAGGTTTTTGTCGACCTGAAGTTTTTTGATGTGCCGGCAACAGTAGGCCGCGCTATCAAGGCACTGAGCAGCAAGGGCGTCGATCTTGCCACCATTCACGGTAACGATGCCATTATGGAAGCTGCCGCTAAAGACAAAGGCGACCTTAAGGTTTTGGCAGTCACCGCCCTGACTAGCCTGGACCGCGGCGATCTGGATGACTTGGGTTTCCAATGCAATGTGCGTGAACTGGTTTTATCGCGGGCTAAACGTGCCTTGCAAATCGGCTGCGACGGCATCGTCTCATCAGGCCTTGAAGTTGCCATGCTAAGGGAGCATCTGGACCATCGCTTATTAGTCATCACGCCTGGCATCAGACCCGTTGACAACCGCGAAGAAGATGACCAGAAGCGCGTTGTCAGTGTTGAAATGGCCTTTCAGAACGGGGCTGACTATATTGTCGTCGGGCGGCCAATTCGTGATGCCGAACGCCCCAAGGACATGGCTGAAAAGATCCAGGCGCAAATACTCAGTGTTTTTGCTGACGCGCTAAAATAATACACTCATGTTGAACATTCAATCTATTACACTGCGGGCGACGGCTTATGCCATTTGATCCCGCATTCACCACGTCCTATTTTGTCGCCTTTCTAATGGGATTGGTGAGCAGCTTGCATTGCATCGGTATGTGCGGCTCCATTATCGGTACGCTGACCCTCAGCCTCAGCCCGGAAATACGCAACAAAAAATCGCTGTTGCTGCCGTTTGTCTTCAATTACAACCTAGGGCGCATCACCAGTTACACCATTGCTGGCGCGTTGGCGGGCATCGTCCAGTCCCTTGCATTGATGCACTTAAGCGAAATCCACGGGCACCGGATGCTGCAAATACTGTCTGCAGTCATCATGTCCTGCGCCGGACTTTATATCGCAGGCTGGTTCCCCCGGTTTGCCTATATCGAAAAAATAGGCACCCACTTTTGGAAAAAAATTGAGCCGTTTGGGCGTCGGCTGATACCAGTAAAAAACCGCACCCATGCTTATTTATTTGGTATGGTCTGGGGTTGGCTGCCGTGCGGGCTGGTGTATGCCGCATTAGCGCTGGCGGCAACCGCTGATGACATCGCTCACAGCGCACTCACGATGTTGGCTTTTGGTTTGGGAACTTTACCCGCGGTTATGGGTGTAGGTATAATGACCGGAATATTGACGCGGTTATCCAGAATGCAACGCTTCAAACAAGCGATTGGCTTGTTTATGATCCTGTTGGCACTGCTGGCCGCCCTGCCATGGCTTAACCCCATGGCTTTTATCACTCACTCAGCAAACCATTAACGAGGCAATTATGGATTATTTTAGTGCGATTATTGGGCAATCCCCCGCCTTGGATTCCTTAATTCGCAGTGCAAAAATAGCGGCGTCCACTGATGTCACTATCCTCATTAAAGGCGAAACCGGCACCGGCAAGGAAGTTTTAGCTAATGCCATCCAACAATCAAGCCGTCGTGCGAATAAAAAATTCATTACCCTCAACTGTGCGGCTCTACCCGAAGGATTAATTGAATCGGAGTTATTTGGTCACAAAAAAGGGGCTTTTACCGGTGCGAACACCAACACCGTAGGGCTTCTTCAAGCGGCGGATGGTGGCACACTGTTTCTTGATGAAATCAATTCCCTACCCGTATCAATCCAAGGCAAACTATTGCGCTTTCTTGACTCCGGCGAATGCCTTTCGGTTGGTGACACCACCCCTTATAAAGTTGATGTCCGGATTATTGCCGCGACCAATAGTGACCTGAACACCCAGATAGCCGCCGGTGAATTCCGGCAAGATTTATATTTTCGGTTAAATGTCGTGCCACTAGACCTGCCATCATTAGCAAAGCGTACCGAAGACATTGACCATTTAATTAAACATTTCCTTAATCAGTTCGCCAAAACATACGCCATTCCTTCAGCACAGTTCAGCAAATCGTCTTTAAGAGTGTTAAAAGCCTACCAATGGCCAGGCAATATCCGTGAATTACGCAACTTGTGTGAACGCTTAAGCATATTGTTGGCAGGTCGGACCATAGAACCAGAAAACCTGCCGAGTGAGTTTATGGCTATTATTGAAACTCCAGCCAAAATATCAGGATTTATGCTGCCAGAAGCCGGATTGAAACTCGATACGTTAGAAGCGGATTTGATTAATCAGGCACTGGAGCGCACCAAAGGCAACCGCAGCAAATCAGCAAGGTTATTGGGCTTATCCAGAGACACCCTACTTTATCGGATGCAAAAATACGGTTTTACTGCGCATTAAAAACCCATTAGGCTTAGGGCTTGCAGCGAAGTTTTAAAGGAATGGAATTTGCCTTAGGTGGCTAATTTGATCTTCTAAGGACTGGATTTTCATGACAAAAAACAAAACGCATCGCCGATGAACCATACAGATAATGCGTTTTGTCATTTTTAATGTTAGCGGACTAGTTTGCCAACCATAAAACCTGATGACGAACAAGTGTCGAGAAGGCCACGGCGGATAAAATTGGCCTTGAGCAACATAAATAAAGTTTGTTTACGATTAGTCTTAACTACACCATTCAATACCATATAACCGGTTGCTGTTGGGCCAAGGATTGAATCCACTGCATATTGCGCCCGCCCTGCTTCGTCGGGTAGCGGAGTCAATGCGACAGGTAATGCAATCACTTTTTTGGTTAATGCAGAATCAAGGTAGAGTGAAATTTGTGAATCACTGTCCACTTGAGCCCAATAAGACGGGGTGTTAGAGGGATCCAAGTCTACAGGCGCTTGGTTTGCGCAATATTTTTTTCCATAGGTGTCCAATTTAAGTACTTCGCCGACAGCCCAAGCTTGACTGCCTAACCCTAAAAATGCTGATAAGAACAGAGCAGAAGACAATATTTTTTTGTTCATGGTGCGCTCCTTAAGAAAAAAGTTATAACTACATTTTTGAAAACGGTACGGAATGGTTCCGTACCGTTTGAATATATACCATATCTTAAGCAGCCATTTAAATATTATTAGCAATAACATTTTAGCTAGACACCGACCAATAGAGACACCTTGTCAGCTAACTTAATGCTTGCCACCTCATCAAGCGTCTAAATCAACTACTTTTCCCCTTCCCTCGCTGTTTTCTAGCCAGCTTCTTCGCTTCCTTTTCTTCCCGGATAATAACCAGCTCCGCCAGTTCCACCTCCATCATCGCTGGTGTTTCAAAAGTCATTTTACCCAAAGTACCGGCACGCAGTTCTGACAACAAAATTTTCGCGACTTTATCAAGGTCGATATGCCCGCCTGAGCGCAAACAACCACGCTGTCTGCCAATAATTTCCAGCAGTTCCAGCTCACTATCTGGCACATCGTCCAACTGGAAACGATTTTTTAACAATTCTGGATAGTGCTGGATTAAAAACTCAGCAACAAAAAAGGCGATGTCATCATGATCAATCGCGGTGTCCCTAATCGCACCCGTAGCCGCCAGACGGTAACCGCTGTTTTTATTGTCGACATTAGGCCACAACAATCCGGGCGTATCGAGCAACACAATGCCATTACCCAGATCGATACGTTGCTGCCTTTTGGTAATGGCTGGCTCATTACCGGTTTTGGCAATCATCCGGCCTGCCAGACTATTAATCAGTGTAGACTTGCCAACATTGGGGATGCCCATAATCAGCGCGTGCAACAAGCGGTTTGTTGCCTGCTTTTCGGGCAACAGCTTGTGGCATAAATCCGGCAATAGCCGAGTTTTTTCCGGCTGTTCAGTCGTTAACGCCAAGGTTTTCACCCCTTGTTCGCGCTCCAGATAAAGCTGCCACTGTTGAGTGCGCTCAGGATCAGCCAGATCGCTTTTGCTAAGGATTTTGATGCACGGTTTGTCACCGCGCAAACGGGCAAGCATCGGATTTTGGCTGCTGAACGGAATCCTGGCGTCGAGAATTTCGATGATTAAATCGACTTGCGGCAAAATGGCTTTGATTTCCTTGCTGGCCTTGTGCATATGGCCGGGGTACCACTGAATAAGCATGTTGTTAAATTTAAAGGATTAGCGGTTAAAATGACTGCTAGTAAACCATATCCTTGCCCATCAACCAAACCCACAGATAACGCTTATGCAAAAGATCACCATCACAAGCAGTTTTTACGCCTATTTATCAAGATTACGCTGGATTAAACGCTGGGGGCTTAAACGCAATGCCAATCCTGAAAATGTTATGGAACACAGCTGGGAAGTAGCCGTTATTGCCCACACGCTGGCATTGATTAAAAACCGTTATTACGAGGGCACGGTTGACGCGCAAGCGGTAGCAACCGCAGCGTTATATCATGATGTCACTGAAGTCATCACCGGGGATTTGCCCACGCCGATCAAATACCATTCCGACGCGATCAACCGCGCGTATAAACAAATCGAAAAACAAGCTGAGCTGGAATTGCTTGCCCTATTGCCTGATGAATTGCGCGGTGATTTTGAAGCCCTCATCCATGACGAAAAAATGCCCGAAGAGCAGTTGCAAATTATTAAAGCCGCCGACAAAATTTCCGCATACCTTAAGTGCCAGGCAGAACTTAAAGCCGGTAACCGCGAATTTGAAATCGCCGCCCAACATCTGGCTGAAGCACTCAGCGAGTCACAACAACCGGAAGTCGTTTTCTTTATGCAGGCCTTTGTGCCCAGTTGCGGGCTAACATTGGATGGTTTGATGAAGACTTATTAATAATCCGCAGAACAAAATCGCCTTGACATTAAGCGGTAATCCATTGGTTTTTAAGAAAATTATCATGGGAGCGCCTCCCTAGCCGCGATCATAGCGGTTAGGGAGGCGCTCCTACAGCGTTAACAATTATGGATGACCAAAGCTTACTGCCGCAACACTACGTCACACAACGCAGGCAAAACCGGTTTTTTAGGCTTGTAAGGTTTCACCGGCGGATTTTTGGCCTCGTCAGAAAACCACCAAGCCAAACTGGCATCGCAGCCATCACCGGCAGGTAACGGCGGCTGGCCTACACAGTTTGTGTTATTGGCAGGACACTTAAGACGTAGATGAAAATGGTCATCATGCCTCCACCAAGGACGCATTTTTCGCAACCAACGCTGACCGTGGTAATGGCTACATAATTCGCGCTTAACACTGGGATTGACAAATATCCGGTCAACCGTCGGCAATCCTGCCGCCAATTCCAGCACCTGTTCATTAGCCCGTGACCACTGGGCACTATTAATGGTGTCAGACTTACCAGCAAGCACCGAAGGCGCGCCGAATGATTCCCGCTCTGCACGTGTAAGCGAACGGTTTGCCGCTTGCGCCGACAATAAAAACCAAATATCCACATCCAACCCAGTTTGATGGCTACGGTGTCCGGACAGCGTAGGGCCTCCACGCGGCTGGCCTAAATCGCCAATCAATAATACCCCCAAACGCTGCGAGGCCACTTGCCGCCCCAAAGCTTCAATAGTCTGTTTTAAATCAGGATGGCCATAAAATCGCTGACGGGACAAGCGCATCACTTGATAACCTAACCCATCGAGGGGCAGTTGCATTGCACCACTTAGGCAACCGGCATCATACGTGCCAATGCTCTGTGCAACACCACCCATAGCCGCCGGTTGTGTCACTGTTGACCAAGAATTAGCACCGGCCTCGATGGCAGCTAGCAAACTTAACAAAAATAATACTTTAACTTTTATCACACGAAACCCCGACGGCCTATAAAATTAGGCAGCTATTTTACTATAACCCCGCACGGCAGTGATGCTATTTGCCTTTAACTGAATTATGATAAAACGACTTCAAGCTCCGCTAATTTTACTTACGAGGAATGACCATGCCTGACTTTAAACAATACGAATGCAATGTTTGTGGACATGTTTACGATGAAGCCGAAGGCTGCCCCGAATCCGGCATAAAGCCCGGCACCCTCTGGAAAGACGTGCCTGATGACTGGCACTGCCCGGAATGCGGCGCCAGCAAAAGCCATTTTAAACGACTTGACTGATCCAAACCCAAGGATAACTACAACGATACGAAGTGCCGAAATGCGTAGGTTGGGGTGAGTATGCGAACCCCAACATTTTACACTTTGATGTGTTGGGGTTCGTACCTCACCTCCAACCTACCCTGCCAGCACCCAACACAGCTTTTGAATTATCAAATGATATTGTTAATATTCGTTTATTATGGAAATTTAGCCTTATTCAATTTCGAGCGTTTTTCGATTATAGAGACAAGATTATGCGAACAATCAACTTAGCTTTACTAAAGTTATCGAAGCGTGCAGAAACATATAAACGTAGTCATCTTATTGACTCTTTTGTCGATATAGGGGCACTTTTCACGTTGTTATCGAACCCTGATAATCAAATCTTATTTGGGCGTCGTGGCACAGGAAAAACTCATGTTCTATCATATTTGGCCAATGAACTTTCTCTAAAAGGTTCAATTGTTGTGCAGTTGGATATGCGCATGATTGGTTCTACCGGAGGAATCTATTCTGATAGTCGATTACCTATTTCCGAGCGGGCCACTCGTTTGTTAGTTGACACGCTCTGCGCAATTCATGATCAAGTACTCAATGAAGTCATTGAAAAAGGAGAGGAATACAATCTTGCAATATTGGGCCCTTTGTTGGATAAGTTTATCGATGCTTCAACAAAAGTGGAAGTGGATGGTTTAGTGCAGGTTGAAGAGTCATCCCTACAGCAACAGAATTTTAAAGAACAATTTGATACTGGAATTTCCGCAGACCTTACATCACTCAATGCTTCGCTTAAAGCCTCTACCGAACAGGTCGGTCACACCTCCGAAGAAAAGCGCACTAGTCGCGAAGGTAAAGAACGATTTCGTGTTCATTTTAGCTCCGTGGGCAATGAACTCGAAAAAGTTGTTAAAGTACTTCCTGGCTCGAAGCTCTGGATAATTTTTGATGAATGGAGTGAAATACCGCTTGATTTGCAGCCGTATCTAGCTGATTTGTTGCGTAGAACCGTTTTGCCAATAAGAGGTGTTTCGGTCAAGATAGCTGCAATTGAACAACGGTGTCGATTTCGTATACCAGACTCGGATATTGGTCACATCGGAATTGAAGTAGGGGCGGATGCTGCAGCCAGTATTAACCTAGACGAGTTTCTGGTTTTTGAAAATAACACTGACTTGGCAAAGCGATTCTTCAGCGATTTACTATATAAGCATGTAGCAGCGATTGAAAAGGAAACAAACGAAGTTGTGATGCCTTCATCATCCATCCAGTTCATAAACGAAACCTTCACCCAGCAACCGGCCTTTGAAGAGTTTGTGCGTGCCGCAGAAGGTGTACCTCGTGATGCGATTAATATTATTGGAATTGCAGCTCAAAAATCGATGGATAATAAAATTTCTGTTCCTGATATTCGCGCTGCGGCTCGAACTTGGTATTCGCGTGCAAAGCAACAAGCGGTTACCGCCAAACCAAATGCACAAAATCTTCTTAGTTGGATAATTGACGAAGTTATTGGTCATCGTCAGGCAAGAGCTTTTCTACTAGCTACTGATGTCCAGGATGAACTGATAGATTACTTATATGACGAACGTATTTTGCACCTAATCAAGCAAGGCATTTCTGCTCAGGATGTGCCAGGAAAAAGGTTCAACGTGTATTCCTTAGATTACGGCTGCTATGTTGACCTTATTAATACTTCACGAGCACCAAAAGGCTTGTTTAGTGCAGAAACTGAGTTGGGCGAACAGTATATTGACGTGCCACAAACAGATTTACGTTCAATACGCCGAGCTATCTTAGATGTCGATCTTTTCTATGCAGGAACCCCAGCTTCCTAGCCAGTAGGGTGAACAGGCTGTTTTACCCATCATTTACATTGCGGGTTTGTTTCGCGTGGGCACGAAAAGCATGCGCCCACCCGATCCGAGCGGTAGAATTTTGTGTGCTTTTTGACACTATGGAACCACAATAAATTGAATAAGAAAATTCGCATTATTATAAAAAAACTATCAAATCCCCGCGTTAGAAGGCGATTAAAAATTGGCTTCTCTGTTTACGGCGGCGTGATTATGATTGGCCTGATATTTAAGTTTGCCTATGATATTGGCTATTTTGACGCGCAATCACTTAAAAATGAGAAAAACGCCGGGCTACTTATTGGGCGTCCAGCGCTGACAATAGAATCCGCCCAGCGTATTGTAACTGGTGCGCTAAAAGAAGACCCTACCAACCCAAGAACAATTGTGGATCAGATCATTGATAACAATCAAAATTTTTCAACCATTATTATAGAAAACAATAAGCTAAAAAAAATTGCTTGGATTATAGATATGCGTTTGTTTTTTACCGGCGACCTATTCAATGACGAAGGTTATAATTTAACCGAAGGTATTGAACATCAACACAATATCAATCGTGGTAATCATTGATTGCCCGTAACAGGGCTGGGGGTGGTGGGCAGGCTGCCACGGTTTACAGGGCGGGTTTGTTTCGCGTGGGCACGAAAAACATACCTTACTCGGTCAAGTTTTCGGTTTTTTTGTGTATGGCGCGCATTTATGCCCCAGAGGGTATCGCATAAGTTTTTTAAAATAATGATAAAAATCAACATAAAAGGTACGCAATGCGTACCCTACCGATAACTTGTAAAAGCTGAAAAATGACCTTTCAGAGTGATTGCAGAGTTCCCCCGCTTTTATTCTGCCAATTCTATGCGATACGCCTCTATCATTGCTTTGCCGGTCTTTGACATAATCGAGGCCAGATAAATTTTATCGCCAACAATCAGCGGCATGGACAACTGGCGGCCGCTGCCTTGTAAGCCTTGTTTAGCTACTAGTGCGCCATCTTTTGCCCGTATGCCATACAGTGTGCCGTTCTCACCGATGTCCACCACCCAGACAATGGCGTCGCCTTGACGCCCTAGATGCGTGGTCAATACTGGAAATGACGGATGGCTTCTGAACAGGGTTAGCGCGTCTGGATAGTTGGCATCGGGGAACCGCCAAAACGGTTTAAATTTTGGCAAACCTTTTTCGCGCACGATTTTTAGTGCAACCACCCCAGCCACATGAGTTTTATCAGGGCTAAAAGTGGGGATAATAACAACAGGATCGTCCTCAATAATGGTTTGCACGGGCTGCGTGACGATCATGCCCGCCCAGCCGAGCTTACATAAATCAGTAGGCGAGCCGCACAGCTGGGCAATTTGCAAACGGTCGTATTGGGTACCTAAATGGGCAGCATCAATCAGATAAGCACCGCCGTCTTTGCCCGCTTGCACCAGCACAGAACGGCCGTCTTTAAGCTTTATTTTAACTGGCGCATTGGCACCTAGGTCGTAATCCATCCAAGCCAAGCATTCCCAAAAATCCTTGTCATCGCATTCATGATAAGGGGGTTTAAGTGGCTCATTACCTGCTGCTAACCTTGGGATAAACAAGTTTTTGCAAGAGGCCAGGCAGTCAGGAGCAGGATGCAGCGGATTAAAATTTACACATAAGTTGGCGTCACATCCGGCATCAAATTGCAAACCAGGTCTTACGCGTAGCAGTGCATTGGCGTAATCATGGCGCGCCAAATCAACCTGACCATTGCCGGTTGGGACAAATAATTCTATCGTCTCACCAGCCTGTTCAAGCAATGGCCCTGCAGGCACCCAGATACCGCCGCCACAAATCATTTCTTGGGTGCCATATTCCATTTTGGAAGGGCAATCAGCTTCCGGAGTTGTTAATAAGACATTTTTGATGGCCTGTTTATCGCCTTGTTGCTGCCAAGCATCCAAGTCAATCTCAAACAACCAGCCGTGAAAAGGTTGGACATCGGCGGCATTAGCAAATCCAGCATAGACATAGCCAAGCTTACTGCCTTTCGGTTTCCAACTTTTAAGCGCGGCATGTGAATAAGCGGTAGGCGGATTGAATTTGACCATTGCCTTGCCATCCGCACTGGGTTGTTCGGCGGCAACGGTCAACACGGGAAAACGGCTATCCCACTGGTTGGTAAGCAAATCAGCCACCGCTAACCGGTGGCTGGTGCGCACGCCTTTGTCCAAGCTTTGATACACAACAATCAGCTTGTTATCCACCACAACAGGAGACGCTGCAAGCTGCGCCTGCTGGCCTTCCGGTGTCGGCACCTTAAGCTCCCAAAACATTGCGCCAGTTTGGGCATCTAAAGCAGCAAGTGTGCCATTAGACACCGGCACGATAATACGCGGCTGACCGTGCGAGTTATCCAGCGCCGATGACGCTATAATGCTGGCATCGAACGTAACTGACGGGTCGCTGTCTGTTGGAAATAGCTTTAGCACCTTGTATTTGTCTGGCAAGCCAGTATCCGCGTGATAAGGCGTGCTGCATGCGGTCAAAGCAAAACCTGTCATGACAGCAACGGCAGAGAGAAAAAATTGCTTGGCGAAGTTCATGAATAACCTGATTTTAAGATAAAAATTGAGACTACAAATTTCAGGGGCGATGCCTGAGACACTATTTAAAAACGCCCGGACTCAGCCAAAAAACCAGTAGGCAATAACAATACCTGCGACCACCCCCGAAAAATCGGCGATTATCCCACACGTTATTGCATGACGGCTGTTTTGGATGCCGACTGCACCGAAGTATATCGCCAACACATAAAAAGTGGTTTCGGTGCTGCCTTGGATGATGCATGCCAAACGCCCGGCGAACGAATCCGCGCCTAATGTCTCCATGGTGTCAATCATCATTGCCCTCGCACCGCTCCCGCTGAAGGGTTTTATCAACGCCGTCGGCAAGGCGTCAATAAACCGACCGTCCAGCGCCAATAACCGCGCCAGATAACGCACAAGATCAGCCAATAAATCCAGTGCCCCGCTAGCCCTAAACACACCGATAGCCACCAGCATCGCAACCAAGTAAGGCACAATGGTGACCGCAGTCTGGAAGCCTTCTTTAGCACCATCAATAAAAGCTTCATACGCATTGACGCCTTTAAAAACGGCGCCGCAAATAAAAGTGACCACGAGCGAATATAAGATGACATTGCTGATTAACGCCGATTGTTCCAGCATAACCGGCTGCGGCAAGCGGACAAAATAAGCCAGCAAGCCGCCCACCAACACGGTGAGCCCCCCCAGATAAGCCAGAATGACCCGATCCAGCAAATTGATTTTTTGCACGAAGGCCACCGCCAGCAAACCCGCTAATGTCGACACATAAGTGGCCAATAAAATAGGGATAAACACATCGGTAGGATTGGCGGCACCAAGCTGGGCACGGTAGGTGAAAATTGTCACCGGAAACAGCGTCACCGATGAGGTGTTGATGACTAGGAATAGAATTTGCGCATTACTGGCAGTATCGGGTTTGGGATTAAGCGCCTGCAATTCTTGCATCGCCTTAATGCCTAGAGGTGTTGCAGCATTGTCCAACCCCAACACATTCGCGGCAATATTCATGGTTATTGCGCCTAATGCCGGATGGTTTTTTGGCACATCCGGCATTAGGCGGGAGAACAGCGGTGCCAAGCCTTTTGTCAGCAATTGGATGAAACCGCTACGCTCACCTATACGCATAATACCCAGCCATAAGCTCAGGATACCTGTTAACCCCAATGCTATATCGAATGCAGACTTTGACGCGCCAAACATTGCCGCCATCAATTCGGCAAAAACCTGGGTCTGGTTCAAAAAAGTGAACTTGAACAAGGCGGTTACAAATGCCGCTAGGAAGAAGAAAATCCAGATGAGGTTAAGCATGATAAGTTGAGTGGGGGTTTGGCAAACTCTATTTTAGCCTGCTGATTGGGAGGGTCTGGCAAAAGAAAATAAGCTAAATTTGAGGTGAAATTAGACAGGGTTTCGGCCTATCACCAAAACTAAGATGCCAACGGATAAGCCACAGCCATCATTCCAAAGCGCAGATGCCGATAGTGGACACTTTTTACTTGTTTTTTTAAGCATCCCATCTTACAGGCTTATCTAATAGGCACACAGGCCAAATCATCATCCGCTCTAGGCGCATGGCAAACACCTCTAATATCACCGGGGCGGTTCTTGTCTTCACATGCGTCCCCCCGCTGTTTTCCCCGACAACCCTCAAGCGCAGATTCAGGCGGCCTACTGTGCGGTGAAAATCCTGGATGGCGATGGCGCGGCGCTATCCGTCCGGGATAGCTTGGAATAACCGGTGTTTGGACGGTGATCATTGCAGGTTCTTCTTGGCTAACGGTTGTTCCAATGCCGTTTGCTTCGATCACCGCAGGGGTTTCAGGTTCGGCTCCAATTATGGTTTGGTTTGCCGGTGTTGGATCGGACGCGGTCGCCTGCGAGGGCGGGATGGCAATCGCCGGTCGCGCTGTTGATTCGTTTCCAGGCTTCATTAGTGCCCATCCTATCATCAGAAAGAGCGTCACCAATGCTGCCCATTGGACTGGTGAGCTAGCTTGCACAGGTTTGTCAGCCATCATTTTGCCGCATCGCCGGCAACGCAGTTGGCTGTAAACCTGTCCAGAGGCGGCATTGTTAAGAGACTTACAATGAGGACAACGCACAGAATGGCTGGGCTTTGCGCCTGTAGCGACGTTGAAGGAGTACAGGAAGCGTAACGTTAGTGGAGCGGTGTACGACGCCCCCCACGTAGCCGTAGGCCCGGGCGTTGCTTAGGGTCTAGCGTCAAAGCCGCCATCACCGCGTCACTGAACTGCGGGGTTAAGGCTGGGATGATTTGGATGGGGGGCAGCAGCGTATCGTGTTGATGGCGATTAATGGCATTGCCTGGGGGCAATCCCAGTGGTGATAGCATATAAGGTTGCGCCATAAGCATAAATATCCGTCCACGGCCCCAGCAGTTCGCCCGCTTTTTGGAGATATTGCTCAAAGGGGGCAAAACCGGCTGTGAAGATAATGTAGACCGTTTGGCTCTGTTGCCCTATCGCAAATCGTGCCGCACCAAAACCCAGTAGAATGGCTGTTCCAGCTTTGGTCAGGTAAATATGAGGGTGTCCTGAATTCTGCAAAACGGGTGGTTAGCAGCTTAAACTGTAAACTACAACTCAACTTTTAATACGTTCACCGTATCCCAAATATTTTCGATAAAGTCCGCCTCCATCGGAGGCATGCCGTCCACTATCCATTGCACCAATAGCTTGGCGACATTTGGATAGGTAATATGGGTGGCGTGATTCTCATGCAGCCAATGCTCAATGGCTGATATGTCCATATCACGCATTGTGTGCCCATAACCTAACTCTTTTAACGCTTCAGCATTGGAAATTTGTTCCATTTGTGAATGCAACGGTTTAGCAAGAATTTTTTTGCCTAATTGCAAGGCTTCGCTAGCAAGCTCAAACCCTGCATTACTGATAATCCCAGCACAATCGTACAAATCTTTTTGGAAACCGTCCCGTGACAGCGGATTGCATTTGATATGTTCGTATTTAGAAGGCACCACTTCTGGGGAATAAATATGAAACTCGAAATTTTCGAACGGGGCTAAGATACGGATAACCTCGTTTTGATTTTCGAATGGCAAATAAACAATGATTTTATTTTTGATAATATTTTTTGGCGTCTCGGGCGTTTCGATAATTGGCGGTAAAATTGGCTGGCCAAAATGATGCCAGTGCAAACCCACACCTATATTAGCAGGCGCAAAATACTTCATTACTTGATTGGCGATAGGATCTGAGCCCGCCCTAGGAATGTTATGGTTAAACGCATATTGATGCCCAATACCCAAAACGGTTTTTTTCTGCCGTTTACCAGCCCATGCCGTAACGGGCTCAAAATCACTGATAACCAAATCGTAACCAGATAAGTCCAGTGTTTTTATGTCGCTGAGAAAAGTGAACAGCTTTATATCACGCGCCGTTTTCAGATAATTGACCTGGCCGTTATCCGTGTTAAATGTCAGGCCGCTACGTATCTGATAGCCGTCAAATATTTCCATATCAAAATACTTGTCCGCCGGGCGTCCGGTAAACTGAAAAGCAACATCAAGACCTGCCGCATAAAGCTCTTTAGCCATAACCCTTGCCCGAGTTATATGCCCATTACCTGTACCTTGAACGCCATAAAAAATTTTCATTATATAATCTGTCCTAAACTAAAAAATGCTGCACTGATACCTAAAATAACACCCACCAGCGTATCCGTTGGGAAATGCACACCTAGCACCACGCGCGAAAACCCAACTAAAGCGGCCCAGCAATAAAGCGGGATCATTAACGGCGGAAAAAAATATCCTAGCAGAGTAGCCATCATAAATGCCGCAGATGTATGCCCAGATGGAAAACTGAACTTATCCGAAGGGGTAATAATACTCCGAAAGTTTTTTATCGCTGCTTCCGGCCGGTTTCGCTTGAAACCATTCTTAAGCACAAAATAAACCGGCCTTTCAATTATAAAAGCCAACAGAATAGTTTGTAAAAAAGGCGTCACAAAGCCTTCACTTAAATATGCAACAAACATTATCAATAGATAAAGCTGTCCATCGCCTGTTTTAGACAAATGTCGGCTAATTCTGGTCAAAGTGCCATGTATCCTAGCATTGGCCAACCAGGTAAACATAAATACATCGTATTTGTGTATAGAAAGAAGTAATTTCATTTGCCTATCCCCTCGATGAATGTTCTAACAAAGCAATCGACGATTTGCCCCCAAGAACAGCGTCGAATTCGTGTTTTAATTGTTGTATTTGCTTCTAACATTCAAGAGTAAAACTCTTCCATGACAAAGAAATGAAGTTTTGTTTACGATTTCGTGACAATTCAACAGGAGGTTTAATACATACAAGAAGAACATCAAAGAGCACAATAGCTAGCGCTTAAGATGATTCTATTAATCATTATTACCCGTTTAACAGAATTAAACCTTACTGAATTTGAGACATTGCCACCCTATTTTATAAGGGCAGGGGTTTAAGAACTTACGCAAGTGTGCCGCTATTAGGTATTTCGTTAGGCAATAAAAAACCCGCTAAGCCTTGCAGCTTAGCGGGTTTATGTACTTCTTTGCACGGCTCTGAACCTAAATTTGGTACGAGGGCCGGTATTGAATTTTCTTATAACATAATGATTTTAAACAACTAAAAACAACAACACCTGTGCCATGTCACGATTTGTGTCACTACTTTGGTTTCTGCCCCCTGTTTTCGGCAAAACACCCGCAACACTTGCCGATATTCCAGGCACAAAAAAACCGACATAATTAGCCGGTTTCTTGGTTAAGCATCACACCCGCGCCCGTGGGGTCAGTGATTAAATTTTTCTGGTGTGCTTAATCGAACGCCGCCATTTGCTCCTTAAATTTAGCGGCTTTATCGATTTTTTCTTTCACTTCATGCGCGGTGGTTTCGCCAATGCCACGATTAAGCAATGCTGCCGTATCTTTTGTTAACCCTGCCATTGCCAACACTTCTTTAGCGGCACTCAGGCGAACCGCGTCATTATCTGAATCTTTCATGATAGAAGCTATGGTTTCAACCGCAAGGACTGCCGCCGACTGGATAGCCGCCCTTGCCGCCTCGGTGTTCTCTTTTTTCAGCCGGTTAATGTAGGCTATGAACTCATAATCTGAATTAAGCCACTGGTGTATTGTTTGCCTAGTGGTAGCGGCCTTTTCAGCCGTTGCCGTTATGGTTGCGCCGGTAGCGAGCAATAACGCCGCTTCGAGCTGTACGGGCTTTAATTCTGCCATGATGTTTTTATCCTAAAAAAGTAAGGTTTTGTAATGTTTTGTATTTCACCCACGGGTGCGGGGTTGCTGTGCTTTCTTCAACTTATCTCTGGCTATGGCCTTAGCCCATAAATCATTATTCAGCTTGTGAGCCGCAGCGAGCCATTCAACCATTTCTGCCCTGGTGCTAGCTTCGCTTATTTCTGGCAACTTAATCATGCTGTGCTGTCCGTTTTTCATGGATTAGCCGCCTAACCTTGAACAGGTATTTTTTTGCAGCCAACCGCATTATTTCAATATCCCCTGCTTTCTCTTTGGCTTTGAACCATGCCGACCGTTGAGCTGGTGACATTAATCCTAAATCCGGTATTGCTTCATTCATGGATTAGCCGTTGAGCATTGAACGGATGTTTTTTTTGCAGCTGATTTTTTCGGCTTTGCTTCAGCCATAATTTCATGGACTATTTTTTCCGCCGCCGCGTACCAGGCCACTATTTCAGCTTTTGACGGTGATTTGCTTAACTCTGGTAATTCGGTCATGTGTTGCCCCTGCTTAATCATTTAATACCTCACCATAACCCATTGCCCATAAGTAACTAAACAGGTCGTCTGCTTCTTCATCGGTTAATTTATCAATGGCATCCTTCGCAAGCATCAAGGCGGCGCTGTCTGGTGTTTCGTCTGCAATTTTTGGAAATTGAATAATATTGGTGGTCATTTAAGCTTTATGTTGCTTGCCGTCAAGGGGCGATTCACCAGCCTGCCAAGGATGAATAGCAATTGTGACTTACCACAACGCTTTTCCGGTGCGGTTATGACCGCCAAGGGGGCAACTTGAACCACGTCGATGAACCATGTCATAGTTACCCATAAAGCCGCCGCGTCCGCCGTTTCGTCAGGACAGACTATAAAACGTTTAATGGTGTTGGCGATCCCGTCGAGCAATTCAGCCGCGCCGACTTCCTCATGCCACGGGTCGGGAACGGTGAAAATATCTTGTTCCTGATCTGGTTGTGACTCTTTCCGGTGTGCGGCTATTTGTTTATCAAGGGTGGCTGGCCTCACCCTCAACGCCTTGGCTTCGTCCCCCCTCACACGGTCATAGTCCATTGGTGATAAGGTTGCTAATCGCTGTATAGCCGCCTCATCTTGTTGGCGGTTGAGTGCCGCTTCACTTGGCGGGACAATCGGGGCAATGGCGGCATCCAAATTAATCATAAGGTTGCCTCCCAATTAATGGAGTCGTTCCAGTCGTGGCCTACAGTTGCGGGGATTAAATACTTGCCGCCACAAGCCAATGCCGCACGTTTTGCCGCCTCTTGCCCTACTCCGCTCTCGTCATTGTCCCCCATGATAATAATTTCAGCATCAGGGTTTTTCGCCCTTACGATCTTGGCAACGTTGCATAGGTTGCCCGCATCATAGGCAATGAATACTTGGTTGCCGGTGGCTTCGTATAAACTTGCCGATGTGCTGAAACCTTCGGCTATTAATATGATTCTGGTTTTTTTGCCTAGCCACCAGAAACAGCCGCTTTTCTTGCCGCCCTTTAAAAACCGCTTCGTGCCGTCTGGTTGGATAAATTGTAAATTCACCAATTTAAGGGTTTCGTCATACAGGGGGACGATCGACACGCCCTTTAAGCTGCCAGAATCGCCTGTTTTTGCCCCGTGTGATTGTATTTTCTTGCCATAGCAATACAGATTTTTGGCATCGGCAAAAATGGCGCGTTTGAAGAGTTTGCGGGCTTTTAGGGCGGCTTCATGCTGGTCTTTAGCGGTCGCCAGTTCACGCGCCACGCGGTCACGTTGGCATTGTGCCTTAAAAACTTGGCGTTCCTGTTCGGTGTACGGACTTTCGCGCTTGGCTTGCCAAGTTTGGAAAAGTCCAGTGATGTAGTCCATGAACCACCCGCCGCGCCCGTCGGGGAACAAAAAACACCGCGCGGCCTTATTGGTTGGCGGCTTGCCTTGTCCTGCAAAGGCAATTATTTTACCTGTTTGGAATATGTCGGGCGGGGTCATGCCCTCCGATCTGATTGCATCTTGTATACTTTTGAATTTTTCAGACATGGAACGCCCCCATTGCCTGAATGAACGGCGTTAGCCACAATGCTATCGCTTTTATGCGGGCGGTTGTTAAGGTAAAATGGCGGTGTTGTTTCTGCTTTGCCTTGCTGCCCGCGTTCGTTGCGTGGGTGGTGCCTAATTTTTCCATAATTCAAACCCGCGTCGCTTTTAGCGAATCAAGCCACGTCTGAACTTCGGATTCCAAAAAGCCAATAGAGCGCGAACCTAATTTAATCGGCTTGGGGAAAGTGGGGTCGTAAGCGTTCAATTCGGCTTGTTTTCTTGATGTGGGTGGTTGCGCTGGTCAAATGGGCTATTGAGTCCAGCCATTGCCGCGCTATATCTGCAAAGCTGTCAATGATAGGCAAGCCCGCCGCTTTCCGGTTCGCGTTCTCAGCATCAGCTTGTGTGGCTTGCTTGGCTTGCTTGGCTTGTTTTTTGGTTTCGCTGGGGTCTATGCCGTTGGCGATTTGTGCGCGGGCTTCTTCGGCTTTGCGCCGTGCGGCCTCCAATGGGGTGTCTGGATATGCGCCAACCCCTAGCCTGTTTTGTTTTCCTGCAATCCGGTAAATGAACCGCCAAGTTTTAACGCCGCTGGATTTCACCAACAAAACTAAGCCGCCACCATCATTGATAGTGTAATCCTTGTCTTTTGGCTTAGCTGCCCTGTAAACCGCGTCCTTATTGAGTTTTTCCGCCATTTCATGCCTCTATTTGTGATACGTTTTTAGGCTACATTAGCCTGTATCACGATTTGTGTCACTGTTTGGCGTGTATGTTATGGGATTTCGCTGTATTTCGCTGGACAATAAAAAACCCGCCAAGCCTTGCGGCTTGCGGGTTTATGTACTTCTTTGCACGGCTCTGTACTCATGTTTGGTACCGAGGGCCGGAATCGAACCGGCACGATGTCACCATCACCGGATTTTGAATCCGGCGCGTCTACCAGTTCCGCCACCCCGGCAAAGAAGAAATATTATATAATTTTTTTTAAAAAAAGGAAAGCATTTAAAAAATTTAGCGCCAAAATAGTCTTTTTTTAAAAGATCTATTTTATGCACTGCCCGTAAAATAATTAGCAGATGCCTTTTTTTGATATTTTCTGGCAATTAACTCCCCGCGAACCAAACAAAGTTGCCCTTTGAGAATACATTTTTCGCGCTTGTATCTTAATCCTTTAAGCTGATACTATCGCCCGCTATGAAAAAAGCAGACTTTTATTATGACCTACCCAGTGCGCTAATCGCACAAAAACCATTACCTGAACGCGGAGCAAGCCGCCTGTTGTGCATAAACAGCGACACAGGGCAATTGATAGACAGACAATTCACTGATTTTATTGAGTTAATTAATAAAGGTGATTTACTGGTTTTTAATAACACCCGCGTGATTCCAGCGCGGCTGTTCGGCGCCAAAACCAGTGGCGGTAAAGTTGAGATCCTGATTGAGCGCATTATTGATGATCATCATGCTATTGCCCACGTCAAAGCCAGCAAATCCCCAAAACCTGGCACCTTGATCAAGCTAGACCAAGACTACTGTTGTGAGGTTAAAAATAGAGCGGGCGCTTTATTTCATCTGGAATTTAACAATGGACGCAGTATCCGGCAGATATTGGAACAAATTGGCCATATTCCGTTGCCCCCTTACATTACCCGTGCTGACAATGAATCCGATTCAACCCGTTACCAAACAGTTTTTGCAAAAGAAGCGGGAGCCGTTGCTGCGCCTACCGCAGGACTGCATTTTGACCAAGCGATGATGGATAGCATCCAAGCCAAAGGGGTAGATATAACATTTGTGACCCTACATGTGGGCAGCGGCACGTTCCAGCCAGTCAGGGCAGAAAATCTGGCTGAACATGTCATGCACAAAGAATATTTTGCCCTGTCCCCTGACACAGTCACTGCGGTAAAACAAACCAGGGCGAGGGGCGGACGGGTGATTGCTATTGGCACGACAGCCGTCAGGGCATTGGAATCGGCCTCTAAAACAGGGAAACTGGAACCCGGTTTTGGCGACACCGATTTATTCATAACACCCGGCTATCAATTTAAATCGGTTGACGCCTTGCTGACTAACTTTCACCTGCCCGAATCAACCTTGTTGATGTTGGTTGCTGCATTTGCAGGTTACCAACCAATTATGAACGCCTACCAACACGCTATCGAACAATCTTACCGTTTTTTCAGTTATGGCGATGCCATGTTTTTAAGCCATTGACACCATCAATTGAAATTCATGTGTCACTAACAAACCAACCTTTAACACTGTCTCGAAAAAGTGCCGCACTAGGTTAATTTTTGCACACCATACTTCGATATGGATCAATAGAAAACCCAAGACATGTCAGAATCCCTAAGCTACCCTTCCGAAAAATCCGGCTTTCCACCTGGCTCGCTGGTTCATGTTGGCGAAGTTCATCCCCATGAACACTGCATATCTGTTATTAACTACAACAAATCCACGCTTAAAAAGCAGACCGTCAAATCCATTGCTGAAATTTTGCCTTACCAAACCGATGACACAGTCACTTGGGTGATTATTGACGGGTTAAAAGAAGTTTCGGTTATTGATGCGATTGGGCAATATTTTGATATTCACGCACTGGTGCTTGAAGACATACTTAATACACACCAACGTCCCAAGTTTGAGGAGTTTAACGATTATGTCTATATAGTGCTTAAAGCGATTACTTTAAAAGATGAGGATTTTAATATCGAATATGAGCAAATCAGTTTACTTTTATTAAAAAATATTGTGTTCACCTTTAAAGAAAAGCCTGATGCAATATTCGATGGCATTCTAAGTAGGCTGGACAATGAAAAAAGTCATCTCAGGGAATTAGGCTCCGATTACCTAACCTACATTATTATGGACACAGTGGTTGATGAGTACTTTGCCTTGCAAGACACGTTTGACGATTTGATTGAACTGGTAGAAGACGAATTATTGACCAATCCAACAGCGCATATTCTTACACGTATTCAAAAAATCAAGCGTGAGCTCATTTTTTTACGCAGGTCAGTCTCGCCCTTGCGGGAATTACTCGCGGCCATACAGCGTAGCGAATCAGATTTAATCGATAATCGGACTAAACGCTATTTTGCAGACGTTTACGACCATGCTATCCGCATTATAGAAGCACTGGAGTCCTATCGTGATTTGATTGCCGGTATGCTGGACATTTATCTGTCTAGCGTCAGCAATAAAATGAATGAAACGATGAAGGTACTGACTATTTTTGCTTCTATTTTTATCCCTTTAACGTTTATAGCTGGAGTTTATGGCATGAATTTCGAGTACATGCCAGAGCTAAAATGGCGATGGGGTTATCCGGTGTTATGGGGTGTGTTTATCGGCATATCAGCGATCTTGCTAAAGTTTTTCAAAAACAAGAAATGGCTTGAATAGCTATTGTCCAAGCTCTTCAACCGTCAGTTTTTTTCCTGCGATACCGGCGTAAAACACCATAATCTTGAGTGGTGTCCCGCCTATGTTCCGACCATTGTGCGGGGTATTGACGACTTCGACCAATGGGTCGCCCGCTTGCAAATGCTTCACTTTGCCGTCTTTCAAAGTGACTTCGAGCGAGCCTTCCAAGATAAATGCAAAAGAAGGATAAGGGTGCAAATGCCAATTGGTTTGTTTGCCAGGTGCAATTTCTATCAATAATCCAGTAATTTCAGGCTGTCCCGCCGGATAAACAATTTGCTTACCATCCCAGCTGGTGGTTGTTTTAATCAGCTCGGTCACTTTAGGCTTATCTATATCCAATGCTAAAGCGCTCAATGGCAACCAGAACATGAAGGTAAAAATAAAATGCACCATAGCGTTTATCCTTAAGGTTTAGGATTGCAGTCCGTCTATTAATTCCTGATTCAAGACCTCTTCAGGGATATTATCAAATTCTATAATATGGAATTCGCCGTTCCAGTCTTCCGCTATCAAAGTGCATGATTCAACCCAGTCACCACAATTGATATAGTGGACACCTTCAATCTCTTTGTTAGCGGCAGAGTGGATATGCCCACAAATGACACCATCCACACCCCGCTCCTTGCAATGTTTCGCCAAAACTGTTTCAAATTGGGTGATAAACGACACCGCCGATTTGACTTTATTCTTAACGAATTTGGAAAGCGACCAATAACCAAAACCAAAATGCCGCCTAGCCCAGTTAAAATGCCGGTTTAAGCTAAGCAAGCTTTCATAGCCAATATCGCCGAGGATCGCTATTTGTTTGTGATAGCGGGTCACAATGTCGTAATTATCACCATGAGTCAGCAAATAGGACTTACCGCTAGCTGACTTGTAAATAAGTTCGTCAAAAACCTCTACATTGCCAACATTTAAATCGCCGTGTGACAAAAAATTGCGCAAAAACTCATCATGGTTGCCCGCCACATAAACAACCCGTTTGTTTTTGGAAAATTTTAAAATTTTTCTCAAAAAATTAGTATGGTCTTGATGCCAATACCAGCCGCGTTTTATTTTCCAACCGTCAATAATGTCACCCAATAAATAAACTTCGTCAAAGTCAAGCCGCTTCAGGGTTTTAATTAAATACCCTGCCTTGCATGACCGCGTACCAAGATGAATGTCCGAAATAAATACCGACTTATAAGGTGTTTTAGCTGCTTTACTCATTATCTTCCTACGCTGGGTTGACTTAAAATGATATACAACAGGTTTGGAATTAATCATTCCGAGGTGGTTTTTAATCGTTGATTGGAGACGGGGCAAGCACTACCCTTGAACCATTCGATTCAGCGGCACTAACAACACCTGCCGCTTCCATATCTTCAATCATTGTCGCCGCACGGTTATAACCGACTTTAAAACGGCGCTGTACGCTAGAGATGGAGGCTTTACGAGATTGTGTAACAAATTGCACCGCTTCGTCATATAAAGGGTCTGTTTCTGAACCCGCACCGCCATTGCCATTGCCATTGCCATTGCCATTATTAGCGCTAAAAGCATCATTAGCGTCAGCTATTTCTTGAGTAATTTCTTCCAGATAATTGGCAGGTGCGGTCTGTTTTAAAAACTCTACCACACGATGCACTTCATGGTCATCAACAAAAGCGCCATGAGCGCGGATCGGGATGCTGGTGCCCGAAGGCAAAAATAACATATCCCCATTGCCTAGTAAGGTTTCTGCGCCGCCTTGGTCGAGGATAGTGCGCGAATCTATACGTGATGACACTTGAAACGAAATTCGCGTGGGCACGTTGGCTTTAATCAGACCGGTCAGCACATCAACTGAGGGCCTCTGGGTGGCAAGGATCAAATGAATACCCGCCGCCCTGGCTTTTTGTGCCAGACGGGCTATCAATTCTTCCACTTTTTTGCCGACAATCATCATCATATCGGCCAATTCATCGATCACGATGACAATGCTGGGCAAAGCGGTCAAAGCAGGAAAATCCTCCCCCTCTTCCAGCGGTGTGACTAACTGGAACATCGGATCCCTGAGTTGCTCGCCTCGGGCGGTGGCTTCATTAATTAATTGGTTAAAACCTGCCAGATTTCTTACGCCCATTTTAGACATCAATTTATAACGCCGCTCCATTTCCGCCACCGCCCAGCGCAAGGCATTACTGGCTTCTTTCATATCAGTGACGACCGGCGTCAATAAATGCGGGATGCCTTCATAGACCGATAACTCCAACATTTTCGGGTCTATCATGATCATCCGGACTTGTTCCGGTGTCGCTTTATAAAGCAGGCTTAAAATCATGGTATTGATAGCGACTGATTTTCCAGAGCCTGTCGTGCCTGCCACCAGCACATGCGGCATTTTACCCAAATCTGCAGCCACAGGCACTCCGCCTATATCCTTTCCCATTGCCAATGTCAACAACGACTTTGATTTGTCAAACACGCCTGATTCCAATAGTTCGCGTAAGGAGACCATTTCCCGTTCACGATTGGGGATTTCCAGGCCAACTACCGATTTACCGGGAATAATTTCGACAATCCGCACACTGGTTACTAGTAGCGCCCTAGCTAAATCTTTGGACAGGCTGCTGATACGGCTGACTTTAACACCCGCAGCCGGTTGTAATTCAAAACGGGTAATAACTGGGCCAGGATGAAAACCAATCACACTGACCGCCACATTAAAATCAGCAAGAATCTCTTCCACCCGACTGGACATCGCTTCCAAATCTGCCTGCGAATAACCGGTTACATGACTTTCTCTGGCATCAAGCAAATCTAAAGAGGGCAAAACGCCGTCACTAATCTCGTAGACAGGTGCCTGTTGTTTTTTTGTCGGTTTGATTATTTTTGTCAGTTTTTGCGGAACACTTTCCGTTTCCGTGAGTGCCGGCGCTTTATTTACGGTTTTTTGTTTAGGAGGTTTCTCTGTTGTTTTAACAGCTGCTTTAGAAATACTGGCTGGTTGTCGCTGCCATGCCTTACCAATATAACCACACAGACTGTGGCAGATAAAAAAAGTATATTTGCCCAAAACATCTATTAACGTCACCCAAGACAATTCGGTTACCAAGGTAATCCCTGCCAGCAGCAGGACAATTAAAAACAAGGTCGCACCGGAATTACCGAATAAGGTATAGATTTTTTCACCCGTTTCTTCACCTAGTATGCCTGCTGCGCTTCGGGGCAGTTCAATGCCAACACGTAAAGGATATAAATACAACAAGGCGGCTAAAGCGATTATGGTCGCTATCATACCTAGCACAACCATAACGTTTTTTTCCAAATTATGCGTTATCTGCTTGTAAAAAAGGTAACTGCGCCAAGCGATGATGACAGGGAACAAATAGGCAATTAAACCAAAAAAATTTAGGCTAATGTCAGCAAGCCAAGCACCAATAACCCCACAGGCATTAACTACTTTTAAGTTTGTAGGTGGATGCAGCCACCCCCCATCTTCGTGATTAAATGTCACTAAAGAAATTAACAGAAACAAAGCACTGGCAAAACAACTTAAGACAGCAACTTCACGTAAACCACGAAACGTTTTTTCTTCCATTACAGCGGACATAAATAAATGACTCGATATATTTCAATATCAACAAGGTATGATTATAGATTAATAGCCAAGTATTTTACATGAATAACCATAGCAAAAAAGTTTAGTCCGATTTGCGTAATAATCCGCAAATCGGATAATAATGGCGTTTACGAAATCTGCTTTCACCTGCATAATCTGACCATGCTTTTTCATTTTTCTATTCGGAATTTTTATGACTGACTCTAGACATTGCCGCCTTTTGATTTTAGGCTCTGGCCCAGCAGGGTACACGGCTGCTGTTTATTCTGCACGCGCTAACTTAAACCCTGTGATGATTACCGGCATGCAGCAAGGCGGGCAATTGACCACGACGACAGAAGTCGACAACTGGCCAGGTGACGTTGAAGGCTTGCAAGGGCCTGCCCTGATGGAACGCATGCGCTTGCATGCAGAACGCTTCGACACTGAAATTATTTTCGATCATATCCACACTGCTGATTTGTCTTCCCGCCCATTTAAATTGACTGGTGATTCGGGCTCTTATACGTGTGATGCGCTGATTGTCGCAACTGGCGCATCCGCCCGTTATTTAGGGATAGAATCAGAAGAAGCCTTTAAGGGCCGCGGGGTTTCCGCCTGTGCAACCTGCGATGGTTTTTTCTATCGGAACAAACCGGTGGCAGTAATTGGCGGTGGCAACACTGCCGTTGAAGAAGCGCTTTATCTTGCCAACATCGCCTCACAAGTGACCGTTGTCCATCGCCGCGACAAGTTCCGTTCGGAAAAAATCCTTTCGGACAAGTTAATTGAAAAATCCAAAACTGGCAATGTCGTTATCGAATGGAATTATACATTAGACGAAGTGCTGGGCGATGACATGGGGGTTACTGGCCTCAGAATGAAAAGTACAGTAGATGGCTCCACTAAAGAACTGGATGTCCACGGCGTTTTTATCGCCATTGGCCACACGCCAAATACAGATATTTTTGCAGGCCAATTGGAAATGGAGCATGGTTATATCAAAGTCAATAGCGGCATACACGGCAATGCCACCGCGACCAGTGTTGAAGGCGTGTTTGCTGCGGGCGATGTGATGGATTCAGTTTATAAACAGGCGATAACCTCAGCGGGTGCTGGTTGCATGGCCGCACTAGATGCAGAAAAATACCTTGACGAGCTGCTATAGGTATAGAATCTCAGGGTTTGTTTTTACCCTTTGAAAATATGCAATTAACTGTTTTAAACCCTAAAGATCCTGAGCAAGCTTTTCCCTCCGTAAAAAAAGCACTATCAGAGCCAGACGGCCTGCTTGCGATAGGTGGCTGCCTGTCGGAAAAGCGCTTGCTTAATGCTTACCGCCACGGAATTTTCCCTTGGTTTAATGCCGGTGAACCCATTCTGTGGTGGTCACCCGACCCACGCACGGTTTTATTTCCAAACAAATTGGTAATTTCCCGTAGTTTGCGGAAAACACTTCGCCAAAAGCGCTTTTTAATAACTTTTGACCAGGCATTTAGCGCTGTCATAGCCGCCTGTGCCGCACCACGCACAGAAGCGGCGGGCACTTGGATAACACAAGAAATAAACGAAGCCTATGAGCGCTTGCATCAATCGGGTTTTGCCCATTCAGTCGAAGCATGGTCTGACGGGGAATTGGTCGGTGGCTTGTACGGCGTCGCAGTAGGCCAAGTTTTTTTTGGTGAATCAATGTTCCATACTCGCACAGATGCCTCTAAAGTCGCTTTTGTTGTGCTAATTGAAAAACTCAAAGACTGGGGTTATCGATTGGTGGACTGTCAAATCCATTCAGCCCACCTCGCCAGCTTGGGAGCCGAAGAAATTTCGCGGGTTGATTTTATCAACCTGCTTAACCACTTTTGCAATACCCCTACCAGCCAACTCACTTGGCATACCTAATGATTTCAATCCCTCTTTTTCTGACAGCCGAACATCCTTGCAGCTATTTGGATGGTAAGCTTGCGCAGTCTGCTTTCGTCCACCCATCTTATCCATTAACACCTGCGGTTTATGCCCAGCTTATAGAGCAAGGTTTCCGCCGGAGCGGTGACGAAATCTATAAGCCGCGCTGCCAGCAATGCACCGCCTGCCTACCGGCAAGGCTCCCTGTCACCCGATTCCGCCCCAACCGGCGTCAAAAACGTTGCTGGAAAAAAAATAGTTCAACCCAAGCCATCATTAAACCGCCCGTTTTTGAACAAGCGCATTACGCGTTGTATTTGCGTTATCAAGCAACCCGACATAGCGGTGGCGATATGGCGCATTCCAGCCCAGAAGATTATATTAGCTTTTTGAGTAGTTCTTGGTGTGATACAAAATTCGTCGAGTTTTCAATTGAAAACGAACTCGCGGGGGTTGCGGTTATCGACCAGTTTGATAACGCATATTCAGCAGTTTATACTTTTTTTGAGCCAAAATTTTCCAGTTGCAGCCTCGGCACCTATGCGGTTTTATGGCAAATCGAACACGCCAAAGCGCAGCAACGGAAGTTTTTGTATTTGGGATTTTGGATTAATGAATGTAAAAAAATGGCTTATAAAAAAGATTACCAGCCGCTGCAAATTTTATCTGAAAACCGGTGGATTGAGTTACCCTAACCGAACCAAGCATAGCGATAATGACAAAACCACATTCGCCACACACTCCTATTGTTAACAATACGCTTATGGTATAATCGGCGTTTTTAATTATCGAGGCAATACAAATGGCAAAAGAAGATCAAATTGAAATGGAAGGGAAAGTTATCGACACCCTCCCAAACACCATGTTCCGTGTACAATTGGAAAACGGTCACATTGTAACAGCGCATATTTCAGGAAAAATGCGTAAACATTACATCCGTATCCTTA
Source organism: Methylovulum sp. (assembly GCA_028712695.1). Taxonomy (GTDB): domain Bacteria; phylum Pseudomonadota; class Gammaproteobacteria; order Methylococcales; family Methylomonadaceae; genus Methylovulum. The sequence goes on along the minus strand of JAQTQZ010000013.1, from coordinate 51,576 downwards.
CCGGTGATAGTGTCAAAGTTGAAATGACACCCTACGATTTAACCAAAGGCCGTATCTCATTCCGCATGCGCTAGCCCCACCTTTTTATGGTGCCCCTTCTGGATAGCGCATGCGCAACACCTATTAACTGTCTTCAGAAACCACCAATTCTTTGCTTTCCAAAGCAAATCCGAGTTCATTATCCTCCACAATTATCGTGACATGGCCTCCGTGCGCCAACTTGCCAAACAGCAAATCATTCGCCAGAGGTTTTTTGATTTTTTCTTGGATTAAACGCGCCATTGGCCTTGCGCCCATTTTTGGATCGCAGCCATGTTCAGCTAACCACAAACGCGCATCCGCAGTTAAGGTAAGCGTGACCTGCTTGTCTGCAAGCAACGCTTCCAGCTCAAAAATGAATTTATCGACGACATAGCCGACGACCGAAATATCTAAAGGCTTGAATTGGATAATTGCATCCAGACGATTGCGGAATTCCGGTGAAAAACCTTTTTCGATAACTTTCAAGCTGTCGCTGGCATGATCTTGATGGGTGAAGCCTATAGATGCGCGACTACCCTCCTCTGCCCCGGCGTTAGTCGTCATCACCAAGACAATGTTGCGGAAATCTGCCTTGCGTCCGTTATTGTCAGTTAATGACCCGTGATCCATGACCTGCAATAATAGGTTGAAAACATCAGGATGTGCTTTTTCCAACTCATCAAGCAGCAATACTGCATGCGGATGCTTGGTGACTTGCTCGGTCAACAAACCGCCTTGATCGAAACCGACATAGCCGGGAGGTGCGCCTATTAACCTGGAAACGGTATGGCGCTCCATATATTCGGACATATCAAAGCGAATCAATTCCACACCTAATACCTTCGCCAGCTGCCGGGTGACTTCGGTTTTGCCGACGCCGGTAGGGCCTGCAAACAGGAACGAGCCTATGGTTTTTTGGCTGTCACGCAGCCCTGCACGCGATAACTTTATCGCCGATGCTAAAGCGGAAATTGCTTCGTCTTGGCCAAACACCAGCATTTTCAGGTTTTTTTCCAAATTGGCTAGCTTATCTATATCATTCGAAGAAACTGATTTTGCCGGAACCCGGGCGATTTTTGAGACGATTTCCTCTATTTCAGCACTGTCGATTAAATGCTTGCGTTCGGCTTCTACGGTCATACGTTGTTTTGCACCCGCTTCATCAATGACATCAATCGCTTTGTCAGGCAAATGTCGGTCAGTAATATAGCGATCTGACAATTCCGCTGCCAAACGCAGCGCTTCGGCAGAATATTTAACGTCATGATGCTCTTCAAAGCGTGATTTCAGGCCTTTCAAAATTAAAATGGTATCGGCAACAGACGGTTCCAAAACGTCAATTTTTTGGAACCGCCGTGCCAGCGCGTGATCTTTCTCAAAAACACCACGGTATTCTTGATAAGTGGTGGAACCTATGCAACGCAACTGCCCCGAAGCGAGTGCTGGCTTCAGCAAATTAGAAGCGTCCATAACACCGCCTGAAGCAGAGCCCGCGCCAATAATGGTATGTATTTCATCAATAAACAAAATGGCATCAGGCTCTTTTTTGAGTTGATTGAGCAACGATTTGAGGCGCTTTTCAAAATCACCACGGTATTTTGTACCCGCCACCAGTGCGCCTAAATCCAACGAGTAAATGACGCTTTTCATCAGGACTTCGGGCACGTCTTCTTCAACAATTTTTTTTGCCAAGCCTTCGGCGATTGCAGTTTTGCCGACCCCCGCCTCACCAACCAATAACGGGTTGTTTTTGCGGCGGCGACAAAGCGTTTGTATCGTACGGTCGACTTCCATTTCCCGACCAATTAACGGATCGATATGGCCCTGAAAAGCTTCCTCATTAAGGTTAGTTGCGTACTTTTCCAATGGGCTGCCCCCCTCATTTTCAGGATTACCCGATTCCGATGACCGGTCACCTAATGATTCATTATCATGATCGGCTTTGGAAATGCCATGCGCCAAGTAATTGACCACATCAAGCCGCGATATGTCCTGCTTATTTAACAAATAAACGGCATGGGAGTCTTGCTCACTGAACAAAGCCACAAATAAATTAGCGCCAGTCACTTCCTTCTTTTCGGAAGCCTGAACATGAAAAACAGCGCGTTGCAGCACCCTTTGGAATCCTAGCGTAGGCTGGGTTTCGCGCTGAATTCCTAGCGGAATCAATGAGATGGTTTCGTCAATAAACTGTACCAACTGACCGCGCAATAACATGACGTTACACCCGCACGCAATCATAACCGCTTCAGCAGACGCATTATCGAGCAACGCCAGTAATAAATGCTCAACAGTGATGAATTCATGACGCTTATCATGCGCGTTTTTAAAGGCGTTATTTAGGGTAATTTCTAGCTCTTTGCTTAACATAAATGCTCCAACTCTTACGCTTCTTCCATCGCACACAACAAAGGGTGCTGATGTTCGCGTGAATACTCATTAACAATAACGACTTTCGTTTCGGCGACATCTTTCGTATAAGTTCCGCAAACGCCTATGCCTTGCGTATGTATTTGTAGCATCACCTGAGTAGCTTTGTCCTCAGGCATCGCAAAAAAATCCATTAACACCTCAATAACAAAATCCATCGGCGTGAAATCATCATTCAGCAAGATAACTTTGTACAAAGGCGGCCTTTTCAATTCCGGTTTAGCTTCATAAACAGCCAGACCATCATCATGTTTTGGAAACGGGTCAAAATCAGACATAACAACCAATAAAAAATACTTCGTAGCCATTAACATAATCCCAATAGCCACGTATTTCAAGCCCACATGGATTTAAGAAAATATTACCCCGCTGTTTACCGCCCATACTATATAATCTTTACCAGCATAATATCTTTAAATAGAGTAACATAGGCGATTTTATTTAAATCGGGATTCATTGATGGTTTGGAAACCTCACGTTACCGTTGCCGCTATTATTGAACGGGGCCAGCGCTTTCTGTTAGTGGAAGAAGAAACCCCGCACGGCCTGCAACTTAACCAACCAGCCGGACATTTTGAAGAAAACGAAGACCTGATTGCCGCAGTCAAACGCGAAGTGTATGAAGAATCTGCTTGGCAATTTGAGCCTGAACACATTATTTCCATACAATTGTGGCGCAGAAACCCTGATTACCCGACTTTTCTCAGGGTTTGTTTTTCTGGGGATTGCCATAGCTACAATCCAAACCAGCCTTTAGATGATGGCATCGTCGCCACGCACTGGTTGACACGCGACGAAATCGTCCAGCAACGGGCTCGCTTGCGTAGCCCGCTGGTCTTGATTGGTATCGACGAATACCTAAACGGGCAACGTTACCCTTTATCCTTACTAAAATCATTCCTCGATCTTGACTATGAGTAAAAACATTATCGTCGGCATGTCCGGCGGTGTGGACTCTTCGGTAACCGCATTACAACTTTTGGAACAAGGCCATCAGGTTACCGGCTTGTTCATGAAAAACTGGGAAGAAGATGACGGTACCGAATACTGCACCTCAATGCAGGATCTCGCCGATGCGCAGCAAGTCTGCGATAAGCTGGGCATCCCGCTAAAAACCGTCAATTTTGCCAGCGAATACTGGGATGAAGTCTTTGAAGTCTTCTTGTCTGAATTTAAGGCCGGGCGCACCCCGAACCCAGATATCCTTTGCAACAAGCACGTTAAATTCAAGGCTTTCTTGAATTACGCCATTGAGGATTTGGGCGCCGATTACATCGCCACCGGGCACTATGCCCGTGTCGCTACGTTCCCAAGCCAGAGCTATGGGAACGAGGGTGAATATTTTTTATTAAAAGGATTGGACCCTAACAAAGAACAAAGCTATTTCCTGTATACGCTAGGACAAAAGGCGTTATCAAAAACGCTGTTTCCCATTGGTCATTTACATAAACCAGAAATTCGCACCCTCGCCAAAAAAGCAGGCTTTGACAACCACAAGAAAAAAGACAGCACCGGCATCTGTTTTATCGGCGAACGTAAATTCACCGAGTTCCTGCAACGCTATCTACCCACTCAACCAGGCGAGATGCGCACTCCAGAAGGTCAATTGATTGGCCAACATCATGGCTTGATGTATTACACCTTCGGGCAGCGCCAAGGCCTAGGCATCGGTGGCGTAAAAAACGCGCCTGATGAAGCGTGGTATGTGCTGGAAAAAGACTTGGATAATAATGTGCTGATTGTCGGTCAAGGCCACGATCATCCGTTGATGTTACATAACACATTGGAAGCAGGCAATCTCGATTGGTGCAATAACCAGCCGCTGACCGCACCCTTGCGCTGTGCCGCCAAAACCCGCTACCGCCAATCTGACCAACCCTGCTATCTGGAACCTTTGCCTGATGGCCGTTGTAAAGCGGTATTCGACCAACCGCAACGGGCGATTACCCCCGGACAATCGGTGGTGTTTTACGATGGCGAGATCTGTTTGGGTGGCGGGATTATTGAATCTAGGGCGGACGAATGAAAACGGATTTTAAAAATGCTTACGACCGGCACCAAAAAGATGCAGAAATATTATTTGATAAAAAACGTTACGCCAATGCTGATCAACTTTATGGCTTAGCGGCGGAATGCGCTTTAAAAGCAGTCATGATTAGACTTGATCCGGCACTCGCCAATCAAAATGGTGATCTAGTAGATAAGAATGATAGAAAGCATATTGATAAATTATGGGGCCATTTTAGGTTGTTTCTCAATGGCAGAAATGCGCCTTCATATTTAGCACACATTTCAAATAGTAATCCGTTCAGCACTTGGCAAATTGATGATCGTTACGCCAATCAAAAATCATTTATCAAAAATAATGTGCAGCACCATAAACAAGCGGTCGATTCTGCAATTGCTAACTTAGTGGCTCATGCTAGATCACAGGGTGAGTTATGAGCAAAACCATGTTCCACGAAGCCTATGAAAAATCGCTCGAATTCGTTAAAGATAATTACGCATTATTAGGCAAAGATCCCATTTTGCTACGTGACCTTTGCGGTCGAATCAGTGTTATCTTGCAATGTAAAAAAAACAAAAAACATAACAAATTAGCGAAACAACTCTTCGAGAAATTAGGAAATTTTGCTTATGCGGAAGACGGCATTTTCATTTATTCGGAAGATTTGGTTGCCATAAACAGCCTAATCAACTCACCCGACAAAATCTGTATCCCCAATACCAACCCGCCCATTTACTTGCTGGATCGACAAGTCACTGGGCAAGATTGGCTACGTCAACCTATTGAAGAGCCACATCCACCCCGCGCCACCTTATTTGGCATCAAAGGCGGCGTAGGCCGTTCCAGTGCCTTAGCGATTTGGGCTTGGCACTTGGCAAATCTCGGCAAAAAAGTGTTAGTCGTCGATTTGGATTTGGAATCACCAGGCATAGGGCAAATCCTGTTGCCGCAAGCCCACACACCGGATTTTGGCGTTGTCGATTGGTTGGTTGAAGAAGCTGTGGGGCAAGCAGATGAGGCGTTGTTGCGGGATATGGTCGCCACCAGCCCTTTAGCCAAAAACACCGAAGGCGTGATTCGGGTGGTCACCGCAGCAGGTGGCAAAGAGCAAGACTATATTGCCAAGTTGTCCCGCGTTTATATGGACATTAATCAAGACGGCAAAATCGTCGATTTTGCCCATCGTCTCGCCCAGCTATTGCGACAACTTGAAGCACAAGAAAAACCCGATATTGTCTTGCTCGACAGCCGAGCCGGTATCCATGACATTGCCGCCATCGCCATCACCCGCTTGACGGATATGGCGTTTCTGTTTGCCATCAATACCCCGCAAACCTGGCAAGCTTACCGTTATCTGTTTAGCCATTGGCAAAAATGGAATGTCAATTTGAACTCGTTTAGAAACAATCTGAAAATCGTGGCGGGCATGATTCCAGAATTGGGTCGGGAAGATTATTTGTCGCGTTGCCGTGAGTCAGCGTATAACTTATTCTTAGAAACCATCTACGAAGAAACTGCCGCCGAAGAATTTGATACCTTTAGTTTTGATATTGACGACAGTTTAGCCCCGCATTTTCCGGTGGAAATTTTGTGGAACATCAGCTTCCAAGAATTTAATCCACAATCGGCAGATTATTTCAAAACCAATGGCGCACAGCTAAGTGCCTGTTATGGCAATTTTTTACAGATTGCCTCTCAACTTGTTTTAGGCGAATAATCTCATGAGTGTTTTTCCCGTTGAAGCTCTCCGTCTAGCATTTCTAGCACTACCTGAACAGCAGCAGCAATCAGGCGACAAACCGATTGATATGCACTATTTCTATGTGCCATCCAGTCACGCCAAGGCATTACAACCTGACAATATGCTCGTTGAAGGTATTCGTGGTGCGGGTAAAAGTGAATGGTGGCTAGAACTGCAAGATCCTGATCGCCGTCAATTAGTCGAGGATTTATCGCCCCGAACAGGACTAGCCAATATTGAATGCACAGCTGGATTTGGCCAAACACGTTCTGATAATTACCCTAATAAAAAGACATTATCCAATTTATTAAAAAACACCGATGCACAGGATGTGTGGCAGACCATTGTTGCTTGGAATATTCTTCACGAAGAGGGTTTTGGTTTGGCTAACGATTCATCATGGTCAGAAAAAATCAGGCATTTTCAAAATGATTATGAAAAATTGGATCACAAATTAGTACAAATTGATAAGCAATTGGATCAGCAGAAAAAAAAGCATATCGTGTTATTTGATGCCTTAGATCGTACTGCCGATGATTGGAAGTCATTAAAAGACTTGTTAAAAGGTCTGTTGCAAGTCGCTTTAGAATTTCGCTCATTCAAAGCTATCCGTTTAAAGATTTTCGTCCGCCCTGATATGTTGGAAGATCCCTATGTTTACTCATTTCCTGATGGGTCGAAAGTCATTTCCAATAAAGTCTCTCTGGAATGGAACAAGCTAGAGTTGTTTAGTTTGTTATGGCAATACTTAGGCAATGCCCCACAAGGCGGCAAAGAATTTCGTGATATTTGTGCAGCGCAATTTAGGCAACAATGGAAACAGCATGATTTAGGGGTTTGGATGATTCCTGAAGAGATGCGAAGAGATGAAACCGTTCAAAGAAAAATTTTCCACGCCTTAGCGGGCGAATGGATGGGGACCGATGCACGGCGAGGCTATCCGTATACTTGGTTGCCTAACCACTTAGGAGACAGTTATGGCAAAGTCAGTCCACGCAGTTTTTTAGCGGCACTGCGCGAAGCGGCAACGGATAATCTTATCAAAGATCAAAAATACCCTTTGAGCTATCAAGCCATAAAAAAAGGCGTACAAAAGGCATCTAAAATCCGTGTAGAAGAGCTAAAGGAAGATTATCGCTGGATAGAAATATTAATTTCCCCTTTAAAAGGCATGAGTGTTCCTTGTCCTTTCAATGCGATTGAAAGCACTTGGAAACAACACGATGCTATGGATAAGTTGAAAAACATAGAAGATGCAGGGGTGCGTCTGCCACCCAGCCGTTTAGAGCTAGGTTATGAAGGGATCAAACAGGATTTAGTCGATTTAGGTATTTTTGAAATAATGCGAGATGGTCGAATCAATATGCCAGATGTTTATCGGGTCGGTTACGGTTTAAGTAGAAGAGGTGGTGTAAAACCTGTTAGATAACACTGAATATTTTAATTAATCTATTTTTCATTTTTTACGACTTGGAACAATCTATGACAAATTTTAATTTAACCGCTATCTCCCCTATCGACGGCCGCTACGCCGACAAGGTCAACGCCCTGCGCCCGATCTTTAGCGAATACGGCCTGATCCGTTTCCGCGTGGAGGTCGAAGTGCGCTGGCTGCAAGCGCTGGCGAAGCATCCGCTAGTCACTGAAGTCAACCCGTTTAGCGATACGGCTAATCGGCTCTTAAACAACATAGTCAGTGATTTTTCAGAAGCGGACGCCCAACGCGTCAAGACAATAGAAAAAACCACCAATCACGATGTCAAAGCGGTTGAATACTTGCTGAAAGAAAAAATTGCCGGTTGCGCTGAACTGGAACAAGTGAGTGAATTTATCCATTTTGCTTGCACATCGGAAGACATCAACAATTTGTCTTACGCATTGATGCTAAAAGCAGGACGGGAAATCATCAGTGCGCAAATCAGCGCTTGCATCGCCGCGCTCAAAACCATCGCCAAGGAAACTTCCCATCAACCGATGTTGTCCCGCACCCACGGGCAATCGGCGACACCGACCACGGTTGGCAAGGAATTCGCCAATGTTGCAGCACGGATGCAACGCCAGCTAGCGCAACTGCAAGCGGTTGAATTGCTAGGAAAAATTAATGGCGCGGTCGGCAATTACAATGCCCACAGCGTTGCTTATCCTGCTGTTGATTGGGCTGAGTTTGCGCAAGACTTTGTCGAATCACTAGGTTTGCAATTCAACCCCTACACGATACAAATTGAACCGCACGACTATATCGCCGAATTTTTCCACGCTTTAGCGCGTTTCAATACCGTCTTGTTGGATTTTGACCGTGATATTTGGGGTTATATTTCCTTAGGTTATTTCAAACAAAAAACTATTGCTGGCGAAGTCGGTTCATCGACGATGCCGCACAAAGTCAACCCGATTGATTTTGAAAACTCTGAAGGCAATTTAGGTTTGGCCAACGCGCTGCTTGGCTTTCTGGCGGAAAAACTGCCGGTATCGCGCTGGCAACGCGACTTGACCGACTCGACAGTATTACGGAATATCGGCGTTGGCATAGCCCATACCAGCATTGCGATACAAGCCAGTTTAAAAGGCATTTCCAAATTGCAGATTAATACTGATGCTATCGAAGCGGATCTTAATGCTAATTGGGAAGTGCTGGCAGAGCCCATACAAACCGTGATGCGTCGCTATGGCATTGAAAAACCTTATGAAAAACTAAAGGAACTCACGCGCGGGCAACGCATTACACCGGAACAAATGCGTGATTTTATTGACCGGCTGGATATTCCCGCAGATGCCAAATCCGCTTTATTAGAACTCGCGCCACGCAGCTACATTGGCTACGCTGAACAGCTGGCTAACCAAATTTAATCGATTGGACAGAGATTTGAAATTTACTGGTCTCCCGTCCAGACCATACAGTGGGTAAGCTTATACTGCCATGCATAAATATGAAGGGTTGCTTGTTTACCAAAGCCATGATGATGACGGTTTGTTAGAAATCGTTGAACGCAGCGGGGTCAGATCGCTACATTTTGGGACTTATCCTAGGCAAAGCAGTATGCGCTTGCACGACCCACATAAATTAGAATTGGATTATGTGCGGGCGATGACCAGTTGGTTATTATTTAAAGAAACGCTCGATGGCGATGCGCTAATTATTGGTTTAGGCGGTGGTTCGATAGCCAAGTTTTTACTGCATCATTTTCCCGACTGCCGTTTAAAAGCAGTGGAATACCGCAAAAGTGTGGCAAAAATCGCCCGTAGCCATTTTGGTTTGCCACTAGACCCACGGCTTAAAATTATCATTGATGATGGCGGGCAGTATGTGTGCCAGCGTACTGAAAGCCATCAGGATCGCTACAGCCTTATCATTGTCGATGCCTTTGACCACGAAGGCATGGCACCCTCTATCAGCAATGACGCCTTTTTTACCGCCTGCAAAGCCCTATTAAAAAATGACGGCATATTAGTCATTAACCTGTGGGGCGGCACCAGCAACCCTTTGTTTCAAGAAGTGGCATTGTGGATGGGACATACTTTTAACTGGAAAACCCTCTTTCTACCTGTGCAAGGCAAAGGTAATTTCATTGGTCTGGCTTTTAATGACAAAACGCCCCAGCATTCTTTGCAATCGCTAAAAATTCGGGCGAATGCGCTTGAACAGCACTACCAAATTGAATTTAACCGATTCTTAAAAGACCTAAAAAAGCACAACGCCAGCACTTTTAACCCATTAATAAAACCATGATGCCTACCGCTTTTCCTGCTGCACCTACTCTTTTTAGTTACCGCAAATACTGGGCACAACGTTTTGGCATTGCGCCTACGCTACCGATGAGCCAAGCCGAGATGGACGAACTCGGCTGGGATAGCTGCGATGTCATCCTAGTAACAGGCGATGCCTACATCGACCATCCCAGTTTTGGCATGGCTTTAATAGGCCGTTTGTTGGAAGCGCAAGGGTTTCGGGTGGGCATCATCTCGCAACCGGATTGGCACAGTGCGGCGGATTTTAAAAAATTGGGCCGTCCCAATTTGTTTTTCGGCGTGACCGGCGGCAACATGGATTCGATGGTTAACCGTTACACTTCCGACAAAAAGATCCGTTCCAACGATGCTTACACGCCCGACGGCGCGGCTGGTAAACGCCCGGATCGGGCCGTCAATGTTTATTCACACCGCTGCCGCGAAGCCTTCAAAGACGTGCCCATCATTATCGGCGGCATAGAAGCCAGCTTACGCCGTATCGCCCATTATGATTACTGGTCGGACACCGTGCGTAAATCGGTGTTGCTCGATGCCAAGGCTGATTTATTAGTGTACGGCAATGCAGAACGCCAAATTGTTGAAATCGCACATCGTTTAGCGGCCGGTGAGCCCGTGTCACAACTGACCGGCATACGAGGGACAGTACATTTTGTTAAAGGCATTCCCGAAGGCTGGCTGGTAAAAGATTCTACTGACATAGACAAGCCTGGCGCGCCGATGTTGCCTATCGATCCGTATCAAGAACAACCTGCTTGCGATAAAAAACCCGAAGGTGAAAATCCTGACGAAAAAGTCATCCGTTTTGATAAGTTGCTGGTTAAAAACCGTCGGGCGCAAACCGTAATCCGCCTACCCGCTTACGAAGCCGTTAAGGATGACCGTATCCTGTACGCCCACACTTCGCGGATCATGCACGCCGAAACCAATCCGGGCAACGCCCGCGCCTTAATCCAGCAACACGGCAACCGTCAAGTCTGGATCAATCCACCGCCAATCCCTCTAACCACCAAAGAAATGGACGGCGTGTTCGACCTGCCTTATTCACGCTTGCCACATCAGGACTATGGCAACGCCAACATCCCCGCATTTGAAATGATCCAGCACTCCGTCAATATCATGCGCGGTTGTTTTGGTGGCTGTAGCTTTTGCTCGATCACCGAACATGAAGGCCGGATTATCCAAAGCCGCTCGGAAGACTCCATTATCAAAGAAATTGAAGCCATACGCGACACCTCGCCAAATTTCACCGGCCATATTTCTGACCTCGGCGGCCCGACTGCAAACATGTACCGCTTGGCATGTAAAGATGAAAAAATCGAGGCGGCTTGCCGAAAACCGTCCTGCGTGTATCCTGGAATTTGCCCGAACCTGAACACCGACCACAGCCATTTAATCAAGCTATACCGCAGGGCCAGGGCCTTGCCAGGCATCAAAAAAATCTTTATCGCCTCCGGCCTCCGCTACGATTTGGCAGTGGAATCGCCGGAATACGTTAAAGAACTGGTCACCCATCACGTCGGTGGCTACCTAAAAATCGCCCCCGAACATACCGAGCAAGGGCCGCTGTCGAAAATGATGAAACCCGGCATAGGCACTTATGACCGCTTCAAGGAAATGTTCGACAAATACTCCAAGGAGGCCGGCAAGGAGCAATACCTGATACCGTACTTTATCGCCGCCCATCCGGGCACTACCGACAATGACATGCTTAATCTGGCCTTATGGTTGAAACGCAATGGGTTCCGGGCCGACCAAGTACAGGCTTTTTTGCCGTCACCGATGGCAATCGCCACGGCTATGTACCACTCCGGCAAGGACACGCTGCACAAAGTCAACCGCAAGGCCGATGATATATTTATCCCAAAAAGCATCAAGCAACGGCGTTTGCACAAGGCTTTTCTGCGTTATCATGATGCAAAAAATTGGCCGATATTGCGTGATGCGTTGAAAGACATGGGCAGGGCAGATTTGATTGGAAATGGCAAACATCATCTCGTGCCATCGTTTCAACCTAATTCGCTCAAGGGTACAGGCACTGCGTCTGTTACGGGCAAGGCACAGGTTTTTAAAACCAAATATACGGGATTGAGCGGGCTAAAGAATCCGAGAAATAACGCGTATTCTGGAAAAAAAAATAAATCACAGTGACTGCTGCGTTGTAATCATGGGAAGGCTGCCCCCTCTATTTTTAAGGCATAGCCCCGTTGCACCGCCCGTTTATCATTAGGTCTGTCTTAACACGGCATCTAGCCACATAACGGGCAGGATCCGTTTAAGAGCAGCGAACAGATAAGTTGGAAAAGTAACGTAATAGCGTATTTTTGGCTTTTTAGATTCCAGTGCATGGATCACTTTTTCTGAAACAGCCGTGGCAGGCAAAGTGAATGGAGCGGCTGCGCCTTGTTTTTGCAAGCGGGCCTCCATCTTTTGATAAGTTTCTTTATGGAAGCTTTGAGTAGGATCAATATTTTTTTTGTACAAAGCAAACGCATTTTTCCTAAAATCACTCAAGATAGGGCCAGGCTCGATCAAAGAAACATAAATATTGCTGCCGTGCAACTCTAACCGCAATGTATCGGCCAAGCCCTCAAGGGCAAACTTACTGGCATTATAGGCTCCCCGATACGTCATCGCGACGAAACCCAACACCGAACTATTGTAAATAATCCGCCCATGCCCTTGATTACGCATGACTGGTATCAACAAATTAGTCAGTTCATGGGTGCCAAACAGATTCGTTTCAAACTGATGGCGCAACACGTCCCGCGTTAAATCCTCCACAGCTCCAGGCTGGCCAAATGCGCCATTATTGAACACTGCGTCCAGTTTGCCTTCGGTTAACGCCAGCGTCTTGTCAACCGCCTGCCGGATACTGGCACTATCTGCCAAATCCAGCAGCACTGCAGTGAAGCCTTCTTCTGTCAAGCGCAGCACATCTTCGGGCTTACGCGCCGAAGCGATCACTTGATGCCCCCGCTTCTTTAGCTCAACTGCTGTGACATAACCAATTCCTGTCGAGCATCCGGTGATTAATATGGTTTTTGATAAGTTCATCAGTTAGACCCTGCTTATTCCACAGTAACCGATTTTGCGAGATTTCTGGGCTGGTCGACATCAGTGCCTTTTAAAACAGCGACATGATAGGACAGTAATTGCAAAGGAATAGTGAAGACGATCGGTGAAATGTCGTTTTCAACTTGCGGTATTTTTATAATCTGCACATTGGCATCGGGTGCTGATATTAATGTTTCATCCATAAAAACTATCAACTCGCCTCCTCTAGCACTCACTTCCTGTATATTCGACTTGAGTTTCTCCAGCAGGCCATTGTTTGGCGCGACAACAATAACTGGCATGTCCGCATCAATTAATGCTAAAGGCCCATGCTTTAATTCACCTGCAGGATAGGCTTCCGCATGGATATATGAAATTTCCTTTAATTTCAGCGCCCCTTCCATAGCTATTGGATAATGTTCGCCCCTACCGAGAAACAAGGTATGTTGCTTTTCAGAAAATTGCTCAGCCAACGTTTTAATCTGCTCATCCAACTGCAAAACTTTTTCTATTTTTCCAGGCAGACTGAATAAATCCGAGGTCAATTTTTGCTCACTGGCCTGGGTCAACCTAAACCGTCGGCCAATAGCAATAACCAGCAACATTAAGGTCACCAATTGTGTGGTGAAGGCTTTGGTTGACGCCACACCAATTTCAGGGCCTGCCCGGGTCATTAAGACTAAATCCGACTCCCTGACCAAGGAGCTTTCAGGCACATTGCAAATAGCAAGCGCATATTTTGCGCCCAATTTTTTAGCTTCCTGCAAAGCCGCTAAAGTGTCGGCAGTTTCACCCGATTGCGAAATCGTAACTATCAGCACATTATCTGCCAAGACGGGATGCCGGTAGCGGAATTCACTGGCAACTTCGATTTGACAAGGTACGCCTGCCAACTCTTCAAACCAGTAACGCGCCACCAAACCGGCATGGAAACTGGTGCCACATGCTAAAATTTGAATGGATTTTATATTGTCGAACACCTCGGACGCATTGTGCCCAAAAGCGTTTTCTTGTAACCGATTATTGACGAACCGGCCTTCTAAGGTCTGTGAAATGGCAAAGGGCTGCTCATAAATTTCTTTTAGCATGTAGTGGCGGTAATCACCTTTATCAACCGCATCTGCTGTCAACTGGCTTTCTTTGACAGGCCGACTGACTTCGCTGTCATCTGCATCATAAATAACCAAATTATTTATGCTTATCGAAGCGATATCACCATCTTCCATGAAAATAAAACGTTGGGTGACTGGCAGCAAAGCCGCAACATCCGATGCAATAAAATATTCGCCGATGCCAACCCCAATGACCAATGGGCTCCCTTTTCTACAGGCCACTAACGTATCTGGTTCCGAACTGCTCATTATTCCCAAGGCATAAGCACCTTCGAGCTTACGGACTGTTTGCTTAACTGCACTCAACAAGTTATCCGCCGTTTCCAGCGCATGAAAAACTTCATGCACAATCACTTCCGTATCCGTTTGTGAAGTAAATTCATACCCATTTTCGAGCTGCTCACCCCTCAAAAAATCGTGGTTTTCAATAATGCCATTATGCACAACCGCCACTTTATTGCGGCAAATATGCGGATGGGCGTTAGCCGTACTAGGTTTACCATGCGTCGCCCACCGGGTATGGGCAAGGCCAATATTCCCAGAAATTGGATCGGCTGCAAGTAACTTTTCAAGCCCCATCACTTTTCCTAGCTCGCGTTTGCGGTAAATTTTCCCATTATTTAATACGGCCAGCCCTGCAGAATCATAACCCCGATACTCTAGGCGCTTTAAGCCCTCCAATAAAATAGGCACCACATTACGTTGTGCAATGCCGCCAACTATTCCGCACATTAATAGCTCTCCTGTTTTACGGGGCGTTGCCAGCTAGCCACAGAAACCTGCTTTGGCCTGCTCAAGGTCAATTGGTTTTCGGGCGCATTCTTTGTGATAGTCGATCCCGCGCCAATAGTTGCATTTTTCCCAACGGTAACAGGCGCCACTAACTGGGTATCTGAGCCAATAAACGCACCATCTTCAATAGTTGTCCTGAATTTATTAACACCATCATAATTACAGGTGATAGTGCCGGCGCCTATGTTCACTTTACTGCCTACTGTAGCATCACCTATATAACTTAAGTGATTGATTTTACTTGACTCGCCAACGATTGATTTTTTAATTTCCACAAAGTTGCCAATATGTACGTCATTGGCCAATACCGTTTCCGGACGCAATCTGGCATAAGGGCCAATACGGCTATTTTGCCCGATCACAGTATCTTCAATTACGCAGTTTGCAAGGATTTCTACCCCATCACCAATAATTGAATTTTTTATCGATGTGTTCGGGCCGATTTTGACATGGTTGCCAATACTGATTTTGCCTTCAAGAATGACATTAACATCTATTTCTATATCGTACCCCAGACTGTCTATTGAGCCTCTTAAATCAAAACGCGCCGGATCTTTCAAAGTGACTCCCCGTTGCATCAATGAATCAGCCAGTTCTTGTTGATATATCCGCTCTAAGTGGCTGAGCTGTAACCTGTTATTAACGCCCAACACCTCATCAGCCGTTTCCGGTTGGTTAGTCACTATAAGCACACCATCGGCAACAGCCATTTCAATTACATCGGTCAGATAATATTCGCCTTGGGCGTTATTATTGCCTAATTGATTTAGCCATTTTTTTAATTGCCCGCCTTGTACGGACATGATCCCCGTATTGCCTTCTTTGATCTGTTTTTCAGTATCGGAGGCATCCTTTTCCTCAATAATTTTTACTACTTGAGACTGGGCGTTTCGGACAATTCTGCCATAACCTGTCGGATTTTCTAAATTTACGGTAAGCAAAGCAAGCGATTGGGGGTTTACGTTCGCCAACAGTGTCTTGACTGTTGCTAATTTTAATAACGGCACATCGCCATAAAGTATTAACACCACGTCATCATCCAGAATGTAATCACTTACCTGTTGAACTGCGTGACCTGTCCCCAGTTGTTGGTTTTGTTCAATCCACTCGGCGTTTAAATCTTTTAATGTCTCTTTTACAAAATCACTGCAGTGGCCGACAACAACATGAATCCTATTGTTTTCCAACTGGTTGCTCATATCATAAACATGTTGTAACAAAGGTTTGTCAGCAACTTTATGCAAAACTTTAGGCAAATCAGAACACATTCGCGTCCCTTTACCTGCGGCGAGAATAATAGTGGTAATTTTCATTCAATATCCCATTTAAAAAAAAACCCGATAGCGCATTCACGTTACCGGGCTCTTAAATAATGTATGATGCCAATTAAATTAATCGTAATCATACATAACCGTAAGTTTTTGCTTATTCCCCGCGCTTTCTCAACCTATCTAATGTCCTCAATTGGCTAATGGCTTGTACCAGCTGAACCTGTGCGGCCACATAATCCATTTTTCCTGACTTATCAGCCAGAGCTTCTTGTGCTTTTATCTTAGCCTCAATCGCTGCTGCTTCATCAATATCTTTTGCCCTAATTGCAGTATCTGCCAAAATGGTAACCAGATGAGGCTGGACTTCCAAAAAGCCCCCGGAAATAAAAAATGGATAACTTTCCTTGTCAGTGACTTTTACCCGAACCTCGCCCGGATTGAGTTTAGTTAAAAGCGGCGCATGGCGAGGTGTAATACCCACCTCACCTAATTCGGCAGGAGCAAATACCATTTCCGCCAATCCGGAAAATATTTCCTTTTCTGCGCTTACGATGTCTACTTGTACGGTCATGGTCATTTTCTTTACCTAAAGTTATTTACTACTAACCTTTCATTGCTTTCGCTTTTTCCAGCGCTTCGTCAATGGTGCCTACCATATAAAAAGCCTGTTCTGGTATTGCATCATATTCACCGTCAATAATGCCCTTAAAACCAGCAATTGTATCTTTCAGCGATACATACTTACCTGGAGAACCGGTAAACACTTCAGCAACAAAGAACGGTTGGGATAAGAAACGTTGCATTTTACGTGCTCTAGATACCGTTAGCTTGTCTTCTTCAGATAGCTCATCCATACCCAAAATGGCAATAATGTCCCTTAACTCTTTGTAACGTTGCAAAATCCCTTGAACCTTACGCGCCACGTCATAATGCTCTTGTCCAATGACTAAAGGATCAAGCTGCCGACTAGTTGAATCCAGCGGATCAATAGCAGGATAAATACCTAATTCGGCAATTTGCCGTGACAATACAACCGTCGCATCTAAATGGGCGAATGTTGTTGCAGGCGATGGGTCAGTCAAGTCATCGGCAGGAACATAAACCGCTTGGATAGAAGTGATAGAGCCGGTCTTAGTGGAAGTGATACGTTCCTGTAAAACCCCCATTTCTTCTGCAAGTGTAGGTTGGTAACCTACCGCAGATGGCATACGGCCTAACAATGCAGACACTTCAGTACCTGCAAGTGTATAACGGTAAATATTATCAACAAAGAATAAAACGTCACGGCCTTCATCACGGAAATATTCCGCCATTGTCAAACCAGTTAACGCAACACGCAATCTGTTTCCAGGCGGCTCGTTCATTTGACCATACACTAACGATACTTTATCGATAACATTAGAGTCCGTCATTTCGTGATAAAAGTCGTTACCTTCACGAGTCCGCTCACCTACGCCAGCAAATACTGAGTAGCCGCTATGCTCAATCGCAATGTTACGGATCAGTTCCATCATGTTGACGGTTTTACCTACGCCAGCACCACCGAACAGACCAACCTTACCACCTTTGGTAAAGGGACAGACTAAGTCGATAACTTTAATGCCAGTTTCTAATAATTCATTAGCAGCAGCTTGTTCAGCGTAGCTAGGTGCATCGCGGTGTATGCCCCATTTTACTTTTTCACCGATAGGGCCTTTTTCATCAATCGGTTGGCCTAAAACGTTCATAATACGCCCTAACGTTTCCTGACCAACAGGCACAGAAATAGGTGCATTAGTATTATTAACAGCCAACCCCCTACTTAAGCCATCAGTACTGCCCATAGCAATAGTTCTTACTACACCATCACCTAACTGCTGCTGAACTTCCAGCACTAAATCTTTGCTTTCTACATTTAACGCATCATATACCTTGGGCAAATCTTCACGTGAAAACTCCACGTCTACAACTGCACCAATAATCTGAACGATTTTACCCGAACTCATTGAGTTGTCCTCTTAGTGTTATGTCATTTTGCTTATGCAGCATTTTTCAAGTCTCAAAGTTATTAATCAAAATAACTACTGCATTGGGGCTTAAACAGCTGCAGCACCAGCAACAATTTCTGAAATTTCCTGAGTGATAGCTGCTTGTCTGGCCTTGTTATAAATCAGCTGTAACTCGCCAATGAGATTCCCGGCATTATCCGACGCACTCTTCATCGCTACCATTCTAGCCGCCTGTTCGCAGGCATTATTCTCAACTAACCCTTGATAGACGATAGACTCGATATAACGGGCAAGTAAATTATCTAGGATTTCTTTAGCATCAGGTTCATAGATATAATCCCAATGCCCTCCTAGATTATTTTCGATGTCATCAGGCACTATAGGAAGCAGTTGTTCAATAATTGGCCGTTGCGTCATGGTATTAACAAATTCGTTATTGACCAGATACAATTCATCAATACTGCCTTGTTTATAAGCATCCAACATAATATTGATGATTCCGCAAATATCACTTAAGTGAGGAGTGTCACCTAACTTGGAAACCTGACCTACCAAATGGACTTTCTTAAGATTTCCAAAAAAACCAGCTGCCTTTATACCAATCGTGCAAAGATCAACTTCGACATTGCTTTTATCCCACTGTATTAGCTGCGACAGTATTTTTCTGAATAGATTTGAATTCAGGCCACCGCACAAACCGCGATCAGAGCTGATTACGATAACACCTACGCGCTTCACTTCACGCCGCACAAGAAATGGATGTTTGTATTCAGGATTTGCGTAAGCCAAATGTTTAATAATCTGGCCAATTTTTTTTGAATAGGGCCGTGTTGCCTGCATTCTGTCTTTTGTTTTACGCATTTTACTCGCAGCAACCATCTCCATTGCCCGAGTAATTTTTTGAGTATTTTTAATACTCCCAATCTTTGTGCGTATTTCTTTACCAACAGCCATTTGAAGACCCTTTTACCAGCTATGAGTTTTAATGAAAGTTTCAATAGCAGCTCTTATACCACTACTAATCTCATTACTGAAATCGCCAGTTGCATTAATGTTATCCATTAATTCAGCCTGCTCCGACTTCATATACAATTGCAAAGCCGCTTCAAAATCAAGCACTTTATTGACTTCTATACTATCAAGAAAACCTTCATTAGCAGCAAATAATGAAACCGCCATTTGCGCAACCGACATGGGCGAGTATTGATTTTGCTTCATTAACTCAGTGACACGCTGACCCCGTTCGATCTGCTTACGCGTACTTTCATCCAAATCTGATGCAAACTGTGCAAATGCTGCTAACTCGCGGTATTGAGCCAAGTCAAGACGGGTACCGCCCCCTAATTTTTTGATAATTTTAGTTTGTGCGGCCCCACCTACACGCGATACTGACAAACCAGCATTAACCGCAGGACGGATGCCTGAATTAAACAGATTACTTTCGAGGAATATTTGCCCATCAGTAATGGAAATGACGTTAGTCGGTACGAAGGCAGATACGTCACCACCTTGGGTTTCAATAATAGGTAAAGCAGTCAATGAACCGGTTTTACCTTTAACCCTACCGCCTGTTAACTTTTCAACTTCGTCAGCGTTAATCCGTGACGCCCTTTCCAATAGACGGGAATGCAAATAAAACACATCGCCCGGATAGGCTTCACGACCCGGTGGACGACGTAATAACAAGGAAACTTGGCGATATGCCCACGCTTGTTTAGTCAAGTCATCATAAATAATCAACGCATCTTCACCACGGTCTCTGAAAAACTCACCCATAGAACAACCTGTATAAGGTGCTATGAACTGTAATGCAGCAGATTCGGATGCAGAAGCAGCAACAATGATGGTATGCGCCATTGCACCGTGTTCTTCTAATTTACGAACCACGTTAGCAATAGAAGAACGTTTTTGACCTATTGCAACATAGATACATTTAATGCCTGTACCTTTTTGATTAATAATCGCATCAACCGCAATTGCAGTTTTACCGGTTTGTCTGTCCCCGATAATTAGCTCACGTTGTCCGCGACCGACAGGAATCATCGCATCAATCGATTTCAAACCGAGTTGCACGGGCTGATCAACGGATTGACGGGCGATTACGCCAGGCGCAATTTTTTCAATCGGTGAAGTTTCATTAGTATCAATAGCACCTTTGCCATCAATAGGATTGCCTAAGGCATCAACAACGCGCCCCAGTAATGCTTCACCAACAGGTACCTCTAAAATCTTTCCGGTACATTTTACGGTATCGCCTTCAGAAATGTGTTGGTATGAACCTAATACCACGGCACCTACTGAATCTCTCTCAAGATTAAGCGCCATGCCAAAAGTATTGCCGGGGAATTCCAGCATCTCACCTTGCATCGCTTGCGAAAGCCCGTGCACTCTGACGATACCGTCAGTCACACTGACCACGGTACCTTCTGTATGGGCTTCGGCGCTGAGGTCGAAGTTTTCGATCTTCTTTTTAATCAGATCACTTATTTCAGATGGGTTTAATTGCATGTTCTATTTCTCTCTCACTGTAGAGCCTTTTGCATTTGTTGAAGCTGACCTCTAATGGATCCGTCAATCACTTGATCGCCTGCACGTACTAGAACACCGCCAATCAATGACTTATCCACGATTTCAGTTATATGGACTTTTTTACTTAGCATCTTTTCGAGTGTTGCAACAAAATCCCGCTGCGCTTCTTCAGAAAAGGCATAAGCTGTAGATACTTCAACATCGATATAACCCGCGTCTTCTGCCTTGTAGACTTCAAAAAGTCTGGCAATAGCCGGCACCAAAGCCAATCGATTGTTATGGACAAGCAATTTTAGAAGGTTTTCACCTTCCGCATCAATCTGCCCTTGGCAAATATCTAGCATGAGCGCGATCAACCCAGGCTTACTTACTTTGGGATTATCGACTACAACGGAAATGTCTTCACTCGTTAAAATAACAGCCATAAAAGCCAAACTTTGCGACCACTTTTCAGTGCTATCAGTTTCTTTGGCTCTTTTAAACACTGCAGCTGCATACGGTCTTGCCAATGTTGCCAATTCGCTCATTATGCTTAACCTAGTTGATTAGAAACTTTGCTGATAATGTCTTGATGCTTGCCATGATCGATTTCCGCCCCAAGAATTTGCTCCGCAGCACTAAGCGCTAACGCTGCTACCTCTTGGCGCAAAGATTCTCTGGCTTGCTGCATTTCTTGGTCGATTTGTGCTTTTGCCGAAAGAATCAAACGGTCGCCTTCCTTTTTAGCAAGCTCCTTAGATTCTTCAACAATTTCATTAGCACGCTTCTGGGCTAGGCTGACTATTTCCGAAGATTGCTCTTTGGCTTCCTTTAAAACACCTTTAGCTTTTTTTTCAGCCAAGATCATATCTTCCTGACCTTTTTCGGCCGCCGCCAAGCCCTCGGCAATCTTTTTTCTACGTTCTTCTAAAGAGTCAAATAACGGTGGCCAAATGTACTTCATGGTAAACCATACCAGAAGTGCAAAGGTGATCATTTGCCCAATCAGAGTAGCATTGATACTCACTGTGCATTCCTCTTGTTGCTATTAAAATCAAACAACCTTATCTATTAACCTGCAGCCGCAGCCTGTACAGCAGACAGGAATGGGTTTGCAAAAGTAAAGAACAGCGCCAAACCAACACCAATCATTGTTACCGCATCCAACAGACCAGCAACAACAAACATTTTTACTTGCAACATTGGCACCATTTCTGGCTGGCGTGCTGCACCTTCCAAAAACTTCCCACCCAGCAAACCGAAACCTATAGCAGTTCCTAAAGCGCCCATACCTAAAACCAGACCTACAGCAATAGCAGTCATGCCTTGCACATCAGCAATTAATCTTGCAATTTCCATGAAACCTCCAAAAATATTATAGTTAAGTTAAAAATCAGTTAAAAAATCAATGGTCTTCGTGAGCCATACTCAGGTAGACAATAGTCAAAACCATAAATATGAATGCTTGAAGGGTAATAATTAGAATATGGAAAATAGCCCAAGGGAAACTTAGCGCAGGTTGGATATACCAAGGCAGCAAGGCTATCAAGATAAAAATCAACTCCCCCGCATAAAGGTTACCGAACAACCGTAATGCCAGTGAAATTGGCTTTGCTATTTCTTCAACCAACTTTAACAACAGATTGAACGGCAACAGCCAAGGGCCAAATGGCTGAAACATCAATTCCTTAGCAAATCCCCACGGGCCTTTTATTTTTATGCTATAAAAAATAATCAAGCAAAACACAGAAATGGACATCGCAAAAGTTGCGTTCAAATCAGTGCTTGGCACAACCCTAAGATATTCGATCCCCATTAACGAACCAATTAATGGGAATATATCCACAGGAAATAAGTCCATAAAATTCCAGAGAAAAACCCAGCAAAATATGGTCAGCGCCAATGGTGCGATTAATTTGCTGTGGCCATGAAAACTATCTTTGACTTGAGTATCAACAAATTCAATCAGCATTTCTGCGAAACTTTGCACCAACCCAGGCACATCAGCAGTTGCTTTTTCTGCAGCTGATTTAAAAAACCAGACAAACAGGCCTCCTAATAATGCCGAAAAAAACAAGGTATCAAGATGTAATGTCCAGAAACCCTCGCCAAAATGGAGGGGGGTTAAATGGTGGATAATATAACCAGTTGCACCTTCGGCGGCGTGAGCTTCGGTAGCCATCGTTCCTCTCTAATGAAAAATAAATAATGTCAACGCATTAATAGCGCGAACCAAAATACTGATAGCGCGATTGTATAACCCGCTAATAGCGGTAGCATTTCTATATTTGGGAGTTGGAAGATCATCATAAACAGCGCTGCTGTCAGCAATAATTTCCCTGATTCTCCAGCATAAAAAGACTTCACAATCTTTTGTGCTGGCCGCCCTGCTGATCTGCATATCCGTATACTAAAATAAAGGTTAGGAATAAATGCAGCCCCTCCGCCCAACGCAGAAAAAAAAGCCTTTTGCCAGCCTCCTGCAATTGCAAAAACCATCGCCGTTATGATTATTATCAGAATTTGATAACTCAGGATTTTACTGACAGTAGATAATTTTCTATCTGTCACGAATCAACTCCAAACAAAAAAGCTGTTGGATTATAGCCAGCACCCCCTATTAAATCAAGGCAGATTAATCCGATTACCCCTTCAATTGCCATCATCTTCAGCATTATCAAACCACACCAAGATATTGCTTACAACTAACACTTAATTTACAACCCATTGAATAACAAAAGCCTTCTATAATAACCCCAGTAATTAGAACCATTATAGAAACCTCTTGTTTTTTGTGTTTTACGTTACGCTTATATTTGCTTTTATCACAAAAAATGTGGGATTTATTAAAATGGCAGGCAAATTTCGCGACAGGATTTTGTAGCGCCGCCTTCTCTAATTTGTGTTGATTTTTACGTTTTTTCATCGTTTACCTCTTATAATAGTAACCATTAAGTATATAACATTTTAGAGTAGATTTAACTTCGTGAAATTCAAAAAAAATTTTGATGTAATTGTTGTCGGTGGCGGCCATGCGGGCACCGAGGCTGCTTTAGCTGCAGCCCGGTGCGGAGCAAAAACATTATTGCTGTCACAAAATATCGACACTTTGGGCCAAATGAGCTGCAATCCTGCAATAGGCGGTATCGGCAAAGGGCATTTGGTTAAAGAAATTGATGCCCTTGGTGGCATTATGGCTAGCGCAACAGATCTTGCCGGCATTCAGTTCCGCACCCTGAATGCAAGTAAGGGCCCCGCTGTCAGGGCAACTCGCGCCCAGGCAGACCGCAAACTTTACAAGCAAGCCATTAGGACAACACTGGAAAACCAGCCTAACTTGGCATTATTCCAGCAAACCGTATCCGATTTAATCGTTGAAGGAAATAAGGTCGTCGGCGTCAAGACACAAATGGGCTTGGATTTTACCGCAAGAGCAGTGGTATTAACTACAGGCACTTTTTTAGGTGGCAAAATCCATATTGGCTTGGAAAACTATAGCGGTGGACGTGCCGGCGATCCCGCCTCGATTGCTTTAGCCGATCGTTTACGTGAATTACCCTTTCGCATTGACCGATTAAAAACCGGAACACCGCCACGAATTGATGGCCGCACAATTGATTTCGGCAAGTTGGAAGAACAGCATGGTGATACGCCTGTGCCGGTCTTTTCTTTTATGGGTAACTGCGGACAACATCCTAAACAAATCCCCTGCCATATCACCCGCACCAACAACAAGACCCACGACATTATCCGCGCAGGCCTTGATCGGTCACCATTATATTCAGGGATTATCGAGGGCATAGGGCCACGTTATTGCCCGTCCATTGAAGATAAAGTCGTCCGTTTTGCGGACAGGGACACACACCAGATTTTTGTTGAACCGGAAGGTCTGGACACCCATGAAATATACCCTAACGGCATCTCCACCAGCTTGCCGTTTGACATCCAATATGCTTTTGTACGTTCGATGCTGGGTTTTGAGAATGCCGAAATAATTCGCCCAGGCTATGCAATTGAATATGATTTTTTTGACCCCCGCGACTTAAAAATGTCACTGGAAACAAAGCATATGGGCGGTTTATTTTTTGCCGGGCAAATCAATGGCACGACAGGCTATGAAGAAGCCGCCGCACAAGGCTTGATTGCGGGATTGAATGCGGCGCGCCTGACCCAGGAACTGGAAAGTTGGTGTCCGAGACGTGATGAGGCTTATATAGGTGTCATGATTGATGATTTGATTACCCGTGGCACGCAAGAGCCCTACCGCATGTTCACTAGCCGCGCAGAATACCGCTTACTGTTGAGGGAAGACAATGCTGATTTGCGCCTGACAGAACAAGGGCGTCAATTAGGATTAGTTGACGATGCCCGTTGGCAGGCCTTTGAAAATAAACGTGCAGCAATCACTGATTTGCAAGATAGCCTGAAAAAGCAATGGGTCAGGGCTGATAGCGCAGAAGCGGCCCAGGTTGAACAGATATGGGGCAAGCCCTTGCTGAAAGAAGCCAGCTTAATGGAGCTGTTGCGTAGGCCCGAAGTTGATGTGCAACAGTTGTTAATGTTTCTCACTGGTGGTGAAACCGTTGCTGAGCAGGTAGGCGAACAAGTTGAGATTCAAGCGAAATATGCAGGTTATATTGTTAGGCAGCAATCTGAAATCGACAAGTCCTTGCGTTATGACCATTTAAAGCTGCCGGATGCCATTGACTATAAAGGCATTCCCGGACTATCCAACGAAGTGAGTGAAAAATTGAAGTCGCAACGCCCTGAAACGCTGGGCCAGGCATCACGCATGCCGGGCATTACGCCCGCCGCCATTTCGCTATTGCTGGTTTATTTGAAGAAGAAAAGTGCCTAAACGGGCATCCTCTGATTTAACAGTGAATATAAGAGCCCGCATCATGCCAGAAACCCCAACAGAAACCTGCCGCAACCTGCTGACTTCAGGACTTAGCGCATTAAACCTCCACCTGTCACCAGGACAAATTGAACAGCTGCTTGATTTCATCAAGCTAATGGAAAAATGGAACAAAGCCTATAACCTGACCGCCATACGCAATAAAGAAGACATGGTGAATTTACATTTATTAGATAGCCTCGCCATTTCCCCCTTTATCACTGGCAGACAAATCATCGACATAGGCACAGGAGCCGGCCTGCCCGGCATCCCTTTGGCAATTTGCCTGCCTGGCATCACTTTTACCTTACTTGATAGCAATGCCAAAAAGACCCGCTTTGTCCAGCAAGCGATATTGGAATTGAAACTTAATAACGTTACAGTATGCCATCAGCGCGTGGAAAACTATCATCCAGAAACCCTTTTCGATACCGTACTTACCCGCGCATTTGCCAGTTTGGCAGATATTGTGAGATTAACCTCGCACTTACTGGCAAAAGAGGGTGTTTTACTGGCCATGAAAGGGCAAAACCTGGATGCGGAATTAGTAGGGATTTCGGCAAAAAAAACCGTAATTCCTGTTAAAATCCCAGGCATCGCCGTGGAAAGATGCCTGATTCGGATAGAATCGCCGACACAAACAGAGGTCATGTAGTGGGAAAAATTATTGCCGTCACCAATCAAAAAGGTGGCGTAGGAAAAACAACGACAAGTGTCAATCTGGCTGCATCGCTAGCCGCAGCTAACCGGCGGGTGTTGCTGGTGGATCTTGACCCGCAAGGTAATGCCGCAATGGGCTGTGGCGTCGATAAAGAGGACATCAAATATTCCAGTTATGACCTGCTAATGGAAGACGTGCCTGCCGCAGAAACGGTTATCAATTTACCGGAGTTCGGTTTCTCTGTCATTCCCGGAAATGCGGACTTGACTGCCGCCGAAGTGCAGTTAATGAAGGCGGATCGCAAAGAGTTGCGCCTTGCCGATGCCCTGTTGCAAGTCAAATCACAGTACGATTACATCCTTATTGACTGCCCGCCTTCATTAAATATGCTCACCTTAAATGCAATGGTCGCGGCAAACAGCCTGCTGATCCCTATGCAATGTGAGTATTACGCGCTGGAAGGCATATCTGCACTCATGTCCACATTAAAAAACATCCAGGATACTGTTAATCCGGATTTGCACTTGGAAGGCATACTGCGGACTATGTTTGACGACCGGAACCGACTGACCAAAGATGTTTCAGAACAATTGATCCGTTATTTTGGTGACAATGTCTTCAGAACATGTGTCCCCAGAAATATCCGCTTAGCCGAAGCGCCTAGCCACGGCCTTCCTGTGCTTAGCTACGATAAATCGTCCCGTGGCGCATTAGCCTATATAGCTCTTGCTGATGAAATGATTAAAAAGAACACTAAAACTGTATGACTTTAAAAAAAAGAGGTTTAGGCCGCGGGCTTGAAGTCCTTCTCGCCGACACGTCCACTATGGACGACTTACCGCAACCATCCACAGGCGCTGAGCTGGCTAATAACCAAGCGGTTATGGCATTAGCGCTGCTTGATGATCTACAAAAAGAAAAACAAAACCTCCTGTTAGAAGCCGAAGCCCTAAAAAGCTTGCTGGATGAATTTGAATCAATAATCCGTGCCAGACAATAATAACGCACCGTCGTATGATGTCTTGGCCAATAAAACGATTAGGATAGGGGAAAGTAAAAAGCAATGGCTTTACAAAAACGTGGACTAGGTCGTGGGTTGGATGCGTTATTGGGTGACGTTTCTGCTAAGGAAGAAAAACCGCTGGCCCAATCGTTACCGATAGAATATATGCAGCGCGGGAAATATCAGCCCCGTAAAGACATTAATCCGGAAAAACTCCAGGAACTTGCTGATTCCATCAAAGCGCAAGGCATCATACAACCTATCGTTGTGCGGAAAATTGCCTTGGATAAATATGAGATAGTTGCCGGTGAGCGGCGCTGGCGAGCCGCGCAACTGGCCGGATTGGAACAAGTGCCCGTGGTCATCAAAGACATTGATGACCGCACCGCTATGGCAATCGCCCTGATTGAAAACATTCAGCGCGAAGACTTAAATCCTTTAGAAGAAGCAGACGCGCTAAGAAGACTGCTTGATGAATTTGCAATGACCCATCAGCAAATAGGGGATGCCGTTGGCAAATCACGCACAACCGTGACCAACCTACTGCGCTTGATGGACTTACACCCCGATGTAAAAAAACTGCTGATCAGCAAGCAGTTGGAAATGGGGCATGCGCGCACCTTATTGTCATTAGGTGGCGCCACCCAAGTGGCGGTGGCCAACAAAATAGCTAAAGAAGGGTTAACGGTAAGAAACGCTGAACGCTTGGTTAAAGAAGCGCTTGAAGAACCTAAAGCAAAAACCCTAAAAACAATTGACAACGACACCTTACGGCTACAGGATGATCTGACGGCGCGCTTAGGCGCAAAAGTGGTCATCGAACATAAAGAAAATGGCGCGGGCAAAGTTGTCATCACCTATTCCAGCTTGGAAGAACTCGACGGCATTATCGAGCAAATTAAATCTGCCCACCCGTCTTGACCACCCATTCTTTTCAACCACCTGCAGCGATGCTGTAAACGCCCAATCTTTCTGCCATGACACACAGCCACAACCCGATACCGCGTATCGCCTTAACCGCTGGAGAGCCTGCCGGCATAGGCCCTGACCTGTGTATCCAACTTGCCCAGCACGCCCTGCCTTTCGAGCTTATTGTTATCGCCAGCCCTGACTTGCTGAAGCAGCGTGCCAAACAACTAAACTTGCCTATCCAGATACGCTTATTCGACAACACCTTGACCCCTTGTCCCCAGCTGCAAGGTTGCTTGACCGTGTTGCCCGTCGACCTGACCGAGCCTGCCTTGTGCGGCCAATTAAACGTGGCAAACAGCCGCTACGTTTTAAAAACTATCACCCTTGCAACCAAGGGCTGCATTGAAGGCCTTTTTAATGCGATGGTTACCGCTCCGGTACATAAAGGCATCATCAACGACGCCGGATTTTCCTTTACCGGCCATACCGAATATATCGCTGAAATAACGGGCGGACATCCTGTCATGATGCTTGCAACTGAAGGCCTGCGTGTTGCATTGGTCACCAATCATCTGCCATTATCCGAAGTCAGCCAAGCCATTACCCATACCCGCCTGAGGACAGTGATACGAACATTGCATCAAGACCTGCGTTCACGCTTTAATCTGGATAACCCGAAAATACTGGTGTGCGGGCTTAACCCCCATGCAGGGGAAGGTGGTCATCTGGGACGTGAGGAAATTGAAATCATAGAACCCGTACTCGAAAGTTTTCGAAGCCAGGGCTTGAACATCGAAGGCCCCTACCCTGCCGACACTTTATTTACCA
Organism: Methylovulum sp.; assembly: GCA_028712695.1. Taxonomy (GTDB): domain Bacteria; phylum Pseudomonadota; class Gammaproteobacteria; order Methylococcales; family Methylomonadaceae; genus Methylovulum. Next base: position 22,603 of record JAQTQZ010000013.1, on the reverse strand, counting down.
CCAAATATCTCGCCTCAGCCGATGCCGTATTAGCCATGTACCACGACCAAGGCTTGCCTGTATTGAAATATAAAGGTTTTAATCAAGCCGTCAATATCACTTTAGGGTTGCCTATCATCCGCACCTCGGTTGACCACGGCACTGCCTTAGATATTGCAGGTACCGGCAAAGCAAATCCCGGTAGTTTGCTTGTCGCCCTGCAAACCGCATTGGCTATGGCCTCTAACCCATCCCAAACATGACACATACACCACGAAAACGTTTTGGTCAGAATTTTCTGCATGACCACTCGATCATTAACAACATTCTTGCCAGCATACAGACCCAACCCGATGAACACTGGGTTGAAATTGGCCCCGGTATGGGCGCATTAACCGAGCCTTTACTAAAAAAAGGCCTACGCTTAGACATTGTTGAACTGGATAGGGATCTGGTAAGCTTACTTAAAGACAAGTTCAGGCATTATAATAATTTACAAATCCATAGCGCAGATGCGCTGAAGTTTAACTTTTCTGAACTGGCTTCATCATCGCCGGACATATTAAAGCAAAACGAAAAGCTACGCGTCATCGGCAACTTACCGTATAACATCTCCACGCCATTAATGTTCCATCTGTTAGATAATGCTTATTGCATAGAAGATATGCACTTCATGCTACAAAAAGAAGTGGTTGAGCGGATTTGTGCAGCACCGGACAGTAAGAAATACGGCAGGCTTAGCGTAATGATGCAATATTATTGTGAAACAGAGCTATTATTTGAAGTGCCCCCAGAAAGTTTTGACCCCGCCCCAAAAGTCATGTCAGCCATAGTTAGGCTAATACCCCATCAGCAACCTCCCGTCATCGTAAACGACGTCAAAAAACTCAATCGGGTGGTAACTGAAGCCTTTTCGCAACGCCGAAAAACGTTACGTAATTCACTGAAAAAACTAGTCACCGAAGAACAAATTGTCTCTTTGGATATAAATCCTGTATTACGGGCAGAGAATCTCTCGCTTAACGACTTTGCCAAATTGGGCAATTTGTTGGATTAGCCCATAGGTGCTAAAAACTATTGCCCCCAAAGACAAAGCAATTGGGAAGCAATTCCAGTTAAATAAGGTGCTCGGTACATTTTTAACACTTCTAAGACGACAAAGGCCGGAACAGGTCGCTCCTGATCCAGCCCTATTGTTTACGATTTAAAAAGTGCTTATGCAAAGCGCTCGATCATTTTTTCCGCTTGCTCAGAAAATTGTTCAAGGTTGCCTTTTTTTACCGTCTCCACCGGGATCACCAGTGCCGTTGTCAGATTGATATAGATATAAACATAGCGTTTGCCATACTCGACCCTGACCAACTCTTCCCAAGCCATTTTATGTTTACCACTGGGAGATTTTTCCAGCAAATACTTAGGGTCTGCAGGATCTATGCTCAAGTTATAAGTGCCAAACATATTAGCTTTTTCTTTTTCGGTATAGTTTTTAAGTATCTGCCGCCGCAAATCCAGCATCATAATTTTTGGCGACAACAACGCCCAAAGAATGGCGATGACGATAATGTAAGCCGACGTGTTCAGATCCTGATAGTAAAAATAATAAAAAGAACCTATTAACGCCATAACACCCGGTACTATCCACCGATTCTTCCTTATATTGTTTTGTATCTCTTCGTTCCTCATGAACTGTAGTTCATTAAAATGGAGCAAATCTTCTTCACGAAACTCGTATTCAATTTCAAACATAATCTTATTTTAATCAGTGGTTAAATAAATTCCAGCAACACAACAGGCGACACCGCCAATAAAGCACACAGAAACCAAAACCGGACAACTGCAAACCTTAATGCAATTTAATTTTGATATACGCACTGCGTCTGAACGCATTAGAAAGCGTTAACATCGCAGTCCTAAAATAACCATGAATTGCAACCTGATGCATTTTATATAAGGACAAATACACCACCTTGGCAATAAATCCACCAATACTGACAGTGCCCATTAAATTGCCCATCAAATTACCCACGGTCGTGTATTTGCCCAGAGAAACCAACGAACCATAATCATAGTAGACAAACTCAACTGGATTGCCGCCTCTTAGGCGATTGATTATGGTCTTAGCCAATGCTGTTGCCTGTTGATGTGCGGCCTGCGCTCTCGGCGGCACGTTGCCATTATGTCCAGGCCAAACACAAGCGGCACAATCACCCATTGCAAAAATGTTTGTGTCACTGGTTTGTAAGGTGCTATCGACTATTAGCTGGTTGATATGGTTAGTTTCAAGCCCATCCAAGTTTTTTAGCCAGTCGGGAGCCTTAATGCCGGCGGCCCAGACTTTAATATCCGCCCCAATGAATTCGCCGTCATGGGTCGTGATACCTTCTTTAGTCACTTCCGTCACACGGCGCCCCAATTTAAGGTCAACCCCTAACTTGACCAATTGCTGCTGAGTGGCAAGCGCCAACCTATCGGGCAATGCTGGCAGCAATTGCGTCGCCGCTTCAATGATTGTTAGCTTAACGTTGCTGGTCTCTTTTAACCCATAGATCGCCAACACATTGGTCACCTCATGCAACTGTGCAGACAATTCAACACCCGTTGCTCCAGCACCGACGATGGCGATAGACAATGGCTTAACAGCGGCCGCGTCTTTGCCTATGTAACTTTTCAAATAGGATTCGAACAATTCTTTCTGGAATTTAAACGCTTGGGAAGTGGTGTCCAGAAACAGACAATGTTCGCCAACGCCTTTGATATTAAACGTATTGCTCACACTGCCAATCGACATAACTAAAGTATCGTAATTGAATGTGCGCCGAGGAATCAGTTCTTCGCCTTTATCATTAATCGTAGGGCTGACGTAGATTTCTTTTTTTTCCCGATTCAACCCTTCCATTTTTCCTAAACGGAATCGAAAATGACCACGATAGGCTTGCGCCAGATACTCGACCTGTTCTGATTCATCAAGCGTACCGGCCGCAACTTCATGCAACAGCGGCTTCCAGATATGCGTCGTTGTTGCATCGATCAAGGTGATTTCCGCCAAGCTTTTTTTGCCTAGCTCCTGCCCCAAACTTGTTGCCAACTCAAGACCCGACGCACCACCGCCAACAATCACTATATTGTGTTTTTTATTATCAGCCATTGCTATACCTCAAAAGTTATTTTCCATTGCATTATAACTAAGCTGTGTAGCAGAGTAGTTGATTTTGCCAAAATATTTACAGGTATTTTTTTACCGGCTTAAATGTCTTTCGATGGATATCTAAAACGCCGTATTGATGGATTTCGGCTAAATGCTGTTGAGTGCCATAGCCTTTATGACGATGAAAGGAAAAGTCGGGATATTGCGTATGATAGTCGTACATTAATCTATCCCGCTCCACTTTTGCGAGTATAGACGCAGCACTAATTGCCTGCACTTTGCTATCGCCTTTAACGATTGCCTCTGCGGGAATAGGCAGCTCTGGCAATTGGTTACCATCCACCAGCACTTGCTCCGGTCGGACATGCAATCCCAGCACTGCCCGCCGCATAGCCAGCAAGGTCGCCTGAAGTATGTTAAGTTCATCAATTTCTGCCACACTGGCTGCGGCTATAGACCAACTTAAAGCAGAGCGCATGATGATTACAGAAAGCTGATCACGCTTGGTTTCGCTCAGCTTTTTAGAATCGGCAAGGCCGGTAATGGGGTTTGAAGGATTTAAAATAACTGCGGCAGCAACGACTGGCCCAGCCAAAGGGCCGCGCCCCGCCTCATCGACACCAGCAATAAGGAAGCCTTGATAATTTACCATTAGGTTATTAGCGACCATCTGCTAATAACCTATCGCAGTATGCCTCTGTTGACATTACGCAAAAAACTGACCATATCAGACACTTCTTTACTGTCTCCAGCAATATCTTCCATTTGTTCTATCGCGTCTTCAAGGCGGAGGTTCATTTTATAAATGATCTTATAGGCTTTTCGTATCAAGCGGATGTCTTCGGCAGTTATCCCATTGCGCTCCATGCCCACTGAATTAATACCATGAGGTTTGGTTGGCCTACCACCGACCATAATAAAAGGTGGAATATCTTGAGTGATGGCGCTACCCATAGCCGCAAAACTATATTGGCCTATCTGGGTAAACTGATGCACTAAGGTAAAGCCACCTAAAATTGCGTGGTTATTTAAATGCACATGCCCCGCTAAAGAGGCGCCATTGGCCATAATCACATGATCACCGATAACACAATCATGAGCCACATGCGTGTAAGCCATAAATAAATTATCGCTGCCTATTTGCGTGACACTATGATCTTGTTGGGTGCCACGGTGCATTGACGTAAATTCACGGATGGTGTTTCTGTCGCCAATTTCAAGCCGGGTCACTTCAGCCGCATATTTCTTGTCTTGCGGGTCTTCCCCAATGGAAGAAAATTGATAGATGCGGTTATGCTTACCGATCGAAGTGGATCCTTTGATAACAACATGGGAACCAATGACCGTACCAGAAGCAACGGTCACATGGGGCCCTATCACCGAGAAAGGCCCAACCACTACGTCATCAGCCAAATCAGCGCGGCTATCAATGATAGCGGTAGAATGGATCAAAGTTAGTCCACCACTGCCGCACAGCGGATTTCGGCGCTGGCAACAAATTCACCATCGACTTCCGCGCTACATTCGAATGCCCAAATATTGCGCTTACTTTTAACAAACCTCGCTTCTAGCATCAATTGGTCACCAGGCACCACCGGTCGTTTAAATTTAGCCTTATCGATACCCACTAAGTAATAAATCATTCCGGCCAATTCTTCACGCGCAGTTTCTGAAGCCAACAATCCAGTTGCCTGGGCTAGAGCCTCTAAAATAAGTACGCCAGGCATAATAGGTTTTTGTGGGAAATGCCCCTGAAAAAACGGCTCGTTATAAGTAACGTTTTTTACGCCTAATAACCTAACACCAGGTTTGCACTCAATGACCTTATCCACTAATAGGAAAGGATACCTGTGCGGCAAGAATTCTTGTATTTGTAAAATATCTAATTTTATAGACATGTTTTTTGAGCGCTTCACTGTAGAGTTATTGTGATGTAAATGAAAACCGTTTATTACTCGGGCATGGTTGATAATTTTTGCTGGACTTGGGCTGTCACATCGATCTGTTCACTGGCATAAATCACGCCATCGGTCAGTAATAAATCATAGTGTTGATCTTTGGCAATTGATCGTATCGCCTCAACGATACGGCGTTGTAATTTTCCCAATTCTTCATTACGACGTGCGTTAAAATCTTCACTAAATTCCTGCTGTGACCGTTTAGCGTCCCTTTTTTTATTCAGAATGTCTTTTTCTAAATTAGCACGTTCGGTATCACTCATAACAGAACCATCTCTGGACATTCTCTCTTCTTTGCTTTGGATTTCTTTTTGTTGTGAGACTAATTGTTTATCACGTGGCGAAAATTCTAATTCCAAACGCTTCTTAGCCTTTTCAGCCTGCGGTGCTTTTTCAAGAACCGCGGGGATATTGACAAAACCAATCTTTAATTCGGCATAGCTCACATTTGCAGCCAGTAACAGTCCTAAAAATAAAGCAATTTTTGTTTTCATTAGTAAATCAGTCTCCGGATAGGGTTAAATAATTAGTACAGTAAAACGTATCACTGCCATTTCATCAGATTATAGGGGATAAGGGATAAGGGAATCAAACTGAAAGCCCTTCTCAGAAATTTTGACCGAAGTTAAATTGAAACAACTGTTTTTGATCTTTTATGTTCTGCAAATTACCGGCACTGTCTGTATAACTGCTACTACCTGAATTTAATGGCACTGCGGCGCTCACAGATAAAGCACCGAACGGTGACAGCCATTCCCCCGAAAGCCCTCCAGAATAGCGCATATTACCAAGATTAAAGCCGTTGCTAACCGTACCCACGTCAAAAAAAGTCCCCAGACGCACAGACTTTGTCTCTGACAAGAAAGGGACAGGGAAAAACAGTTCGGCATTACCAATAACCTTAGTCGACCCGCCCAAAGGATAAGAGTTGGAGTCCCTAGGCCCTAAAGTGTTATTCTTAAAACCCCGCACAGACCCCGTTCCGCCAGCAAAATAATTTTCGAAAAAAGGTAAGTTTTTAGTGCCGCCATAACCATCGCCATAAGCAGCCTCGCCTTGTAGCCTAAAGGTGAAATCCTTAGCCAAAGGGAAATAGAGCTGATGTTTGTAGCTGACTTTATAATAGCTTAAGTCGCTACCAGGAACCGTTATTAAGCCTGATAAACGCTGCTGTCCTCCACTACTAGGGAAAATTGCCCTATTGAGCGTGTCATGTGTCCAATTTATGGTAGGCGACAAGGTCAAGAAAGCATTACCTTGTGTGTTGATAAAATCACTTATTTGCCGAGATGAGAAAGTGGTAGTGCTCAAATCAGTATGCTTAGCATCGAAGCCAAAACGTAGCTGATCAAATTCATTTAATGGAATCCCGAAATCAAAGCCCGCATTTAGCACATTGGTAGAATAATTTGCAATGTTGATTTGTCCGGCGTTACGTTTTGTATAGCCCAAGTTATATCCCAAGCTCACACCATCCGGCGTAAAATAAGGATTGAAAAAGCCGAATTGGTAACTAGTAAGGTAATTGCTGTTGTTAAAAGCAACATTAACCCGCTTGCCTGACCCAAACACGTTGTCTTGGGAAATATTGGCATTTAACACTATCCCTTGCACTTGGGAGAAACCCACACCCGCAGATAAATTGCCCGAAGCTTTTTCAACAATTGAATAATTGACGTCAATCTGGTCGTTAGTGCCCACCACAGGCGGCGTTTCAACATTCACCGACTCAAAATAACCTAATCGCTCAAGACGCGTCTTTGAACGTTCAATTTTTGCGCTCGATGCCCAGCTTGATTCCATCTGGCGCATTTCACGGCGCATCACTTCATCCCGTGTTTTGGTATTGCCGCTAAAATTAATGTGATGGACGTAAGCCCGCTTGCCTGGATCGACAAAAAACGTCATCGACACCGTTTTAGCTTTCTCATCAATTTCCGGCACCATATTGACGTTGGCAAAGGCATAACCATCATTACCTAAACGGTCAGAAATAGCTTTAGAGGTTTCAGTGGCATTCTTTCTGGAAAACACCTCCCCTGGGCCAACGCTGACTAATTTGATAAGCTCTTCCGGCGCAACAACCAAATTACCCGCCAGTTTTACCTTGTCTAGCGTATAAACGTCACCCTCTTTGATATTAATAGTGACATAAATGTCTTTTTTATCAGGCGTAATAGCGACCTGGGTAGATTCAATCGAGAAATTAATATAACCGCGGTCAAGGTAATAAGAACGTAAAGTTTCCAAGTCAGCCGATAGTTTTTGCTTGGAATACTGGTCATCTTTAGTGTAGAAAGACAACAAGTTGGATATGCTTAATTCCATTGTGCCCAACAAGGCTTTGTCGTCGAAAACCGTGTTGCCAACAATATTAATTTCCTTAATCTTGGCAACCCTGCCTTCAGAAATAGTGATATGAATCCCCACCCGATTTCGCGTTAGCACCGAAACATCCGTTTTAATCTTCACGCCATATTTACCATGGCTTAGATATTGGCGGCTCAGCTCTTGCTCAACCTTATCCAGTATCTGCCGATCAAAGGTTTTACCTTCAGACAAGCCGATTTTATCAAGGGCTTTTTTTAAATCGTCCTTGGACAAATCCTTATTACCTTCAAAAATAATTTTAGCGATTGCAGGGCGCTCAACAACATTAACAACCAATGTTGAACCCTCCCGTTCCAAGGTAATATCCTTAAAAAAACCCGTCTTAAACAATGCCCTGATAGCGGGCGCAACATTCTCGGCAGAAAATTTTTCGCCCACATTGACCGGCAAATAGTTATACACCGTACCCAAAGAAATACGTTGCAACCCTTTTACCTGAATATCGCCAACAACAAACCCTTCATCGCTTTTAACAGCCTGAGAGGCAAGCAAACAAAGCAACAACAAGCGAGAAACAATATTTGATTTCATGTAGGCAGTTAAGAAAACATCTGGATATGAATAAAAATTAGGCGGCAATTATAACACAGTAAAGCCTTAAGCCCTGTGTATAGAGAAGCTAAGCGTATCACCGATAGATTCGCAGGCAGATAACAACATTAACAAGCGATCTAAACCTATTGCCATGCCTGAACAATCTGGCAACCCAGAATACAGTGCCGCAAGAAAACGTTCATCTTTGACAGCAACAGGTTGTTTTCGTTGTTGCCTGATACCAATTTCCTCGTTAAAGCGTCGTTCCTGTTCTACCGCATCGGTTAATTCATAATAACCGTTACCAAGTTCAACACCCTTTATAAAGAGCTCCACACGCTCAGCAATCCCTTTATTTTCCGGACTGATTCTAGCCAGTGATGACTGGCAAGAAGGGTAGCCATATACCATACATAACGCATTTTTACCCAGATGCGGCTGAACCTTATGGCTGAATAAAAAATCCAACCACAAAGCGTGGTCGTCAGCGCAAATCGTCACCGCTTCCGGAATACCCTGCGCTAGCGCGTAAGCACAATACGCATGATGGGAAAACACCAACGGATCAAGGCCCGTATACTGCTGAAAAACATCACGATAACTGATGCGTTGCGTTACCTGTAAACCATAATCGAAAAACAGCAAGCTTATCAGATCATCAACTTCAGTCATTAATTGCGGCAAGTCGAAACCGACCCGATACCATTCGAGCAGGGTAAATTCAGGATTATGAAAGCGCCCTGCCTCGCCATTTCTAAAGGCTTTACAAATTTGATAGATTGATCCGCTACCCGCTGCCAACAGCCGCTTCATCGCAAACTCAGGTGACGTTTGCAGAAACAGCGTGGACTGATTAGGCAATGATTCGTATTGCGTGCTAAAAAAAGCCAGTTGCGGATCTGTTCCTAAAGCTTGGCTTAGCAATGGCGTTTCCACTTCAAGCACGCCACGCCCCGCAAAAAATTCGCGTATTTGCCCAAACAGACGCGCCCTTAGCCGCAACAGCTCCAAACTACAGGTAGGCTGCCAATCGGTTTGCACTACTCTTTTACGCGTGAAATGTATTCGCCGGTACGGGTGTCCACCTTAATGACTTCACCCTGTTGCACAAACAAAGGCACCCTGACCACTGCCCCAGTATCCAGCTTGGCTGGTTTACCGCCACCGCCAGAGGTATCACCACGGACACCTGGATCGGTTTCCACAATAGCCAACTCGACAAAATTGGCGGGGGTCACTGCCAACGGCGAATCGTTCCATAACGTCACTGTGCAAAAATCCTGATCTTTCAACCAATGTGCGGCATCGCCAACGATTTTATTGTCGGCCTGATACTGTTCAAACGTATCCTGCACCATAAAATGCCTAAATTCACCATCGTTATAAAGGTACTGCATCTCAACATCAACGACATCTGCCCCTTCCAATGATTCGCCTGATTTAAAAGTCCGCTCAATCACCCGACCGGTTTTCAGGTTCCTGATTTTGACCCGGTTAAACGCTTGCCCTTTGCCTGGTTTGACAAACTCATTTTCAATGATGGCGCAAGGGTCATTATCCAACATGACTTTTAACCCAGATTTAAACTCATTTGTACTGTAAACAGCCATTTTATCCTCGAATGTGACACACTTATTAAAAGCGCACCATTATAATGGAGGCTTTACCACGATAGAAACTTTAAATACTCACACCCCATGCCTGTACCCTTCCCCGATTCGCCGCATTTCCTTAAAAATTGGCAACAACAACTTGCCGAAGCGTTCACCGATTTTGCTGACTTATGCCGCTATCTAAACCTTACCGTTGCTGATTTGCCGGTGTCACAAGCCGCCGCTAGAGACTTCCCGATGCGCGTCCCGCTAAACTTTGCCAGCTGCATCGAAAAAGGCAATCCTGATGACCCATTGTTACGGCAAATATTACCTGTCAGCCATGAATTACAGTCTTACCCTGGCTTTACCAACGACCCGGTCGGCGACCTTGCCGCCACCGCACAAACCGGATTGCTGCACAAATACCACGGTCGCGTGCTGTTGATCAACACCGGCAGTTGCGCCATCAACTGCCGCTATTGTTTCCGCAGGAATTTCCCCTACGGCGACTTGCAACTGGGCAAGCAAGCCGAACAGGCGGCAATAACTTACATCCAACAAGACCCCGGCATCAGCGAAGTGATCTTAAGTGGTGGCGATCCGTTACTGCTCAGCGATGCCCGATTGGCGCAGCTGTTCGACAAATTAATTGCCGTCAAGCATGTCAAGCGCATCCGCATCCACAGCCGTCTGCCCATTGTGCTGCCCGCCCGCATCACCGCTGAGTTTATCGAAACATTAAAGCAAAGCGGCAAACAAATAATCATCGTCATGCACTGCAACCATGCCAATGAGCTTAACGGACACGTTTTAGCCGCCTGCCATTCACTAAGAAACCAACCGTTCACCTTGCTTAACCAATCGGTGTTATTAAAAGGGGTTAACGATAACGGCTGCGTGTTATGTGAACTGAGCGAACGGTTATTTGAAGCGGGCGTATTGCCTTATTACCTGCATTTACTTGACAAGGCAAAAGGGACTGGCCATTTTGAAGTGCCCGAAGCCGTGGCGCTGGACTTGCACCGGCAAATGCAGGCCAAATTGCCCGGTTATTTGGTGCCTAAATTGGTTAGGGAAATTGCGGGGGGGAGATCGAAAAGTTATGTCACCTAAGGCCGTAGGTTGTGTTACGGAAATAGAACCGACAAAATGCGTCATTACATGAGTGTATAGGGTTGTAGCTATCACCTAACCCGATAGGGCTACTTCGTTGCCTTCAACATTGCCAACATTTCTTGCAAATAGGCTATTTCGCGTTTTTGATGGTCAATCACCTCGTCTTTATGACTGACAAGCAATTGCAGGTTTTGGATCTCAACCGCCAATTCTTTGGATGAACCGATAATATTGCAGCCGTTATTGCTGTGATTACTTTCACCTATCAGGCAAAGGACTTGTTTTTCGCCGAAAGACAGCAATTCCATTAAATCCATATCTAAAATTTCGGAAATTTGTTCCAGTTTGGGGATGGAAGCTTTGGTTTCACCCCGTTCAATTTTCGCGTAACCATTCGTGGACATATTCAGTTTTGTCGCCATTTCTTCCTGCGACCAATTGCGGGCTTCGCGCATAAAACGTAATTTTTCCTGTATTTTCATAAGCTACCAACAAAACGTGTGGAAATCTTAACAATTGGTTGATTGTAGCATGGGCTTAGGGGCTTGATAATCAGAGTGCTTATTAATCAAGCAAAATGAATCTCCATCTTTAGCCAGAAAAATCCGCCCATTGACTTATTTAATTAGGAAAAATCACCATGAAGACCACCCAACTGACAATTATCGCCGCCATTTTAGCCAGCGGCACGGCGTTTGCCGATTCTGCCAGAATCCAAAACTTAGACAACAAACATTATTATCAACGCTTTGACAAAACCCTGGGCTGGCCGGATGCCAAGGCGGTTTGTAGCGAAAAAGGCGGTTATTTGGCAACCGTCACTTCGTATATTGAAGAAAATTTTATTTGGGATAACTTTGGCAGCACCAATACCCAAACCGATGGCATTTGGTTGGGTGCAACCGATGAGAAACAAGAAGGGCTGTGGGTTTGGACTACAGGGGAAAAATGGAATTACACCAATTGGGGCAATGGGGAGCCAAGTAATGCCGGCAAATACGGGGAAAGCTATTTGATGCTGTACACTGGTGCAGAATTCGCTTCCTATACTTCATTATGGGCAGACGTCTCATCTATAAACAGCTTTGCCGGATACGATGATGCTAGTGCGCGCACGGTTTCCACCCTATGCGAATGGAACACTTTACCCGATGTTTACGGACAAATCAGCCTGATAAAAGCGGGGGTAAAAGGGGTGGTCGTGACCTTAAAACAAGCAGGTCAAGCCGACAAAACGATTACAACCGATAGCAAAGGCAATTATCAGCTTAAACGTAAAATAAAAACCCTTCCCGCAACGATAGAAATCACTTTGCCCGCTTCTAAATAATCCAGTCTGTAAAGCATCGTAGATGGGCCTACGGCATGAAGCCCATCTACACCAGTCCGCAGCTACTTTTCCAGCGCATCCCCAAGCGCCCACCGCCCGACCAAATCCTCAGCGGTCGCCCGTTCCTCATTAGTCAACTGGGCTTCAAAACGTTCCATGGCGTATTTTGCGCCAAAATCGCCCTGTTCGGCGGATAACTTGTACCACGCATAAGCACGCACCAAGTCACGCGGCGACTCGGGATGGTCTTCTTCGTACCAAAGGCCAAGCTGATATTGCGCTTCCATATCACCTTGCGCAGCCGCTTGCTTAATTGCCGCAAAACCTTGCGGCCTAGTGTCCGGTGCCTGGGTTGCCAGCTCCGTTGCACCTTGCTCGTCTTCACTTAGCGGCTGGTTACCACACGCCGTTATTACCAAACTGGCGGACATCACCGCCAGCACTGCAAATTTTTTAGTTTTGCATATTGTCATATTTTTACTCTTCAAGTTGTATTGTTGCCACAAGAATTCAAGCGCTAACTTTACTGACGGTATAAACACCCGCTAAAACAAGCAACGTACCTGCTACTTGCCAATAGCTAATCGCCTCATCCAAGACTAAAAAGGCGAGCACCAAGGTCAATATTGGGCCTATGGTGCTGATGATGGATGCCGAGCTGGCACCGATCCGACGTATTCCCGCATTCATAAAAAACGCTGGCAACACCGTGGAAAAAATCGCCATCAATCCGGCGAGCACATACACATCAGCAGGCAAACCACCGAGTGCAATGCCGTGCCGCACCGCAAAATGCACTAGCGTTGCAATACAGGCAACGGTCATAGTGTATGCGGTAAACCGCGCCGAACCAATGCGCGGTGTCATCACGCCGCTACCTAGGGTAAAGCAGGCGAACACCACCGCACTGCCCAATACCAATGTCGAACCCAACCAGATATGGGCGGACTCGGTGGACAAATGCTCCACAAACACCAACACCATTCCGGCATAACTTAGCGACAATGCGAGACCGACGCGAACCGTGATTTTGCGTTTATGCACCAGCGCTGAAAACAACACCACAAACGTCGGGTAAAGGAACAGGATGACCCGCTCCAACCCTGCCGAAATATACTGCAAGCCGATAAAGTCCAGATAACTGGCGATGTAATACCCCATCAGCCCCAGAGCACCGAGCACCAACCCATGTTTTTTCGACAACCTTCCGGCACTGGCTTTTTTACTGTTCCATATCGCCACCACCAAGAAAAAAGGCAATGAAAACAGCATACGCAAAGCCATCAAGGTAATCGCATCGACTTGCCCATCAATCCCATAAGCCAGCTTAATGAGTATGGCTTTGGCCGAAAAACCAAAAGCGCCCAGCAACACCAAAACTAAACCAGTCAATTGGTGGCGTTGTTTTGCAGCAAGTTCAGGCATTACCACTCCCGTCCGGCGCTAGATTGTCATGCCTTAACCGCGCTATCAACGCCTTAATCTCCACTTCCTGCGCCAGAATGCTTGCAGTCAACCTAAATTGCCCTTGTGCCCGCTGCAGATTTTGTAGTGGCCCGGTCACTTTGAAATAGCGGTTGCCTTCCAAATAATCAGTATAAAACCTAAGGCCTAATTCAAATGGAATCAATTGGATAGCCGGGTATAAATAATCGTAATCGGCGGGCGAAAAAAAACTGCCGGCTTCTGCCAAGTAGCTTTTTAAAATAACCGCACAGATAGCCAAATTGAATTCGTCAGTCTCTTCAACATGACAGCACGAGCGCAGGCAATCACCAATATCGTAATGCACCAACCCCGGCTTGACGGTATCGAGGTCGATAAGACTGACCGCACGCCTAGTAGTTATACCAAACAGGAAGTTATTTAATTTGGGATCACCATGAATCACGCGCAGGGGTAGCAAGCCCTGTTGTTTGGCTTGCTCCAGCATATCGGCAAAATGTCCGAACTGCTCAATAAAATCACCGCAATACGGGTCTTTTATTGAGGCTTGCCTTAACACCTTATGATAGTGGCTTAAATAACGCGGGGTAATATGAAAACCGGGCAAAGTATCGTGCAACAAGACCGGGTCAAGGTCGCTGAACAAGTGATGGAAATGACCCAAGGCAAAACCGGCTTGCTCCGCATCGGCACTACTGCCAAGCGTTTCCAAGCTTTTGGTGTCCGCTATAAAACTTTGGGCACGCCAGAAATCGCCGTTATCCGCTTGATAAAACAGTTGCCCCGCGTTAGTCCTCAGCATTTCTGGTAACTGTAATTTAGCGCCGACTTTTTGCCTGACATGCTGGTTAAGCGCCAGCAAATTGGCTGAAATCAATTCGGGGACAGGAAAAACCTGCCGGTTTACCCGTTGCAGCACAAAACAGGCCGCCGCTGTGGTGACAAGATAGGTGTCGTTAATCAAGCCATTGCCTAGCGGTTGCAGACCGGTAATGGCTTGGCGGTTAGAAAACTGAAGGGCGATTAAAAGCAAAGGATTCAAAGGGCGTGTCCGTACTAATCCAAGTCACGTAAGCGGTCGATTAAAAAACGCCGTTCGCTTTTACCAAGCGTGTCAATTGTTGCACCGCTTGGCCTCTATGACTGAGGGAGTTTTTAACTTCAGCGGACAATTGCGCCGCCGTACATTGATGGTCAGGCACCCAAAACACCGGATCGTAACCAAAACCGTTTTCCCCTAACTGATGGGTCAAAATCTTGCCTTCCCAAACGCCTTGCGCAATCACAGGACAAGGATCGTAAGCGTGCTTTATGAACACCATCACACAGACAAAGCGTGCGCTGCGTTGCCCTTCAGGCACATCGGCAAGCACTTGCAGTAATTTGTCCAGATTATCCTGATCGCTAGCCCCCCATCCGGCATAACGTGCAGACATCACACCCGGCGCTCCCCCTAAGGCATCAACAATTAAGCCGGAGTCGTCGGCAATCGCAGGGAGATTGCACTGCAACGCCGCATTTCGGGCTTTTAACAGCGCATTTTCGACAAAAGTGCAGCCCGTTTCTTCACATTCAACGACATCAAACGCCGCTTGCGGAACAATCAGCGTATCAGCCAGCATGGCCTGAATTTCTTTAATTTTCCCGGCGTTACCACTGGCTAAGACCGCTTGTTGCTGCGTCACCGGCATCATTCGGCCATTCCTAAAGCCTGGCGTTGTTTTTGCTGCAACTGTTTAATGCCGATTTCTGCTAATGTCAACATCGCATCCAGCTCATCTTTCCTAAACGCATGGCCCTCTGCGGTGCCCTGCACTTCAATAAACGCCGACATATCGTTCATAACAACATTCATATCCGTTTCAGCATTGCTGTCTTCGGCATAATCCAGATCCAGCACCGGAATGCCGTTAAAAATACCCACAGAAACCGAAGCCACTTGGCCATGCAGTGGATTAGACTTTATTTGTTTGCGCTTAATCATTTTTTCCACCGCCAATGATAGCGCGACAAAACCACCGGTGATCGATGCGGTACGTGTACCGCCGTCAGCCTGCAACACATCGCAATCAATCGTAATGGTATGTTCGCCCAGCGCCTTTAAATCAACCGCTGCGCGTAATGACCGGCCAATTAACCGCTGAATTTCTAAAGTGCGGCCGCCTTGTTTGCCATAACTGGCTTCCCGCCCCATACGGCTATGGGTGGAGCGCGGCAACATACCGTATTCAGCGGTCACCCAGCCTTCGCCCTTACCTTTTAAAAAGCGCGGCACCGATTTGTCGACGCTGGCAGTGCACAGTACTCGGGTGTCACCAAATTCAACCAGCACAGACCCTTCCGCATGCTTGGTATAGCCGCAGGTAAATTTAATCTCGCGTAGTTGTTCTGGATTGCGTCCGCTAGGTCTCATAGATATTCTGCCAAAAATAAAAACAACACAGTATACCTGAAGCCACTGGAGTTAGGTTTCAATTTAGCAAAATGCTGCACTCTATAAATGACTAAGGTTAGAATGACCCATTACTGAAAATATCCTCCATTCTACAGGTGACTAATGATTAAAAGCATGACGGCTTATGCCAGCAACGAGGCGGAAACAGACGCCCTGACCATTAACTGTGAATTGCGCTCGGTTAATCACCGTTATTGCGACATTACCCTAAAACTTCCGGAACGTTTGCGTTTTCTTGAAGCCGACTTGCGCACGGCAATCACCGAAAAAGTCAGCCGGGGCAAAGTGGAATGCAGCTTGACTTATAAACAGACAAAAGGCCGAGGCGTACTTGCCGTTAATCTTGAAGCCGTCAGCGCCTTGCTTGCCGCAACCGATCAAATCGAGCAACTCATGCCCACCGCCCTGTCATTTTCCGCGCTTGAAGTGCTGGCATTCCCTGGCATCCAGCAAGAACCTGAAACCAATAAGGAAGCGCTGCAAGAGGCTATCATGCACCTGCTCGCACAAACATTGGCCGACTTTGTCGCGGTACGGGAAAGGGAAGGTGCGCAGCTTAAACTGTTGGTCGAAGAACGCTGCATAAAAATGCAAGGCTTTGCTAAAGCGGCAGCGCAGCGCCTGCCCGAAGTGCTGGCACTCATCCGCAACCGCCTTAAAGACAGGATTGTTGAACTGGTCGCGCAGCCCGATTTTGACCGCTTGGAACAGGAACTGGTTTTTCAGGCGCAAAAACTGGACATTGCCGAAGAACTGGACCGTCTGGAAACCCACATCAATGAAGTGCTACGGGTACTGGCGCAACCGGAACCTGCCGGTCGACGCCTGGATTTTTTAATGCAGGAACTGAACCGCGAAGCCAACACCCTGGGTTCCAAATCAGCCGACAAAGAAACCACCCAAATTGCGATTGAGCTTAAGGTGCTGATTGAACAGATGCGTGAGCAGATACAAAATATCGAGTGATGTATCATACCGGTTCAAGCCGTGCCATAATCAACTTAACACATTGAAAGTAAAATATTATCCCTTCCATACCGTTGCACACCGTGTCATTTAATCGCACAATAACCGTGTACCAAGACGTGTACCAACACTGGAACTGGTACACAACACTGGTACACAGGGGCGGATATGGCAAAGTTAAGCGACGTACAAATTAAAAGCTGGATAAGCAAAGGTAAAGGTGATGGTGATGGTGACGGGCTTGTCTTGAGTTACCGGAAGGACTTCGCCGTTCCGCTTTGGCGGTTTCGCTATCGGTTCGCGGGAAAGCAACGTGTGATGAATATCGGCACTTACGGGCAAGTGTCGTTAGCGGAAGCCCGAAGGATAGCCAAGGAGCTTAAAGCGCGTGTCGCCCTTGGGCATGATGTAGCCGCCGAAAAACAAGACCGTAAGGCCGATGCGGTAGCCAAGATTGAAGCCAAGAATAACGCCTTTACAGTCGGGCACAAAGCGGACGATTACTTTAACAGCCGCGTCCTAGGCAAATGGAAGCACCCCAACATTGTCAGGGCAAGGATTGAAAACGACATCAAGCCGAATATTGGCAAGCTGGCGATTGAGGATGTAAAGCCTAGCCACATTGACCTGATGCTAAAGGCCATCATCAAACGCGGTGCGCCGACCATGGCCAATGACGTTTTACGCTGGACTCGGCGGCGTGTGACCACGCCATCAAACGGAACTTACTGCAATACAACCCCGCGTCTGCTTTTGACTTGGCGGATGCTGGCGGCAAAGAAACGGCACGGAGCCGGGCATTGACCCAAGCCGAAATAGCGGCCTTATTCGAGGCCATGCGCAACACCAAGGGCTTTACCCAAGTGAATATCATCACCGTCTTGTGCTGTTAATGCTGGCCGTCAGAAAAAGCGAACTGATAGCCGCACGGAAAAGCGAATTTGATCTTGAGGCCGGACTCTGGCACTTGTCCGCCGACCGCAACAAAACCGAGTCCGCCATCACCATACCGTTACCGCGCCAAGCCCTTGAAGCCTTGGAAACCCTACACCGCTTGTCTGAAAGCAGTGACTGGCTGTTACCTGCCCGTAAGGCACAAGACCGGATGCTTCCCCATATCCACGAAAACACCCTAAACGTGGCCCTGGCTAAGGTGAAGCCCAACATGCCCGCCGTTGAGGCGTTTTGTATCCACGATTTTAGACGTACCGCCCGAACCCACACGCCGCCTTGGGTATCCCTTCGCATATTGCCGAACGTTGCCTTAACCACAAAATCAAAGGCATTGAAGGGATTTATAACCGCCATGATTACTTGGACGAACGGCGCGTAGCCTTAAGGCTTTGGGCGAACTTGCTGGAGCGTTGCGAAACAGGCAAAAACGGGAATGTGGCTCCAATCAGGAAACAAGCCTAAGCAATCTTACCGACAATAAGCATTGATTAAACCGGATGGAGAAAACCACCATGCAAAACCTACAAATCAGCGACCAAGCCGCCAACCAGCTTCATGACATGGCGGCACAAATGCACGTCACCGGTTCTGAACTGATTGAACGGCTGATAAAAAAACACCGTGAAGAGCGGATAAAACAGCCCGAACGTCTGGCTGACTTTGCGGGGCTATTGGCGGATTCGCCGTCTTTTGTCGGTAATCCGTTGGACATCCAAAAGGCGATGCGCGATGAATGGGATTAACTACTTACTGGACACCAATATCATCATTGGCCTACTCAAAGGCAACGCGCAAGCCGTAGACCTTACCCAAGGCATTAACCTGTCTGCTTGTGCTTTCAGTGCCATCACCCGTATGGAACTATTGGGCTTTGTCGGCATAACCGACCATGAAGAAAAAACGGTTAAGGCATTGCTGGATAGAATGGCCCACTTAAGCCTTACCCCTGCCATTGAAGAACTGACTATCCAATTCCGGCTGCAACACAGAGCAGAAGCTTTAACATCGGCGATAAGGTTAGCCACCCTGAATTCGGTTTGGGAGTGGTATTGCAAACAGTGGGACTAGGTTCTGTTGACATTTCAAAAATAAGTTTTCAAAAACAATCGGTTATGAGTATAGAGAAAAACCGTAACTTGTTGAAATACAGAGAGGTTTTACTAAACGTCAACAGAACCTAGGGTAACAATAGTTTTTTGACCTTATCTGTTTCGCTCATTTTTCACCTCTACTGACATTATAATCTGCCTTTAGAAGTGTCCGGCTTTATTAGACCATTACATATCATTGCCGGCATTTATGGCGCAATTCAATACCGAAATTCAATGTGAAGAAACCTTGGAAAATATTGCATTTTATACCTGAAAACTTTTGATTAATTACTTATCGGATAATCCATATTTGCTCCACACCGTTCTAAGCCGGCGATTCGCTCACGCGCCCATCTCTGCCGCTCCGCTAAACAATTCATCAAGCGCATTGTGTAATTCGTCAATACCGGTTTTTTTTAACGACGAAAACAATTGCAGGGTCACCGGCACGGTAAGTCCTTTAAGCTCCTTCTGTACCTTTAACAACGTATTTTTGGAGGCGCCATAAGCCAGCTTATCGGCCTTAGTCAACAGGATATGCAATGGCAACCCGGTGTGCTGGCACCACTCCACCATCTGCCAATCAAAATCGGTCAACGGCAAGCGCACATCCATCACTAGCACAATGGCGCACAGGGATTTGCGGCTGGTCAAATACGTTTCCATCAGCTTATGCCACTCCAGTTTCACCGCCACCGGCACTTTGGCATAGCCATAGCCGGGCAAATCGACAAACCGCAAGTCGGCGTTGATTTCAAAAAAATTGAGCATCTGGGTCCGTCCTGGCGTCTTACTGATCCGCGCCAGGCTATTTTGTCGGGTCAGCGTGTTGATAGCGCTGGATTTACCGGCGTTTGAACGCCCTGCAAATGCCACTTCCCTCCCTTCATCAGGCGGCGTATTACGCAGATGTGGGGAGCTATTAATAAATTTTGCTTGCTGATAAATTGGGTTCATCGTTGCCTCGCTTATGCTTACCGATTAAGGTAGAATTCGATGATGACTTAAGTCACCTGTTGCAATAAAAACAGGTTATAAAAATAATTACATTATCCCGTGAGGACAACCTGATGAAAAAAACATTGCTGACCTTTTCGCTGGCTCTGGCGTGCGCCAGCATTCCGCCTATTTTACATGCAGAAGGGGATATTCACGTAGGAAAAGAAAAAGCCGCTGCCTGTGCCAGCTGTCATGGCACAGATGGCAACAGTCCAGTTGGCACCTTTCCTAAACTTGCCCAACAACACGTTTCTTATTTGGCTAAAGAACTGCACGCCTTCAAAAATGGCACACGCAAAGATCCTATGATGTCAGCCATGGCCATGTCCCTGACCAATCAAGATATAGAAGATATCACCGCTTATTATGCCGGACAACATATCTCACACAATGCCTTGCCCGTGCTTGAAACTGACGACGACGAACCCGTAGCGGACAATGCAAAAACGATACAAACCCTCATTGCCCAGGGTAGCGACTTATACCGCAACGGCGATTTAGCTAGGGAAGTGTCCGCCTGTATCGCCTGCCATGGCCCTACTGGAGAAGGCAACAAACCAGCCGCCTTTCCGTCGTTAAAATCACAACATGCCGATTATTTAATCAAAACACTGACCGATTTTAAATCAGGCGCCCGTAGCAATAACCCCGAAAATATGATGCACATGATCGCCAGAAAAATGTCCCCTGAAGAAATCAAAGCGGTCGCTTACCGCATTTCAATGATGCAATAACCCGCAAAGCCATCACCTAAAAACTTAAATGCTTTATTACTGTCCGTTGTTTTAATTCGACTACAAGGAGACTTTTGTCCATGCTAAAAAAAATCGCCCAGACCAGCTTATTTATCCTGTTGTTTTCATGCGCGGCACTACTGAAAGCGGAAACGCCAGGCTATGAAACCTTGTCTTCCCCACAGCCCACCCAACATCCTGATAAAGTCGAGGTTATTGAGTTTTTCTGGTACGGCTGCCCGCACTGCTACAGCTTTGAACCTGAGCTTTCCAAATGGCTAAAAACCCTGCCTAAAAACGTTGAGTTTATCCGCCAGCCTGCCGTATTCAATGAAACTTGGGGTAAGCACGCCAAAGCATACTTTGTTGCCGAAGCCTTAGGTGTTGTTGATAAAGTCCATGCCGACCTTTTTGATGCCATCCAAAACAAAAAAGAAAAACTGGAAACTGAAGAAGAATTAGCTGCGTTTTTTACCGCGCATGGCGTTGATCCCGCCCAGTTTCATGAAGCCTTCAACGCCTTTGCAATCGACGCAAAAATGCGCCAAGCACCTGCTATAGCCGCGCGTTATGGCATAACCGGCGTGCCTACCGTCATTATCAATGGCAAATATGTCACGAGCGGCCCGCTGGCAGGGTCACATGAAAAAATGCTTGAAGTGATGGATGAGCTCATCAAAAAGGAAAGCGCGGTAAAATAATCCTTTGATTGCCATGGAGGGCAAGCTTGCCCTCCATGGCAAAGGTGGCCGAATGAGCAAGTTCCTAAAATCCCCGCGCAAATGTGCCGTGTGTGGAAAAAGTTTTCCGCAACGGGAAGTGGTGCCTAGCGAGGCCGTCCGGGACAACATCAGCCAACTGATCCTTCGCGATCATCCTGATTGGTCTACGGAAGCGTTTATTTGCCTGCCGGATCTGTCCCGATACAATGCAAATTACGTCGAGTCCCTCATTGAATCAGAGCGGGGAGAGCTCAGCACCCTTGAAAAAGAAGTCATTGATAGTTTGCGGCAACATGAATTGCTTGCCATGAACGTTGATGTCGAATCTGAAAAGATGTGGAGCTTTGGTGAGAAACTATCTGACCGGATGTCAGCTTTTGCTGGCAGCTGGATTTTTCTGGTCGGTTTTGGCCTCTTTATGGCTGCCTGGATAATCATGAATTCGCTGGTTCTCTACTGGCAACCAATCGATCCATTCCCTTATATTCTGCTCAATTTATTGCTCTCTTGTCTGGCGGCCATCCAGGCACCAATCATTATGATGAGCCAGAAACGACAAGAAGCAAAAGACAGATTGAGGTCTCAACACGATTATCAGGTGAACTTAAAAGCTGAACTTGAAATTAGGCATCTGAACGAAAAGCTTGATCATCTTATTTCGCACCAGTGGGAGCGTCTGGTCCAGATTCAGCAGGTGCAAATCCAAATGCTCTCACAATTGGAAAAGAGGTGAGGAAAGCAAGGCGGAATTACATTGATGCATAATGCATCATTCACAAGATTGGCGCGATAAAACCGCGCCAGACCGTTAGCAAGATTAACTATCAGCTACAACACACCCGCCTGATTGGAAAATGGCAACTAAAGCAACTGCCCTTGCCCAGCTCGCTCACTATTGTTAAGTAGGCGTCATGACGCATCAACACATGTTTGACGATAGCCAAACCTAAGCCAGTACCAGATACTTTCTTACGACGCTTGATTTCAACGCGATAAAACCGCTCGGTCACCCGGGGAATATCCATAGCACCAATGCCTTCCCCTTGATCTTCAATAGCCAAAACCATGGCATCTTTGCTTTGGTACCAACGGACTTTTACCAGCGAGTCTTCCGGCGAATATTTAAGCGCGTTGCCTAACAGATTAGTGAATGCGCTCCGTAAATCTTGTTCTTCACCGTAGATATGC
>JAQTQZ010000070.1 GCA_028712695.1 Methylovulum sp. | reverse complement strand
AACAGAGCAAATCGATTGTTACGATTCCATCAGGCATATCCATCAGTTCTTCATACAGTTCAGAGGCTGAGGCGCTGACGATCAAGGCGCTCAGATTGTTGGCAAAGCCGGCTAGTTTCTTCAATTTCATTTTCCACCTAACGTGGTTGAGGCGCACCGGCGGAGCGGAGACCTAGTGCCGCCGAGTGGTTGGGTACTCACTTCCCTGCAAGGTATGGTGGCCTTTCCAGTGCCTTTTCGTAGTCCGACCGCCGGTAAAAAGGCCATACAGTTTTTTCGCCTTTTTCGCCTCTAGTCTTTACTTTATTGCGTACTACCGTTGACAGACCGAGAGTAAAAATGCCAAGAAAAGCCCATGGTACTTCTTTTATTCCGGTTTTTCTAGGCCACTCATATTCCATGTCTGTTTTCAGGAAAAGGATGTAACGAGCAGCAATCGGTTTTCCTTCCTCCGCAATCGCCCATTCTCCGGTCAATTTATGTTCATGGAGATCATCGTAAAGCGGCCATGCGCCATTGTAAAAGACCTCACTCACCGCAGCGTCTCTGCTTTTTAACAAACGATCTTCAAACTCATCGTTCGTAATCTGGCCGGTGACGAGATGTCGGAAGTTCTCAGCGAGGATGTTTCTTGCTTTTCTATCAATCATCATTTTTCTCACCCAATCGGGTAGGAGGCGGGGTCTCCCCCGCCGTCCTCCCACACCACCGTGCGTACGGGTCCGTACACGGCGGTTCAGGATACGCGCGCTAGTCGGAGGTACTGCTCCTGAAGCGAGAGCAGTCCCAGGTTGTCGAAGTAGGAATTCTTGATGAGGCGATGCAGGTTGAACGTTCCTGCCGTGGCCCAGGGGCCGCGATATTGCCGGACGAACCGCCATGCTGCGTCTCCCGAAAACCCCAGTTTGATCAGGTTCCTTGCTCGGGCCTTGTTCCGCTTCCACTGCCGCCACAGGATGGCGCGCAGTTTCCGCCTCAGCCAGCTGTCCAGTTCCTGGAAGATCGTCGTATTTCCTGCAAGACAGAAGTAGTTCACCCAGCCCCGCAGTTTCGGATTCACTTCCTTTACGGTCTTGGACATGCTCCACCCTCGGCCCCATTTGCTGATCTTCCGCAAGTTGTCCTTGAATCTGGCAAGCGCTTCCGGACCCACTTTCAGGCGGGCTTTCGTCGGATGCCAGCTCATGGTGTACCCAAGAAAGGTTCTCTTCCAGGGCCGGTCTACCGCGCTTTTGGCTTGGTTGACCGTGAGCTTGAGCCGCTCGGACAGAAACCGCGTGATCGATGCCATAACCCGCTCCCCGCTCGCCTTGGTGACAACGTATATGTTGCAGTCGTCAGCGTAGCGACAGAAGGCATGCCCCCGCCTTTCCAGTTCCTTGTCCAGTTCGTCCAGGAGGATGTTCGACAATAGCGGCGAGAGCGGTCCTCCTTGCGGGGTTCCCTCCTGCCGGGGTGACACGACGCCCCCCTCGAACATGCCGGCCTTCAGGTAGCTGTCGATCAGCTTCAGCACCAGCCGGTCTTTGACCTTCCGCTTCATCAGCGACATGAGGATGTCGTGGTTGACCCGGTCAAAGAATTTCTCCAAGTCGAGATCGACCACCCACCGCCGGCCACTCTTTACGAACTGTTGCGCGGCTTTGACTGCCTGGTGGGCACTCCGTTTGGGCATGAACCCGTATGAGTGGTCGGAGAAGCCTGGATTGAACGTTTGACTCAATACCTGATGCACTGCCTGCTGGATAAGGCGGTCAAGGACAGTGGGTATCCCCAACATCCGTTTTCCGCCACCCGGCTTCGGTATCTCTACCTTCAGCACCGGTTGCGGGATGTAACTTCCCGCCAGCAGTTCTTCTTTGATGCGCGGCCATTCTTGGTGCAAATAACCCTTCAAAGCTGTCACCGGCATGTCGTCCACGCCGGGCGCTCCCTTGTTGGCTATTACCCGCGATAAAGCCGCCATCATGTTCCCGCGGCTGACTATTTTATCCATCAGCCGCTCCGTCTCGAAAGTGAGCTCCTCCGTCCTTCCCGTGACGCTTGCCGCACCCGCTCCGGCACCCTTCGGCTTCCGGCCGCTCCAATCCGCGCTGGCGCCGGGTATCTCAACCCGGCATTCTGCTGCTCCTGTCGTCATCGAAATTCAGGCCTCCCTTTCGTCGTTTCCTGTTCCGCCCTTCATCGACTGGTCAGGCCGACTACTATGGCTTCTGCTGACTTCTGCCGAACATGAGGGAATGGGCCATTTAATCCCACTTCCCCTGCACCGGATTTCGCCCAGTGCGGGACGACAGACCTCCCCGGGTAATGCGCGTGACCTTCATCCCATCTGCCCGCCGCATTTACAGACGCACCCTCCGGATGGTTATTGGGCTTCGTCAGTCACGTGCCTGCTCGCCCGGTTGCGCCTGCCTCATATGCGATTTCTGTTCGTCGGGCCGGGATTTTGCCTGCGGCTTCCTTCAGATTCCGTCTCACGACGGACACCCTTGCCGTCCGGCTAACGGTTCCCACCATCAGGGTCCGTAGAGGACTTACACCTCCAAGTCAATGATCAACCACCACAGTTGATCATATGATGCTTTCGCATCACGCGCCCTGCCGGGCGCACACGGTGTGGGGGCGCACCAGCGGCGCGGTATTATCGCGCCGGCTGAGTGCCGCCGCCTGGTTGTACGTTTTCCATTCCGAAGGCCGCATCGACTCCGCGCTTCAAATTCTTGTTCACCGTATGAGTTGGAGAGGTCCATTTCGTTCGGTATGCTTTTGCTTCTTGTACTGTTTGTAATATCTCTTGTCGAATTGGACCGTACGGCTTCAAATTTACTTCAACTCCAAGAGATGAGACGTCAACATCAATGAGAGTTTCTAGAAGTTCTTCAGCCTTTTCCTTCTGATTTGTCTTTAATAGTTCTGCTACTTTTATTTTAGATCGGAGGGTCGTCAGGTTGCTTTCCATGTATTGTCGCAAGAAATAATCTGACGTTTTTCGGCTTCCGACACTGTACCCGATCATAACGAGCACCCACATTCCAACGAGTGTGGCGGCTATCTTCAGCATTTCTTTTATCATTGTTATCCTCGTACAATCGGGTAGGAGGCGGGGTCTCCCCCGCCGTCCTCCCACACCACCGTGCGTACGGGTCCGTACACGGCGGTTCAGGATACGCGCGCTAGTCGGAGGTACTGCTCCTGAAGCGAGAGCAGTCCCAGGTTGTCGAAGTAGGAATTCTTGATGAGGCGATGCAGGTTGAACGTTCCTGCCGTGGCCCAGGGGCCGCGATATTGCCGGACGAACCGCCATGCTGCGTCTCCCGAAAACCCCAGTTTGATCAGGTTCCTTGCTCGGGCCTTGTTCCGCTTCCACTGCCGCCACAGGATGGCGCGCAGTTTCCGCCTCAGCCAGCTGTCCAGTTCCTGGAAGATCGTCGTATTTCCTGCAAGACAGAAGTAGTTCACCCAGCCCCGCAGTTTCGGATTCACTTCCTTTACGGTCTTGGACATGCTCCACCCTCGGCCCCATTTGCTGATCTTCCGCAAGTTGTCCTTGAATCTGGCAAGCGCTTCCGGACCCACTTTCAGGCGGGCTTTCGTCGGATGCCAGCTCATGGTGTACCCAAGAAAGGTTCTCTTCCAGGGCCGGTCTACCGCGCTTTTGGCTTGGTTGACCGTGAGCTTGAGCCGCTCGGACAGAAACCGCGTGATCGATGCCATAACCCGCTCCCCGCTCGCCTTGGTGACAACGTATATGTTGCAGTCGTCAGCGTAGCGACAGAAGGCATGCCCCCGCCTTTCCAGTTCCTTGTCCAGTTCGTCCAGGAGGATGTTCGACAATAGCGGCGAGAGCGGTCCTCCTTGCGGGGTTCCCTCCTGCCGGGGTGACACGACGCCCCCCTCGAACATGCCGGCCTTCAGGTAGCTGTCGATCAGCTTCAGCACCAGCCGGTCTTTGACCTTCCGCTTCATCAGCGACATGAGGATGTCGTGGTTGACCCGGTCAAAGAATTTCTCCAAGTCGAGATCGACCACCCACCGCCGGCCACTCTTTACGAACTGTTGCGCGGCTTTGACTGCCTGGTGGGCACTCCGTTTGGGCATGAACCCGTATGAGTGGTCGGAGAAGCCTGGATTGAACGTTTGACTCAATACCTGATGCACTGCCTGCTGGATAAGGCGGTCAAGGACAGTGGGTATCCCCAACATCCGTTTTCCGCCACCCGGCTTCGGTATCTCTACCTTCAGCACCGGTTGCGGGATGTAACTTCCCGCCAGCAGTTCTTCTTTGATGCGCGGCCATTCTTGGTGCAAATAACCCTTCAAAGCTGTCACCGGCATGTCGTCCACGCCGGGCGCTCCCTTGTTGGCTATTACCCGCGATAAAGCCGCCATCATGTTCCCGCGGCTGACTATTTTATCCATCAGCCGCTCCGTCTCGAAAGTGAGCTCCTCCGTCCTTCCCGTGACGCTTGCCGCACCCGCTCCGGCACCCTTCGGCTTCCGGCCGCTCCAATCCGCGCTGGCGCCGGGTATCTCAACCCGGCATTCTGCTGCTCCTGTCGTCATCGAAATTCAGGCCTCCCTTTCGTCGTTTCCTGTTCCGCCCTTCATCGACTGGTCAGGCCGACTACTATGGCTTCTGCTGACTTCTGCCGAACATGAGGGAATGGGCCATTTAATCCCACTTCCCCTGCACCGGATTTCGCCCAGTGCGGGACGACAGACCTCCCCGGGTAATGCGCGTGACCTTCATCCCATCTGCCCGCCGCATTTACAGACGCACCCTCCGGATGGTTATTGGGCTTCGTCAGTCACGTGCCTGCTCGCCCGGTTGCGCCTGCCTCATATGCGATTTCTGTTCGTCGGGCCGGGATTTTGCCTGCGGCTTCCTTCAGATTCCGTCTCACGACGGACACCCTTGCCGTCCGGCTAACGGTTCCCACCATCAGGGTCCGTAGAGGACTTACACCTCCAAGTCAATGATCAACCACCACAGTTGATCATATGATGCTTTCGCATCACGCGCCCTGCCGGGCGCACACGGCTCGGGAAATGACCCGCCCGCCCGGCTTTTTTGGGCGGTCGGCGTCCATTTTCCTGGTGTACGCCCGTCATGGGCGTGAACTTATGGGGTGCAAGTCCCCTGTACGAGAATCCAGTCACTGTCGCGATGACAGAGTAAACAAGTACTAGCCGAAGGCAAGGGCGTCTCCGTGAGGAGGGGTCTGGAGGAAGCCTAAGCGCAAAGCTATGAGCCGACGGACAGAAACAGCATACAAGGCCGTAATCCGGACAAGTCAGCACCACATGACGAAGTCCACGGATTCAGGAGAAGCGGTAAATGCTGCGGTTGTGTAGCGACAGTTCACGTTCTTATCCGGGGAGATCTGCTCCACTTTGCATTTCGCAAGAAAGGCGCGGCGCTGTAAAGGTTGCCGTGATGGAGCAGAAGTCAGCAGAAGCCATAGTAGACAAGACTCCACCACTCATGGCGGTGTGGTGGCTGGAAACAAGCCGGGGAAGCACCCCGGAAGTCTTACCCTGTCGAAGGGCCGAACTTGAAGAGGGGGATGCTATCCCTATGTGCTCCGCATCGCGTTGAACCCGACCGGGTGAGCGAACAACAGCGGGCGCGGCATAGAGAAATCAGCTCCTCAGATAATCACAGTTACTGCCGTCTTTTCAAAGAACTGGGATTGGAAATGACCGGCTACGGCCCGTCGCACTTTGGGAACCGCCTGG
>JAQTQZ010000069.1 GCA_028712695.1 Methylovulum sp. | reverse complement strand
CCCAATACCAACGGGCCGCCAGCCTAAAGCTGGGTGTCCCTACCCAAGATACCCGCCTTATTGTCACCCAAGCCAACCGTTTGCTGGAAGGCGTGTTCAGAACCGGTTACAAATACCATAAATGCGGGGTGCAACTTAGCCATATCCAACCGGAAGCCCTGCCTAGGCAACTTGAGTTGTTTGATTTTGCCGATGCCGGTTTGCAAAAAGAGAACCGTCCCTTAATGAAAACCGTCGATCAGATCAACCGGCGTTTTCCGCAAGGGATTTCCATCGCGGCCACCGGTTTTAAGAAAACCTGGAAACCCAAAGCCGAGCGGATTTCACCGTGCTATACGACCCATTGGCAGGAATTGATGAAGGTTAACTGTGATTAAATGACACCATGAAACGTAAACAACTCCCCATGAGTATCGAAGAATTTGAGATGATCGAGCATCCCTTCGGCTATAAAGCCGAATATTGGGACGGGGAAGCCGTTTTTACGCCTAGGGAATACAACGTCACCACCCAGCTGGCTATTACAAGACGACCCGCACAGCCGGCTTATCCTGTGGTGCCCATTGACCCCGCCGCTAAAACGCCAATGATTGCCGCCTTCTTTGAAGCTTTTAAGGATTCTGTTGAATTTTGCGATTGGTCAGAAGATGACATCAGGGCGCATGCTGAAAAAAACATCAGCCAATATTTTGATGGCGTAAGAGGCAAGCCGCATCCGGCTTCAGTGATGGCATTGGCATCGAACGGCCAAGGCTTGGCGGGGCTGGCCTTATTAGTTCATGGCCGGGACGGACACATCCATCTGGATTTGTTATTGGTCATGCCCACACATCAAAGAAAAAAGCTGGCAATAGACATGGTTGCTGTTGCCGTCAACCAGTTAAATCACCCCCGGCAAAGCCGGGGGCTTATTGTTGTTAGCCCCTCAAAGGGGCTGGTTCATGAATCGCCTAAAGGCGATCATTGCTTCCACAAACTGAGCTGTTCATAACGCTCTTCTTCCTTTTCTTGCTCCCTGATATACGCCTTAACAACTTGTTCATCCAATCCCACCGTCGATACAAAATAGCCTCGCGCCCAAAAACTTTCTCCCGTAAAGTTCTTGGTTTTCCCCATAAACTGCCTTGCTATGGAAATCGCACTCTTGCCCTTAATAAAACCAACAACATTCGAAACCGCATATTTTGGCGGAATGCTAATGCACATGTGAACGTGATCCGCCATAAGATGCCCCTCCTCTATTTCGCAGCCTTTCTGTTTGGCTAATTCATGGAACAGTTGCCCCAGATGCTTTCGTAATTTACCAAATATCACTTTCTTCCTTCTCTTCGGTATAAACACAATATGGTATTTGCAATTCCACTTGGTATGACTCAAACTTTGGTACTCTCGCATGGTTCATTCTCCTTACTCTTGGTCGAGTTTCAGAGAATCGTCAAGACCGACTTATAGGTCAAACCTTTGGGAGTCCCCCGGCAGAGCCGGGGGTTTACCTTATTTAATTATTCACAGCGGGTGTCCAGGAGATTTATAGCAGTTACCACATTTGCAATGTCGGCAGCCAAAAATGGCACCGTTCATTCGGCTTTGAAGCGATTTATGACCCGTTTTATATCAGGCTGAAACTGGCGTGGTGCCGTCATGAAATAGGGCGGCATGAAAAATTGGGCTTGCATGACAAAGTCAACGAATTGGCCAAAGAAATGGATTTTTGGCAAAATCAGCTTGAAAAGCAACCGCAATACTAAACTAAACGTTCTTTATCACTGCAAACCTGCCAAAAATACTAGCAGGCAGAATTAATGCCTTTTAAAAACCCATCATATTGCCTATCACGCTGCTGAAAGCCCCTTCATCAACCGTTGCCGTGTCCGCAGGGTGGCTCTTGGCCACCATCGGTTGGTCTACTGGGTCTGTAACCACTACTGGTACAGAGGGGATAACCGCCTCTTGTTCAGTTGGATTCACAGCATAGCCAACGTTCGCCCCAGCCGATGTTTTGTGAATGAATACCGCTTCGGCCCCATTTGCCAAGGCATAGCCCAGCAAATACCGGGCAACTGTTGCCCTATCTTTGAGGGGGATTTCGTTAAAAAACTGAAATAACCGGGTGTGATTATTGGCCGCCAATTTAATCGCTATTTTCAGTGTGTCAGCGGCCATATTTTTTTACCCGTTCTTCACCAGCCCTATAAAATCCTCGGGTATTGGCATAAATGCCTTCCGTCGCCACCACCCGTTCAACGGGGTCAAACAATTTGTCGATTTCAGGCCGGAAGCATTCCGCACCGCCGCCTACCAAGACGATCAGGTCAATATCCTGCAGTGAACCGACACTATTCAGGACGACCCGTAAGGTCGTTTGGATCTGGCTGGACACTTTGGGCATCAAATGGGAAAAATCATAGGGTTTACCGTACAAACGCATTTGAAAGCCGTTGCGTATGCCCTTGTCCAACTGGTTAATATTATCGAATTTTTCATGGATATCCTGACTAACGAGGGCCGCCAGGTTTTTTAAAATTTGCGACATGCCGCCTGCGGTGCTGCCGCAACGGTTATCTTCCAGTTTCAATCCACAGCACACCAAAAAATCGACGGTAAACCAACCTATATCGATGATCAGGCACTTGGAGTCCACCAATTCGGCAAACCGTTTCGCCGACATCGTATAGTCAATAAAGCCACCGACCGGCTGGGGCACGACCCACACCTCTTTAACATTAACGGTTCTGTCATCGGGGAACACATGCAGCCCCTTGAGGGTTGCCGCCATGCGGTCTTTGTAACCGGAAAAATAATCAACCGGTAAACCGGTGACCAATAAATCGATGTCCGGTTCGTCCAGGTAATGCAATGCGCCCCTAAAAAAGGCCAGGTGTTGCGGGGTGTTAATATAATCACTCCCCAGAATCCTGCCGGCGTCGTCCTGCCCGGACAGCGTGTCGATGGCGTCCACACCGACAATATAAAGCGTCCCGTCGGAACTGAGCACTTCAACCGTGTCCCTTTTTGCCATCACCCCTGCCCCAATCTCACTTTTTAGTAATTGCGTGGCGACAGAGGGGAAATGACCGCAACGGATAACCCCGTTTTCCTGCTTGCCATAACAAAATTTAGTGTTTCCATAGCCCACGTCAATCGCCCGAACAATCATTAATCACTCCCTTAACCAAAAAAATACGCTTCAGCTACGCAAACAAAGACAGCAATACGCCACTGGGCGTCTAAGTGCTTCACAGGTCATCACAGAACGCCTGTCTGTTTCTGCAAAAACGCTTTTGAAGCTCACAGAAATCCTCAGAAACTCTACAGCGTTTAGCCGACAGCCTGCCCTGATCGATGTTAAATGCCACAGAAGCTCTGTGAAACTCAGTGAGCCTCTATGGAGGCCAGTGGCACTTCAACGAATCCTGTTTATCCCGCACCTTGATTAGTTTATCCAGTTTTCAAGCATCACATCGGGTCGAAAACCACCCTAAATCAGGCATAACTCAACCCGACCCGCCGTTCAAATACAGGCGGTTGACAACCTGTGCCAGAATCGGGAAAATTTGTCCCGCTTAAAACAAGATCAGGGAGATCTCGTTCGCAGTGCCAGTTCAGCACTTTAAATAAGGAATCATCGCACCTGGCTATCAGTCTGAAGACGGCATGAAGCCGCCGGGGGAGTCTTTCGCACCTGATGAATAATCGTGACTAAGCCGCTGACACTGCGTGTGCCATGCTTAAACTGCTGGATTTGATGGCCTGCCGTTTATACCTTCCACTCTACAACCATAGCCTGCCTTGCTAGGCTTTCCTAACTACGTCTGAAACCGAGGTTTCAACGTTTATCTATCCGTAACCCAAACACGGTTGCCGTTTGTTTTGACGACTTTCACTCCCTAGAATTTTTTAGTCAGCTAGGGTGTTAACATCGGTTTTCACTTTTCTCTTCACATCGAAATCGCATGAGTTCCGTGTCCATTTCGAATCACCCATCACCCGATTCTTTTAACAGGTTACCCGCCTTTAAACAGAGACGTTTCAAATATTAGGGCTGTACGCCTTAATTACCGGACACTTAGGCCGCCTGCACTTGGGGCATAACGGGTCTTTTTATGAATTCCTGTCGTGAAAACGGTAAAACCCGTGTCCTAACCGGACACCGGGCATGAGCGACACACGCCGGACAGATGGGAAACTTCATTATTCTCGCCTCGCGCCGCGAGTAAGAAATGGTGCAAATCCACTGCCTTTCCACGCAATTTGCCGGGAGTTTTGTCCTGTGCACCTGCGCTTACCATCGCGAGAACGTGTCCGCGTAGAAAGAGGGATTTAGAGCCGGAGGGAACCCTGCTCGCGATGTAAAAAACTTAGGACAACCCCGGCTCCACCCCATAACGGTTGGAAAATAACTGTTATGGGGTGGGGCTGACGAGCAAACTGATTAAGCCATTACCTGTATTGATACCGAAATGATAGGGACACTCTATTTATTGCCAACAGAAAGACACCTTTATGGATTTAACACAGACACTGTTTTTACGGCCCGTTTCCGTTATGAAATTTATCGGCACCCAACAAACTGTCAGGTGGCTGCGCTTTAACCATTCCTGCGGTCACATGCTAATTAAGTGCACTCATGTCTAGGAATTATGGCATCGGTTCGCGGGACATGGCGGCCGCAGGCAGGCTAGTGGTCAACGGCAAGTTCCACGGCGGCTACCAGTCCAAATACGACATCGGGCAACGTTGGGGCTACTTCTGCAAATGGGCGGCAGAAAAAGGCGTGAAGAAAATGGAAAACGTCACTTTTGAACGGGTTGTCGAATACGGACAACAGCTTCAACGCGAATTGGCGACTGGCGGGCGCAGCTCTTCGTCGGCACCCAAAAACTATGTGTCCGCCGTGAACACAGTGATGCGCTTGGCGACTGATGGGCAATGGCGATCGGTACAACCTGGTAAAGATTGCGGCATCGACAAGCGGGTGTATATCCCGACGGAAAGCAAAGCGATGGCCGAGGCGACCCACCAAACCGCACAGCGCGTCGTCGGTGAACGGATCGCTTGTTTGCTCGAATTACAACGGGCATTCGGTCTGCGCTTTAAAGAGTCCTGTCTGCTGAATGCAAAACTGGCATTGAAGGAAGCCAAAAAATACGGGCGTATCACTTTAAAGGCCGGCACCAAAGGCGGTAAATGTCGGACCATCCCCTGCCGTCCGTGCGGCATTACCGCGTTGGAACAGGCTATGTCCCTACAGGACGGCCGTTCCATGATCCCCAAACATAAAGGCTATGGTGAATTCCGTACGGAATGTTACGAGCAATCCCGTCTTGCCGGAATTTCCTTCCACCCTGAACGCCACGCCTATGCCCAGGAGCGTTACACTGAAATCACCGGCGCACCTTCCCCCATTCATGCCGGATGGCCTAGGAAAGAACGTATTTTGCGCCTTGCCAGGCATCTAAAAATCAGCGAGGACGAGGCGAAAGGGATAGACCATGATGCCCGCCTACAAATATCCATTGAACTCGGACATAACCGGGTAGGAATATCGAATGCTTACCTTGGCTAGCAAAGCGGAAGACTATTTTAGAAATTATGTGCGCGGCGGCGGCAAAGACAACCGCAAAAAACAGGTGTCCCGGATCATTAAATTTCTCGACTGGGTTGAATCTACCCAGAACGTCATTTCCTTGCACAGCCTGGGCAAGCGCCATGTAGTTAATTTTTGGAAAGCCCACCCGGAATTATCCGAAGCAACGGCAAATAAATATTGGCTGGGCATTTCCAAG
>JAQTQZ010000068.1:2286-5873 GCA_028712695.1 Methylovulum sp. | reverse complement strand
GCATTAACCCGATCCTTCATATCCTGTCGGGTAGCCGGACGCGGTTGCCCGCGCCCAGCCCCCTCAGAACCGTGCATGGGTCTTTCGATCCACACGGCTCAAGCCTCTACTAAGGCATCTTTCGACACCCGGTACCACAACTATATTTTCCGGCATACTAATAACTCCTACGGCAATTGAGATGGTACATTCGCAGATTGCTTGCTGCATCCGTACCGCCTTCAGTTCTTTTCACAATATGACGAGTCTCCCAAGGGGTACCCTTTGCGATTGGTTCTTGACAGACTGAACACAGGCCATCTTGTTTTAGCCAGACCCAGTAAAGCTTCCGGCGACCTCTCGACGAGCGTTGCATTTTCATGCCCCATCTGGATTCGAAGTACGGCTCCCATTTGGGGTCATGCGGATTGGCATCAGCTTTAATCTTGACATGCCGTTGTATTGGCGTATCAGATTCTTTCAGCAAGATGATCTCCTTTTGTGTGCCATCCTCAATTTTCTCTGTTGCAGCAAATACCCAGTTTCGGGCGCCCCTGGATTTAAAGTATTTTCCCTTAACCCATGGGTTTCTTTTATTTGGATGCCTTCTTGCCGCCCATCGCCATAGCATTGGCCAGACATCGCTATCAACCCGAACAAAGGTTTCCTTGGCAACTACATGGCTATGGTAATTCGCCCATCCCCGTAAAATAGGATTGAGCAGCCTTATCAGATTTGCCTGTTTAGCCGACTTGTTGCCATTGATGATTTCGCGGATTTTATCAAGATGCGCTTTGACATTCGCTTTCGACGGCTTCATCAGTAACGTGCCGCTATACTTTCGAATATTCCATCCGAGGAAATCAAACCCTTCCTTGATATGCGTTATTTTGGTTTTTTCCGGCGACAGGACTAGCCCGCGTTCCGCCAGGAATTCTACCACTGCGGGTTTGACCTCATGTTCCAGCCACGCTTTCGAGTTGCCGGTGATGATGAAGTCATCCGCATAACGCACCATGTTCATTTTCAGACGTCTCCACTTCGCTCCCGGAAATTTCTCCGCCAGCATTGCTTCGAGGCCATCAAGCGTCATGTTTGCCAGCACAGGACTGATGATCCCCCCTTGCGGGGTGCCTGCCTCTGTGGGGAAGAGTTCGTTTTGATACATGAATCCCGCCTTGAGCCACTTCCTTAGAATCACCTTGTCCGTTGGGATATTGGAGATCATCCAGTCATGACTAATTTTGTCGAAACAGCCTTGGATATCGGCCTCCAGCACCCACTCCGCTGCTACCTTTTTTGAGAGGCAATTAAAGCATTGCGCCCCTGCATCGGCAGTTGAACGTTCCGGCCTGAACCCATAGGAATTCAAATCGGCGGTGGTTTCCGCGACGGGCTCCAACGCCAGCAGATGTAACGCTTGCATGGCGCGGCACTTCATTACGGGTATGCCGAGCGGCCTTGTCTTGCCATTCTTCTTCGGAATTAATACCCTCCGAAGCGGAAGCGGCGAATAACCCCGCCTCTTCATCGACGCTATCGCGTTGATCTTTGCCACCGATGTTTTCCATATGACCTTGTCCACACCGGGGGTGTTCTTGCCTTTATTTTCAGTCACCCGCTTGACGGCTAATGCCTTGCCGCTAAACGAGTGGGTCAGCAGCCATTGCAAGGCTTTCACCTTGCCCCAGCGACCTTCCTGTGTTGCCTTCACGATACGCGCTTGCAGCCGTCTTACATGGCGCTGGACATCGACCCAACTGATGCCGTCCCACGTCATGCCAGAAGATGCACACGCCAGTGTTGAAGCGTTCATTTGCTTTCCCTCCGTTTAGATGGTTCTACCAACTCTCTTGTGAGGAGAGGCCATGAGGAAGTCTGCCCGCTTTCGCGTGGGGTAATATTTCAATCCCTATCCGTCCCATTACAGAACGGCATTATGCTTTTTCCTCGTTCCTATGCCCGCACCGCCATAGGCAGACTTTACAGTCCGCTGTCCCCGGAGGGAGCGATACGGGGTTTCCACGTTCCGCTTACAGAAGTGCGTCGGGTTAGGTGTCTGCTATCGACCGGGAGGCGAATGGGTCACGAAAGCGTACAGGCAAAGACGCTGTTCCCACCTCCATACCGTTTTGGTCCAAGCGTATTAGCCACTTCCGCTTGCTTTCAATCACGATCTTTATCGCAGATTCAAATGTTTTCACCATACCGACTATCTAGCACTTTTCAGGCTTATGGCTGCCAGAAGGGTACGCCTCTCGCGATTGATACCCCGTGCCTTACGGCACATCGTTACATTGTCAGGGTCGCTCTTTATTCAGACCCCTAGATTCATCCGGTGACACGGATGGTTTCTTCCTTTGAAGTAGAAACAACTTCTGTACGCGATTTCGTGTCGCACTGCCGGGCTTAAAGTGCAGCACTACCTTTGCCGGTAACTGAACGGCTTCGCCTGTCATAGGATTGCGGGCACTATGGGGCGCTCGATGATGTAAGTCAAAGCCGCCAAAACCCCGGATTTCAATCCGTTGACCTTGAACCAAGGCATCTGCCATATGTTTCAACAGGCAATTAACCGCCGACTCCACATCATCCAACTGAATGTCAGGTAATTTCTCATTTAATGCACGAACTAACTCGGATTTGACCACTTTTAGCTCCCTTAGTAATTGGTGCTGATTTTAGCATTATCCAGGCTGGCGTCACTAAAGATCTGAGAGAGGTAATGCACAGCCATAACGGCTTTCCATACTTTACACGATTAGTCGCTTTCCACGAGCTCGGATATTTATGCAACCAATCGATATGACCATTTCTATTACGGGAATAATAAATACTTAATAATTATCAACAACTTAATTAAGCTTATCTTATGTAACAAACACAAACCCAACAACAGAGGATATTCAATGCGTACTTAAAATTTTTAGCAGTAAAGATTAGGCACGAACAATCAAAGCCAGACAAAAAACAACACAACCTGAATAAGGGGTAATACCATGGACAAAGATGAAGTAAATGAAAAAGCCAACAGACTGATTTATGTTAAAAAATCTATTGCTGAACTGCAAGAAGAAGAAAAAGAAATCAAGGAAAAATTGGAACCTTATGTGAAACTCGTTGAGCCTCTGCTCATGCTGGACGGTAAAATTTATTGCTACTCTGAAAAACTCAAAAATACTTTTAACCGGAAGCAAGTGCTTGAATATCTTGAAAAGAAATGCGGTGTTGAATTTGCCCGTGAAGTCGATATTATTTGCACCAAAAAAAAGCGTATGAAAAAAAGGCTCCATGTAAAAACCTGGGACAATGAAAAGTAAGCCCAAAACCAGTAAAGCTGAGGTTTAAACACAATTAGAGTCGGAACAAGGCTTTTAATTTAAAGCCCTTGATTTGATCCGTTAGCGACAGGAGGAGAGTCAGGTGTTGATAGCTACAATAATTTAAGAGCTTTAACCCGGAACCCTGAAAAAAGTATTGCTACACAACGAATAGGCATTGGGGGATTTAATGAAACTTATGTTTAAAGCAAGCTATGACGAATTAAAGGCACTGCTGTCTGGAATAGAGGGGGTGTGGGAGGAGTCTCAAAATAATAAAAAAGTGCT
>JAQTQZ010000068.1:0-2276 GCA_028712695.1 Methylovulum sp. | reverse complement strand
TAGAAATAAACAAAATCACAGCAATTCCGAGTGTTGCAGGTACATAAACGTTGCTGAAAAGATATTTAATATGCATCATGATTATCTGTACTGATCTATGTGATCTTTAATGTGAATTAAGAGCTCAATTTAGGGCGGTGAAAATAAGGCGTTATGTTAGTCTAATTTCCCCTCATCCAACCCTCTCCCTTTGGAGAGGGCTTGTTATCGGCATCTTAGATGTTTAGCTCTTAATTCGCATTTTAGAAAACTGCTACAGCTGGCCGCATTTATCCATTTGAGGTGGGGGGGGCTTACAAGTGTAGGTTTTTCACCCGCCGCCTCCCACCCCGCTGGCAGCCAAGGATTTCTCATAACTATCAGGCATCCTGGGCCATGCTTCCGGTCTGCCGGGTTTGACGGGGAGAAGCTGATGGTTAAGCAAAGCTGCGATAATCAATGACCAACCGTGCTGGAAAATACCCACTATCCGCCAGCGTTTTCCTCGCCGCCGTACCGCACCAGGAACCGAAGGCTCTTTGATGTCCAACGGTTCGTCGACTTGAGCTTCCGCTTCGCCACCGACAGACAGCAACCACCACGTAGCGATAGCAATCGCCATCCACAATCGCTCAGCCCGCGCGGGGTCATCCATACGCGTATGTTGCCACTGCCAACCACTCCGCTTGCTATGTTTGAAGCCCTGCTCTATCCAGGCTCTCAAACCGTACCAACAGGCATCGGCACATTCTGGCGCCAGGTCGGTCAGCACCAGCCAAGGATCTTGATGTTCTTCGCCCCAGTAGCCCAGCAGCGTACAGCGCAATTGGCTTTTCTTGCCCTTAAATGCGGTTCCCCGCCCTTGCCAACGGCAACCCTTGGCAGGCACCCAGTAGGAAAACGGCTTCCAGTGATACCAGCCTTCGCGACGAAACGTGCCCTGGCTGTTGACGCGCAGAAACGGATGCCATTTCAGTTCGACAATGGCTTCAAACAACCACTTCGCGTATAGGCCACGATCTGCCAATACGATGACTGTCCAGCCTTCGGGTAAAAGACCTTTAAACCGTTTTAACAACGCCTGCCATTCCGGCTTCCATGCGTGTTTCTCCCCGGCCTTTAAAACTTTCCAGGCAACGGGTACGGCACAACCGCGATACACAACACTAATAGCCAGTACCACAAAACGCCCCCCCAAACTCGTCGCATTCATGGCAATCGCCATCTGTTGACCCGACCAGCCATCCAGTAGCCACGCCAGCCAAGGCGCCCAACTCTCAGTGACATCGAGTTCGACGCGCTGTTTTCCAGCTTTCGCGGCCGCCTCCCGGTAAGTATCACGCAGCCTTTCACGCAACGTGTTATAGGACTGCCCCATGAGCGGTGCCAACACATCGGCCACCGCAGTTAAACTGCACGAGCGGGCAATGACCATGCCGAAACTCCATAGTGCCAGGCCCAAAGCCTGGGCTTGCTGAGCGAGGGAAATCGCATGACAACGGTGTCGATCCATTGGTATAGTTGTGGGTGGCGAGACATGGCGGCACCTTCGGTAAATAGATGTTGATGATACTCATCAATTTACCGTAACCATATGTCTTGTCACACTTTTTTTAAAAAACCTACACTTGTAAGCTCAGCTAAGGGGATATCCCCGGCAAAAACCGCTTCCAACAGATCAATCACGTCTGCCAGGGTTTTGGTCTTGGGAGGCAAAGCAGCACACACCGGTTCCGGGAACCACTGGTCTACGGATTGCTCCAGATCGGGCACCGGCTCTTCCAAGCTGTTGAGGTTGTTTAAGGCCGTAAGCGCGCGGCATGCCCAGGTTTCGGTATGACCGCGTTCACCCAGCTAGAGCTCAACGTGTTCAGGTTTGCCATAAAAACGAGCTTTCATGACCAGCTGTCGGCGCAGGTCTTTAATACGTTTCCGCGAGGACGCCCCTGCCTCCGGTAATTGGCTATCCAGTTCGGTCCACTCAATGTGATTAATCCAGCCGCGCAGCAGGACCAAGCCGTCCAGATTCATGAGTCGATTACCTTAAGTAGTTACGT
This sequence comes from Methylovulum sp., assembly GCA_028712695.1. GTDB lineage: Bacteria > Pseudomonadota > Gammaproteobacteria > Methylococcales > Methylomonadaceae > Methylovulum. The sequence goes on along the minus strand of JAQTQZ010000068.1, from coordinate 240 downwards.
GAGTTCTTAATACAGCCCTGCCCTGTGACCGATACCGGTTCAATGCCCCGTTTACCCCAGCGCAGAGCCAGGATGAACGCAAGACTTTTTGACCGGTACCCTACCCTCGCTATCGCCTAAACCGCTTAAAACAGGGCTTTTTAGCCTGCTGTAAGTATACACCGGATTTTATTATCTTAGTTGATATAATTACTCCTAGATCAACTATAATATATATATAATAAACTATTTTAATGTGAA
>JAQTQZ010000012.1 GCA_028712695.1 Methylovulum sp. | reverse complement strand
CAATGGACTCTTGTCCAAGTGCGCTGTCAGTACATACTGAACTACCGTCTTTGGTGTCGCCATCAAATATAGTGAAGGCAAGGTTTGAAGCGTTCATGCTATCAACCAAGCGGGTCATTTTATCGCCGGTTTTAAGACCGTCGCCATTTTTGGCATAGGGCATGTCGCCCCACAGGCCAAATGATAATGAGCCGGCATGTACGATGGTTGATGCTGATAAGTTCACAATTAAGCCAAGTGCCGCATAGCTCAGTAATTTTACTTTTTTATTCATGAATAACCTCTGGAATTAACAAATGTTGTAATTGAACCCACGAGGCTAACAATCAATAGTTACAAAAAAATGACATTTTGGTTATAGTTTAATGATAGTTCCCTTGGTTTGGATGGTGCAAAGGTAGAGGAAAAGCCTAGTGGAACTTAAATAGGAAAGTATATATCAGATTTTATGATGTTGATTTATCCCATTAAATTGTCAATCTGGAGCATGATATGCACCCTTACTTATTGCTGGTTTTTTTGCTCTTGACAGCTTGCTCAAATATACCGACGGCTATTAAAGACGCGCCAATGTATGACATTTCCTATAGTCAGGCCAATCAGGCTACAGGTTCTTATAAAAACGCACCGGTGCGCTGGGGAGGGGTTATTGTTGATGTCGAAAATGAACAAAACTACAGTCTCTTGCAAGTCCTGTATTATCCGCTGACAAGTTATGGCAAGCCACAAGTAAATGAGGCTTATGTCGGGCGCTTTGCTGTTAAAAGCGTTGAGTTTTTGGATCCGGCCATCTATGCCAAGAACACGCTGATTACTATTGCCGGCACGCTTGCTGGCGATATTGAGCGCAAAATAGGCAACAAAACGATGCGTCTTCCGCTGATTTCAGCGGCAACATTATATTTGTGGCCTAGTTACGACCCGGGCAGTTATTACCAAGGTGGTTTTGGGATGGGTTATGGCATCTATGGGCCTTATGCATACCCCTATTATTTACGCGGCTATTATCAGCCCTATCCATTCCCACCTTTTCGTCATTGGTAATGGTTTTTTATGCTGATTATTTTTTATATAACGTGAGCAATTGGCTATTGTCATCAATGTGTACTTGGTAACGTCCTAAAACACTCATGCCCAACAAGCGGTTTTCCCCCAATAGCGCGTCTGCTATAAAGGCGGTTTCCACATTTTCCACCGTTTCCCCGGCAATTTTCAATTGTTGTAACAGACCGACTTTAGCATCGGTTGTGCCATTGGCGGTCTGCATCTTATGAAGGGTGAACGCATTATCGGCGAGGCCTAGTTTAGCTATCATTGATTCCGGTAAAACAACCAAATCCGCCCCTGTGTCGATAATCATATCCAAGGTCTGCCATAAACTTCCGTCACCTGAAATGGCTACGGAAACCATAAAATGATTGCCTTCAGTCCGAATGGGTAAAACGATACGGTTAGGCTTGGTTTTTTGTTTTTTATTCATGATGACAATGCGCTCAATCTGGCCTTTTGCATTGCGGCTGATAATATGATTGAACGATGCTAACAGTTGTTGGAGTTGCTGCTCCAGACTGCCGCTGATAATGGCTTTGGGTTCATTTTGTATTCTTTCCAAGCCGGTGATTTCGATATTCATCTGGCTTTGTAGTGCTTGGAGTTGGGTAAATAGATCGTTGGCTGTCTCGGTATTTTGCGCATGGACATCCAATGTCATTAGTATGAAAGCAAAAATAACAAGTAACCTAACGGGTTTGTTGGCGAAGTCGAATGAGAATAGGATCATTTGTCTTGGGAAAGTTGGGTTCGGTGTAAAACGTAATATTTATGTAAGAGGATAGATTCCATCCACTACCTACTGTTCATCTGGTACAATCCCTGCCTGAAATAGGCTCTGCAAAGATCAATGCAGAGGAGGGTCTTACGCCCTTTTTAATTTTAAATTTTAACAATAACCGCCTGTTGTCATGCTAATAACGAAAAGTAGCCATGACTAGATTGCCTTGATGAAGGGCGGTTACATTCCAATAACTCCGATAATATCGGAAAATCAGACCAGCAAGGTATTTTGATGACGAGATCAGAGAATATATATTTAGTTGGCCTTATGGGGGCAGGCAAGACCACAATAGGTCGGCAACTTGCAAGAACGCTAAAATTGCCTTTTTACGACAGTGACAAAGCTATTGAAGAACGGACAGGCGTAGATATTCCTACTATTTTTGAATTTGAAGGCGAAGAAGGATTTAGGGATAGGGAGCAGAAAATGATCCAGCAATTAACTCAAATGCGGGGTATTGTGCTGGCGACTGGCGGCGGTGCCATTTTGCGTGAGGAAAATCGTAACTTATTAAAAGAAAATGGTTTTATTGTCTATTTGCAGTGTTCAGTGGAGAGAATACTGGAGCGTACACGCAGAGACACCCAACGGCCTTTGTTACAGACAGAGAATCCTAAAGAGCGCATAGAGCACTTATTTTTACAACGTGAACCCCTGTATTTGTCCTGTGCCGACTTTAAGGTCAATACGGGTATCATGGCTAGCAAAGACGTTGTTGAATACATCCTCGAAGAATACCGATTCGTTAACCGTTAACATAAATGAAAACTTTAACCGTAGCGCTAGGTGAGCGTAGTTACCCGATTTATATAGGTTCCGGTTTACTAAACGACCCCGACCTGTTTGCCCGACACATCAAATCCAAACAAGTCATCGTTGTTACTAATACCACGATTGCGCCGTTATATTTGGATGCCGTGTTAAAAAACCTGCAGGCGTTCACTGTCGAGCAGGTGATATTGCCAGATGGTGAGCAATTTAAAACCCTCGACATCATGATGCAGATTTTTGATAAATTGCTGGCCAGTAAATTTAGCCGCAATGCAACGTTAATCGCTTTGGGTGGCGGCGTAATTGGTGATATGGGTGGTTTTTCGGCCGCTTGTTACCAACGCGGTATTAGTTTTATGCAAATTCCTACCACCTTATTGGCGCAAGTGGATTCTTCGGTAGGGGGTAAAACCGGTGTTAACCATCCACTGGGAAAAAATATGATCGGCGCGTTTTATCAGCCGCAATGCGTGATTGCCGATGCCGATGTCCTAGATACCTTGGATGACCGCCAATTGTCGGCAGGTCTGGCTGAAGTCATTAAATACGGGCTGATTAGGGACGCCGATTTTTTTGCCTGGCTGGAGCAAAATATTGGGTTACTGTTGGCTAGAGATAAGCCCGCATTAGCTTATGCGATTGAACAATCCTGCCTAAATAAGGCACAAATTGTGGCCGAAGATGAAACCGAGACGGGCATTAGGGCCACCTTGAATTTAGGCCATACGTTTGGTCATGCGATTGAAACCGGTGCGGGTTATGGCGAATATTTACATGGCGAGGCGGTTGCGATTGGTACCTGTCAAGCGGCTGACCTATCCAGAAGTAAAGGTTGGCTGACGGATGCCGATGTGGACAGGATTATCACGTTATTCAAAAAAGCTAAGTTGCCGGTCACCCCGCCTGAGCAACTTGATGCGGATAGGTTTTTAGAATTAATGGCCGTGGATAAGAAAAATGTGGATGGCGAAATTCGCGTGATTTTGTTAGAAAAAATCGGTTTGGCGACATTACCCGTCAATGTTGACGTGGGACTGTTAAAACAGACCTTAACCCGCTATGGTCGGGCAATGTAATCACGATGAATGGACAAATAAATACGGCTGATTATTCTTTAATCACGCAAGAGCGTGCCCAGAAGCTTGATTTGGTGACGCATTTAATTGCTAATTCGACACAATCTTTAGTTGTTTGTGGGCCTAAAGGCATTGGCAAGACGATGTTGATCAAGCTCTTGCTGGAGCGCAAAAACGATGCTTGGCAATACTCTGCCCTGCAGGGGAGCCCCGACTTAAGTTTTGAAAATATTCTTGAGCAAATAGCCGACGCTGTTAAAACGGGTAAGTCGGGTCAACAACCGCCGAGTTTAGATAGGTTTTTGGCGCAACTAGAAAGCCAAGGCGATAAGCTGGTCCTGATCATTGATGACGCCGGTCAACTGGTCCCTGGCTTAATAACCGCGCTTATTGACTATGCGGCGGCAAATCCCGCGTTAAGGATTACGTTTGCCTTGACGCCTGATGAGGTCTATATAAAAACCCGCTCAGACAGGATAATTGACGATTGTTACTTTGTTGAAATTCCACTGCTATCAGAAAAACAATGTGGTGATTTTTTACAACAGTTATCGGCAAAATCTTGGATAAGGTTGCCGGTTAATACGCTTAGCGACAGCATTATAGAGTCTGTCTATAGGGAAACCCAAGGTATCCCGGAGCGCATTATCGCTCAAATACCCAGTTTGGCGATTACCAAAAAACGCGATAAGGCACTATGGCTACTCATTGCCGCTGTTGTGGCGTTGGTCTCCATAGCCCTAGGTGTCCAGTGGCTCAGCTCTTCGGGTTACCTTCAGCACGATTGACCCTTCTTTACCTGAACTTTCATAACCCAATCCGATGACATCATTAAAAAACGACATTTTTATTAAAGCCTTGTTGAAACAACCGGTAGACCGGACGCCCGTGTGGATGATGCGGCAAGCAGGGCGTTATTTACCCGAATATCGGCAGGTCAGGGAACAAGCCGGTAGTTTTCTAAATCTGTGCACTAATCCAGAGCTGGCTTGCGAAGTCACTTTGCAGCCGCTAAGGCGCTTTGACTTTGATGCGGCAATTCTGTTTTCAGATATATTGACCATCCCCGATGCAATGGGCTTGGGGCTCTATTTTACCGAAGGCGAAGGGCCTAAATTCAAATATCCGGTGCGGACGGCGGCCGATATTAATAAGTTGCCGGTGCCTGATCCCGAAGTGGAGCTGCGCTATGTGGTCGATGCTGTGCGGTTGATCAGAAAAAACCTGCAAGGCAGTGTGCCGTTAATCGGTTTTTCCGGCAGTCCTTGGACATTAGCAACGTATATGGTTGAAGGCGGCAGCAGCAAAAGCTTTCAAAACGTCAAAGGCTTGATGTACGAACAACCCCGTTTGATGCACAGCATGTTGGATAAGCTGGCGCAATCAGTCGCAACATATCTGAATGCACAAATAGCGGCTGGAGCCCAAGCGGTGATGTTATTCGATACGTGGGGCGGTATGTTGAGCAGTGAAGATTATCTGGAATTCTCTTTAAACTACGCCAAGCAAGTTAGGGCATTGCTGAAAACCGATGTCGATGGCGTGCAAATACCGACCATTTTATTCACCAAAGGCGGCGGGCTGTGGCTTGAGTCTATGGCTGACGCTGGCTATGACGCATTAGGCTTGGACTGGCAGACCGATATACAGCAGGCCCGTGCCAGAGTGGGAGATAAAGTCGCCTTGCAAGGGAATATGGATCCGGTCGCCCTTTATGCTAAACCGGAAGTTATTGCCGAAAAAGTTAGAGCCATTTTGCAAAAATACGGCACCGGTTCGGGTCATGTCTTCAATTTGGGGCATGGTATTTTACCGGACATTAATCCTGAACATGTTAAGGCAATGGTCGATACCGTCCATCAATACAGCCCGCTTTACCATCAAGACAGTTAAGAGGATATGATGAAACTATTGAAAATTTTGTTGGCAGCCGGTTTGTTGGTTATCGGCTTTGCCGTTAATGCCGAAGAGATTGCCGTCTACAGAAGCCCGACTTGCGGTTGCTGCGAAAAATGGTTGGCTCATTTACAAGAAAATGGCTTTACCATTAAAGATAATATCACTACCGACATTCAGGCTATCAAAACGAAATACGGTGTCACGCCGGAATTAGCCTCTTGCCATACCGCCGTTATTAATGGCTATGTGATTGAAGGGCATGTGCCTGCGGATGATATTAATAACTTACTGAAAAATAAGCATAAGGTTGTAGGTCTGGCAGTTTCCGGCATGCCAGTTGGAACGCCTGGCATGGAGATGGGGGGCAAAAAAGACGCGTATGATGTCGTGAGTTTTGACCACAAAAATAAGCCCCAGGTATTTAACAGCTATAAAGGCAATTGAATGATAAAGGCTTGGTTTTCTATCCAGCACAACATAACAAAGTACAGTACATAAAGGGTTAAAAATGACTAAAGAAATTATCCAGACCGATAAGGCACCGCAAGCTATAGGCACTTATTCACAAGCGGTAAAAGTTGACCGTACGGTTTATCTTTCGGGACAGATTCCGCTAGTCCCTGAAACGATGGTTCTGATTGAGGGTGAGATTGACGCGCAAATAACGCAGGTGTTTGAGAACTTAAAAGCCGTTGCCGTTGCTGCGGGCGGAGAGTTGTCAGATGTTGTCAAACTGAATGTTTTTTTAACGGATTTGACGCACTTTCCGATAGTCAATGAAATTATGGGGCGTTATTTCCAACAGCCTTATCCCGCCCGTGCCGCGATTGGTGTCGCCGCCTTACCTAAAGGCGCGCAAGTGGAAATGGATGCGGTTATGCAATTGCCGGTTCAAGAATATCCAGCCTGTTAAAAATTGAGCCAAGCCGTGGCAAACCAGCACGAAGGTCATATTTTCTTCAGTTACTGCGTTGGTTTTGTGGTGGTTGCTAGCGGCTTGCCTACAGTTGTTGTCAGCTAGAATACGAGAATGTGAACATCCTTAAACAACCGGTCACTACGTTAACGGGTATTGGTGCGCAAACTGCAAGTCGCCTGGAAAAGTTAGGGATCCGCCACCTTCAGGATCTGCTTTTTCATTTGCCGAACCGCTACGAAGACCGCACCCGTATTTACCCAATAGGCTCATTGATAGCAGGCATGACGGTATTGGTCTGTGGCAAGGTTGAGTTTACCGATGTCTTACCTAGAGGCCGCAAAAGCTTAATATGCAAAATCAGCGATGATACCGGTTCTATTTCGTTAAAATTCTTTCATTTTACGGCTAACCAGCACAATGTGCTTAAACCCGGGACGTGGCTGAGCGTGTTTGCCGAAGTGCGCTATGGTTTTGCCGGTCTGGAAATGGTGCATCCTGAGTACAAAGTCATTGCCAATCCTGATGTTGTCACAACCGAAAGCCGCTTAACGCCGGTTTATCCGCTCACGGAAGGGCTTAGCCAGGCGGTCATCCGCAAAGCAGTAAAACAGGTGTTACAGTTTTGCAGTCACGATGCCAAATTGTTGGTTGACTGGGTTCCTGAAACAATTTTGCGGCATCATCGGTACCCGACATTGGCTGATGCAATACAAACCTTGCATGCGCCGGAAGAGTCGGTCTCAATCGAGGCATTGCAAGACGGCAGTGTCCCTGCTTTAAAGCGCTTGGCTTTTGAAGAATTGCTCGCGCATCATCTAAGCCTTTGCACGATAAAGAATAAAGCCCGTGCTTGGCAAGCGCCGGTGTTCCATAGCGCGATTCCGGAAACCGGTCATTTTTTGCGCTCCTTGCCATTTAAGCTGACTGGCGCGCAATTACGGGTTATTGCCGAGATTGAAGCCGATTGCCAAAAGCCGCAGCCGATGATGCGCTTGGTACAGGGCGATGTCGGTTCGGGCAAAACCATTGTTGCCGCTTATACGGCATTGCTGGCATTAGTGGCGGGTTATCAAGTTGCGGTGATGGCGCCGACCGAATTGTTGGCAGAGCAGCATTTGCGCAATTTCAGCGTCTGGTTTGCCGGGTTTGAAACCAACGTGGTGCTTTTGACCGGGCAACTTAAAGGCAACCAGCGCAAACAAACATTAGAAGCGCTGGCGGATGGTTCGGCCGGTATCATCATTGGCACCCATGCGCTGTTTCAGGAACGTGTGCAATTTCATCGCCTAGGTTTGATTGTTATTGACGAGCAGCACCGTTTCGGCGTGCATCAGCGGCTGGCATTACGTGAAAAATCCCAGCACACAGGCTTCAGACCGCATCAGTTAGTGATGACTGCGACGCCGATTCCGCGTACCTTGGCGATGTTACAATATGCTGATCTGGATATTTCCATCATTGATGAGCTGCCGCCCGGCAGGAAGCCTATCGTCACTAGCGTGATTCCGGGGGAGCGTCGCGCCGATGTGATCGACCGGATTAATGGCTGGGTAGGTAAAAAAAGGCAGGTGTACTGGGTTTGCACGCTGATTGAAGAATCTGAAGTTTTGCAATGCCAAGCGGCGGAAAAAACGGCCGAATTTTTAACGCAAGCACTGCCTGATGTGCGGGTTGCGTTGATACACGGGCGGATGAAAACCGCCGAGAAAGACGCGGTTATGCAGGCCTTTAAAAATCACCAGATTGATTTGCTGGTTGCTACAACGGTTATTGAAGTGGGCGTTGATGTGCCCAATGCCGGTCTGATGATTATTGAAAACCCTGAGCGCCTAGGGCTTTCGCAGCTGCATCAATTGCGAGGTCGGGTCGGGCGGGGGGAAGGTGACAGTTATTGCCTGTTGCTGTATCAGGCGCCGTTATCAGACCCTGCCCGCCAGCGCTTAGGCATTTTAAGGGATAGCAACGATGGTTTTGTCATCGCCGAAAAAGACCTGCAATTACGAGGCGCAGGCGATGTTATGGGCACGCGCCAGACGGGGCAAATGCAGTTTAAAATTGCTGATTTGTCACGCGATGCCGAGTTGCTCGACGCTATTGCGCAACTCAGCGACACTTTCTTCACCGAATCGCCCCATGCTATCCAGCCCCTATGCGAGCGCTGGCTGGGCGCAGCCACCAATTATGCCGAGGTTTAGTTTAGTTTGGCCACCAAGAGTCTGTTATTTGATCAAGAACCTGTTTGGCATGAAAACCGCCTAGGCACACGCCATAAACTTCCCGCTGCCGTACAGTCATGGGCTTATGAATCCGGTTCGCTAACCCAGCGGCTCCGCAATATCTATGGCCGTTCGGTTGCTGTCAGCGTGCTGCTGCAACAGTGGCGCACCCCGTTTTTATCGGAACAAAAACTGCTTAAACAGCCTGCCGCCCGCTACTGTCTGATCCGCGAAGTCATGTTACATGCTGACGGTAAGCCCTTGATTCTTGCCAGGACGATCATTCCTGCCGAAACCATTAAAGTTGCGCACAGTAATTTATCGCAGCTAGGGACGCGTCCCTTAGGCGAAGTCATTTTTTCGTATCCCAAACTTGAGCGCGTGGAAATGGACGTGGCTTTAGTTAAGCCTTGCTTATGGACATCAGCCACCTTCGAAAAAATTAGCATAAACCAGCCAATTTGGGGCAGAAGGACTGTTTATGGCATCAGGCATAAGCACATGCTGGTCAGCGAGTTTTTTTTGCCAGAGGTTTTGCACTGGGGTGGATAGGGTGTTGCCGGGGCTTTTTAAGCGTATTAATCAAGTCCCCGCATCAGGCTGGCGCCTTGTTGCTTCAACCAGCGCCTATGTTGCTGATAGTCCGGTAAATGTTCCGCGACCAACGCCCAAAAATGGGCTGAATGGTTTCTGACCTGGATATGGCACAGCTCATGCACCACCACGTACTCCAGTATTTCAGGCGGGGCCAGAATCAGTAGCCAGTTGATGCTGATGTCATTGTGGATGCCGCAACTTCCCCAGCGACTTTTTTGCCGTTTAATCATAATAGAGCGTGGAGTCAGCTGTTTTCTAGGTGCATGCTGTTTGACCAAGTCTTGCACATGCTGTTTGGCTTGGCTTTTCAGCCAGTTTACCAATGCTATTTTAATGGCATCGTTGTGTGCATTGACCGGTAACACCTTAGGAATATGGGCAACCAGCCCGTCAGCCAAGGTGATTTTTAAGCGTTTTAATGGAGAGGGTTTGACAGTCAGTTTATAAAATTCGCCGCGATAAGGGATTTTTGTACCGTCACCATAAAAAACCGGCGCAAACGTTGTATCGTGCTGGTTTTTTTCGGCAACTTTAGTAAGTGCTGACATAACCCAATGCTGTTTTTCGTGCACAAACCGTACGATTGTTTGTTCAGCCACTTTAGTTGGCGCAATGACTTCGACCTTATCAAAAGTGACAACAATTTTTACCTTAACAGAGCGTGGGCTGCGGCGGATTGTGTAAGGGAATGGCAGGTTGGGCATGAGTGGTTTTAAATGGTTTGGCATGAGGCCGGGACACGTTCTAAGCGTTAGCTTCGGCCAAAGAGCAGGCCGGTGGCTAAAAGTTTTTTACGAAACAAATGAAATTCTAGTAATATTCAATAGTTGTTATTACTGTCCATCATACTTTTAAGGTAACAAAAATGAAATCAAATACTGTGGTATCGCGTCCAGAAGCGGGTGCTCTGGCGACTAATAAACTGTTGAAAAACACCTATCTGTTATTGTCTATGACGCTGCTGTTCAGTGCATTGACAGCAGGCTTGTCGATGGCTTTAAACTTGCCCCATCCAGGCATGGTTCTCACTTTGGTGGGTTATTTCGGTTTGCTGTTCTTGACGACAAAATTTAGTGACAGCGCATTGGGCTTGGTCTTTATCTTTGCCCTGACCGGCTTTATGGGGTTGACTTTAGGGCCGATCCTGACCATGTATATTAATGTCTTCAGCAACGGCCATGAGCTTATCATGATGGCATTGGGTGGCACTGGGGTGATTTTTCTTGGGTTGTCAGCCTATGCGTTGACTACGCGGAAAGATTTCAGTTATTTGGGCGGGTTCTTGATGGTCGGTATACTGGTCGCATTTTTGGCCGGTATTGGCGCAATCGTGTTTGCTATTCCTGCATTATCATTGGCGGTTTCAGCCATGTTCATCTTGTTGATGTCCGGCATGATTTTGTTTCAAACCAGTGCCATGATCAATGGCGGTGAAACTAATTATATTCTGGCCACCATTTCTTTGTATGTCTCCATTTACAATCTGTTCCTAAGCTTGTTGCAGTTGTTAGGGGTGTTCAACGGCAGGGATTAATGCTCTTGATTATCGAGCGCAGTCCAAACAGGTTGTGCTCGATGATTTTTGCGTATTAGCGTAATTGCCAGGTTGAGCGGTAACTGGTTTCTTTGTCGTAATCTTGCCAAACATAATCGGGCGTGATGATTGGTTTGGTCGGTATCATAAATGTCACCAGATCGTATGCGCCATTTAGGGTGCGCCCCATCATGTTTACAATTCCCGTCACCACGCCAGCGGTTGATGCATAGGCAGGGCCTTCTGTCCGATTGGTGATCATAATGGCTTTAGGGATTTCGCCGAGCCCAGTGGTCACATTGACAAGTGCGTTGCCAAGTTTTGCGCTCACTCTAGCCGGATAAGTCGATGCTGCGGCATCGTAAGAGGTAAATAAGGATAGTGTAGAAAGCATCAACACTGTTTTCAATAATTGTTTCATTAGCAACTCCATAAAATTAAATTAAAATCAAAACCCATTTTTGATTTTATAAATAGTAGCATACGGCAAATCCGATGTACAAAGCAGCGAAAACTCACCATCGTCCAAGAGTCTGTGTTGCGATTTTAGATGTTGTCGTTGTTAGCATCATCAACATTTTTGACATAGTCATTTAAAATTAGTTGCCATGCTTGTTCTGCCGTTTCTGCATACTGGATAATTTCCCGTTCACACTGCGAGATGACACCTTCATCGACCAGCGTGTCAAAATTGATGATGTTATCCCAGTACAGCTTGCCAAATAAAATGACAGGGATACGTCTGACTTTGTTGGTTTGGATCAAGGTAAGCGCTTCAAACAGTTCATCTAGTGTGCCGAAGCCTCCCGGAAAAGCGATAAGTGCAATCGCCCGCATTAAAAAGTGCATCTTGCGTATGGCAAAGTAATGGAACTGAAAACACAATTCAGGGGTGATATAGTTATTGGGCTTTTGCTCGCCAGGCAGCACGATATTTAGCCCTATGCTTTTGCCGTTGACATCATCCGCACCGCGATTGGCCGCCTCCATAATCCCAGGGCCACCGCCAGTGACGACAACAATGTTATGGTTGAGCCCTTTAGCGCCTTCGGTGATTAGGCTGCCTAGCTTGCGTGCTTCATCATAATAGCGGCTTTTAGCTAGCAGCCGCTTTGCTATGGCAACTTTTTTTGCTAGTCCAACATCACCTTGATTGTCATCCAATGCTTGTTCTGCACATTGCAACGTCTGCTCCGCCGTTTCGCAGTCATTGATACGGGCGCTGCCGAAAATGACCACGGTTGCATGGATGTTATGCTCAAGTTGGGCAAGTTCAGGTTTGAGCAATTCAAGTTGTAAACGTACAGGCCTTAATTCGTCACGCATAATGAAGTCGAAGTCATCATACGCTAACCTATAAGAATTTGAACGGCTTTGCGGTGTGCCGTAATCGTAACAGACCTGTGCTGCGTCTTGTTTGGCGCTAGGAAAAAGGGGCGGGCAGGGTTGCTGTGGTTTTTTTGCCATCGGTGTTCCTGAGGGGTGAATAAAATAGCTGTTTTTCGGTAACCGCTAAAAAATAGCATTTTGACAGGAAAATTAACCGGCTTTTTGACTTAATCGATATTCTGTCGATTTATCACTATGAAAACAGTCTGTTAGTGGTAGTATTGCCTGATTTTTGACAGTTATACCAAATTTCTCGAAATAGGCGTGTGTTATATGGAGCTAAGTGTATTTGCAAAAGGTGATAATGAAGGGGGAATGTTTAATGTCCACACATTGGTTGTTTTACAAAACAGTAATTTCTATAGTGCGTGCTTAAGGAATCGTGCGGGACGCTATGCCCTGCGGTTGTTGATGTTTTTTTGCCTGACGCTGTCCGCATTTGATTTATTAGCGGAAGACATGGTTGTTCAGGAACCGTCGGTGGCTAAAGAAATTACGGCGATTATTGCCGCTAAACAGCATCCGTATTTAAAAATGGCGAATTTTGCTAATCGTAGCGATGATCTCGACACGCTTTATAAACAGGCCGATTATCAATTGCTTTGGTTGGGCAATGGCGGTAGCAATACAAATATCACCCAATTGCTGGATCTTCTGAAAAACGCGGCGGATAACGGTTTAAATGCAGCGAATTATGACACTGCAATGTTGCAACAAAAGTTTTCAACAGTCTTGCTGCTTAAGACAGATGCGTACAGGGAATTAGCAGCATACGACACTGCATTAAGCTTATCATTGCTACGCTTTCTCCATGATTTGCACTATGGCCGGGTTAATCCGCAAGGCATTAATTTTAACCTTAAACTTAGGGATAAAAAGTTGCTTGATTTGCCCTTGTTGATTAAGTCTGGCCTTGAACAGCAGTCTATTGCACAGTTGCCGATATTAGTGGAGCCGAAGTTAAAGCAATATCAAAAGCTAAAGTCAGCGCTGGCAAATTACCGGCAGCTTGCCGATAAATCCGAACATGTCCGGTTGTTTTTTGACAAGACTGTCAATCCTGGGGATAACATCAAACAGCTTGACGGGCTGAAGCAATTTTTAACGACAACAGGCGATTTGCCTGAAGACACAAGTGGCATTAATACGCCCACATCTGCCGGCTATTCAGGAAAAATTGTTGCAGCAATGAAAAAATTCCAGCATCGTCATGGCTTGGCTGCTGATGGTGTTATCGGTAAATCCACGCTTGCTGAATTAAATATGTCCCCAGCACAACGGGTAATACAAATTGAACTGGCGATGGAGAGACTCCGTTGGTTGCCGTCACTGGGTGATGGGCCTTCTATTATTGTCAATATTCCTGCCTTTCAGCTTTGGGCGTTCGATAATGTCAATGCGCTGGAACCTGAGATTATCAATATAAAAGTGGTTGTTGGCAAGGCAATGAAAAATCAAACCCCCGTGTTAATGGCAGACATGCGCTTCATTGATTTTATGCCTTATTGGAATGTGCCTTATAGTATTGTTAAGAACGAATTTATTCCTAAGTTGATGAGTAATCCAGGTTTTCTGGAGAAGGAAAATATGGAATTGGTGTCCAGTTCGGGTGTTGTCGGATTTTCTGCAGCGACTATCGCTCAGCTTAAGCAGGGTACAGTAAGGATCAGGCAACGCCCCGGTAAAAAGAATGCGTTAGGTAAAGTAAAATTTTTGTTTCCTAACAAAGAAGATGTGTATTTGCATGATACACCCGCTAATGCCTTATTCAGCCGGTCGCGGCGGGATTTTAGCCATGGTTGCGTGCGGGTTGAAAATCCAGAAAAATTGGCGGAATTTGTTTTAAAAAATCAGACGGGTTGGGATAAGGCGCGGATTCAGAAAGCGATGCATGAATCGAAAATGCAACGGGTTGTTCTAAAGCAATCTATCCCCGTGCTGTTTTTTTATGTGACGGCATTTTTCGACCAACAAAACCAACTGATTTTCTATCCTGATATTTATGGACAAGATGTAATACTGCTGGATGCGCTGAAAAATTCAGAAGACCTTGATGATCAAGAGTTGTTTGTTAAGCCTGCCGTACCTGCTGCAGACCTGATGAAGACAGTAGAAGTTACAGAATAGGTTCACTACCAGGTTCTAATCTCACCAGTGTCCAGATGGACAAAATTAGCTCTGGGGTAATAGCCGACCCCACCGCGCTGCATAGCAATGGCTGCATTCCTGATGTGTTTGGTTTTCACTCCTTCGATACGTATGTCGATTGCCCGGCCTTCCATGTGTAGGCTATGTTTAGCCACCTTATGGCTTTGTTTGCGTAATTGGGCATTGGTGACAGGCGAGCGATAGCCAGAGATGATATGGACGGGGCGGGTCACGTCCAGGTTCTGTTTTAAATCGTATAATTGGTCTAGTAATGAGGGATCAATGGGATGTACATCACCCGAATGGAAATCGCGGAATAAATAATTAATCTCTTGTAACGCTTCTTTAACATAGCGGCCTTGCTCAAAATAGGCAAGCTTCAGCTTATCGCCGGTATTAATGTTTTCCAGGGCAATTATCTTATGTGCCGGTGTATGGGGGCGTGTCGAAGTATAAGTGTGCCTTACTGCCGCCGATACCATTTCTGGGCAGCCTAAAGAAAGTAATGCCATCCCCCCCGTCATTTGCTTTAAAAACCGACGCCTAGATGCGATTAGGTGGTTCGTGTCAATCGAAGTGTTTATCAATTTGCGTTTGTCCATAGCCTAACCCGTTTACATGATTTATTGCCATTATGTGCTAACTAGCCTTAACTAAGGCTTAAATGACCACTTACTTTTTTGGTTGCTCATATTGCTATAAACGCAGTTATTCTATTGATATACTTGGCGTAAGATTTTTGTTTTAATGGAATTTAACTAAGGGATAGTGCTAATGAAAAAAAAACCTAAACCAAAACCCTCAACTTATCTTACGGAAGTTAAGGCGCTTTCAGACCGGATTGTGAAAGCCCAGCAGCCTATACGCGTGCTTGATGCCGTCAAATGGGATGACAGTATAAAATCTGCGTTTTTAAATAGCGGTTGTAAAACGTTACCCGCTGTTGATACTGATTACTATGCATCACGCTCGCTAGGGTTTGACCCAGCTGAAAAAAAACGTGAGTTTCATGAGATTGAACGTGATTTGGTGCGTAAACTCGGACAACTTAATCCGCTGAGCGTCATTATGCGTCGTATCTGCCGTGAATATCAGGATGTGGTTTACATGTTGGAAGCCAGGGGTACTGATACGTTCGCGAATATTTCCCAAGAACTCTACGGCTCTTCCTTAGATGTTTTTCATGTGGGTGACCCGACTATTGCAGACTTGGGCAGCATGATGGAAGAAACGCTGACCCAGCTATTACAGTTGGATTCTTTAAGTGAAGAACCGAAAACAATTAAAGCCCCTGACGCAGTAGATATTCTTAACCAAAAAATAGAAAGTTTGTTTCCAGGCGATGGCTTACGGGCTATGCTTAGTGACGGGATTATTTCAGATGCTGCGGCAGGTACCGATTACGTTAAATTGCGTGCTGATGCCTTATTCAATATGCATGATCTACGGGTGCTTGAGGTGCATGAGGTGTGGGTGCATCTAGGGACAACATTGAATGGTATGTCACAGCCTTATTGTACTTTTTTAGGTAAAGGGCCGCCTTCAGCAACTATCACTCAAGAAGGGTTGGCGGTACTGATGGAAATATTAACCTTCAGTTCCACACCACATCGTCTTATGACGCTAATTAACCGGGTACGGGCAATAACATTAGCGGAAGATGGAGCTGATTTTATAGATATTTTTGAATTTTTCAGAAATAAAGGCATGGATCATGAAGAAAGTTACATATTAAGTAGCCGGGTATTTCGAGGCAGCAGCTCGTCGGGAATGCCGTTCACTAAAGATTTGACCTACATTAAAGGTTTTGTGCTTACTTACAACTTTATCCGTTTGGCCGTAAGTAAAGGTAAGCCAGACCGCATCCCCTTACTATTTTGTGGCAAGACTATGATTGAGGATATGAAAGTACTCAATGATCTGGTGGAAGAAGGCACGGTCAGCCCACCCCATTTTTTACCACCGCAGTTTAGGGATTTGATGGGGCTGTCTGCTTGGATGAGTTTTAGCCGATTCATGACGTCATTGAGCTTTAAACAATTAGAACTGGATTACGCCAATATTTTATAGCCGTTTGCGTGGCAAGACTGCAAGCAGGTGGTGATGTACGCTATAATGGCGAAAATTAATTCAGGCAGTAATTAGAATGGCTCAGTTTTTTGCAATACACCCAGAGAACCCTCAATTGAGGTTAATACATCGTGCCGTGGAAATAATCCGCGGAGGGGGCGTGATTGCTTATCCTACCGATTCATCTTACGCAATCGCCTGCCATATCGGTGACAAACAGGCATTGGATAAAATTCGCCGCATCCGCCAATTGGATGATAAGCATAATTTTACCTTAGTATGTAAAGACTTGGCGCAAATATCAAATTTTACTAAAATAGGCAATGATGCGTTTCGTTTGATTAAAGCATTAACCCCCGGCCCGTTTACCTTCATATTGGATGCAACACGCGAAGTGCCGCGTCGGTTGCAACATCCCAAGAAAAAAACCATTGGTATCCGTATACCTGGCCATCCAGTTGCCCAGTTACTGGTCCAGGAGTTGGAAGAGCCGCTATTCAGCTCCACTTTGGTGTTGCCTGGCGACAGCGATGCGCTCACAGACCCTTATGATATAAGAGATAGGCTGGAGCATGAACTAGACTTAATCATAGATGCGGGGATCATTGAGTTTGAACCAACTACGATGATCGAGTTTTCCAGCAATGGCCCTGAGATAATCAGGCAAGGCAAAGGAATTGCCTCAATGTTGAATGGCTAAATAACTAAAGGAAGTATCGTTCTATGATGAATGAATTGACACTAATCCAGCGCATAGTTGTTTGGATTTTGCCCGTTGTTTTTGCTATTACCGTGCATGAAGTTGCGCATGGGTGGGTGGCGAAAAAATACGGCGACAATACGGCTTCAATGTTGGGCAGATTGACGCTAAATCCGATTAAACATATTGATCTTTTTGGCACTATTATTTTGCCTGGCCTATTATTGATGACGGGCACAGGGATTATTTTCGGTTGGGCCAAGCCGGTTCCTGTTGATGGTAGAAATTTTAAAAAACCGTTGCATGATATGGCGATTGTTGCCTTAGCAGGGCCAGTAGCCAATTTTTTAATGGCTTTAGCTTGGGCGTTGCTGGCTCGCGTAGGGGTAACTATAGGTATTGAAGCCATTTCATTGCCGCTTATTTATATGGGGATAGCGGGTATTTCCATTAACTTGGTTTTGGCATTGATTAACTTGTTGCCCATCCCGCCTCTTGATGGCAGCCGTATTTTAACCGGTTTGTTACCACCTCGTTTGGCTTGGAAATATAACCAGTTGGAGCGTTATGGGTTCATTATTTTAGTAGTCTTGCTTTACAGTGGTTTTTTAAATACCGTTCTTTCTTATCCGCTGTTTGTTATTCAGAAAGTCTTTTTTTCCATCGCAGGGCTCTGATTTTATAGCGCTATTTGCTTTAGTTTTTGTTGATGAGCCAAAACCCCACAGATAACCTGATTGAGCCACTCACCTTTGCTATAGTTAACGGCACCCCTTTTAATCAATTACCTGAAGACCTTTATATACCACCCGATGCACTGGAAGTTTTCCTTGAGTTATTCGAAGGGCCGCTGGATCTGTTACTGTATTTAATCAGACGACAGAATTTGGATATTTTGAATATACCGATAGCCCAGATTACCCGCCAGTACATTAATTATATTCAGCTGATGGATGGGCTAAATCTTGAGTTAGCGGCAGAATATCTGGTGATGGCGGCGCTATTAGCAGAAATAAAATCCAGAATGCTACTACCGCGCCAATCTGAAGCCGAAGATGAAGAAGACGATCCTAGGGCAACATTAATCCGTAGGCTACAGGAATATGAATGTATCAAATATGCCGCTGACGAGCTGGATCAGTTGCCGAGAATGGAACGTGAATTGTTTCCCGTAGATATTGATGTATCAACGCTTAATATTGCGCAACTTTTACCGGATGTTCAGCTAAAGGATATTTTATTGGCTTTTCGGGATGTTTTAACACGGGTTGAACAGCTAAGCCACCACCAAATTACCAAAGAAGCATTATCAGTTCGTGAACGCATGGCAACCATTTTGGCAAACCTTAAAGGAGAAAATAGTCTCCTTTTCTCGCAATTATTTATCCGAAAAGAAGGCAGACACGGCGTCGTCGTTTCATTCCTCGCCATCCTCGAGCTCAGCAAAGAAGGACTTGTCGAAATTATCGAATCCGGCACCCTTGCCGGACTTAGCGTCAGAACTGTCAGTGCAGTTGCCGCCCATTCTGAAAGTGGCTAAGCCTAAGAAAATCAAAGAAACGGTTCAGTTGCCTGCTCCCGATGAGCAACTGCCTGTCAGCATGGAAATAAAATATATTGTCGAGGCCATTTTATTTGCTGCTAAACAGCCCATGACCTGTAAACAGATACAGCAGGTCTTTCCAGAGCAGGAACAACCTGAAATAGAGGATGTACAGGCTGCCCTGACAGCGATAGCCAAAGACTACACGGCTCGTCCAGTAGAATTAAGACAGGTCGCCAGCGGTTACCGTTTTCAGGTTAAGCCGGAGTTGTCGGGATGGGTATCGCGGTTGTTTGAAGAAAAGCCACCCAAATATTCTAGGGCACTGCTTGAAACATTAGCTATTATCGCCTACCGCCAGCCCGTCACGCGTGGTGATATTGAAGATATACGCGGCGTCAGTGTCAGTTCAAGCATTATCCAAACCTTGTTGGAGCGTGAGTGGGTAAAGGTTATCGGGCACAAAGAAGTTCCGGGGCGGCCAGCCTTGTTAGGCACAACACGACAATTTTTGGATTATTTCAATATTACAACATTAAATGACCTACCGACTTTACAGGAGATTAAAACTCTTGATGTGTCGGTGGACAAGCTACAGCAACAAACGCAGGTAACCAGTGAAAAGCAGAACACCGACGAACAGCGCACCGAAACAGCTGACAGAACAGAATGTATCGAAAAATAACGGACAGCCGTCGTCAGACAGTGGTGAGCGTATCCAAAAAGTCTTGGCACGTGGCGGGGTAGGATCCCGGCGGGAGATTGAACGCTGGATAGCGGAAGGTCGCTTAAAACTTAACGGGAATTTGGTTACCTTAGGTGACCGTCTGAGAGCGGGTGATCATCTTCAACTCAACGAGCGGGTGCTGCATTGGCAAAAATTTGCGGAGCAACCGACGCAAGCTTTGATTTACCATAAAGCGATAGGCGAGGTTGTTACGCGCAATGATCCTGAAGGCCGTCCTACAGTGTTTGCCCGATTGCCAAAATTACCCACGGGGCGGTGGATTAATGTTGGCCGTCTCGACATCAATACTTCGGGATTGCTGCTATTCACCAATAATGGCGAGTTGGCCAATCGGCTAATGCACCCTTCCTCTGAAGTCGAGCGTGAATATGCTGTGCGTATTTTGGGTGACGTGCCCGATGTCATGCTTGAAAAACTCAAACATGGTGTGGAGCTTGAAGATGGTATGGCAAAATTTGATGAAATCAGATTTTCCGGTGGGGAAGGTGCTAATAAATGGTATTACGTAATTGTCAAAGAAGGCCGTAATCGTCTGGTAAGGCGCCTGTGGGAATCCCAGCAAGTAGTTGTCAGCCGCTTGATTCGGGTACGTTACGGGGCGATGGTGCTACCGGATGGTTTAAAAACTCAGGCTGTTTATGAAATGACTGATAAGGAGTTGGATTTATTGTTTGAATTCGCCGGATTAACCAGAACTAAGCCCGACAGCCCAGAACCTAAAAACTCAGGCTATAAAAAAGAGCCTAATAAACGCCATATTAGAAAAAATTGATTGCGCAGAACCTACATGATCACCTTAATCCAGCGTGTAACCGGCGCTTCTGTTACGGTTAATAATCAAATAATTGGTAATATTGCGGTTGGCATTATGGCACTGGTTGCCATCGAAAAAATGGATACAGAAAAAGAGGCCTACCGCCTGCTGGAGCGCATACTTAATTACCGGATTTTTTCCGACGAACAAGGTCGGATGAATCTGAGCTTAAGGGATATAGGCGGCGGTTTGTTGCTAGTGCCACAATTTACGCTGGCGGCTGATACCCAAAAAGGCAATCGGCCAAGTTTTGTCACTGCGGCTCCCCCTGAACAAGCGCAACTGATGTTCGCTTACTTACAACAAATAGCTAAAAAAATGTATCCAATGGTGCAATTTGGCGAGTTCGGTGCAGATATGCAAGTCGCTTTGGTTAATGATGGTCCAGTCACGTTTACACTAAAAACGTAAGCATGCCAATTAATTGATTTGGCTTAGTCATGGTCACTTGAAAAATACCGCAAGTGGATTTGTTAGCCCAACTTGGAAACAGCGGCTTTGGCAAGATCACTTAAGCCTGTACCATTTTCTTGGCAGTAAGCAATAATTGCTTGCCGCATTCTTGGTTCCCATGCGCGTAAGATATGGTTTCTTACGCCTTCTATGGCAATTTCTTTGTCGCTTTCAGCGTTAAAAAAATTGCTAATATCGTTGGCCATTTGGATGAGTCTTTCAATTTTCATAGGGTTTCTAAACATTATGTATTAAACGTTGTGGATGAGTGTAGACCACATGTTGGTCGGTACGGGCAAATCCGACCAAGGTCACTCCGGCTTGGTCAGCCAAGCGGATAGCCAAGCCAGTCGGCGCAGAGATTGCCGCTAGTAGGCCAATTCCAGAAAAAGCTGTTTTTTGAACCATTTCATAACTGGCGCGGCTAGTAACTATGACAAAGCCCATACTGGGTTTTTTTCCGGTACGTAGCAATGCGCCAATCAACTTATCCAAAGCATTATGCCGACCGACATCCTCACGCACTGCGATAATGCCGGTGTCTGGAATTACCCAAGCAGCAGCATGTACCGAACCAGTCAATTGGTTAATCCGTTGCTGTCCTTTGATTTCAGTTAAGGCCGTTATTATTTGTTCGGCATTTACGGTCAAATCGGTTTGCACGGGTACTGGCGTGCGCACGGCCTGCTTCAAGGTGGTGGCTCCGCATAAACCACAACCAGTCCGGCCAGTCAGGTTGCGGCCTTTGTCAGCCAAACACTGGAAGCGCTGTTCGGGAATCTTGATTTGCACCTCTATGCCGTTAGCGCGGTTATAAATCCGTGTTGCCAGCAGTTCATGCGGGTCGCCAATAATGCCTTCGGTAAGGCTAAAACCTAGAGCGAAATCTTCCAAGTTCGTCGGAGTCGCCAGCATGACTACATGGGGAATACCGTTGTAAACCAAGGCCACCGGCACTTCTTCAGCGACATAGTCCTGTTCGATGGAACGTAGGCCTTGCCGCCACCGCTCCACCGGGAGTTGTTGGTAACTAGGCCAGCCCAGATCAAGAATCAATGACTCTGTGACCGGATTGGCATTAGCCATTACTCAGGCCTTGCTCCAAAAGTTCCAATTGTTGCTCTGAGAAGGCCGTGTAGTCTTGTTGCCATTGTGATGGCTGGTTGACTTTGGTCACTTGCACTGCGGTTACTTTGTATTCGGGGCAGTTAGTCGCCCAATCAGAGTTGTCAGTCGTGATGACATTGGCACCGGATTCTGGGAAATGGAACGTAGTGTAAACCACACCTGGCTGCACACGGTCAGTAATCAGCGCCCGTAGCACGGTTTCACCTGCCCGGCTCTTGATGCCGACCCAGTCGTCATTATTAACGCCACGGTCTTCAGCATCGTGGGGATGGATTTCCAAACGGTCTTCACCATGCCACGCAACATTGGCCGTACGGCGGGTCTGCGCGCCGACGTTGTATTGCGACAAAATGCGGCCCGTAGTCAAAATCAACGGGAACATCGGCGTGATTTTTTCTTGGGTGGCGACGTAATCCGTCAGCATAAATAAGCCCTTGCCGTCGTCACGCATAAATTCATCGGTGTGCATGATGGGTGTGCCTAGAGGCGTATCATCATTGCAAGGCCATTGGATGCTGCCAAGCTCATCAATTTTTTCATAACTGACACCGGTAAAGCTAGGGGTCAGGCTGGCAATCTCCGCCATGATTTCTGATGGATGGTTATAGTTCATCGGATAGCCCATGGCATTGGACAGTAATTGGGTAACTTCCCAATCTTGATAAATAGCCAAAGGTTTCATGACCTTGCTTACGGGCGAAATGCGGCGTTCAGCATTGGTAAAGGTGCCGTTTTTTTCCAAAAAAGAAGCGCCGGGCAAGAACACATGCGCGAATTTGGCCGTTTCGTTTAAGAAAATGTCCTGAACGATGACACATTCCATCGCCCGCAATGCGGCATGGACATGTTTGATGTCAGGATCGGATTGGGCGATGTCTTCCCCTTCGCAATAAAGCCCCATAAAACTGCTGTCCAAAGCGGCTTCAAACATGTTCGGGATGCGTAAGCCTGGTTCGCTGCTTAATTGTGCTTGCCAAGCAGATTCAAACAACTTATGGGTTTCGGGGTCGGAAACATGCCGGTAACCAGGAAATTCGTGCGGGAACGACCCCATGTCACAAGAACCTTGCACGTTATTTTGACCGCGCAACGGATTGACACCGACACCGATGCGGCCCAAATTGCCGGTTGCCATGGCCAGGTTGGCTATGCCGATAACCATTGTTGAGCCTTGGCTATGTTCGGTCACACCCAAACCATAATAAATAGCACCATTACCTGCTGTTGCGTACAGTCTGGCAGCCGCGCGGATATCAGCGGCGGGTACGCCGGTGATCACTTCGGTGGCTTCCGGTGCGTGGCGTGGGTCGGCAATAAACGTTTTCCATTTATTAAAGGAGGCTACGTCGCAACGTTCGTTGACGAAAGTTTCGTTGGTCAGGTTTTCGCTGACCACGACATGAGCGATAGCATTGATTAAAGCCACATTGGTGCTGGGGCGTAATTTCAGATGATAATCGGCTTTGACGTGCGGGCTGTTTTTGACCAAATCAATTTCACGTGGATCAACGACGATCAGCTTAGCACCTTGGCGCAAACGTTTTTTCATTTGCGAACCAAACACAGGATGGCCATCGGTCGGGTTGACGCCAATCACAAGAATGACATCGGCTTTCATGACAGAATCAAAATCTTGTGTACCAGAGGATTCACCAAAGGTTTGTTTCAATCCATAACCCGTAGGTGAATGGCAAACCCGCGCACAGGTATCTACGTTATTGTTGCCAAAACCGGCACGGATCAGCTTTTGGACTAAATAAGTCTCTTCATTCGTACAGCGCGAGGAGGTGATGCCACCAATCGAATCTTTGCCGTATTTGGCTTGGATGCGTTTTAATTCAGAGGCAGCATAGCTGATTGCTTCTTCCCAACTGACTTCTTGCCAAGGGTCTTTGATACTGGCACGGATCATTGGAGTGGTGATCCGGTCTTTATGGGTGGCGTATCCAAATGCAAAACGCCCTTTAACGCAAGAGTGGCCGTGGTTGGCTTTGCCATCTTTGTTGGGCACCATGCGGATGACTTGTTCGCCTTTCATTTCGGCGCGGAATGAGCAGCCGACGCCACAATAGGCGCAAGTGGTGACGATGGCGTGTTCAGGCTGCCCGTTATCAATGACCGATTTTTCCATCAAAGTTGCCGTTGGGCAGGCTTGTACGCACGCTCCACAAGACACGCATTCAGACGCCATAAAAGCTTCGTTTTGTCCAGGGGACACTTTGGAATCAAAACCGCGGCCATCAATAGTCAAGGCAAACGTGCCTTGCGTTTCTTCGCAAGCCCTGACGCAACGCGAGCAGACGATACATTTACTGGGGTCGAATGTAAAATACGGGTTGCTTTCGTCTTTGACGGCATTCAGATGTGTTTCGATGGGGTTATAGCGCACCTGACGCAGACCGACTGCACCTGCCATATCTTGCAATTCGCAATCGCCATTGGCTGAACAGGTCAAGCAATCTAGGGGATGATCGGATATGTACAACTCCATTATGCCACGGCGCACTTCGGCCAGCCGAGGATTTTGCGTGGTGACTTTTTGGCCTTCGGCAACCGGTGTGGTGCAGGAAGCAGGCATCCCACGCCCCCCTTCGATTTGCACTAGGCACAAACGGCACGAGCCGAACGGTTCGATGCTGTCGGTCGCGCACAGCTTGGGGATGTCGATGCCAATACTGGCCGCCGCACGCATGATGGATGTTCCGGCGGGAGCCGTCACCTTAAAGCCGTCTATTTCCAGCGTGACGTTGGTTGTTGCGGCGCTGGCAGGGGTGCCGAAATCAGGTTCTTTATTGATGGACATGGTCGTTACCTCGAAGGGTTATCAAGCTATGTTGGCTTTTTCATTGATCCCGAAGTCTTCGGGAAAATGGTTCAAAGCACTTAGCACAGGGTAGGGTGTCATGCCGCCTAATGCACAAAGCGAGCCGTTTAGCAAGGTATCGCAAAGCGAGCGTAACAAAGATATGTTTTTGTCAAGTTCGCGGCCTTGCATAATTTCATCCATAAGTTCGTAGCCACGAGTTGATCCGATGCGGCACGGCGTGCATTTACCGCAGGATTCAATTGCGCAGAACTCCATGCTGTATTTAGCCATCGCGGCCATGTCAACCGTATCATCGAATGCAACGACACCGCCGTGACCCAACACTGTCCAGATGGCTGCAAAGGCTTCGTAATCGAGCGGTGTGTCGAATTGTGATTCGGGCAGATAAGCGCCTAATGGGCCGCCGACTTGTACTGCTTTAATTGGCCTGCCTGATGCTGAGCCGCCGCCGAAGCCATACAGTAATTCGCGTAATGTCAAACCAAAAGCGATTTCGACTAGACCGGTGTGTTTGAGATTGCCCGCTAGTTGCAATGGTAGTGTGCCGCGTGAGCGGCCCATGCCGAAATCGCGGTAGTATTCGCCACCCTTGTCCAGAATGATTGGCACAGAGGCAAGGGAAATGACATTATTGACTACCGTAGGTTGCCCAAATAAACCTTTAATGGCAGGCAATGGCGGCTTGAAACGTACCAAACCACGTTTGCCTTCCAAACTTTCCATCAGTGAAGTTTCTTCGCCGCAGACATAAGCACCAGCACCTAAGCGCACTTCCAGATGGAAGGTTTTGCCGCTGCCTTGTATGTCATCACCTAAATAACCAGTTTGATAGGCAGTTTCAATTGCGGCGGTGAGTGCTTTATGGGCATGGGGATATTCTATGCGTAGATAGATGTAGCCTTGGGTTGCACCTACGGCCAATCCCGCAATGGTCATGCCTTCAATTAAAACGAATGGGTCGCCTTCCATGACCATACGATCAGAGAAGGTGCCGGAATCGCCTTCGTCGGCGTTACAAATAATGTACTTTTGCTCGGATGGTGTGTTTAACACCGTGTTCCATTTAATGCCGGTCGGAAATGCGGCTCCGCCACGTCCACGCAAGCCAGAATCGGTGACGGCTTTGACAATGTCCGCTTGTGCCATAGTGAGCGCGTTGTGCAAGCCGCGATAACCCTCATGGGCAAGATAGCCATCAAGACTAATTGGATCGGTAATGCCCACACGGGCGAAAGTAAGGCGTTGCTGTTTTTTGAAATAATCGAGTTCTTCGGTTAAGCCTAAACTTAAAGTGTGGTCACCGCCGCTTAAAAAGTCGGCATCAAATAAGCCTGCAACATCATTAATTTGTACTGGGCCAAAGGCGATGCGGCCGTTATCAGTGGCGACTTCCACCAATGGTTCCAGCCAATACATGCCGCGCGAGCCATTACGAACGAGCTCAATATCTAAGCCGCGTTGCATGGCTTGTTGGCTAATGGCGGCAGCGACGCGGTCAGCACCTAAAGAAATCGCACCTGAATCGCAGGGGACATAAACGGTGATGCTCATGCTGATTGCTCCAATTCGTTGATAATGCCATCAAATGTGTCGGGTGAAACTCGACCATAAATGTCATGGCCGATTTGCATGGCAGGCGAGCAAGCACAGTTGCCTAAGCAATAAACGGGCTCTAAGGAAAATTGGCCGTCCGCGGTGGTTTCATGAAAGTCAATGTCCAGTTTAGCTTTAACGTGGGCTTCCAATTCGGAAGCTCCCATAGCTTGGCAAGATTCGGCTCGGCATAGATGAAGGGTGTGCTTGCCAGGCGGAGTTTCGCGAAAATAGTGATAGAAACTGATGACACCATGCACTTCAGCGCGGGACAGGTTAAGGGCTCTAGCAATAACGGGGACGCTATCGGGAGGAATGTACCCCATTGCATCCTGAATGCCGTGCAAAATAGGCAAAAGTGCGCCAGGTTTATCCTTAAGGGCAGTGATTATATCCTGCACCGTAGGCTGAGTAGTGCTTGGTTCGGTCATGTTTTTCTCACAGTAGCAGTTCCTTAGCTTAGAATACGGCAAATAGTCCGTGTGCCGTGTTATAAAAAAGTGCCAGCTAGAATAGCACAAGAAGTTTTAAGTGTAAAAAGGCTAAAACCTTAGCTATGATCAGCTATCATCTGCTTTTTCGGCAAGCCTATTCAAACTTTCAAGAGCAATGGCAAGTTGTTCCGTGCTCTCCGCCCGCACAGTCGCATGAGCCACTTTGCGGCCTTTACGGGGTGCCTTGTCGTATAAATGTAAATGCGCGCCTGGAATAGTCAAGATCTGTTTTGTTATTGGCAGGTTCCCGATAAAGTTAACCATTGCGGTTTTACCGACAGCGGCTGTTGAGCCTAAGGGTTGGTCTAAAATGGCGCGCAAATGATTTTCAAATTGGCTGGTTTCTGCACCTTCAATAGTCCAATGGCCCGAATTGTGGACTCTGGGTGCAAACTCGTTGGCAATCAGCTCGCCAGCAACATCAAATAACTCCAGCGCGAGGACGCCAACGTAATCGAGCGCAGCCATCAGGCGGGAAATGTAAGTCTCAGCTTGATGTTGTAAGGGGTCGTTAGCTTTGCTTTTGGCGACACGCAAAATGCCGCCACGATGCGTGTTCTCGGACAATGGGTAAAAAACCAGCTCGCCTGAGACATTGCGTGCGGCAATGATGGAGACTTCGCGGCTAAATGGCACAAAGGCTTCAACAATGGCCGGTACGCCTTCTAATTTGTGCCAAGCAGTAGCCAAATCTGCTTCATATTTTAATATCGATTGCCCTTTGCCATCATAGCCTTGGGTGCGGCTTTTCAACACGGCAGGATAACCGATAGTGGGCATCACTTGGTTTAGCTGTTCAAGCGTGTCGATAGCCGCATAAGCCGCCGTGGGGATTGCCAGATTGTTCAAGAAGTTTTTTTCGACCAACCTGTCCTGGGCAACCGCTAGTGCGAGTGCTGGCGGATAAACACGCGTATGTGCCGCCAAAAATTCGGCAACATTAGCAGGGACATTCTCAAATTCATAAGTGACCACATCGGCACGTTCGGCAAGCTCCGCCAGTAACTGGGGGTCGTTATAGTCGCCATGCAAGTGCTCACCTAATTTATTGGCACACGCATCCTCCGCTGGATCAAGGAAAATAAAATCTAGCCCTAGCGGGTAACCCGCCAAAGCGATCATGCGGGCAAGTTGCCCCGCACCTAGCACGCCAACTTTCATAGGGCCTCCGTGCGTGGGTCGGCGTTAGCCAGTACAATTTCAGTCTGTTCGCGTCTAAAGTCATGGATAGCTTGGCGATATTGCGTATGTTTGTTGCTGATAATGGCGGCCGCTAATAACGCCGCATTGATTGCACCTGCTTTACCTATCGCCAGTGTGCCGACCGGGACGCCGGCTGGCATTTGCACAATTGACAATAAAGAATCCATGCCGTTTAACGCTTTTGATTGCACAGGAACACCTAGCACAGGAAGGGCTGTTTTAGCGGCTGTCATACCGGGTAAATGCGCTGCGCCACCAGCACCGGCTATAATCACTTCCAGGCCTTTGCTTTCAGCCGTTTCGGCATAATGGAATAATTTATCGGGGGTGCGGTGGGCTGAGATGACTTCCACCTCATGAGGGATACCCAGCCGTTCCAGTATTTCTGCCGCAAAACACATGGTTTCCCAGTCAGAAGTCGAACCCATGATGATGCCAGCGAGTGCTGTCATTATGTTGCTCCTTTTCAATCAAAACATTCGGACAAATTTAAACCGTCTAGTATCGCATAAATATGGCACGGGTGTTTTCTTAATATTATCGCAACGCTTGGGGTAATGATGCATAAATCATATATAAAACAGTTAGATATTTATTCTTGTAGTGTTTGTATACGGCTTCGGGAGAGAATGTCCGGGTGGTCAGGGAAGCTTGTTGTTATAAGTCGTTATTGTTGAACGTGATAATAAACAAGCCAAGTCTGGAATTTATTTAGAATAAATCGACAAATTTCTATAAAATCTTCGATTTACCTTAAATTGTTAAAGCAAATCTCCATGGATTTAAAATTTCTCGATTTCGAACAACCTATTGCTGAATTAGAAGCAAAAATTCAAGAACTCCGTCATGTGGAGTTTGATAATGACATTAACATTTCCGATGCCATCAAACAGTTGGAAGAGCGAAGCCAAGCCCTGACCGAGAGTATTTTTGCCGAGCTTTCTGATTGGCAGATTTCGCAGTTATCAAGACATCCAGGCCGCCCTTATACGCTCGATTATGTTGAACATTTGTTCACTGATTTTCATGAGCTTCACGGGGATCGGGCTTACGCTGACGACCCGGCGATTGTTTGTGGATTGGCGCGTCTTAGCGGGCAGCCAGTTATGGTGATTGGTCACCAAAAGGGACGGGATACTAAAGAAAAAATTTACCGTAATTTTGGCATGCCGCGCCCTGAAGGTTATCGCAAAGCGCTGCGGGTTATGAAAATGGCCGAGCGCTTCAATATGCCGGTTATCTGCCTGATTGATACGCCTGGCGCTTATCCAGGGATTGGTGCGGAAGAACGCGGGCAGAGCGAAGCAATAGCGCGTAATCTGTTTGAAATGGCCAAGTTAAGGACGCCTATTATTTGTACGATTATCGGCGAAGGCGGTTCTGGTGGTGCTCTGGCAATTGGGGTCGGTGACCGTTTGATTATGCTGGAATATAGCACTTATTCTGTTATATCGCCGGAAGGATGCGCATCTATTTTATGGAAAAGTGCGGATAAGTCGCAATTGGCGGCAGAAGCTATGGGAATAACCTCCGATCGTATTCGTGAGCAGGGATTCCTTGATGAAGTCGTCAGAGAACCTTTGGGCGGCGGTCATAGAAACTTCAAAGTGACCGCGTTGAATTTAAAAGAAGTGTTGCTCCGCCATTTGGCAGAACTCAAGCAAGAAACGATGGATGATATATTGGAGAAGCGTTATCAACGGATTATGGGGTTTGGGATTTTTACGGAATAGCTAACCGACTCCGTTTTAACCACTATAAAAAATACCGGTTTAAGGGGGGCGGCGGCGTGCTCTCTGGACGGTAAATTGGCTGTCCGTTCATGGATTGCCTCACCGGTTTTTCTCAAAAGTTAAGAGGACACCATGAAATGTATAAACATCGCTTATTGGTACTCACTGCATTAATGGTGGCGGCGTTCTCGCCAGTTGCGGCATTTGCGCTCATTGCCAACGTTGTCGTCGCTGGCGACAGCATCACTAACCGGACAGGTTTGTGCGGAGCTACCGATACACACGCGACTTGTAACTTGGCGGGCAAAATACCTTACGAACATTCGTATGCCAGTATGGTGTCCCCCATGAGCAATTATGATTATCTCGTTATAGCGAATGCAGGACGGGGCGGCGACACCTGCACAACCCAAACAAAATATCCTAACGGCCCTTTCGCAGGCAGTGATAGAGGCTTGTTAACAAGGCTTCAATCAACCGTAATTGTTCAGGCGCTTGAGCATAATGCCAAGCTTGTTTCTGTGCTGATTGGCATCAACGATGTCAATATATATGGTGTCCCTGAACGGGACGTGGTCGGTTGTATTCAGAGCGTTTGGGCACAGTTGCGGGCGGCTGGTTTGGAGGTATGGGCAATGACCTACCCCCCAATTAGCGCGGCAAGCACTGTGTTCGCCAATCCTGCCCAAGCGCAGATCCGCGCATTGTCGCTGAACCAGGCCATACGTGCAGCAGTTATTCAATACAATGCCCACATCAGCTCTGGTGCGTCGGTCAAACTAGTCGATGGCTACTTGGCTTATCCAGCTGACGCTGTTGATATTTATACGGTCGATGGCGCCCATCCCAATGCGCAGGGTGCCCGTAGAATTGCCCAGCAATGGTTGCAGGCGCCTTAATTGCCATAAGGCCTGTTTACATTTCTGCGCAAAGTCATTATTCCCTTTGGGTTCAATTGTAGCGATGAATTGCACCCCCCTATAAGCTTTTCGCCGATGCGATTAGCATTAATTGCCAATTAGTGTTTAGCTGTTAAGCTTAAGGAAATCGGTCGGATAAACAGCAGGATAAAAAATGATACCCATTAGAGACACGGCCCCTTGTTATTCAACACCTATAGTGACATGGGTGATAATGGCAATTTGCACTTGTGTATTTGTCACCATGTATTTCATGCCTGATGCGTTAAGCACCCGCCTGATCTATCTTTATGGCATGGTGCCTAGCCGCTATGAAAATGGTTGGGCTGGCAGCTTTAATTTGCCATTTGACGGTTATTTGTCGTTTATGACCAATTTATTTTTACATGCCAGTTGGCTACATTTATTGATGAACTTATGGTTTTTGTGGATTTTTGCCGATAACGTCGAAGATCGCATGGGACATTTGCCTTTTTTGGCCTTTTATTTGTTGTGCGGCATTTTTGCCACTTTCTTGCAATGGTATTTTGACCCGCATCTGGCCATTCCGGTGGTAGGCGCATCCGGTGCAATAGCTGGGGTGCTGGGGGCCTATTTTTTTCTATATCCGCTTGAGCGCGTCGTGGTTTTGATTCCGCCAATTGTCTTGCATGTTCCCGCGATTGCTTTTTTGGGTGTATGGATACTTTGGCAGCTGCATAATGCAACCACTGCAATGTTGTTTCAGAACGTCACGGTGGATGTTGCCTGGTGGGCGCATTTGGGTGGTTTTATTGCCGGTTCTTTAAGTTATCGTTTTTTTTTAAAGCCTGATCAAGGGCAATAAAAATACTGTAATCTGATGGCTTGAGGTATAATCGGCCACTTAAAAAAGTGGGGCTTTTTGAAAAAATAATCATAAGAAAAGCTTCTTAAAGTTATTCAGGATCTTGAAACTATTATGAAAAAAGTTAACGTTGCGTTGGTAAGGCTACTTCAGTTTATTGTTTTTGTATTATTTACCTTTATGGTGATCGCTTATTTTGGTGCGATGGTTTTGTTGCCACTTGATGCTATTGCTTTACTTATAAAACTGCTGGCTGTTGTCGGTGTGCATGGCTTTATCGGTGCTTTAATTGCTATTCCAGCGGTGGGTTACGTCTGTATGATGGTTTATAAAATGCCGGATTTATGCAAGTTGGTGATTGATACCGGTGTTGATCTGGTAAAGACTGGCAAAGTTAGGGTTGAAGCATTTAATGAAATTGCCAATGCGGTAAAAGATTAATTTTTATACCCCAAAAAAAGGGAGCACTATTTTTAGTGCTCCCTTTTTTTATGTTGTGTATTGGCTATTATAGGCGCGCTTTGCGCTGAGAGGCGTTTGTTAGGGTTGCAACTCGGCAAGCGCTAGATTTTGTGCAGTTAGGATAATATTTGGCTAGCTGCCGGACACTATCAAGTAGTTCATCTTATCCCAAGAGTAAACCATGCTCGACGAGCTGAGCTAACCATACGGTTTCCTCCCTGCAAGCTCAGTTTTTGCCACCATTATTACTTTGGAATGTGATTAAGAAGCCCTGGTTTTGTAATTGGCTGCTCAAGGCCCAGGCGATGGGGTTCGTTCTCTGATAGCCTGTTTTTCCGCAAATTGTTTTTATTGTCACTGGCACTGGCAGCTTTGTCATCGAATCAGGTTGGAGGGCAATTATTTGGCTGCGCTGTTATAAATCAGATAGTCGTTCAAATCCTTAAAGTACGCTAAACTAAGCGCTAAAGGTAATTTAGGGACATTTTGTCGGCTCTCTAATTTGTTTTTTTGATTTATATTCCACACACTTGAGACCTATATGCCCTTAAAATCAGGGGCAAAGGGGCAATACCCCTGAAACTACTTGGCTATCATTATTAATCATGTCCCTAAAAATTGCGCTTGCCCAGACTAATTTTCTCGTTGGCGATATTGTCGCTAATGTTGATAATCTTATTAAGGTTGCCAACCATGCCCGCGCTGAATTAAATGCAGACTTGATTGTGTTTCCGGAACTGGCGATTATCGGTTATCCCGCCGAAGATTTGCTGTTGCGTAGGGATTTTATCGCCGCGGCTAATAACGCTATTTATCAGCTCGCTGAGCGGTTCACTGATATTGCTTTAGTGGTTGGTTTTCCTGAGCTGGATGGTGATAAGCTTTACAACAGCGCCGTTGTGTTGCATCAAGGTGTTGTAGTGGCGCGTTATCGTAAACAAGCGCTGCCCAATTATGGTGTGTTTGACGAACAACGTTATTTTGTGCCCGGTGATGGGCCTTGTGTATTTGAGTTCAACGGCGTGTTCATCGGCTTAACCATTTGCGAAGATGTTTGGCGCAACGGGATAATTGAAGCGACCCGGCAAGCGGGTGCCGAAATAGTACTGACACTTAACGCCTCGCCGTTTAATTCAGGCAAAATTCACCAGCGTGAAGATGTGGTTTGTCAGCAAATTAAGGCGGCAGGGGTTCCGTTGGTTTATGTCAATCAAGTTGGCGGTCAGGATGAGTTGGTTTTTGATGGTGCATCATTTGTTGTGGATGCACGAGGTGAGATTATTTTTAGGGCGGCCGAGTTTGAAGAACAAGTTAGTGTGGTTGAGTTTGTAGGTAATCAACCGATAAAAACTATTTGTGCGCCGCTCTATAGTGAAATCGCCGGTGCGTATCAGGCGCTAGTGCTGGGTATTAAGGATTATGTGAGAAAAAATGGTTTTCAGGGGGCTATTTTGGGATTGTCTGGCGGTATTGACTCCGCTTTGGTATTGGCATTGGCGGTAGATGCGCTGGGTGCAGATAAAGTCGAAGTGGTATTGATGCCATCCCGCTACACGCAGGCTATGAGTATTGAAGATGCACTACAGCAGGCTGAAGCGCAAGGTGTCAAGCATCACGTTATTCCCATAGAACCAGCCGTGAATGCTTTTACCGGCATGCTCGCCGGTGTTTTTGCCGGTACAACTAAAGACACCACGGAAGAGAATATTCAGGCGCGTTGCCGTGGCGTCATTTTAATGGCGATGTCCAATAAACAAGGTAAGTTACTGCTGACTACTGGCAATAAAAGCGAAATGAGCGTGGGCTATGCGACGCTTTACGGTGATATGGCAGGTGGTTTCGCACCGATTAAGGATGTGCCTAAGCTGTTGGTTTATGAGTTGTCCCGTTACCGCAATGGCATATCGCCGGTGATACCCGAGCGGGTGATTACCCGTCCTCCATCGGCTGAATTGGCACCTGATCAGATTGATGAAGATTCATTGCCCGCTTATGCAGTTTTAGATCCGATATTGGAACGTTATGTTGAGCAGGATCAATCCGCTGATGAAATTATTGCCGCCGGATTTCGGCGTGAAGATGTGGCAAGGGCCATTACGTTGGTTGATAAGAACGAGTATAAGCGTCGGCAATCACCACCCGGCATCAAAATTACCAGTAGGGCATTTGGGCGTGACAGGCGGTATCCGATTACCTCAGGCTATAGGGGGTTGGTGCCATAAAATATTAGTCGTTTTTCTACTGTGACCTTGTTTTCTTGGCAAGAAGCAGATGTAGAATAGGCTCTCTTCTAACTATTTAAGCAATGAGTGCTGTCTGAAATGAGTGGAATAATTATTAGCAACAAAATAAAACGCTACTATACTTTTCGGGTTGATTAGATTTCTTTATTGTTGAATAACAGTGTTTGGATTTTATTTTCAGATTCTATACCCATTTTATCCCGCTTCTAATGTCTACAAAGGATATTGAAACTCATTGAAGGAAAATAATTATCTCCCCAATAGTTGTACGTTAAGCATGCTAAATAATATAGGGGCGCGTAAATCTATGGTGCACATTAATGATTAAGTTTTTAAAGGTATGTTATGAGCTGGTTTAACCGTAAACGGAATGCTGTCCTTAGTATTGATATCAGTACGGCTGCTGTGAAAATGCTGGAGTTAAGCCGAGTAGGCACACGTTATCGAGTTGATAGTTATGCGGTGGCACCGTTACCTAAAGATGCTGTTGTTGATAAGAACATCGCTAATGTCGATATGGTTTCCGATGCGATAAAAATTGCCTTAAAACAGTCTGGCACGAAGCTTAAACAAGCGACAGTGTCTGTTGCCGGGTCTGCTGTGATGACAAAAATTATCACTATGGATAGGACATTAAGCGAAGATGAAATGGAAGAGCAAATTATGATCGAAGCGGATCAATATGTTCCTTATGCGCTTGATGAGGTTAATTTTGACTTTGAGGTGCAAGGTGTAAACGAAAACAACCATGAAATGGTTGATGTCTTGCTTGCAGCCTCAAGGCGGGAGAATGTTGAAAATCGCGTTATTGCTTTGGCTAATGCGGGTTTGAAAACTGATATTGTTGATGTTGAAGCCTTTGCCATGGAAAACGCCTTTGCCTTGCTGGCCGACCAATTTGCTGATTCTATCGGTGGGCAGACTGTGAGCATTGTTGATATAGGGGCGACAATGACAACATTAAATGTTTTACATGATGGACGCAGTATTTATACAAGGGATCAGGGATTTGGTGGCAAACAGTTGACTGAAGAGATTCAGCGTCGTTATGGCCTGTCCTATGAAGAGGCGGGGTTGTCTAAAAGGCACGGTGGCTTACCGGATAGCTATACGGCTGATGTGCTTGAGCCCTTTAAAAGAGCAGTGGTCCAACAAATCCAGCGGTCATTGCAGTTTTTTTCTTCTTCAAGTGCCAATAGGGGAATCGATCGCATGATTTTGGCGGGCGGCTGTGCCTCAATACAAGGTATTGAGCAACTAGTGGAAAAAAATTTAGGGATACCCGTTTATGTGGCGAATCCTTTTATTAATATGACGCTTTCCAGTAAAGTCAGGCCTCAGGCGTTAAGTAATGATGCGCCAGCGTTGATGATTGCTTGTGGACTGGCATTAAGGAGTTTCGACTAATGGCAAAAATCAATTTACTCCCTTGGCGAGAGGAGTTACGTAAGCAAAAGAGACAGGATTTTTTAAATACTATTATATTGGCGGCATTACTTACAGTTTTGGTTTTTGGTTCTGTTCATCTTTATATCAATGGAGAGAAAGAATATCAGGAGAAAAGGAATAAATTGTTACAAGACGAAATAGCACTGCTTGACAAAAAGATTACCGCTATTAAAACTATTGAGGAAAAGAAATCGAAATTGCTTGCGAAAATAGATGTCATCAAAAAATTGCAAGAAAGCCGTCCTGAAATTGTTCACTTATTTGACGAAATCCCCAAGCTTACACCTGACGGTGTGTATCTGAAAAAATTTACCCAGCTAGGAACAGATTTGGTGTTTGAAGGTAAATCCGAATCAAATGCCCGGGTTTCTGCTTTTATGAAATCAATAGAAGGCTCCCAATGGCTAAAAATGCCTAAACTTGATGTTATTAAAGCGCCAGAAAAAACAGAGCTTGAACAATCCAGTGACTTTACGCTATATGCAAAACAAGGTGGTAAAGATGATGTGCAAGTTGTACCCCCTGTTATAAAAAGAGGTAAATGATGAATCTGTCGGAAATTAACTGGGATTATAACGCGTCGGGTACTTGGCCATTTGCCGTTAAAGCGGCTGTTGTGGCAATGGCATCTGTGTTGGTGGGCGGAGCTTGGGTCTATTTAGACACTTTTGACCAGATGGCAGAGCTTGAAAAAGCCCAGAACCAAGAACAGCAGCTAAAAACCGAATTTGAGGCAAAGCAGAAAAAGGCCATTAATCTTCAGGATTATCAAGAGCAGCTAAATCAGATTGAAGCCGACCTCTACCAAATGATCAGGCAGATGCCAACAAAAGAAGAAGTCGCTAGTTTGCTGACGGATATCTCTCAAATGGGCTTGACCAACGGCCTCGAATTTAAATTATTTAAACCAGGCCCATCAATTCGTAAGGACTTTTATTCAGAATTGCCCATTAGCATAGAAGTTACCGGAAAATATGATGAGTTAGGGTTGTTTATCAGTGGCTTAGCCACATTACCTAGAATTGTTACGGTGCACGATGTCACTCTGATACCTAAAGAAAGCAAGGATAAGGAAGTGGTTAAGCCGGGTGATATGACCATGACCGCGACAATAAAAACCTATAACGAAAGCGCTGAAAATGTTCCTAGTGTGAATGCGGCTGGAAATAAAAATAAGCGGGGTAAAAAGTAATGAATGGCTATAAATTACGGTTGGTAACAGGCAAGTGTTTTCGGTTGAAACTTGGCTATATTGTGTTGGTGAGTTTGTTGGCAGGTTGTTCTAATGATAACTTTTCAGATTTACATAAATATATCCAAAGCGTAAAGGCTAAACCTAAAGGCGCTATTGAACCGCTTCCAGAAGTAAAGCCCATCCAACCTTTTATATTTAAGCCAGATATTTTAAGAGATCCCTTTAAGCCAATTAACAAAGCCGAATTGCCTGAAAACTCAGGTATTGCCATAGGTAATGGGCCAAAGCCTGATTTTCAGCGCCGTAAAGAAGAACTTGAAGCATTTCCCTTAGATGCACTGAAAATGGTTGGGACTGTTGTCATGAACGCCAAATTATGGGCGTTGATAAAAGCGACTGATAACACAGTACACCGTGTTCAGCTTGGCAACTATATGGGTAAAAATCATGGCAAAATTATACGTATAAGCATGGATAGAATCGAACTGATGGAAATAGTGCCTGATAAACCAGGAACATGGCGCGAACAACAAACTTCATTAGCGTTAGTAGATTGATTTGAGGGCAAAGAATGAATAATAAACAAGGTGGCATTATGTCGATTAAAATGGGGCGTCCTGTATTCGCACGCATTGGTTTGGGCTTATTTTTATTTATAGTCCATATTGCTTTTGTCAAAGCGGGTGGGTTAGCCATATCTACACTGGATGTTGCTGCATTAGGTGGAGATAAATTGCAGATTCAGTTAGAAATGAGCGGTGCTGCCATTGCGCCTAAAGTATTTCACACCGATAACCCAGCGCGAATAGCATTGGACTTTTCGGGCGTGAAAAATGGACTTGATAAAAAAATATACCCTGTAAACCAAGGCGCCGTTAACAGTATTTATGTAGCTGAAGCCAAAGATAGGGTGCGCGTTGTTGTTAATTTATTTGAATCCATGCCCTTTACTACCAAAGTGGTTGGCAACAAAGTAGTATTGACTTTGACTCGATCTGGTGTTTCACAGGCAAATGTCTCCAAACCTGTTGCTACGAAAACTATGCCTTCTAGTGCAATGGCGACAGATTCAGCCATTATCAATTTATTGCCATCCCAAGCTATTAGTGGCTTTGATTTTAAACGCGGTGATAAAGGGGAAGGACGGATACTAGTTTCTTTAATAAATCCTAATACTGTTGTTAACACTAAAGAGGAAGGCGGCAAGGTTGTCATTAACTTTGCAAACACTAAGCTGCCTGGAAGCCTTGCTAAACGCTTGGATGTATCAGAATTTGGAACTCCAGTCAAGTTTATTGATACTGTCCCTTCTAGCCACGATACCAAGGTAATTGTTTCTACTCAGAACAATCTCTACGATTATTCGTTGTTCCAATCTGAGGGTCTTTTGACAATTGAATTCCGTCCTTTAACGGATGCAGAAAAACAAGCCCAAGACAGGACGCGGACAAAATATACCGGTGAAAGGTTATCGCTAAACTTCCAGGACATTGAAATACGTAGTGTGATCGCAATCTTGGCAGAATTTACCGGACAAAATGTAGTTGCTGGTGATGATGTAACAGGTACCATCACCTTAAAATTGGATGATGTGCCATGGGATGAGGCGCTAGACTTTGTCATGATGACCAAACAGCTGGGTAAGTTTGAATCAGGTAATGTGACGTTAATTTCTCCACTGGAGAAAATCAAAGACTATAAGCAAAAGCAACAGGAAACAGAAGCCGTCATTGAGCAATTAGATCCTTTGTCCACTGAATATATTAAAATCAATTATGCAAAGGCAGATGATTTTAGGAATTTATTGTTTGGTTTTGATGCCAGCACTGTTGGCAGCTGTGTCAGGGTGACAGCGAGGGATTTGATGAGCACCTCATCGAATGTCCAAAACACAAACCAAAACCAAAACCAACAAAGCCAAGACGTTCAAAAACAGATTCAAAGTGAGAGGCAATCGAAAGGAGGAGAGGAGGATAAATCTGATAAATTTAGGCTGCTTTCACCCCGTGGATCCGCTGTTGTCGATTCCAGGACTAATACGCTGATTGTCCGTGAGACAGCAAAACGCCTGGAAGATGTAAAGAAATTGATACACGAACTCGATGTGCCCGTGCGGCAAGTGATGATTGAATCACGCATAGTGATTGCGGATAATTCGTTCGCGAAAGAGCTGGGCGTGCGGTTTGGCGTGGCAGGAAATAGTAGTTTCAGCACTATAGGGGGAGGTGCTGGCACCCAGACAGGGGGAGCCATTAGCGCCGCCAACAATACTTTTACGACATCTACGGTTTCTCCAGGCAGCATTAATGGCACGGGAG
The DNA here is from genome assembly GCA_028712695.1 of Methylovulum sp. Taxonomy (GTDB): domain Bacteria; phylum Pseudomonadota; class Gammaproteobacteria; order Methylococcales; family Methylomonadaceae; genus Methylovulum. Next base: position 74,944 of record JAQTQZ010000012.1, on the reverse strand, counting down.
GGTTGAATGATGCGTTAGTTGATCTTGCGACGACGACTAACCCCTATGGCGCACTCGGTATGACCTTGGCGCGTGGTGCGGATTATGTGTTGAATCTTGAACTATCAGCTTTGCAGGACGAAGGCCGAGGTGAGCTGGTGTCCAATCCTCGGGTCATGACCTCTGACCGGTGTTTGGCAACGATTCAACAAGGTCAGCAAATTCCTTATTTGTCATCAAGTGGCAATGGCGGTACGAACACTGTCTTTGTGGATGCGGTGCTGCAATTGGGCGTGTTGCCGCAAATAACGCCTGAGGGCAGTATTATTATGGGGCTGTACATCACCAAAAACACTTTAGGTGATGTGGTGACGATTAGTGGTGACCGTTTAATTCAAAAGCGCGAAGTCAGGACGAGTGTGTTGGTCAATGATGGTGAAACCATTGTTTTGGGCGGCATTTTTGAGGGCGAACAGAGGAACACCACTAACAAAGTGCCGTTCTTTGCGGATTTGCCAGGTATAGGTTTTTTGTTTAAGAGGACTAACAATACGGATAAGAAAACCGAACTGTTAGTTTTTGTCACGCCAAAAGTAGTGAAAGAGAACGCTACAATTGATTGATAGTTTTTACCGTTCCTGATAACAGAAAGGAGGCATTATTGGCCTCCTTTCATTATTTTTGATGCGCTAATTTAAGAATATTGCCCACACAACCAGAAGATTGTGGCATGTTACCCGCGTACATAATTGCTAGATGTTGCCGAAACTATGCTTTTAGCTGTCTGGAATCAAGTCATAATCTGTATAATAATCTCCCTGTTTCAGCCCAATTTGTTGGCTGGTTTCACCTAACTTAAAATCCATCTAAAATAATTCTATGGCACTGTATTGTGGAATTGTTGGCTTGCCAAATGTTGGCAAATCAACTTTATTTAACGCTTTAACGCGGGCAAAAATTGCCGCTGAAAATTATCCTTTTTGTACTATTGATCCCAATGTCGGTGTAGTTCCCGTGCCTGATGGCAGAATGGACAAGCTTGCTGAAATCGTCAAGCCGGAGCGGGTATTGCCGACAACCATTGAATTCGTTGACATAGCAGGGCTGGTTGCCGGTGCCTCTAAAGGCGAAGGATTGGGTAATAAATTCTTGGCCAATATCCGCGAAACCGATGCCATTGCCCATGTGGTGCGTTGTTTTCATGATGACAACGTGGTTCATGTTGCCGGAAAAATTGATCCCCTTTCAGATATTGAGGTTATCAATACAGAATTGGCCTTAGCGGATATGGCTTCTGTTGAAAAGGCCTTGTTACGCACGAGTAAACTTGCGAAATCAGGCAATAAAGATGAATTGGCTAAAAAACAGGTTTTAGAACAAGTTTTAAAACAACTGGATTTGGGGAAACCTGCGCGTGCATTAGGTCTAAGTGATGATGAAAAAGGCTTGATTAAAGACCTTTGCCTGCTAACCATCAAACCAACAATGTATATAGCTAATGTTCAGGATGATGGCTTTGAAAACAATCCATTATTGGATAAAGTGCAGGCGTTAGCTGCCCAAGAAGACGCAATGGTCGTTCCTATTTGTGCGGCAATAGAAGCAGAAATAGCGTTGTTGGATGAAGATGAAAAGAAAGAATTTCTGGATGACTTAGGCTTGGAAGAGCCCGGTTTAAACCGGGTAGTTAGGGCTGGTTATGAATTATTGGGGTTAGCGACTTATTTTACCGCAGGCGTAAAAGAGGTGAGGGCCTGGACTATTCCCGTTGGTGCAACGGCACCCCAAGCGGCCGGGGTTATCCATACTGATTTTGAAAGAGGGTTTATTCGGGCAGAAGTCATTTCATATCAGGATTTTATTGCCAATAAAGGCGAACAAGGCGCGAAAGATGCCGGGAAGTGGCGGCTTGAAGGTAAGGATTATATTGTTAAAGACGGTGATGTTGTACACTTTAGGTTTAATGTTTGACAAATAAATTAGAGCCGATATAATTATCGGCTCTTTTGAATAACTTTCAAGTAAAGGCGATATAGCTCAGTTGGTTAGAGCACGGGATTCATAACCCCGGGGTCGGTGGTTCAAATCCACCTATCGCCACCATATAAAACAAAGCATTATCTTGCTTTAAAACTTTCTGATGCTGCTAAGTTCAGCGCGTGGTCAAATCAAAACTATTAAATCAATCGCCCTGTCTTTTATAGCAATAATAGACATCCCCTCGACATAAAAATGTTCCAATTATTTCTGCTGACCAATGTTAATGGGAAAAATGGGGCTGTCCATAGTTGTAAAAAAACCATAATTGCCCATTTTTTAATGGGCTTACGTTATCAGATTAATATCAGGATCTTGTTGGCAAGCATGCGAAGTGGTGAGTAGGGGAATTAATTCGTCTTTGAATTTGGCGGCACAATTAAGACAATTAAATTTTTCCCACTCAAAGCAGATTGCTTTTAATGTTAGCATTTGGTTTCAGCGTTTTGTCTTCTTGGAATAAACTCGGCATTTAAAAATCCAGCTAAAAAATCCACAGGATGTGTGACGAACATCGTACGTCATACTCAAGCTGTTCAAGCACCTATCCGCTTGGGCAGCACGTCAAAACAGCTGCAATAACGGATAATGGTAGAGGGCGGTATGCACCGGAAAATATAAAAATGGGCTTTGGGCTATTGGGTGTCTTCCGTGAACGTATCAAAAGTTTGGGTGGGGAATTGGCTATCCAAACTCGCCCGCAGCAGGGAATGCGGATAACGGCAAACATCCCGTTGTAATGGCGATGAAAGAAAAAATAACCGTTCTATTAGTGGATGACCATGCCATAGTCCTGGCAGGTTTTCGGTTGTTGCTGGCAGCCGAAGCGATGATTGAAGTCATTGCTGAAGCTGAGCGTGGCAAAGTTGCTTGCCAGCTTTATCTTGAAAAAAAACCGGATGTGGTGGTGCTGGATTTGTCCATGCCAGGTATTGGCGGGCTGGAAACGATACGACGGCTCTGTAACCGTGACAGCAACGCCAAAGTGTGCATGATGAAATGGTTTATGTGCGCCGCGCTATGGCTGCGGGTGCCAAAGGCTATGTCACTAAGAGCACGGCACCGGATATTTTGGTGCCGGCGATACAAAAAATCGCCGAAGGCGGCATTTATATTGAATATGGCTTGCTTGGCAATACCTCGGCGAACAATCCGCCTGGCGACTATCGGGCAATTGTCGATACATTGACGGCTAGGGAATTTGATGTGTTTTTGTTACTGGCGAAAGGCTTGACCGTGCATAAAGTGGCAGACGAGTTATGTCTAGGCTATAAAACAGTTGCCAATTACGGAACGCAAATCAAAAGCAAGCTTAATGTTTCAACGGTTGCGGAGTTGGCGCATATTGCGATGATTTTGGGATTGTAGGCAGTTAACGGCTAAAAAACGTCTAGGGTGCGGTGGGCTTTTTAAAGCGTCCATGGCGCAATAATAAAGCGGGCAATAATAACAGGTTCAACACGGTTGACGAGGCTAAGCCGCCAATAATAATCGCGGCCATCGGCCCCATAATTTCCCGCCCTGGGTTGTCGCTATTAAAGGCAATGGGAAACATGGCGAGTGCGGTGACTAACGCAGTCATCAAAATAGACGGCAACCGTTCTTGGGCACCGTGCAGGGCGGTATCAAGATTCCAGGGTTTCCCCTCAACCTCAACCAAATAGCGGTAGTGGGACAGCAGCATAATACTGTTGCGCACGGTGATGCCGAATAAGGTGACAAAACCCACCACTGAGCCTACTGATAACGGCGCGCCAGTCACGACTACTGCGGCGACCCCGCCAATTAACGCAAACGGCAGATTAGCCAAAGTCAATAATACATGGCGGATATTGCCGATAGCAAGATAAATAAAAATCAACACGCCAGCACCCGCCAGCAATGAATGCAGGATTAATTCCTTACGCGCCGCCGCCTGTTCAACCGCTGCGCCGGTAAATTCCGGATAACTGTCTGCTGAAACAGGAATCTCTTTTAATACTTTTGCTTTTAGTTCCCGCATAAATGCGTCCAAATCGCGGTCGACGACGTTACAAGTGACGGTTTGTCGCCGTTGCGAGCCTTGATGCAAGATATTGTAACGGTCACTGGTGTGGCTGATTTCAGCGACTTGTTCCAGCTTGATTAAGCCTCCGTCCGGCGTCCTGATAGGCAATTCGCCAATCGATTCAGGGTATTGGCGCAGCTCCGGCGTTATAGTCACCGCGACATCATAAATTTTATTTCCCCGCTGGGTTTTGCCGACCCGATGGGTTTCGTAGGCGGCTTGTAAGGTTCCCATGACTTGTGCGGGCAGTAAGCCTAAGCTATTAAGCTGATCGAGATTGAGCTTGATTTGTAGCGATGGTGTGCTGGGGGGAGAGCGCAGTTGTACGTCCCCAGCGCTAGGTATGCCACGCATAATACGGGCAATGGCTTGTGCTTTGCTGTCCAGCACATTTAAATCATTGCCATAAATATTGACCACCACCGGTGAAGTGTAACCGGAAATGGTTTCATCAACCCGTTCTGTTAAAAACGTATTGGCTTCAAAAACAATTCCGGGAAAACTGTCTAAAATTTGCCGTATCCTGTCCAAGATCTGCTGTTGCCGGGCACCTGATAACGGTTCCAGCCGCACCTCATACTCACTGTAATGGCTACCGTAAGTATCGGCGCCCCGTTCTGCCCGCCCTGCCCATTGCGATACTGATTGCACCCCCGGAATTTTTAAGAACTGTCCAGTCAGTTTGCCGCCAATACGCAAGGACTCCTGCAAAGAGGTGCCGGGAATGCTGCTTGTGTGGACGATATAATGGCCTTCGCGCAGTTCCGGCAAAAATTTGCTGTCCAGGTTAAAAAAACTCATGATGGCTATCAGAAACATTAAGAGACTGACAATAATGACGGCATTGAAATGCCGGCTTACCGTTTTTAATAATGCTTGATAGGGCGGTTTGATACGTTTGATTAAAGGTGGTTCGCGCGTATCGGCATTAGGGTTGGTCAGCAACAGATAACATAAGGCCGGTGTCAGCGTCAGGGCAACCAGCAGCGATGTCAATATCGCCAGAATATAGGAATACCCCAGTGGTGCGAACAGGCGTCCGGCAACACCGTTTAACGTCAGTAAGGGTACAAACACCAGCGCAACAATGAAACTTGCATAAACCACGGAGCTGCGGACTTCCAAGGACGCATTATAAATCACCTCGGTAACCGGCAATGGGGCAGGGGTGCTGCGGTTTTCGCGCAACCGCCGGAAAATATTTTCGGTGTCAATAATGGCATCATCAACCACTTCACCTAACGCAATAGCTAGGCCCCCCAGCACCATAATGTTGAGATTGGCTCCTGTTTCCAACAGTACGATCACTGCGCCAATGAGTGATACCGGAATGGCAAGGGCGGAAATGAATGCGGTGCGCAGATTGAATAAAAACGCATAGAGAATGATCAGCACAAACAGGCCGCCAATCAGCAAATGTCCAGACAGGCTGCTCAGCGAACGTTCGATATAATCCGCCGGACGGAACAGGTGCGCATAAAACGTGATCGCTTCGTTGGCAAAAACGGGTTCAAATTCTTTCAGGGCTTGTTCAACTTGTCTGGACACCGTTAACGTATTGGCGCCGTATTGGCCAATCACCATCATGACGATGCCCAGTTTGCCCATGATTTGCGAGGCGCCAATGCGGGGCTCTGGCGCGTAATCAATGTGGGCGACTTCGCCTAAAGTGATGTTACGGCCAGCCCCAACGCGGGGTATCGGGATGTTGGCGAGTTGTTCGGGCGTGGTGGGTAGGCTGGTGACTTGTAGGATGAACCGTTGGTTCTGGTTTTCGATAAAACCGCCGCCCTGATTATTCACTGCTTGGCCCGCTGTCTGGATAATGTCATCGAGCGCCAAGTTAAAACGCCGTAACTGCACCGGATCAACCTGAATTTGCAATTGCGCGATGTCGCCGCCGAATACATTCACATCAGCGACGCCAGGCACGGCCAGTAACCGTGGCACGATAGTCCAGTCAACCAAGCTGCGTAACGCCATCAGGTCTTTGCTGTCAGAACTTAAGCCAATGGTCAGCACGGTTGCTGACGATGACGAAAGCGGTATCATCACCGGTGTCATACCTGTGGGCAGTTGCGCCGACAAATTTGCCAGCCGCTCGCTAATCAGTTGCCGATTACGGTAAATGTCACTAGATTCGGTGAAAGTTGCACTAATAATCGACAGGCCTTGGATGGATTCGGAACGTACTGATTCAAGCCCGACCAGGCCACTGATTGAGGTTTCAATCGTTTTGGTGACAAAAACTTCCACTTGCCCGGCAGAAAACCCCGGCGCTTCCGTTTGAATAATCACCCGCTTAGGCGAAAACTCAGGGAAAATATCCAAGCCCGCCGTCGCGAAGCGATAACCGCCGTACAGTAAAACCAAGACGGCAAGCGCGATGACTATGCCGTGAAAACGGATGGCGAAACGGATCAGACTGGCAAGCATGGGGTAACGTGTCCTTGTTAAATGTTACGCGAGTAGTGTGTTAGGCAGGATAAAGGACGCACTTGCCGGTGCTATGGCCCGCTTCGATCAGCTGATGGGCTTGGGCGGCTTCCGCCAGCGGTAATATGGCGCCGATGTGGGGTTTTAATAACCCTTGCTCAGCAAACGTTGCGCAGTGCTTTAAAATGGCAACATGCTTATCCCTTGCGCCGGGCAAATCACGTAGCATAGGCGTTAGCATCAGTTCAAAGCCGATCAGCAAATTGCGTAACCTCGCTTCGGACAGGTCAACAGCGCCCGGATCAAGCAGCGTGACCAAGCGGCCAAAATAGGCGGTTGCCGCTATGCTGGCCGTAAAGACATCGCCGCCTACCGTATCAAAAACCAAGTCAGCGCCTTTGCCGTCAGTCAGTGCGTTGACGGCCTCAACAACCTCCTTTTGGGGATAAATTATCGTGGCATCCGCCCCCAGTTGGGTGACGAATTCGGCTTTTTTTTCTGAGCTTACGGTAGTGAGCACTCGTGCCCCGTGCAGTTTTGCCAGTTGTATGGCGACATGCCCGACGCCGCCTGCACCGGCATGAATTAGCACCGTTTGTCCGGCCGATAAACCGCCCCGGTCAAATAAAGCCCCCCACGCAGTGATTAGCACCAAGGGCAGTGCCCCCGCTTCATGATAGCTCAAGGTGGTTGGCATCAAACTCGCCCAACGTTCATCAAGCACGGTATATTCGGCATAATTGCCTTGTTCCCTCCCTAAACCACCATGGCAAAACCAAACTTTATCACCGATGTTGAATTGGCTAACCGCATCGCCTGTGCCAACGACGACCCCTGCGCCATCACAGCCTAATACGGCAGGCAAGGGCAGGTCATACAGCAAACCATGGCGCCTTATTTTAGTGTCGACCGGATTGACCCCGGCGGCATAAAGCTTAACTTTAATTTGGTTGGGTTGGGTGATTTCAGGTTCGGCTATGTCCTGAAGATGTAATACGTCGGCCATGCCGGTCGCGGTCATTAAGATAGCTTTCATGTGCAAACACCTGTCATGAATCAAATTTAGGGGTGCGGGCATTATTATCATAATGGCGCGGTTCGTCCAGACTCTTTTGAAAAGCAAAGGCGCGGTAGCATGGCTGTTCCCAAGCCATCACCTTATCTGCATGTAGTATAATCGGCTTTTTTACTTATTAAGGTTTAACCCATGTCCATTTCCCTCGCTACCCTTGAGCAGGTGGTACGACAAGCAGGCGCTATTGCATTGGCCCATTTTAAAAACCTAAAACAGTTGGAAGTCATTAAAAAAAGTCCGCGCGACTTAGTCACTGAAGCCGATGTTAAGGTTGAGGCATTTTTGAAAGAAACGTTAACCAGGCAATGCCCTGAGTACGGGTTTTGGGGCGAGGAAAGTGGGCAAAGCGCCAATCAGGCCGCCCGTTGGATTGTTGACCCGATAGATGGCACCCATTCGTTTTCCAAAGGCCAGTATTTTTGGTCTATCAGCGTTGCCTTGGAAATTGACGGGCAACTGATGATGGGTGCTGTCTACGCACCGGCACTGGATGATTATTATTGCGCTGAAAAGGGCAAAGGCGCTTTTAAAAATGGCGAACCTATCACCGTTTCATCAGAAACTAGCTTGGAAAGCGGCATGATAGCCACAGGTTTTGCCTGTTTGCGCTCGTACCTGACCGAGAACAATCTGGAACGCTTTGCCCGGATTGCCCAAAAGACGAGCGGACAACGGCGTTTTGGTTCGGCGGCAATGGATTTGTGTCTGGTTGCAGACGGTCAAGTCGATGCGTTTTGGGAGCAAGAGCTGAATTTATACGATGTTGCGGCAGGTGCATTGATAGCCCAGGAAGCGGGCGGCACTGTCACTGATTTTCAAGGTAACCCCGGTGTTTTTCCTAAACAGATATTGGCGACTAATGGCAAAATTCTGGATCAGGTTCTGGCGCTTATGTAGGCTTAATAGCTGAACGAAGCGTTGTAACATAAGCGTGTAAAAATAAAAACGCATAGCCGGATAACGGCAGCAACGATTAACCGACAGGAACAGGCAATGAAGGTATTGGCTTTATACAGTATTAAGGGCGGTGTGGGTAAGACCTCAAGCGCGGTTAATCTGGCATTTATAGCCGCTCGTAGTGGCTTTAGAACGTTAGTGTGGGATCTTGACCCGCAGGGCGCCAGCAGCTTTTATTTCCGTATCAAACCTAAAGTAAAAGGTGGCGGCAAAGAGTTAATTACCGGTAAACACGAGTTGGACGACCTGATTAAAGGCACTGATTTTGATAACTTGGATCTGCTACCGTCAGATTTCTCATTCAGAAACCTTGACTTGGTGCTTGATGATAAAAAAAAGCCCACCCAACAGTTAAAAAAACGCCTAAAGCCATTGGCAGGTGAATACGATTTTGTTTTTTTGGATTGCCCGCCGAATATATCCTTATTGTCCGAAGCGGTCTTTAATACCGCCGACATTTTATTGTCGCCGATTATCCCGACCACATTGTCATTAAGGACTTTGGAACAGCTTAAAAAATTTATTAAGGACAGTGGCTTGAAAAAACTGGTGCTGATGCCGTTTTTTTCGATGGCAGACCGCCGGAAAAAAATGCACCGCGATATTATGGAACACCTTAAAGACAGCCATGCCGACATTCTGGCCGCCGCCATACCTTACGCCAGCGATATTGAACGCATGGGCTTGGAGCGGATGCCATTGCCTGCCTACGTCAAAAAAAGCCCGTCAACGTTTGCCTATCAAGCGCTTTGGCAAGAGATACTGGAACATGTCTCAGAAAATAATGAGCGGTAACCCTATTTAAACCAATCTATCAGGATTACATCATGCCTTATAAACGATTTGTTTTGAGCAAGCCCAACGCATCAATCATGAAAATGCCTCACTTGGGTTTGTCAAAAGAAGATTTTATTGCCGATTTCAAACAATATTACATCCATTTGCTAGGCCGGGATGAAGACTGCCGGTCGCCCTTTTATGCGGGCGAAGCCTTATCGCAAGCAATCCGTGACCGTTTGATGGAGCGTTGGAAAGCGACCCATGCCACCTATAAACAGACCAACAGCCGTCGCATGTTTTATTTGTCGATGGAGTTCCTGATGGGGCGGACGCTAAGCAATGCCATGCTCAATCTTGGCGTGACCTGCGCAGTAAGCCAAGCCATGTACGACTTGGGCATTGAAATTGAAGAACTGATTGACAGCGAATTGGATGCGGGTCTTGGCAATGGTGGCTTAGGACGTTTGGCAGCCTGTTTTATCGACAGTTGTGCAACGTTGCAATTGCCGGTGATTGGTTACGGTTTACGCTATGAATATGGCATGTTCACGCAAGCGCTAGTCAACGGCGAGCAAGTTGAAAAACCTGACCATTGGCTACGCCATGGCAATGTTTGGGAAATTGAACGCTTGGAGTATACCTTGCCGGTTAAATTCGGCGGCCATACTGAAGTGCAGACCGATGAGCAGGGTAACCAGCGGATGTGTTGGATCAGTACCGACGATGTCTTGGCCGTACCCTTTGACACGCCAGTCCCTGGTTACCAGAACAATACGGTCAATACCTTGCGGTTATGGAAAGCCGTCGCCACTGAAGAGTTCAACCTTAGTGAGTTTAATGCCGGTGATTATGCCGAATCGGTGGCGGCTAAAATTACCGCCGAACACATCACAATGGTGCTGTATCCTAATGATGCCAACGAGAACGGCAAGGAATTGCGTCTACGCCAGCAGTATTTCTTGGCTTCAGCCAGTTTGCAGGATGTCATTTCGCACTGGGTTAAAGGACATGGGAATGACTTTTCCGAGTTTGCCGACAAAAACTGTTTCCAGTTAAACGATACGCATCCGAGCATTGCGGTTGCCGAACTGATGCGCCTGCTGATGGACATATACGGCCTGTCTTGGGATCAAGCTTGGGCTATCACCAAGCAAACCATGGCCTACACGAACCATACCTTGCTCCCAGAAGCGCTAGAAAGATGGCCAGTCCATCTGATGAAAAAATTGCTGCCACGGCTGATGGAAATTATTTTTGAAATCAATGCGCATTTTTTATCAGAAGTGGCGTCACATTGGCCCGGAGACACCGGGCGTTTACGGCGCATGTCGATTATAGAAGAAGGGGATGTGCAACAGGTGCGCATGGCTTATCTGGCCATTGTCGGAAGCTTTTCCATCAACGGTGTCGCCCAGTTGCATTCGGAACTGCTGCAGCAAGGCTTGTTCAGCGATTTTTACCAATTATGGCCGGCTAAATTTAACAATAAAACCAATGGCGTGACGCCGCGCCGTTGGCTGGCGGGTTGTAACCCCGAACTTGCCGAGTTAATAACCGAAGCAATCGGCGACGCTTGGGTGACTGATTTATCGGAATTAAAAAAATTGGCACCTTATGCCGAAGATGTGCAATTTAGGGCGCGGTGGCGGGCTATCAAACAACATGCGAAACAACGTTTGATTGACTATAAAAAACAGTATCACACTATCCATTTAGGCAATGACGCCCTGTTTGATGTGCAAGTTAAGCGCATCCACGAATACAAACGGCAGATATTGAATGTCTTGCATGTCATCCATTTGTATGACCGTATCAAACGTGGCGATACTAAAAATTGGGTGGCACGTTGTGTCCTGATAGGTGGCAAGGCGGCACCGGGCTATTTAATGGCAAAAAAGACCATCAAATTCATTAACAATGTCGCTAATGTGCTGAATGCAGACCCTGAAATGCAAGACAAATTAGCCTTGTTGTTTTTGACCGATTACCGTGTGTCGGCGATGGAAAAAATTTGTCCTGGTGCAGACCTTTCCGAGCAGATCTCCACCGCTGGCAAAGAGGCATCAGGCACGGGCAATATGAAACTGATGATGAACGGTGCGTTAACTATTGGCACACTGGACGGAGCCAATATTGAGATCCGCGAAGAAGTGGGGGATGAAAACTTTTTCCTGTTTGGTTTGACCGAGCAAGAAATTGAAGCCAGACGTAGCCATTACAATCCACTGGCCATTATCGATCAGGACGATGATTTACAGCGCGTCATGCAGCTTTTGGAAGCCGGGCATTTTAACCAATTTGAACCGGGGATTTTTGACGGCTTGATTGCGTCTATCAAAAGTCCGAATGATCCGTGGATGACACTGGCCGATTTCCGCAGTTACATTGACGCCCAAAAACAAGTCGAAGCCGCCTATCAGGATAAAGAACACTGGACGCGGATGAGCATTTTAAATTGTGCCAACAGCGGCAAATTTTCCACGGACAGGACGATTAACGAATACAACCGCGACATTTGGAAGTTGCAACCTAGACCGGTTAAATATCCTTAAAGACAAGCGTGAAACAATTCTGGGGTCAGGCATGCCCATAGCCACGGTTTTTTGCAATTTACCGTAGGGTACGCATTGCGTACCCTACACAAAAAACCAAAAACTTGACCGTTTAAAGTATATGACTCATCCCATAAATTGTCGCAGTCTCTGGAGTGAAAAATTAATGGGCCATCACCATTCCGCAGGTTAGGTTATGGAATCTTCCGACAAGCTTGATACCGCACAGTTCTTGCAACACCAGCTCCAGGAAGTCATCACCCTGCTGGAAAAACAGCAGCTGGAAAAATCATTGGTGCAAAGAGGCCCCGTAGCCAACTATGAATTGGTTGAGGCGGTACTCCATAAGCAGCAACAATCCCGTCTTCAGGACAAATTCGCACTGTTACATCCGGCGGATATTGCCTACATTCTTGAGTCCCTGCCGCTGGATCAGCGCAAAATCGCTTGGGATGCGATTAAGACCGACCATGAAGGCCACGTTTTGTTGGAAGTGTCCGATGCGGTCCGGCAAACCCTGATTTCCGGCATGGCCGCCGAAGAACTCGCTAGCGTGGCAGGTAATCTGGATGCCGACGAGCTTGCAGACCTTGCCGCAGACCTGCCGAAGCGGGCGATGCTGAAAATATTGCGCTCGTTAAACAGCACCGAGCGCAACCACTTAAACACACTTTTAGCCTATCAGGACAATCAGGTTGGCGCGCTGATGGATTTTGGCATGATCACCATTCGGGATGACCTCACCCTGAAAGCCATTTCATCCTATATCCGCAAACGCGGTAAATTGCCCAGCCACACTGACAAGCTGTTTGTTGTTGACCAGCGCAATCGGGTCAAAGGCATTTTACCGTTGCAACGTTTGCTCACCCATGCCGCTACACAACAAGTTGCCGATGTCATGGTTGCCGATTTTATTTTGTTCCAAACAGACCAGGACACCACCGAAGCCGCCCGTGCCTTTGAGCGTTATAACCTAATCTCCGCACCAGTAGTAAACCAACATGGCGAGCTACAAGGGCGGCTTTGCGTGGACAGCATCCTGGATTTTATCCGTGAGAAAACGGATGAAGACTTGCTGATCCAAGCCGGTGTCACCGAAGAAGAAGATTTGTTTTCCAGCGTCTGGAAAAGCGCCAAAAACCGTTGGGGCTGGCTGCTGGTTAACATCATCACCGCATTTGCCTCCACACGCATCATTGGTCTGTTTGAAGACGTGATTTTACAGCTGGTCGCGCTGGCATCGCTTATGCCAATAGTTGCCGCGATGGGGGGCAATACCGGCAATCAGACCAGCATGTTGATTATCAGGTCGCTGGCCTTAGGGCAAATTACGCCAGCCAATGTGCGGCGGCTGATTAGAAAAGAACTGACGTTGGCAGTGGTGAACGGCCTTTTTATTGGTTTTATTATGGGCGCATTAGGGCTGCTGTTGTACAGGGATGCCGCACTTGCCGGCGTCATGGCCGCCGCCATGTTTATCAACTTACAAGTTGCCGTCGTAGTGGGCCTTAGTATCCCGTTGCTGCGCGATAAGTACGGCAAAGACCCCGCCGTTGGCACCAGTGTTATCTTGACCTCCATCACCGATTCGATGGGCTTTTTTATTTTTTTAGGATTGGCAAGTTTGTTTTTGATCCATTAAATTTCGGTTGTGTGGATTGGTGGGTCGCCTAAAGCGCCTATTGTTGGTGGCGTTAGCGTATGATGCGGCTAAGATAGAACGCAGCTTGGGAACGAGCGTTGATGTGATATTTTGAGTATTAAGGTTTTTTCCTTAGCTTAAACTAATGTAAAGCCCTGGACTTGATTTGACAATTGCCAAAATTAGTCTCAACTGCATCAAGCATTGACTGTCTCAGTTCGACCCTAAGCAGCCTATCACCCTCCACTTGTGAGTGGCAGAGATGCATTTAGATTCAGACTTTGATGAGTGAATTGATAATCTCGGATTTGCTTACTTATCTTGATTTATTTGGGTAATCAAATACTTAACCTTGCATTAGCTTTTGAAAAGCTACTTGCCCAATCATTGTTTCAATTGTTTTAACGTAGGTAGAATCAATTGACATCATAAAGGCGAGCCAGCCGCGCAATTTGGCGCACTCTTCAGGGGATAATATCCCTTGTTTGTAATGATGTGCCATAGCACGAATCGTACGCTTTTTTTCCCTACCAATAGAGGCGGTTCCTGTATTTGAAAGCACTAGGCCAGTAAGTTGACGATGATGTTTCTTTGATGTGAATACGGTTTTGTCATCGTTGAGTGTAAGGCGTGGGTATTTTAAGCTGTGACAAAGTGTCATAACATACTTAAGTGCATCGTTCAGAATATTCGGCTGATTGGTCGACAGAGCTAAATCGTCAGCATAACGGGTATAAGTGATGTTATTCTTAGTGCAATACTCAATGAGAGCAGAATCAAAATCAAACAACATAGTGTTGGATATGGCTGGTGAGCTTGGTGCACCAATAGAAAGTATCAGGTCTCGTTGACCTTTAGGACGCCAAAAAAAGACTCTTGATAAGGTTATCGCATCTTCTCTGCTGAGAGTTGAGTATTTTCGGAGATGCTTAATAAAATCGACCGAGCGAATTGACGGGAAAAAATCTTTAAAGTCTAATTTCAGCAGATATTGATTTTTGGCATGAGGATAAGCATGGTCAAGAATGCTGTGATTTAAGCGATACGCTTTCGCGACTTCACTTACTGGAAGATTTGAAAGATAACGATCGACTAGGTATCTTTGTAGTAATTTAATTTCCGCTGTAGGTTGGGCAATGGTTCGCATTCCGCGACCATTCCGTTTTTCAATTTCATGCACTTTATATCTGGAAGGTGCAGTTCTGATCAGACGTTCAATATCCTGCCGTCCAAGTGGGAATTCATGAAGAATGCTATCAATAACGTTCATATCATGCCTTCGAATGAATTTCTTGATAGGCCTTTAGCCGCGGCTTATCATCTTTGAGCCAAGGAGTAACTTTCAGTAATTTGAAGCGTGCCCTATCAAATGCTACGGCTCCGATAGGGCTTGCATAATTCAAATACTCAATACGCTCCTTTGGCGGAATAAAATACTTCTTTACTCCGGGAATGGACTCGATAAGTTCAAACCGTAAGAGCTGATTTATTATTCGGTCTAGTCGTGAATTATCTATTTGGACTTCCATTACATGAACAAGCTCATAAAGCTCATTTTTTGTGAGCGCTCCAAATAAATCTATTAAGTCAGCAACCAATAAAAACTGATCTCTATGTCGAGTGGGTTGAAAACCAAGTGTTTTTGGTAGGTCTGCGAGCTTTTCCTCAAGCGCAGCTACCAAATCAGGTAGTTGGTTATCTATTAGTTTTGGATCTAAGGTGTCCAGGACACAGATGGAATCAGGATGGAGAGTCTCAATTTTTTTGATTGGCCCATGCCTGATAAAAGAAGGCGCATCGTAATGCTGTCTCTCTATTATTACGAACAATCGCTCTGCTAGAACTGGGTCTGTGCAAAATGATCCTAACTCAGCATATGCCCCCTCACTTTCAGAAAAGAGAACAATTGCTTTTGTCAGGTGACCAGCATCAATTTCAAAATCAACTAAATTGCTATAGCCTTCAAAATTGTTCCAGTCCTTAAACTGCTCAGGAGTTCTAATTTGTTTATCGAGAGTCGGGTGCTTTACTAGAACCCAATTCATAAAAACATAACGCGCTGAGATGTTGTTTGGCGGCTCCATTTTTCCACCAAAAACTAGAATAATCGGGGGCAATTGCTCGATGCGCGCGTTAAGGGGGGATATTGCTGCTTTAAAAATTTCAACGACTTTGCTTGTCAAAAATCAATTACCTTGAATAGTCATGAATTCGGACTTGCCGAAGTTGGGCCCCAAGCCCGACTTCGGTGAGGCCGAATTCATGACGTAGATGTGACCCACTTAAATACGGTCTGGCGAATCGCCCGACACAGATAGTCTTTATATAGAAGAGCTACCAACGCGTAATTGATGCTGGATTATTTCACAGAGACAGGAATGTTGCAAATAGCAGCCATCCGCGCAGTATTAACGAATGGTAGATCATGGCCGAACTGAGACTGCCAGTGACGGTTTCAATCCAAACGAATATTTTGAAACTGTCAGATCAAGTTCAGTGGTTTACAACTTAATGGCAGTGGGGGTTTGCCACCTTGGGTATGATGCGGTTTTGGAGAGTTTCTTTCATACCCTGAAAACCGAGCTAATGCACTATCAGCTCCTTAAGGTTATCAATATACTCTTTCAGGTAGATTTTTTTCTATTTCCATAATTTGCTCAATCGTCACTTCACGCACTTCAATCGTCGGGTTAATGAGGAGCGGATAAACCAGTTTAAAAACACTATTGTCCTGTAAGGAAAGTGTTTGTTGAGCTTCGTCGTATTGAATTTTGGGGTCTGTCGCTATTAGCGTCCGCAAAATTTCAGGGCTGTGGCTGAGTCCGTTCAATGCCCCCGTAAAATGGTAATAATCGCCTTCACACTTATCAAGGGTATACTCTAAAAACCAACCATAATCGGCGTAGAGTTTTTCCACGCTATTTGCCTGACAAACACCGCCGCTTCCCCCCATCCCTTCGTCAGAAAAGATGTAATTTTCCTTTTCAGGCAGCCACCACACATAAAATTTTGCATTTGTTTGCTGATATTCCACCAGTGTGTATGAGCAAAGTTCTGCTTTAGTCAAAAATTCAAAAACGTCTTCAACATTCATTCGGGCGATAGTCGTTTCGCATTCTTCATCAACATACTCATCATGCCAAATATGCTCGCCACATCGCGCAAAGACAAAATTATCTAATGCCAGGGCTTCTTCTTCGGACAATGCCCCTAGATCCCCTTGACGATAAAACAGTACGCTGCCCAACGGTTGGTTCTTAACGGTCTGATGTTCCATTTTTTTCCAAGCGTCCATTGCGGCTTCACGGGTCTCATAAATACCACAAATCCTGCCATCGGTACTGCCATCATAGAGATTGTAATACTCATCGTTGTAACCAAAGGTATTAGCGCGGAGGGCATATTTGGTGTTGCTCATAAAAGTTTTCTTGAGTTTAGGTTGTGTCGGCTGGGTATGACGCAAAACTAATTCGCCCGACGAAATGGGAACAACTAGATAGCCCTGTTGTTAATCATCGACAAATATGATTGGAATCAACTTGCATCCTAAAATTTTTTCAAACAGCAATAACTCTTTATCCGACATTTCATCCCAGTCCCACTCCTTCAACTCCAGCATGAACTTACAAAATCCCGCATCGTTTTTGAAATCAATCGATGTCACCAGGACTTCTTTGCCACAACAAGGCATTTTTGTTTTGATCTGCGTTAAATCATCGGTATCGTTAGAGTAAAGCGCCTCCATCAAATCATCCCACCATTCTTCATCCTCTTCAGGCTGCCCAAAGCGTTCGATTATCTCACCGCACTGCGGGCAAGTAAGCTTCTCAAAACCAGAGCCAGCATCGGTAAACTTCGGTTTTTCAGAAGTGCGGTACGAAACCTCAGCACCTTCATGAAAACATTACCTTCATGAAAACATTCATAGATTAATTTAGCCGTTTCAATAGCCTCACCAGATGGCACAAAATAGGGGTCTTGTGGAATCAGAACAGTATAAGTATCCGCCATTTTTTAATCCTCTTATTTTCGTTATGTTAAAGGCTGGTATTAAGATGTTTGTAAATACACACGCTGGCGTGTGGGGGCATGAAAATTCGACTTAGGAGGTCTTTCAACTACTCCCCTAAATTTTCGTAGAAGACGGTCGTATTATTTTCTTTGGCGTATTTCAATAACGCTTGTATTGATTTGAGAGCGCAGAATAAAAATTCGGGTTCACTTGATGACTGGTCATCAAACGCATCTATTGTGTATTTATCCGCCTCTTCAATTCCCCGTCTTACGTCCTCTTCATCAAAACCATTATCTTCAAAAACGCTGCTGGTTGTCGCCACATTGTTGCTACACCATAAAAACAGCGTATCAATATCTGCAATAAGCGCATCAAACTTTTCGGGTTTTATGACTGTTTCCACATTTTTAATAACGTATTCAATTGCATCCTCATCCTCATCGAACTCCTCAGAATTCGAGTCTAGTTCTTCGTAACCATAGTCTGAAATAAAAAGTAAAGAACCGATAGCGGCTAAATCTAACAACGCCTCCAGATTGCTACCAAATGCGCCACTTCTATCGCTAAAATAGAGTGTTTTAGCATTTTCTGAGGGGCGAGTATCAGGGGTGTAATCATTGCTGGCTATCATTGTAATGTGGGTTGACCAAGACATTTTTTAATCCTCTTATTTTCGTTACGTTAATTACCAATCCGCCAGTATTGGAAGAAAGTTTGTAAATGCACACGCTGGCGCGTGAATAGATGATAATTTAAATTGAGTGAGGTTTTACACTGTGGGACGCTTGTAAATTCGCCAACTGCACCGCGCTAGAAGGCACTTCAAAACCGTTGTCCATCCATAGTTCAAAACGCATGGCATCAAAAAATAAGGCGGGGGCAATGTCAAAATCGACCCATAACGGTTTGGTGTCACCCAGTTTTGGCAAAATATGATTAATAAACCAACTGTTATGGGTGATGAGTAAGGATTTTAATTTGCCTGTAACTGCCAAAGGCGATAAGAGCAGAGAGGAAAACTCTGGATTTTTGACGATGTCGACATGAAATTTTTCCAGCCGTTGCGCTAACCCAACCATCGGAATATCCTCCATCGCATTCACAAAATCCGCCAGCGTAGGGATGAAACGGTGATGATAATCCACTAATAAATGGTCTTTTTCGCATAACGCTTTTACATCTACGCTGCGTCCATCCTGATTGCTAAAAACTTCACCAAACATTGGGATGACCACTTCTTTGACTGCCCAGTGGGTGTGAAAAATGCGATGGCGGTTATCGCTACACAACACTTTGGTGCTATCGATAAGCCGATGAATTTCAAGGTAATCGTCAATTTGTCCGCCCCAACGTTTTTGCGAAAGGCTGGCGTGATGGAAAATTTCCATTGGGATACACTCGAATAAAATTAATTGATAATCTGAATGAAGCAACGCGAAACTCAGGAAAATTCGTATTGCGATTCCTGTTATTTGCTATTTGTTGTTGGACGAGGATGGTTGCGCACATAGTCGATGCACCTTAGAATTTCTGGCGCACCGTTATATTGATACCTCCCTGTTTGTTCTTGAGCCCACTGGTAAAAGCATTCGCATAACGTTTCCAAAGCTGGATTCCCCGCCAGATAAGCAGCAATAATTTTTACCATTCCATATCCGTACTTGCCAATCCCAAAGAGAGAAGACGCTTCTTCGAGGGTATTAAAATGATATTCAAAGCCTGATAAGGTTTTGTATTGTGCCAGGGCGGGCAATAGATAAGCCTGTAATTTCATGGTTAACTGCGCCACGACTGCATCAATTTGTTCAAACCGTTTAATATAGTATCGCCCCCCCATTCCTCCCACTTCAAACTCATCAGTCCCTTCAATCCACTTATCCGAGTTCAAAGAAAGCGTAGGCATTTTCGCTACCTCTTCTGGCGATTTGTCTGGATAGGCAATTGCACCGATAAGATCTGTAATTGCGTGACAGCGTAGCGTAGTCAGGATTCCAAGTTCAGCGAAAGGTGGCAGGCCATAGCTGCCCGGAGACCAAAGTAATATTTCACACCCGCTTTCTGCAAAAGTACGTTTAAAAAGGTGTTTGCTTTTATCCGTCGCGTAACCGTGTTCGATCATAAGCGGAGTCAGGCGATCAAAAACGATGTTTAGCACTTCGTCATTCGTTGGTTGCTTTATTTTGGATGAAACAGGCGATATCCCCAACACTTTACCATTTGGCAGATAAACTTCACCCGCTTGCTCGTCCATCACACAAAGCCCTAACGCGGTCGCTTCCCGCATCACAAACGGGCGAACTTCGTCAAATAAATCATTTAGGTTAAGCCCTAAACCATAAACCGCATTAAAGGTTTCGCCATTGAGTGGCGAATCAGTCCAAGCCAATTCGGAAAAATCAAAATCATCCTCCTCGTCTTCATCAAACGGCACCGAATCCATATCTGGATAGCGTTGTTTAAGCCGTTCGGCCAGGGCAATAAATTTTGGACTAAACTCATCCAACTGATGCGATTGCAAGCTTTCAAGAATCTGCAAGGCAACATCAATACTGACAGGTAAGGATATATCTTGTGGATTTTCCCAGATTTGTACAACATAGCTCATTTCAAGCTCCTTGGTGATGGAATATATCGCCGGGCTAAGGGGTGAGTAGCGTCCCTTTGGACGCCGGCTCATACATTATTTTCATTCTTCGTGCGCCGTTCAAGTTTTTGTTTAATAACTATGCCAAGTGGCTCATCAGGATGCTTTTTAAAGTGATGAACCCGACAAAACACGCTGGGATAAATTGTGCCACAGGCTTCGAGCCACTTTTTTTAATGCGTGACTTCATATAATTGATAATCCTATCCCTCATCCCATTTTATGGGCATTACAAACTAAACAACTACTGGCCTTAGCTTAGTATAATGTGGCTTTTTTATGATGATGGAAGAGGTGCATGTGGCGTGGTTACTGCTGTTTTCTGCTGGGTTTGTGGAAATAATTTTTGCGTTAAGCCTTAAGTATAACGAAGGGTTCACCAAGCTTTGGCCTAGTGTGGCAACGATGGTCTCAGGTGCCGGCAGCTTTTATCTGCTGATGCTGGCCATCAAAACCTTGCCGCTGGGCACTGCGTATGCGGTGTGGACTGGCATCGGCGCGGTGGGTGTGGCGATAGTGGGCATCGTCCTGCTTAAAGAATCCGCAGACTGGTACCGTCTGTTATCCATCGCACTGGTTATTGCCGGCATTGTTGGCCTTAAATTGACCGACTCAAATTGATATGTTGCACCTTATTTTTCAGTCGCCGCTTGAGTGTGCCGTTCTGGATCGGATAGCGGCGGGTGATGATGTTGTTTTTCTTGAGAATGCGGGGCTGGGATTATTGCAAAAAAATCGTTTGGGTGACGCCTTAAAACGTTTGCTAGAAGACTGCCAGTTGTTTGTTCTGGCTGATGATTTAGCGGCGCTGGGGCTAAGCGCGGCTGATTTTCCTACTGGTGTTGCAGTGGTCAGTTATCAGGAATTTGTTGCCTTAAGCGTAAAAAACGCGGTGATCCAGTCATGGTCATGAGCGTTGGCGACCATGAGCTGGAAACAACAGACCAAGGTTTTTTAGTCAATTTAAATGACTGGAATACCGAAGTTGCCGAGCGGCTTGCAGCACTCAATGCGCTTGAGCTTACCCCCGCGCATTGGGAAATCATCCGGTTTATCCGCCGCTATTACCAACAATTTAAGCACCTGCCCAATGCGCGGGTTTTTACCAAAGCGATAGCGAAGGAATTCGGCGAAGGCAAAGGTAATAGCCGCTATTTGCATGGCTTATTTCCCGATGGGCCGTTGAAGTATGCGTGTAAGTTGGCAGGTTTGCCAAAACCGCCGACTTGTTTGTAGGCGGTTTTTAGGATAGGCAGTTAGTTACGCGCCGATCCGCTGGCACTAATCGCCAAAAATCGCCGAATCAAGATTTTTGCTGGTGGAGAGGCCTTTGACCATGGCTTTGTCTTTTATGCCGGAAAATTTTGTCCCTGCCACATTAGCGTTGGCAAAATTGGCATCTTCAAGCAGACTGCCTGATAAATCGGCTCCTGATAAATTAGCGCCCGATAAATCCGCCCCAGATAAATCGACGCCAAATAATATGGCTTTGGTCAGATTGGCATGGCTTAGATTGGCGTAGCGGAGCAGGGCGCGGTTCAGATTGGCATTCGTCAGGTTAGCACCCGATAAGTTAGTGTTATTCAGGCTGACGCGCATCAAGCCCATCGGCTGGTTCTGCATATCAACTCCCCAATTGGCATCGGTCAGGTCGGCATTGCTCAAGTCAGCGCGATCCAGATTGGCAATGATCCGGCTACCGGTCAGATTGGCATGGCTAAGATTGGCGCTACCCATGTGCACACCAAAAATACTGGTGTGGGAAAGGTTGGCACCGGACAGGTTAATTTTAGACATGACGGTCAAGTCCAGATTTAGGCCGGATAAATCGCTGTTGCTTAAGTTAGCGTTGCGTAAATCCGAACCCCATAAATCGGCGTGTTTAAAATCCAGGTTTGATAAATCCAGTCCAGTTAAGTTTGTGCGGCGCAATTTGGCAAGATGCGCCTGATCTGCATTGGCAAGCTGTTTCTCCACGTCTTTTCGGCTTAAATCAGCGGCCGATGTGGGTAGGCAAATCAGCGCAGCCAGCAGTCCCAGCCCATAAAATTGGATTTTCATGCGGTTATCCTCCACGTAAATTAAACAAATCAGTTAATCTGAGCAACTGTAACGGCAGCTCTGGGCTATTGCAATCAAAGTTATTTGCAACATTAACATTTTAGAATCCTTTGTTGTTTGCGATAACATAGCCAGAGATATAATTTGTCCTAAACCTTTCGGTAAGCCATGAAAACCTTTAAATTGCTACTATTTTTGCTGTTAAACTGGGCTGTTACAGGCTGCGGGCAGCCTGGGCCGCTGTATCTGCCAACCACACCTTCACCTCATCAAATAGAACCGGAAAAAAACAGCCACGATGGATTATTTTAATTATCGGAACAACGAACTTTATGCTGAAGATGTTGCTATACAGGACATCATTTATAAATATGGTAGCCCTTGCTACATTTATTCCAGAGCCACCCTAGAACGCCATTGGCAGGCTTTCGACCAGGCTTTCGGTGACCAAGCGCATTTGATCTGTTATGCAGTAAAAGCGAATTCCAATATTGCCTTGCTTAATCTGCTGGCGCGGCTAGGTTCAGGGTTTGATATTGTTTCGCTGGGTGAATTGGCGCGTGTGTTGGCGGCTGGCGGCGATGCTAAAAAAATCGTCTTTTCAGGTGTCGGCAAACGCGAGGATGAAGTTCTGGCGGCGTTAAAAGCGGGGATACGCTGCTTTAATATCGAAGTGAGCGGCGAATTGGACCGCATTAACTTGTTGGCTGGGCAACTGGGCGTTATCGCCCCGGTGTCATTTCGTGTGAATCCTGATGTCGATGCCAAAACACATCCTTATATATCAACGGGGTTAAAAGAAAATAAGTTCGGTATCGACATTGCGCAGGCGTTGATTGAATATCGTCGTGCCGCCGCCATGCCGCATATAAAAGTCATTGGCATTGACTGCCATATCGGCTCGCAACTGACCGAAACACGGCCTTTTTTAGATGCGCTGGACAAAATTCTTGAGCTGGTCGCCACGCTTAATGATGAAGGCATCGCTTTGCACCATCTGGATTTGGGTGGTGGTCTGGGCATTTGTTATAAAGATGAGCAACCGCCTGAACCTTCGGACTATATCAGTGCGGTTTTGGCACGGCTTGGCAACACCGATTTTGAGGTTTTACTGGAGCCAGGCCGCGCGATTGTTGGCAATGCAGGTATTCTGGTGACCCAAGTTGAGTATTTAAAACCGACGGCGAACAAAAATTTCGCCATCGTTGATGCGGCGATGAATGATCTGGTGCGGCCATCCTTATATAGTGCTTGGCAAGCAATTGTTCCGGTTAATCAACAAAGTGATGCACCGGAAATCCACTGGGATATAGTCGGTCCGGTCTGCGAAACCGGCGATTTTCTGGGTAAAGACCGGGCATTAAAATTGACTCAGGGCGACCTGTTGGCGATACGCTCTTCAGGCGCGTATGGTTTTAGTATGAGTTCCAATTACAACAGCAGGCCACGCGTTGCCGAGGTCATGGTCGATGGTGGACAAATACATCTGATCAAGGAAAGGGAAACGCTTGCCCAACTTTGGGCGGGGGAGCATTTGCTGCCTTAGTTGGTACAATGGTGGCGTGAGGTTGTACATGGTTTCCATTTAAAACACGTTTTTACACGGTAGGCCTGCATAACTATGATTATGCAATTCCGTTTTTATTTTTCTGCGTTGCGATTGATTTAACAGAAGTATCCCTAGAATAACCTACCCCCTAATAAAACAAGGTAAGGAAAAGCCATGCAAGTCTTTATAGAAAACCTGGCGGCAGACCATCAGTATCAGCCCACCCGTTTGTTGCTGATATTAAGGGCGATACAGGCGCGTTATCACTATATCCCTGAGCCTGCGATACAGCAATTGGCTGGACTTCTAAATATCCCCAGCACACAGATAATCGGTGTGGTGGAGTTTTACAGCTTTTTCCATTTACAGCCCAGAGGCCAATACGAGTTGCTCATCAGTGATTCAATTACCGATGCCATGCTGGGCAAACACAACTTGATGGGTTATCTGTCTGAAAAACTGCAAGTGTCGGTCGGTGCAGTCCGTAGTGATGGTTTAGTCAGCCTCGATAACACGTCCTGCACTGGATTGTGCGATCAAGGCCCCGCTGGATTGGTCAATGGCTACCCGTTGACGCGTCTGGACCGCCCGCGCATAGACCTGATTGCTGATCTGATCAATCAGCAAAAGCCAGTGGAGGCATGGCCGAGTGAACTGTTTGAAGTGGAAGATAATCTGGTCAAATCCGGTTTGCTGCTGGAGCAACCCATTCAACAGGGTGCGGCGCTTAAAGCCACTTTTAAACGGGGTTTGAAAGAAACCTTGGTAGAAATCAATCAATCCGGTTTACGCGGCCGTGGTGGTGCGGGTTTTAAAACGGCAATGAAATGGCAGTTCTGTTCTGAAGAACAGGAAACCGTGCGTTATGTCGTCTGCAATGCCGATGAAGGCGAACCCGGCACGTTTAAAGACCGGGTGTTGCTAAACAGCTATGCCGATCAGGTGTTTGAAGGCATGACGGTATGCGCCGCAATTATCGGTGCAAGCCAAGGCTTTTTATATTTACGCGGCGAATACCTGTTCCTTTACGACAAACTGCAAACGGTCTTGGAACAACGTCGTGCAGCGGGTTTGCTGGGCAACAATATTCTAGGCCAAGGCGTTGGTTTCGATATTGAAATCTGCCTAGGAGCAGGGGCTTATATCTGCGGTGAAGAATCAGCGCTGATTGAATCGCTCGAAGGCAAAATGGGCGTGCCACGCAACCGCCCGCCGTATCCGGTCACGCAAGGTTATCTCGGCAAACCGACTGTCGTGAGCAATGTCGAATCGTTTATGGCAGCGGCGGCGATTGCCGAGCAAGGCGGCAATTGGTTTGCCGCCATCGGCACGGAAAAATCAAAGGGCACAAAAATTTTAAGTTTGTGCGGCGATTGCGCTAAACCTGGCATTTACGAATATCCATTTGGCACCACGATCCAGACAATTCTGGACGAATGCGGTGCGGACGATGTGCTGGGTGTACAAGTGGGCGGGCCATCCGGCACATTTATTTCCAATCAAGAATTCCACCGCAAACTGGCCTTTGAAGAT
The DNA here is from genome assembly GCA_028712695.1 of Methylovulum sp. GTDB lineage: Bacteria > Pseudomonadota > Gammaproteobacteria > Methylococcales > Methylomonadaceae > Methylovulum. The sequence goes on along the minus strand of JAQTQZ010000012.1, from coordinate 49,637 downwards.
TTGGCAACGGGCGGTTCGTTCATCATCTTTAATAGCAGCCGCAACATCCTCGATATCGTCAATAATTTCACGCACTTCTTTGCCCATGAAAGCTGTGGGTTTTGCACGCCTTGCCGAGTCGGCACGTCGTTATTGAAAAAACAGCTGGATAAGATTATTGAAGGCCATGGCTCAGCGGGTGATGTCGTGTCATTGGAAGAAATCTGCCAGTTGGTCAAAAGCTACAGCCACTGCGGACTGGGGCAAACCGCCGCCAATCCCATACTCACCACCTTGGAACGCTATCCTGAACTGTATGCAAACCGCTTGAAAAAAATCAGCTATGAACCGGGCTTTGATCTTGATGCCGCATTGGAAACCGCACGGCGCATGGCAAACAGACACGACGCTGCCGCGCATTTGGCACAAGTTGGAGAAGATCATGAGTAAAACCATCACGATTGACGGCAAAACCATCCCGTTTGAGGATGGGCAAACCATTATGGAAGCGGCGACGGCGGCGGATGTCTATATCCCGCACTTATGCCATCATCCCGAATTTACCCCGCACGGCAGTTGCAAACTCTGCACGGTAAAAGTCAACGGACGCAACTGTTCCGCCTGTACCTTTCCGGCAGCGGAAGGGCAAGATGTGCTTAACAATACCCAAGAGTTAATTGATGACCGGAGGAAAATCACGCAAATGTTGTTTGTCGAAGGCAACCATTTTTGCCCGTCCTGTGAAAAAACCGGCAACTGCCAGTTACAGGCCGTCGCCTATCACCTGAACATGCTCGATGACCATTTTCCGCTGTTTTACCCCAATCGGGAAATGGACGCTTCCCACCCTGATGTGCTGATTGACCATAACCGCTGCATTTTCTGCGCCTTATGCGTCCGCGCCAGCCAGCAACACGACGGCAAAAACGTGTTTGCCATCAGCGGGCGCGGCATCAACAAGCATCTGATCTTCAATGCCGAAAGTGGCCAGTTGAAAGACACTGATCTTGATAAAAATGACAAAGCCGCGCATATCTGCCCGACCGGCGCGATTTTAATCAAACGCACTGGCTATCAAGTGCCAATAGGCCAACGCATATACGACCACCACGAAATAGATGAAGTCAGCCTAGCGACTACGGAGCATCAACATGGCGAATAAAATACGGGTTGCAACCACCTCACTGGCCGGTTGTTTCGGTTGCCACATGTCATTTTTGGATTTGGACGAGCGCCTAGTGCAACTCGCCGAACTTGTCGAATTCGACCGCTCGCCCATCACCGACATAGAACATTGCACGGATTGCGACATCGGCCTGATTGAAGGCGGCGTGTGCAATTCCGAAAACGTCCACACCCTGCGCGAGTTCCGCAAAAACTGCAAAATCCTTGTCGCGGTCGGTGCCTGCGCAATTAACGGCGGTTTGCCCGCGATGCGTAATTTCATTCCGTTGGAAGAATGCCTGAGCGAAGCGTATCTCGATGGTATCGGTGTGGAAAACCCGCAAATCCCCAGCGATGTTGAATTGCCGTTATTGCTGGATAAAGTCCGCCCGATCCATGAAGTGGTGAAAATTGATTATTACTTGCCTGGCTGTCCGCCGTCTGCGGATGTGTTCTGGAAATTTCTGACCGATTTATTGGCGGGCAGGGAACCGGAGTTGGATTATGAGTTGGTGCATTATGATTGATGGCGGAAATACGTTGGGGCGGTCTAATAAAACAACTTTGGCGAGTTCCTTGGTTGCAATATTTCTGATTTAATAGCCAGTTTTTTAACGAAATAACTAAACATGACAGAAGAGATTACTGTTTTATCCGCATTGGCGGGCGGTGCAATCATCGGTTTGGCTTCGGCATTGTTGCTGTTCACGCATAACCGGGTGGCCGGCATTTCCGGTATCGCCGCAGGCATTTTGCCACCATGGGGTGCCGATAGTGGTTGGCGGCTGTGGTTTTTGGCCGGACTCATTATGAGCGGATTATTGTATAGGTTAACCGGCAATGCTATTCCGGTACAGACCGATACCCCGCTAATATTAATGGCTGTTGCCGGTTTACTGGTCGGCTACGGCAGCCGTTTAGGCGGGGGCTGCACCAGTGGTCATGGCGTGTGCGGCATTGCCAAGTTGTCGGTGCGCTCCATCGTGGCGACGCTGATTTTTATGACGACCGCCGGATTGTCGGTTTATCTGGTCCGCCACGTATTTTGATTGGAAGGGCAATGGCTAAAAATATTTCCGCATTTGTTTTCGGGCTAATTTTCGGGCTGGGTCTCATTATCGCCCAAATGACTAATCCTGCCAAAGTGCTGGCATTTCTGGATATTGCGGGTACTTGGGATCCCAGTTTGGCGCTGGTGATGGCCAGTGCCTTATTGACTTTAGGTGTCTTGCAACGTGTGTTCCGGCCATTAAGCGAGCCTGACCAGGAACAAGAGCAACCCGCTTGTGGCAATAGGAAATCTGGGATTGATGTCCAGTTGATAGGCGGTGCTGCGATATTCGGCATAGGCTGGGGGCTGTCCGGCATTTGTCCGGGGCCCGCGTTGGTTGGTTTGACGACCGGCTTGCCGGGCATTTATGTCTTTGCCGGGGCGATGTTTGTTGGGTTTGTGCTGTTTAATTTTCTGCATCGCCGATAGTAATGGGCTACCGTAGCCTCCCACAATTAAATTAGACCGTGTAATTAACAGTAGGCTCTATATGGGTTTTAAGGTCTTTTCAAGCCACCTCCTCGAAGTTTAAAAATAAGGAAGAAAATGGGTGTTTTGGCCTATAAACTTGCTGATATTGGAGTACAAACCTAGGTTTGTACTCCAATAACTGACATTTGAAGCTTTTGGTGCCCATCATTCAAAAATACCCTAAAACCCATATTGAGCCTTAACAGTAATAGGAAATGGCGAATAAAATAGCGGGTAAAAATATTGCAGGCAAAAAAAGGCCGGGGTATCCCGGCCTTTTTTGTTAGCTTTAACCCAATAAGCCTTGCAATAAGCTATTCAGCTTATGCACAAATGCTGCCGGATCATCCAACTGACCGCCTTCCGCTAGAATGGCTTGGTCGAACAGGATATGTGTCAAATCGGCAAAACGGGCGTCGTCTTGTTCGTCTTTTAATTTGCCGACCAACGCATGGGTCGGGTTGACTTCAAAAATAGGCTTTTTGCCGAAGTTCATTGATTGGCCCGCTTCTTTCATGATGCGTTCCATGTTCAGGCTCATCCCGTAGACATCGGCGACCAAACACGCTGGCGATTCTGTCAAACGGTGGCTTAAACGCACTTCGCTGACTTTGTCGGCCAATACGTCCTTAATTTGCTTGAGTACGCTTTCAAAGTCATGGCTTATTTCTTCCTGTGCTTTTTTATCTTCTTCACTGTCCAGTGTACCCAGATCCAAATCGCCTTTGGCAACCGATTGCAAATGTTTGCCGTCGAATTCGCTTAACGAAGAGATTAACCATTCATCGATACGGTCGGACAACAGCAACACTTCGATGCCTTTTTTACGGAAAATTTCCAAGTGCGGACTGCTTTTTGCCGCAGCAAAGGTATCGGCAGTGACGTAGTAGATTTTGTCCTGGCCTTCTTTCATACGGCTGACGTAATCTTCCAGCGACACGTCCTGTTTGCTGTTGTCGGTATGGGTCGAAGAAAAACGTAGCAGTTTGGCGATCCGGTCTTTGTTGGCGTGGTCTTCAACCGGGCCTTCTTTGATGACATTGCCGAACTCAGTCCAAAATGTTTCGTATTTTTCCGGCTCGTTTTTCGCTAGGTTTTCCAGCATACCCAGCACTTTTTTCACTGCACCTGATTTGATGGTGCTGATTTGTTTGCTTTGTTGCAGGATTTCGCGCGAAACGTTTAGCGGTAGCGAGTTGGCGTCAATAATACCTTTGATAAAGCGTAAATAACGTGGCATCAGTTGTTCTGCATCGTCCGTAATGAACACTTTACGGATGTACAGTTTGACGCCATGTTTGTGTTCGCGATCCCATAAGTCGAAGGGCGCGCGGCCAGGCACATACAGCAACAGGGTATATTCGTTGGTGCCTTCAACCTTGCTATGGACATGGGTCAGCGGGTCTTGGAAATCATGGCCGACGTGTTTGTAGAACTGGTTGTAGTCGTCGTCGGAAATGTCCTGGCGGGCTTTTGTCCATAACGCGGAGGCGCTGTTAATGGTTTCTTCGACGATTTCAGGGGTCGGTTTGGCTTTTTCAGCTTTTTCTTCGCCTTCTACGCTTTCTTCATCATCATCCAAGTCCATTTCCGGCATGACTTCTTTGTCCATGACGATAGGTAGCGAGATGTGGTCGGAGAATTTTCTGACGATCGAGCGGATGCGGTAGTCATCCAAAAATTCGCTTTCTGCTTCTTTCAAATGCAGCACGATTTCAGTACCGCGTTGGGCTTTCTCGACAGTTTCCAGTGTGTAATCGCCTTCTCCAGCCGATTCCCAACACACGCCTTCGCTACTGGGCGCACCTGCTTTACGGGTCGTTAAAGTGACTTTGTCGGCAACGATGAACGCCGAATAAAAACCGACGCCGAACTGGCCGATCAGCTCGCTGTCTTTGGCTTGGTCGCCGGTCAAGGCTTCAAAAAATTGCTTGGTGCCAGACTTGGCAATCGTGCCAATATGTTCCTGCACTTCTTCGCGGGTCATGCCGACGCCGTTGTCGATAATGCTGATGGTGCGTTTGTCCTTGTCGAATTCCAAACGGATTTTCAGCTCGCTGTCGCCTTCGTACAGGCTTTCGTTGGACAGCGCTAGGAAACGCAGTTTGTCGGCGGCGTCTGAGGCGTTGGAAATCAATTCGCGTAAAAAGATTTCTTTGTTGCTGTACAAGGAGTGGATCATCAAGTGCAGCAGATGCTTCACTTCGGTTTGAAAACCTAAGGTTTCTTTGTGTGCTTCAACAGTCATTTTTTTATTCCTGAGTTTAAAAAATCATTTGAAAGTGATTAGCACCAGAATGTGGGGATGGCTTGGTTTATTTTCAAGCCATTTCTATCCATTTAAGCAAAGATGCCCTGTTGGGGCGGCACTTTACTCTATAAGGTGTGCTTTTTGCAGTTGTAAGCGCAATTCTTCGATGCGTTTACGATTAACGCCAAAATCGCTGTGGCCCGTGCGTGAGGCGGAACGGATATGGATGAGGTTCCCCTTGCTGTCAAGAACGGCGTTAATGTCATCGACAAAATGTAAGACCAGGCTGGTGGCTTCTGCGTGCAGCGTGTCCGCAGTTTGATGGGTGATTACCATGCGGGCATGGTTGTTAATGGCCTTGATTAACGCATCCCACGCAGCAAAAGCGGAGCCGCTGATTTTAAAAGGCGCAATATAATGCTGCTTGTCGGTGCTGTCGGCTTGGCTGGAAACGCAGTTAGGCGTGTTTAGGCAAAGTGGCAGTTTTTTGGGCGTGGTGGTATTGGCTTCGGTTGATACGCTGAGTGTCATAGCAATAATAAGAAGTAAAAAGTGAGATTTCATAACGGGTGATAAAACTTATGCCAAATTTAAAAGCTTTAATGTGGCATAAATTTGTCCAGAGTCAAATTGCATAGCCGGATTTACTCTTCATTCGCCTTGCCATTCGGCAAAGTTTCGACGGTGATGTTGCCGTGTTTTATACAATCAGCATACGCATTGCCAGGGTCTGTGGCGTTGCCGGTTGCTTGCAAACACTCGCGGGAGGCATTCAGGTACGCCTCTGGATCCGCTTTTTCGATGGGGTGGCCTTTGTATGCCATGCAATTGCTAAAGGCCCCCGCGTCATTGCCGGTTGGGATTTCGATAATTGACATGGTGCCGGCGGTGGGTACTTTTAGCTGTTCCTTACGCACTGAGGATTGGTAGCAAGTTGAGGCATCAGAAAAATACTTTGAATCCGTGCCGGATTTTGAAAAATAGTCAGAACAGCCTTGGACCATTAGCGATATTAGCAGCATGATGACGGTGTTATACATGGTCTTCCCCTTAATATTTAAGCCGGTTATGCTAGTGATGCTTCTGCACTAGCCAATAAGTGACACCTAAAGCGACCAAAACAATCCCTGACGCACTGACATATTCGGGATCGAGATGTTTGTAATCAAAGACGATCACCTTACGTGAAATAGCCATTAACGCCGTGGCTACAACGAGTTTGACAGGAATGACATCACTGCGGATATACAGGGTGATGTTCAGGAAGATTTCAATGGCGATCAATACCGCTAAGAATGCGCCAAAAGTTTCCAATAGGTCATTGATGGTCATCAACGCAAAGGGTGGCGCGGTGATTTTTTCGTACATGACGTAAGCCACATCAATAATGCCAAAAAATATGACGAACACCATCAATAGTGCCAGAAACTTTACGCCCAAGCGGATGGCGCGGTGCAACAATTGGATAAAAGGGTCTTCGTGTTGTATCGGCAGTTCTTCATGGTTTTCGCTGACATGCTTCACCAGCTTTTCACGCAGGTGCGACAATAACGGGCCGATTATGTTTTTATGGGAGGCGAAACCGGAAGGGGTAAAATCATGTTCAAAAAAGTCATTAAGCCCTGGCATTTTATTCAGTTCTTTAGGGTCTATTTTTTCAAAGCCCATGCTCCAATAAGGAAACGCCCGTTCGGTTATTTTTTCACTGTCAATGATGGTGCAGTTTTTGTGGCGGTTATCTTTTTCTATCGTTTCGTATACGCGAGTGACTGTCGCCTCGTCGCCTTCGAGCACCTGAAAAAAAGTCCCGTTGGTATACAGCAGGATGCCGGTAATGTTTTTGGCGCCGTTATTGATCCTGCATTGGTTCAACAGCTTTAACAGCTCTTCCGAGCTCCATTCTTTAAGTGCGGTGCTTGCGTAAGTTAACCTAATCATTGCCGTTCTCCTCAAGCTTATTATTAATTATTATGGCCGTGCATCCTTGTGTCTGGGCTTTAATTTATCATGTAAACCATTTCTTTCAACCAACAATAATAATATGCCTAATAGCGTTATCTTCGAGTATGTGCTGGTTGTCGCCGGTTCTGGGCGCATGTTGGCGCAGGCGGCAAAAAACGCAGGTCTTAAGCCCTTGGCGATTGATTTGTTTGCTGACCTTGACACGCGCGTTTACGCAGAAGACTTTGTTAAAATACGCTCATTGGCTGAAGAGGATTTAAGGCCCGCAGTTGATTTTTTTATAGGCCGTTATGCTGTCACCCATGCAATTTATGGCAGTGGCTTTGAATGTTATCCGGAAAGTTTGCATTACTTGAGCAAGCGATTGATAGTGCTGGGTAATCCACCTGATACTTTTGCAAGGGTGCAAAGCAAAGCGGAATTTTTCGCCGTGTTGTCCGATTTAAGCATTCCTTATCCGGAGGTTTCTTTTAATGTGCCCGCACAGGCCGGTAATTGGCTGGTTAAACCGCTGCAAGGGCAGGGTGGTATAGGTATAAAACCCGCTGATTATGACAGTACGGACAATTCGGTTTACTGGCAAAAATACCAATCTGGCACACCGCATTCGGTATTGTTTTTGGCGGATGGGCAAACCGTGCAGTCCATCGGTTTTAATACCCAATGGACTGTCCCATCCGATGCGGGGGAAGCCTTTATTTTTTCAGGGATTATCAATAGCAGCAATTTATCGGCCAAGCAGAAAATATTGCTGCTTGGCTGGCTTGCAGGACTGGTTCCAGAACTGTCCCTTAAAGGATTAAATTCAATTGATTTTATACAAGATGGCGATGGTCTTTATGTGCTGGAAATCAATCCGCGCCTGCCGGCAAGCATGCAGTTGTATGGCAATAAGTTGTTAATGCGGCATATTCTGGCGAGCCAAGGCGAGATGGCAGATGGTTTTATCCGGCAAGTTGGCTTTACGGCCTATCAGATTGTTTATGCCGATTATGACGTGCTTATACCCGACGTATTCGAATGGCCTGACGGGTGCGTTGATTTGCCCGCGCCCGGCGTTAACTGTCGCAAAGGCCAGCCAATTTGCAGTATTATTGCCAGCCAGAATACGCCCAAAGCTGTTTTCGAACAGCTGCAACATGCACAACAACAAATTTTTAACCAACTAAACACAGGTTCAACTTCATGGAATACACAGCAAGCGTTAATAAACTTTCCCAGCCTTTAGTCAAGGAATTGCTCGACAATGCCGACAAACTCAGGCTAAACGTCCAAAAACTGGAAAATGGCTGCACGATTATTGATGCCGGTATCAACGCGGCAGGTGGCCTAGAAGCAGGGCGGATTATTACCGAAATCTGCTTGGGCGGTATGGGTACAGTGGCCATTTCGCAAAGTGCTTATACTGAGAAATGGCCGTTGACGGTCAATGTGCATTCCAGCAATCCCGTATTGGCGTGTCTGGGTAGCCAATATGCGGGCTGGAGCTTGGCGCACGAAAAATACTATGCGTTAGGTTCTGGCCCGGCGCGGGCGATGGCCACCAAAACTAAAGAAGGCGTGACCAGTCCGGTTGAAGAGCTCTACAAAGAGCTAGGTTATCAGGATCAGTGCGGGCAAACGGTATTGGTCATTGAAAACGATAAAATTCCACCTATTGAAATCGTCGAAAAAGTGGCGTCTGCATGCGGTGTGGCACCGGATAATTTGACCATTATCGTCACACCTACCAGTAGTCTGGCTGGCTGTGTGCAAGTGGTGGGTCGTGTTTTGGAAGTTGCTATGCACAAAGCCCATGCACTTCATTTTCCGCTTGAACATATTTTGGATGGCACCGGTAGCGCACCCATTTGTCCGCCGCATCCTGATTTTGTGCAGGCGATGGGGCGTACAAACGATGCGATTTTGTTTGCGGGTTTAGTGCATATTTTCGTAAAAGGAACAGACGAAGCGGCCGAAAAATTAGCCAATGAATTGCCTAGCTCGACATCCAAAGATTATGGCAAACCGTTTGCGCAAATATTTAAAGAGTGTAAATACGATTTTTTCAAGATTGATGCGATGTTGTTTAGCCCCGCCAGCGTTATTGTCACGGCGGTGGAATCCGGTAACAGTTTCCGTGCTGGACGGTTGGACAATGAATTGCTGAATTTATCGTTTGGTGGCTGATACGCGGGAATATAAAGATATTTTATCCAGTGTTCTGGATTTGTATCTAGGAATAAAAGTCAGTTGAATTATGCGCTGGTAAGGTGGATACTTTTAAATTGGATATCTTGATTTTTTTAGAAAATGGCTAGTCCGGCATTTAGCTTGTTGATAGTGCCTTGGTATCCTAAGCATTTATTTGCTATTTTTGTTCCACGGCTAAAAGAGTTCATGTGCTTGGTTAGCCGTCAATTAAGCTTTTAATTGCGATTTTTTGTTAATAAAGTGTTGTTTTGCAATTAACCACTTGTTATTTTGCAAACTTTTCATATCACCCCATTAGAAGGAGTTTTGTCATGAAGATGAATAAATTTTACAGCCTTTCTACAACAGGCTTGTTATGTGTGGCAGGCGGATTAGCTTTGGCAACCAGCGCTGCAGAGGCAGATGTCCAACAAATAGGTGCAGTGACAATCATGACAGCGCCTGCCCAAACAGGCCAATCGGAAGGGGCCGGTATTGATTTCGCTAATGCTATACCAATGCCGTTGCCTAAAGCCGATGCCAGTTTATTTCTGCAAGGATCAAATGCCGCCCCCGTCTCATTTGGAGTCCCTGGACATAGTGAGGGTAGTACAGGCGATGGCAAAGAAACACCGGTGACAGTGCCTAAATCCAATTTTATTCCCGAAGGGGAAGTGGGTGTTGCGCCCCAAGAGTTTGGGACAACCAATCATCCCTATACCACGTCCCAAGTTAATGCTTATAAAAATAGGACATCTAAGTTTTATCCTTACCGTGCAACCGGCAAGTTATATTTCAATGAAGGCGGATCTACCTTTGTTTGTTCAGCCTCTTTAATCAAGCCGGGGGTTATTGTTACCGCCGCGCATTGTGTGGCTGATTTTGGTAAGAAAACGTTCTATTCCAACTGGACATTTATCCCGGCACATAATGGTACTTTGGCACCCTACGGTATCTGGGATGGGATATCTCCAGTCATTATGACGTCTTATTACGATGGCACAGATTCTTGCGCATCGCCCGGCGTCGTTTGCCAAAATGATGTGGCGGTCATCAAGCTGGCAGCTAAACCCATCAGAAGGACAACTTACTACGCAGGTGACAAAACAGGCTGGTATGCTTATGGTTGGAATGGTTATAGTTATGCGCCATTTTTGCGTAAAACAGCCGCGCAAATTTCCCAGTTAGGCTATCCTCAGGCTATTGATGGTGGTGATCTGATGGAACGCACCGACTCTTTGGGTTATGTCGATGGCAGTTTTTCAAATAATACCATTATTGGTTCGTTACAAACCGGTGGCTCAAGCGGCGGGCCATGGTTGGTTAACTTGGGTATGGAACCATCACTTGCTGGCACTGATTTTGGCAGTGACACGGGGCACAATACTGTCGTGGGCGTGACCAGTTGGGGTTACATCAGTGATTTATTGAAAGAACAAGGTGCAAGCCCTTTTACAGACGGCAATATCGTAACGTTGGTTAATGCTGTATGTGAGCCTGCGCCGCAACCTGGTTGCTAAGTCATTAAACGCCAGTTTTCAGATGGGCTAATCTTGGTCTGAAACCTTCATTTTTATACTTAGTGGTTGAATTAAGAATGCAGTGAACCGAATGCGATTATCGGGTCACTGCATTTTTTTGTTTTTCTTACAATTAAGATGATCGTAAATACGGCGGCAAAGGGTATCAATTTGCAGGGGCATAAATAGCAGGCATAAAAAAACCGACTTGAGGTCGGCTTTCGTACTTATTCATGGTGCCCAGGGGCGGAATCGAACCGTCGACACGAGGATTTTCAGTCCTCTGCTCTACCGACTGAGCTACCTGGGCATTTAAGACTTTGTTATTTTGTACATGGTGCCCAGGGGCGGAATCGAACCGTCGACACGAGGATTTTCAGTCCTCTGCTCTACCGACTGAGCTACCTAGGCGCATGCTGCAAAAGACGGCTATTAGACTCTAATACGGGCAGCTAGTCAAGATCAACCGTCACTTTTATTCGAGTGGGTCTATTCTTGGTGGCGGGGGAGGGCTTCCGAACAAGTTGGCAATGAAGCGCAAGACCTTTTTTATACCGCCCCATATTTTGGGTAACCACCAAACCATCAGTAGTATAAAAAGCGCCAATGCAACTAAAAATAGGGTAGGGTGATTAATACATGCCCAAACACCGCCAATCACTGCAACATCTTCGCCTAAAGAAGCAAACCAGTTGCTGAAGGGTTCGGGTGACGTGTTGATAAGCACGCGGGTGCCTGCTTTAGTCGCGTGGGATCCTGCTGCCAGACTGCCGCCTAAGATTGCGGCGGCGATTTCAACGGCGGGATTAAGGTCGCCTATCGCCCCAGCGGCCAACATGGCGCCAGCGGGGATGCGGATAAACGTGTGGATAGCATCCCAGCCAGTGTCTACGCCGGGTGTTTTATCAGCAAAAAACTCAATGCAATACATGAGTCCTGCTGCACCTAAAACCAGTGGGTTGGCGACGATTTGTAAATCGGGCGGCAAATCGATATTGCCGGTATTGGCAAGCAGACCCAGTGTCAATAAGGTTGCGTACAAATTAATACCGCTTGCCCAAGCAAGCCCCATTGTTAAGGCTAAAGTGGTCGATATTTGGTTTAGTGCATCCATAGCAGGCTCCTTTTTTTGCCAGATTGTCCAGCGTAGCATAACTGTCTTAATAGCAGTTGAACAGGAAAGCCTACGGGTCTGAAAATCCTCCCATTTCCGACTGTTTGGGAGCTACGAAATTAGCGATGCTGCTATAATCCTCGATTGGTGAGGTATCATGGTTCCAGTCAAAATAATGGCACAATATTTAAAATTTTACCCAATCCAACCTGTAAAACAACCACTCTATTTTTTCCTTCATTGTACTTATGACCGATTCAATAAAATTCTGGGCGGTAGTCCCAGCGGCGGGGGTAGGTAAGCGCATGAATGCTGACCGGCCCAAACAATATTTGGAGCTTGCCGGTAAAACTGTGCTTGAGCATACCCTGACACGGCTATTGCAAGCGGAAGTTTTTGCTGCCATTAGCGTGGCGGTTTCTGAAGAAGACCCTTATTGGCCAGTGTGCCAATTATCCCATCATGAAAAAATAATCACCGCAGCTGGTGGTAAAGAACGTGCGGATTCCGTGTTGTCCGCGCTAAAAGCGATACGTGCCGACGCGGCTGATAATGATTGGGTATTGGTGCATGATGCCGCTAGGCCGTGTCTTACCAGCACCGATATTCACCAGCTGATTGAGTCACTGGTAGACGATGAAGTCGGCGGTATACTGGCACTGTCTTCGCACGACACCTTAAAAAATGTCCAAAATGGCTGCATTGTCGGCACACTGGACAGGACGCACATCTGGCGTGCTTTAACACCGCAGATGTTCCGTTACGGCATGTTGAAGTCCGCACTGCAGGCGGCAGAGGGCAATCCTGCCATAACCGATGAAGCCAGCGCCTTGGAATTACAGGGACTGCAACCGAAAATTGTCGAAGGTCGGCCCGACAATATTAAAATCACCCGGCCTGAAGACTTGGCATTAGCACAATTTTATCTGGAGCAACAACAATGAGAGTAGGGCAGGGCTACGACGTCCACCGTTTTAACGCAGGCGACCACATTATTTTAGGGGGGGTAAAAATACCTTATGAACAAGGGCTGGAAGCGCATTCAGATGGCGATGTGTTGTTGCACGCACTGAGCGATGCCTTGCTGGGCGCGGCGGCGTTAGGCGATATAGGCAAACATTTTCCTGACACCGACCCTGAATTTAAAGGCGTTGACAGCCGTGTGCTGTTGCGCCATGTGTATCGTATTGTGCAGGAAAAAGGCTATAGCTTGGTGAATGCGGATGTGACGATTATTGCCCAAGCGCCCAAAATGGCGCCGCATATCGCCGCGATGTGCGCCAATATCGCCGATGATTTACAGGTGGATGTTGACTGCATCAATGTCAAGGCGACCACGACCGAAAAGCTTGGCTTTGAAGGCCGTAAAGAAGGCATAGCCGTTCAGGCAATCGTATTGGTTGACAACGTCTGATGCCAGTCATTGAAATGCCACTTTGGCCTTATGTTTATGGCCAACCTTCCGGCACTGGCCTTATCCGTAGCAGGCCTGACGATTTTTGTGTTGATGAGCAACTGGCTTTTGAGCCTTCAGGCTCTGGCGAGCATGCGTTTTTGCAGATCCAAAAAACCGGCGAAAATACCGAGTACATCGTCAGGCAACTGGCGCGGTTTGCCAATGTCCGCCAGCGCGATGTGGGTTATGCCGGGTTAAAAGACCGCCATGCCGTCACGACCCAGTGGTTTAGTGTTTGGTTGCCTGGCAAAGCGGACCCCGATTGGACACAGTTTGAATCGGACACTATTAAAGTGTTACAAGCTGTCCGCCACGCCAGAAAACTAAAGCGTGGTGTATTAGCTGGCAACCGCTTTAAGCTCACTATCCGTAATTGGCAGGGCGACCCAGATAAAACCATCCGGCAATTGGCAATGATTAAGGCCAATGGCATTCCAATTATTATGGCGAACAGCGCTTTGGCCATGCGGGGCAGAATGTCAATAAAGCCTTGGCGATGTTTCGGGGCGCCAAAGTCGGACGCGAGCAACGCAGCTTGTATTTGTCAGCGGCACGCTCGTACCTGTTTAACCAGATTCTGGCTGAGCGGGTCAAGCAGCAAACGTGGGACCAGGCGCTGGTGGGCGACACTTATGTGTTCGATTTGTCACACAGCTGTTTTAAATCAACCCAGCCCGATGCCGATATTATCCGGCGGCTGGCGGAAAAAACCATACATCCAACTGGCGTGTTGTGGGGTAAAGGTGATGCCGATGTGGCAGATGACGCGCTCATGCTTGAACAAACGGTTATAGCCGCCCATCCTGAACTGGCTCAAGGCTTGATAGCGTGTGCCGTTGACAGGGATAGAAGGGCGTTGCGGGTTAATGTGCCCGATTTGCACTGGCAATTTGTTGAAACGGCTGTCCTGGAACTTGACTTTACGTTACCGGCAGGCAGTTACGCCACCGCGTTATTACGCGAATGTATTGAGTTGTTAGCCGTTTAACGCCTGCGTCGTGCAGGTCTCCGCCTTATTTTTCCCGCCTAAAAAACTGGTGATCGACCTGGAACCGGTAGCGGCGCAACCCAATATATAGTCTGAACGGTCATGTTTACGGCTTTTATATTCTTTGTAGGGTACGCACCGCGTACCTTTTGCATTGATTTTTATATTAATTTTATAAAATGTACGCGGTGCGTACCCTACATAAAAAACCGAAAACTTGACCATTTAAACTATATATTTTAAGCGGTCAAGCCTTCGGTTCAGAGTTATGTCTATTGTCGATGCTTTAAGGGTTGGACTTAGCCACCTTAGCCACTTCCCAACTGCCACCTAAGCTTTTGTAGACGGCAATCAGATTCTGCGCTGACTGTGCTTTAGCGAGTGCCAATTGGTTCTGGGAAGCATAAAGCCCGCGTTGTGCATCCAGCACGTCCAAAAATGATGCCAAGCCTTCCTCGTAACGCCGAAGGGCAATTTCGGAAATATTAAGGTCAGCGGCGGTGGCTTTTTCCAAGGACTGCGTGTATTTTTCTTGCTCGGTATAGGCGGAAAAGGAGCGTTCCACATCTGCCAACGCACTGATAATGGTTTGCTGATATTTTACGAGGGCCTCTTGCTGTTTTGCGTTAGCGGCATCGAGATTGGCCGATAACGAGCCGTAGCTTAAAATAGGCCACAAAACATTCGCACCCATAGTCCATGACTTACTGCTGACGCGCAATAAACTTCCGGCATCGGTATTAAAAAGCCCGATAAAACCGACGAGGGAAATATCCGGGAAGAATTTTGCCACGGCAGCCCCTTGTTGCGCGGTGGCTGAAGCGAGCTTGCGTTCTGCGCTACGAATATCAGGACGCTGGGCAATTACAGAAGCTGGCGCTGCCAAAATGAGTTGTTTGTCGCTGGCCGGTATTGCTGAAGCCGCATTGAGAAGCCGGTGTGCTGCACCGGGTTGTTCGCCTAACAGCACATCTAAACTGTATTCCGCCTGTGTCAGCAGATTGCGGTAATAAGGTATTTGTGTCTGATCATGTTGCTGTTGCGCCTCTGCCCTTGAGACATCGAGTCCGGCAGTTTCGCCTAATTCAACCCGTTGTTGGGTGATAGCCGTGGTTTTCATGTCTGCGGCGATAGTTTCTTCTGCGACGCGCAACTGTGCTTGGTACTGGCGTATCTCGATATACGTGCGTGCGGCTTCGGCCAGCGTGCTGATTAAAACATCGTCGAGGGATATGGCCGAGGCTGCCAATTCCGCCCGGGCGGATTCTGCCTCGCGGCGATGGCCGCCGAACAGGTCAAGCTCCCAGCTGGCATCGAAACCGGTCTTAAAAATATTGAACGGTTGCTTCACAGCACTGGATAAGCTTGCAGGGGCGCTATTTGGAAAACCGATTTGGTTGGCTTGACGGGTCGCACTCGCCATCATATCGCCAACCGGAAACAAGGCCGCATTGGCAAAAGCGCTTGACGCGCGGGCTTGTGCGATGCGCGTTCCGGCAATTTTCACATCCAAATTGCCATTAGCTGCTTTTGCCATCAATTGGTTTAAAACAGGGTCATGGAAATTTTGCCACCAGGCCAATTCACTGGCAACCTCACCTTTTGCAGTTTTCTTGTTTTGGGATGAAACCCAATCCTTAGGCAGGGGTGTGTCCGGTTTACGATAATCAGGCCCAACCATGCACGCCGAAAGCACAAGACTCAGGCCAATTATTCCAATACTGCGTGGTGCGTAAGAAAGGGTCGAAGCAATGATCATGATTTTCCACCTTGTTTGGGTGCCATGTTAAAAGTGTTGGTACTGACCAATAGGACACCTAGGCGTATGCTTTTTGATAAACAAATAATGTGGGGCATATTTATGTTCCTATGGCTATCCTAGATGTCGGTGAAACATCCAGTTGGCAGCCCCTAGGGTTCCAGTGGCAATAACCAACAGCGGCCAAAGGTTTTGCAGCAGCAAGAGCAGGCCAATGTCTTTAAGAAAAACGCCTTTCACAATAATGATGAAATGGCGTAGCGGATTTACCCAATCCAAGTATTGCAACCAAAGCGGCATATTCTCAATAGGCGAAACAAATCCCGACAGCAGGATGGCTGGCACCGTGAACGTGAACACGCCCAAGAAAGCCTGCTGTTGCGTGGTGCAAAGCGAGGAGATCAACAGCCCGAATCCGGCTAAGGCAAGGATATAGAACGCCATGCTGGTGTAAAGCAGCACAAACGAGCCGACAAACGGTATCTGGTAGGCAAAGATAGCCGCCAACAAAATGATGGTGGCTTGGGTCATGGCAACCAGCAGTGCCGGAATGGTCTTGCCCACCATAATCATGCCAGGGGTCAACGGCGACACCAGAAGTTGGTCGAACGTACCTTGTTCGCGTTCACGGGCGACCGAGAGGGAGGTCACAATCAGGGTGCTGATTGTCGTGATCATCGCCACCAGGCTAGGCACGATATGGCGCACATAATCGAGGTTAGGGTTGAACCAATTGCGGGCCACGAGGATGGATGGGGTGGACTGCTTCTTAGCGGTATGGCGTTCGTCGTTATAGCCTTGGATAATTTGCTGCACATAGCCCAAAGCGATCTGGCCGCTGTTCGAGCGGCGGCCATCCAACAACGCTTGGATGCTGGCAGGACGTCCGGCGACCACGTCGCGCGAAAAATCGGCAGGAAACCGGATGACGATCAAGGCTTCCTGGTTGTCGATGACGCGGCGCACATCGGTTTCACCGTAGAGTTGAAGCATTTCGCTGAACGCTTGCGCCTTCGAGAACCGCTGGATAAGCTCGATGGATTCTTTGCCACTGTCCTCGTTAAAAATCGCCAAGGTGTTGTTGGTGACTTCCAAGGTTGCCGCGAAAGGGAACAGTATGAGTTGCATGATGACTGGCATGATAAGGATGATGCGGGTCTGGCGATCCATCATCAGACCTTGGAGTTCTTTGACAATCAGCGTGGCGATACGGGAAAACATGATTACTCCAGCCGCCGCCGCGTTTTCAGCGCGGTCAGGCCAATGAAAAAAATCGATGACAGCAACAGAAAAAGCCCGCTGCTGATCAGTAAAGGCCAGACATTGCCCGCCTGAAAAAGTGTTTGCATCGCAGTCACAAAATACCGCGCCGGGATCAGGTAGGTAACGGCCTGGATGAACACGGGCATACTGCGGATTTCGTAGATGAAGCCCGAAAGCATCAGGGCGGGCAGGAACGCGGCGTTCAACGATGCTTGGGCGGCATTGAACTGGTTGCGCAACACGGTTGACAGCAATAACCCCAACCCTAGGCTACTGGTTAAAAATAGCGAGCCAATGACCCATAATGCGAACAACGAACCACGGAATGGCACTTTGAGGATAAACACCGAAACCCCCACGCATAAAAACAGGGAGATAATGCCCAGCGCGTAATAGGGCAGCAATTTGCTCAGCAACAGTTCGGCTCGCGTCACTGGCGAGGCCAACAACGCTTCCATCGTGCCGCGCTCCCATTCACGGGCGACCACCAAGGACGTCAGTAAAGTGCCGATGACCGTCATGATGATGGTGATGGAGCCCGGAATGAGATAATTGCGGCTCTCGGCTGAGGGGTTGAACCAAAATCGGGAGTCAATACTGATACCAATGGGCGGCGACACACCTTGCTCGGCGGCGCGTTGCTGCAACCAGCCATTCCAGACACCGTTCATGTAATTTTGTACAAAGTTGGCGGTATTGGGTTCGGCACCATCGGCAACCACCAGCAGCGGAGCCGTATCGGTCGGGTTTTTGAGCTTTTCGGAAAAATCCACCGGCACCACCACGAACCCGCGCACTTCGCCCGCCGTCATCGTTTGTTCCATCCCGCTTCGGGTTAATCCCGTCGTCACCTTAAGATAAGGCGAACCGTAAAGGTTGTTGGCAAAACGCCGTGCCTCCGGGCCGGTGTCTTCAAGGACAAGGCCTATAGTCACCGCGCTTGAATCCAGATTGATGCCATAGCCAAAGATGAACAACAAAACCACCGGCAACACGAAGGCGATAATATTGCTGCTAGGGTCACGCAGAATTTGTAGTGTCTCTTTACGGCACAGGGCGCGGAGACGACGGAAGGACACGCGCTTATTCATAAACTGTCCTCTTGTGATTGCCCCTGCACCAAGGCGATGAAGGCGTCTTCCATTGTCGGGTCGGGGTTTTCCGGGGTGGACACTTGTTCTTTGAGCTGGTCGGGCGTACCTGCCGCGATGATTTTGCCACGGAACACCAGCGCGATGCGGTCGCAATATTCGGCCTCATCCATAAAATGCGTGGTCACCATGACGGTGACGCCTTTTTCCACCACGCCGTTGATATGCGTCCAAAATTCGCGGCGTGTCACCGGATCCACCCCCGAGGTCGGCTCGTCAAGGAATAGGAGGGGCGGTTCGTGCATCACCGCGCAAGCCAGAGCGAGGCGTTGCTTAAAACCCAGCGGTAAGGTGTCGGGGGTGGTGTGCAGGAACGGCTCCATCTTGAATATGTCAATCATCCCGTTCACCATCGCTTTTTGCCGTTCGCCTTTCAAACCATAAATACCGGAGAAAAACATCAAGTTTTGCCGGACGGTCAGGCCGCCGTAAAGGGAAAACTTTTGCGCCATATAGCCTAGCTGTTGGCGGGCCAAGCTCGCGCTGGTTTTCAAGTCAATACCCAAAACGCGGGCTGTGCCGGACGTGGGGGCTAGCAAGCCGCACATCATCCTAAACGTGGTGGACTTGCCCGCACCGTTCGGGCCGAGCAGCCCGAAAATTTCCCCACGTTTGACCGCGAAGTTGACATGGTCGGTGGCGGCAAAATCACCGAACAGCTTGGTCAATTCGACGGCTTCGACCACCGTATCTTGAACGCCAACGACAGGCCGCAACCGTTGGGCAAGCACCGAATCGCCCCCTGGCCCGCCGCCCAACGCCTCAATGAAGGCATCTTCAAAGCGCGGCGTAACCTGCACGAGTTCCGCCTGCTCCCCCGCCTCCAATTCAAGCAAATTGGGATGCGTGGCATTGTCCCGTAACAGCAGCCGGACGCTGTGGCCTTGGATCACGCCGTCCATCACTTCGGGGCGGCGCAAGGCACGGGCGAGCAACTGCCGACGGCTGCCGCCGGCATGGCGGATTTGGAAGCTGCGGTCACGGATACGGTTAGTCAAGTCGGAGGGTTTGCCGGAAAACAGCAACTGGCCTTCGTTCATCAGCAACACGTCTTGGCAGAGTTCGGCTTCGTCAAGATAAGCGGTGCTCCAAACCACCGCAATCCCTTGGCCGATAAGCTCATGCACCATTTTCCATAATTCCCGCCGTGAAATAGGATCGACACCCACACCCGGTTCATCCAGCAGGAGCAAGCGGGGTTGTCCCAGCAAGGCACAGGCTAGCCCTAACTTTTGTTTCATACCGCCGGACAATTTTCCGGCCAGCCGGGTGGTGAAACGGGCCAAATCGGTGAACCCCAGCAAGCGTTCAAAAATCACCGTGCGTTGTGCGCCCAACACACCGCGCAAGTCGGCGTGGAGTTCAAGATTCTCCAATACCGATAAGTCTTCATAAAGGCCAAACTTTTGCGGCATGTAACCGACAAATTCGCGTAACTTGGCGGCATCGCGGATCGGGTCAAGCCCGCTCACGCAGATGCTGCCGGACGTGGGTGCCAGTAGCCCCGCCATCAAGCGTATCAAGGTTGTCTTGCCTGCACCGTCCGGGCCGACCAAGCCGGTGATCCGCCCAGGCCACAGTGCGGAGGAGATATTTTCCAAAGCGGGCTTGTCAGTGCCCGGAAAGCTCTTACTGACGGCTTCAAGCGTGACCAGCGCGTCATTCATAAGGGTGTGGCGGGCAGGGACGATGGCGGAAAGTCCTTAGCTAGCTTGACCGTCACGGGCATCCCTTGCCGCAAGCCATCGCCCGGTTTATCCACAACAATACGCAAGCGATAGACAAGGGCGGTGCGCAGTTCTTTGGTTTCCACCGATTTGGGCGTGAATTCCGCGCGTGGTGAAATAAAGCCAATTTGCCCTTGATACGGTTGCCCAGGGCTCGAATCACTATAAATTTCAACAAGGGTGCCGGGATGGATGTGGCCGAGGTCAAGTTCATGCACATAAGCACGAACCCAAACCGGATTTTGTAAGGACAGCGTGAACACGGTCGTTCCGGCTTGTAAAATGGCGCCTGTTTCTTGGGCGCGGGTGAAGATGACCCCGTCGGACGGGGCGGTCAACACCGTATCTTTCACTTGCAGTTCGGCACTGGCTAAGGCGGCTTCGGCTTGCGCGAGGTCGGCCTTGGCTTGGGCAATGTCTTCAGCTCGAAATCCGGCTTCGAGCAATGCCAGATTTTGCCGTGCTGACGCGAGCCGGGCTTCGGCCTCCTTATAGCTGGCTTCGGCATTGTCGCGCTCTTGGCTGGAAATGCCTTTGGCGGCAAGCGTTCTTTCTGAGCGTTGGAAAAGTTGCTTGGCATTGCTTGCGCTGGCTTCGCGCTCGCGCACTAGCGATTGGGCTTGGGCAATTTCTTGTGGGCGGCTCCCCGTTTCCCGCAGCTTCAAGCGTTCCCGCAGTGACTTGGCTTGCGCGGCGGCACTGGCGACTTGGTTACGGTAGGGTTCATCATCAAGCTGGGCAAGCATCTCGCCTTGCTTGACCTTGTCGCCTTCGTCGTAAACAAGTTTGGCAAGCCTGCCAGCAACACGGAAACCTAAGTTGACCTCACGTATGTCAACATTGCCGTAAAGCACCAGCTCTTTTTCCTCTTCAGCATGGGTTTTCTGATAAAACCAAGCGATACCTGCAACGGTAGCCAAAACCAGGACAACAGGGAGTATTTTTTTCATAACGTCTCTTCATCTATAATTTGCAGTAACAATCGCCTAAGTTGCGCTAAATCCGCCGGAGTCGGCTCCAGCAATTGGAATATCCGCCAAAACTTCAGGCCATCCAAAGCGGCTAGCACCAACCAACATTTATCGGCAGGCAAGCCGTCATCCAGCATCCCTTGTTGGATGCTTTGGAAAAATTGGCGCATAGGATCCAACATTTTTGAATTGCCGGACATCGCGGCGAGCAAAGGGGCGGCAACCCGCTGGAGCCTGGGGAACAAAGAACCTTCAGTCGCCAACATCAAGTGGAGAAGCGTCCGGGCATGACGGCCCGGCCCGATAGGTTCGTTAGCCAACGCGGCGGTGAAGCGATCCTCAACGATCATGGCAATCCGCGACACCATGCCCTGCACAATCGCATCTTTTGAGGGGAAGTGGTACAAAAGCCCGCCTTTGCTCAGGCCAGCCCTGGTGGCAACGGCTTCAAGCGTCATCTCTTTGACCCCGCGTTCAATCACGACGGCTTCCGCCGCATCTAGTATTTGTTCTTGTGAACTTGATAGTTGTTTATTTTTCATCGATAAAAGACTATGCCGTCTGGACGGTATAGTCAAATAGTTTCTATAAATTCCGATGTGAAGCCAACCTTGGCCTGTTTTAAGGCGCAGGCGAAGCGCCAATAATAGCGGTGACTACGACTTTTGGCTGATTGCTTATTATTTGGATTCATACGAGCATACCAATCCACCGCTAAGCCAATGGACGGGCTTGGCTTGCCGCAAACCATTGCCAATGGCGCGTTGGTGGAGAATAGTGTGCCGAGGATCAAGCAGAGATATTTTGTTTTAGTCCATCATCTTATTGGAGTGGCCCCGTTATTTTTCACGCCGTTGTCAAATCCAACGCATTGATTGGAAAACCTTGCAAGCAACAAATTATCATGGATCCGCCTTATCGCCCATAGGAGCCACATCGGTATGAATGCACAACCGTTTTCCGTTAAGTCACAGGAAACACCTACGCTTATTTGTTTGTTGGCCGTTTTATCCATGAGCCTGATGCTGTTGGCAGGCTGTGACAAAAACGCAACTCCCAGCACCGTCGTCACCCCACCCAAACCCACCATCGTCGCCAGCCAACCGTTACAACATGAAATTGTCGAATGGGATGAATTCACCGGACGTTTAGAAGCGGTGGAATCGGTGGATATTCGGGCGCGGGTGTCGGGTTATTTACAAAAGATTGGTTTTCAAGAAGGCGGCAAAGTCAAAAAAGGCGATTTGCTGTTTGTGGTTGATCCTAGGCCGTATCTGGCGCAACTGCATCAGGCCAAGGCCGAGCTGGATCGGGCGACATCGCGCTGGGAATTGGCGCAAAATGATGTGCAACGCGCACAACGCTTGCTGAAAGAACAGGCGATTTCTGAAGAAGAATACGACACCCGCAGCAAAAACGTGGTGCAAGCCGCCGCGTCGGTGGAATCGGCTAAGGCGGCGGTCGAGCTGGCGCAGTTGAATGTCGATTTCACCCAAATCCGCGCCCCGGTGCCTGGGCAGATTTCCCGTAAACTCATCACCGAAGGCAATCTGGTCAATGCTGACACCACCGTGTTGGCGACCATTGTCTCGGTTGACCCTATCCACGTTTATATTGATGCCGACGAACGCTCGGTGCTGAAATACCGCCGCCTGAGCATTGAAGGCAAACGCCAAAGCGCGCGCTATTTTAAAATCCCTTTGGAAATGGCCTTGCTGGATGAAACCCGCTATGAGCATAAGGGCTATATCGATTATGTCGATCCTGAATTCAACCCCGCCACTGGCACCATCCGCGCCCGTGGCGTGTTCGCCAACCCCGATGATTTGCTGGGCCCAGGCCTGTTTGCACGGGTGCGGATACCGGGCAGCGGCAAATATCAGGCTATATTGATTAGCGATAAGGCCATTGCTATGGATCAGGGCAAGCAATTTGTCATGGTGGTCAATAAGGACAACCGCGCCGAATATCGGCCTATCCAAACAGGGCGGATTCACGAAGGTTTACGCATCGTCACGGCAGGTCTGACGGTTGACGATTGGGTCATCACCAACGGTTTGCAGTTTGTGCGTCCGGGCGTGGAAGTGGAAGCCACCCACGCGCCCATGCAAGCTGAATTAGCCACAGGGATAGTAAAATGAATTTCGCTTTCTTTTTCATAGACCGCCCGCGCTTTGCCATTGTCTTGTCGATAATTATCGTCTTGGTCGGCGGCATTGCCATGTTCGCATTGCCTATCGCCCAATACCCTGAAGTCACACCGCCGACCATTTTAGTGTCCGCCAGTTATCCGGGTGCCAACCCCAAGGTGATTGCCGAAGCGGTGGCCGCGCCTATCGAGCAACAAGTCAACGGTGTGGAAAATATGATGTATATGTCCTCGCAATCGACCAGCGACGGACAAATGCAACTGACCATCACCTTCCAAATTGGCACCAATCTGGATGTGGCGCAGATGCAGGTGCAAAACCGTGTCTCCAACGCCTTGCCGAAATTGCCGGAAGATGTCCGCCGTTTGGGCGTGACCACCAAAAAATCCTCGCCGGATATTTTGCTGGTCGTCCATTTGACTTCGCCTAACCAGCGTTACGACCAGCTGTATTTGTCCAACTACGCCTTGCTTAATATCAGCGATCAATTGCTGCGTTTGCCCGGTGTCGGTGATGTTAGGACCCGTGGTGCGGGCGATTACAGTATGCGCGTCTGGCTAGACCCGACCAAAATTGCCGCCCGCAATTTGACCGCCAGTGATGTGGTGCGGGCTATCCGCGAGCAAAACGTGCAAGTGGCGGCGGGGGTGATTGGTCAGCCGCCGTTGGATAAGGCCGTCGATTTCCAATTGAATATCAATACGATGGGACGTTTGACCAGCATTGAAGAGTTCGGCAACATCATCGTCAAATACGGCGAAGGCGGCAGTTTGTTGCGCTTGCGTGATGTCGCGCGTATCGAACTGGGTGCAGAACGCTATTCCTTGCGCAGCCAATTGAACAATCATGACGCAGTGGCGATGCCCATTTCGCTACGTCCAGGCGCAAATGCCTTAGAAACGGCGCATCAGGTTAAAGCGTTGATGCAAAAATTGAAAACCCGCTTCCCCGAAGGCGTGGATTACCAAATCATTTACGACACCACTATCTTTGTCGAACAATCGCTGGAAGCCGTCAAGCACACTTTTGCCGAAGCCCTGTTGCTGGTGGTGTTGGTGGTGCTGGTGTTTTTGCAAAGCTGGCGGGCGGCGATTATTCCGCTGTTGGCTGTCCCCGTGTCTATTATCGGCACTTTTGCCATTATGGCGATGATGGGCTTTTCGCTGAACAATCTTTCGCTGTTCGGGCTGATCTTGGCGATTGGTATCGTCGTCGATGACGCGATTGTGGTGGTGGAAAACGTCGAACGCAATATCGCCCTCGGTTTAAAGCCCAAAGATGCCGCCCGCCAAGCCATGCGCGAAGTGACCGGGCCGATTATCGCCATTTCGGTGGTATTGGGCGCGGTGTTTATCCCCTCGGCGTTTGTGGCTGGCATTAACGGGCAATTTTACAAGCAATTCGCTTTAACCATTGCCGCCTCGACCTTGATTTCCGCCTTCAATTCTTTAACTTTAAGTCCGGCTTTGGCGGCTATGCTGCTCAAGCCGCACCATGAAAAAGGCGATGGGTTAACGCGCTTAATCAATGCTGCGTTCGGCTGGTTTTTTAAATTGTTCAATCGCGGATTTGCCGCCAGCTCTTCCGGTTATGCGGCAGTGGTGAAACGTTTGATGCGTCTTAGCGCATTGGTGGCGTTGGTGTATGTCGGCTTGCTGGCGTTTACGGGTTACGAATTTAACAAAGTGCCATCCGGTTTTATTCCGTTGCAGGACAAAGGTTATTTGGTGGTGTTCGCACAATTGCCGGAAGCGGCCTCCTTGGAGCGCACCACCGAAGTGATCCGCAAAGCCTCCGAGATGATCCTTGCCCAACCGGGCGTGAAGGCCGCCGTCGGGTTTCCTGGCTTTTCAGTCGTCAGCGGCGCGAACACACCCAATGCCGGAACGATTTTCGTGCCGTTAAAACCCTTTGATGAACGCATCGCTAATGGCTGGACGGCACAAAAACTATTGGCCGAATTACAACCCAAAATGAAAGGCATCAAAGAAGCTTTTATTGGCGTGTTCCCACCGCCGCCGATTTTGGGATTGGGCAGTTTGGGCGGTTTTAAAATGCAAATCCAAGACCGTGGCAACGAAGGTTTTGACCAGCTCGATAATGCCGTACAAGCGGTGTTGCAGCAAGGTCGGCAAAATCCGCATCTGGCTGGGCTATTCACCAGCTTTCAGAATAATGTGCCGCAACTTTATGCCGACATTGACCGTGTCAAGGCCAAGTCGCAAGGCATTCCATTGTCGGAAATTTTTGAAACCATGCAGACCTATTTGGGTTCGCTGTACGTCAACGATTTGAATTTGTTTGGGCGCACGTTTCAGGTGACAGCACAAGCCGATGGTGAATTCCGCCGTGAGCCGGAAGACATCGGGCAGCTAAAAACCCGCAATGCCCAAGGTGAAATGGTGCCGCTGGAAGCCTTGGTGGCTATCCGCAAAATCAGCGGCCCGGATCGGGTGGTACATTACAATATGTATCCGGCGGCGGAAATCAACGGCGCGGCGGCACCGGGTTTTAGTTCCGGTCAGGCCGTCGCCTTGATGGCGGAATTGGCCCACAAAACCTTGCCGCTGGCGATGGATTTTGAATGGACAGAACTGACTTACCAACAAATCTTGGCAGGCAACACCGCGTTGTATGTGTTCGCCTTTTCCAGCTTATTGGTGTTTTTGGTGCTGGTGGCCTTGTATGAAAGCTGGATTTTGCCGATGGCGATTATCTTAATCGTGCCGATGACTTTGATGTGCGCGTTGGGTGGTGTCTGGCTGCGCGGCAGCGACAACAATATCTTCACCCAAATTGCCTTGTTGGTTTTGGTCGGCTTGGCTTGTAAAAATGCGATCCTGATCGTCGAGTTCGCCAAAGAACGCCACGATGCGGGTGTTGACCGCTACACCGCCGCGCTGGAAGCCTGCCAATTGCGGTTCAGGCCCATTTTAATGACCTCGTTTGCCTTCATCATGGGCGTGTTGCCGCTGCTGTTCGCCTCTGGAGCCGGTTCGGAAATGCGCCAAGCCTTGGGTACGCCCGTGTTTTACGGCATGTTGGGCGTCACCTTATTTGGCTTGCTGTTTACGCCCTTGTTTTACGTGACGCTGCAAGGCTTTGCTGACCGTAAAAAAGCCCTTGCCACCGATACCAGCGGGGAGGCTTAACATGATCCGCCATTCCTTAGCCTATCTCGGCGTTTGCCTGGCTTTGTCGGCCTGCGCAGTTGGCCCCGATTACCGCGCCCCGCAACCACTGGCACCCAAGCAATTTGCCAATGCCACCGCTGATGGCATGACCACCGACAGCATCGAAATCCGCTGGTGGGAAAAGTTTGCCGATAAAACCTTAAACGGCTTGGTCAAAGACGGCTTACGCGCCAACCCTGACCTGCGCATCGCCACCGCCAATCTACGTGAAGCACGGGCGGCGCGGCAATTGAGCGAGTTTGATCTGTTTCCGACAGTGACGCTGTCGGCATCAGAAAAATCGTTGCAGCGCAGTAAAGGCATCTTCGGCTCAAGCACCAATCCCAGCAGTTTCGATTTGCTCAATACCGGGTTCGATGCGACTTGGGAGCTGGACTTTTTTGGGCGCATCCGCCGTTCCGTCGAAACCCAAACCGCCGAGATGGAATCCTTCGATGCCCAACGCCGCGATGTGATGGTCAGTTTAGTCTCTGAGTTGGCGCGTAATTATTTTGAATTGCGCGGCACACAGCACCAGTTGTCTGTCGCCCGCAAAAATGCCGACAACCAAGCGGCAACCTTGAAATACACCCAAGCCCGGCTCAGCGGCGGACAAGGCACGGCGCTGGATACCGCCCGCGCTGAAGAGCAGTTGAATTCGACGCTGGCGATTATCCCACCGTTAGAATCCAGCATCCGCAAGAGCATCCATCGCTTGTCGGTGTTGGTCGGCAAAACCCCGGAACAGCTTTACAGCAAACTGGAACCCGGCGCACCGTTGCCGCAAGCGCCAGCGATTATCGGCATTGGCGACCCCGCCAAATTGCTGCAACGCCGCCCCGATGTGCGCGTTGCCGAACGCAGCCTTGCCGCCGCCACCGCACAAATCGGTGTTGCCACGGCGGATTTGTTCCCGCGTGTCAGCTTTGTCGGCAATATCGCTTTGGAAGCGCGTAGTTTTGCAGGGCTAGGCGCCAGCGGTGGCGACACCTATTCGTTTGGCCCGTCCATCCGCTGGGCGGCGTTTGATTTAGGCCGCGTTTACACCCGCATCAAAGCCGCCGATGCCCACGCCGAAGGCCAATTGGCGGCGTACGAAAAAACCGTGCTAGGTGCATTGGAAGAAACCGAAAACGCCTTGCTGGAATACGGCAAACTGCAACAACGCCGCGATTATTTCCGCGCCGCCGTCACCGCTGGCGAAAAAGCCGCCTACTTGGCAAGGCTACGTTATCAAGATGGCGTAGCCGATTTTCTCGTGGTGCTAGACGCCGAACGCCGTCTTTTGGAAACCCAAGACAAGCTAGCCGAAACCCAAACCAACACCGCCACGGCCTTGATCGCCGTTTATAAAGCTTTAGGCGGCGGTTGGGAATGGGAAACGGCGGTGGTTAAATGAGGGCTGCACCGCGATGACTTTAATGACTGAGGATATAGTGGCTGATGGCCGTTAACTGCGCATCGCTTAACTGCGCAAATCCAGGCATGGTCATGCTGTCTGGACGTTTTTTACCTGGCGCTTTAGTCCAGGCGATAATGCCGGATGGATTGTCCGCATAAAGGGCTTTAATTTCCTGCAAGGCCGGGCCTACGGTGGGCAATGTGGCGTGGTGGCACGCCGCGCAGTTTTGGTTAAAGGCGCTTTCGCCGGGAACGGATGCTTGTCTTTCCTGCGTTTTTGCAGCCTGTTGCGCTTGTTCACCGGCTTCTTTAACGGCGGCCATATAATTGGCGGTTTTTTCGACAATGGCTGCTTTGTGGTCAGCCAAGGCATTTTCGCGGTAATCATGGCGGGCAATGCCCATGATGAGGGTGGCAAAGGCAAAACAGGCAATAATCTGCTTAAAGTTGTCATCAATCAGATGCGTTGAGCGAGTCAGATTTTGCCACATCCAGCCAATAGCCGGTAATGCCGATGAGCCGCCCAGTATCAGCAGCATAATGAAATGCCAGCTCATGCCCTGCGCCGGCAAGGAGGCCAATACGATCAGTCCGGTCAGGATTTGAAAAATGGTGGCGCCGAAAGCGAAGGCATAAAAAAAGCGGCGCATGCTAATGATGATGTGAGATTCGCTGAAATGGGCTTCTTGCTGAAAGGTTTTTCGCCCCGTCCACCAGACCAGGAATAACGCTGTAAATAAAATGCTGGCCGATAGAAAATGCAAATAGCGCTGCAACACATTCGGCAACAGCATGGCCGAGAAGAAGCCTTTGACTTCCGGCCAATATTCAGGAAACAGCATCAGGTTGACATTGGTCATAAAAATCAGCGGGATAAATAAAAACAGCCCGGTTTCTAACGCGGCAATGCCGATGTGCAATTCTGGAATGTTGATAAAATGATGCCACCAGAATTTATGCAGATAGGCCAATAAAAACGCCAGCGTCACCATCGGAATGACGGCCATCCACATATCGCCGATTAATGCGCTGGATGCGTAAAACTGCGGCGCGTAGAGCGTGTTGATAATCAGCAGCGGCGCAACGCCCATGACGACGGCCAAGCTTTTATTAACGGTAACCGTCTGCATAATCCGATAAGCCAGTTTTTCATAATCCGGCGTTTTCAGGCCCTTGATTTGACAAACCAAACTGAATAGCGAGCCGCCTAGCATCAAATGCACAAAAATGATATGCACCAGAAAGGCTGCAACCAGCAAGACTTCCAGAAAACCTTCTGGAGCCGGTAAAGGTAATGGAATATCGCGGGGAATAGGGGCGGTCATTAGTGATGTTCTCCGTGGGGTGTAGCCAGATGGGGTAAGTTGCCGTAACTGATACTGGTGGAAATATGGTCGGGTTTGGGGATGCCGTTGATTTGTACGCCATTAAAGGCGGCCGCCCGTTTTTGCAGCGAGGCGAGATAGACGGCAAGCGCGTTGAGTTCGGCTTTATTGCCCGGAAACGGCGGCATGAAATAACGCGCGCCGTGCATGTTTTCAACGTAGGCGGCTATGGCTTCGGATTGCCAGGGTTTATCGCCGTACATGTTTTTTAACTGAGCGCGTATGCTGTTGACGCCGTTGACGGTATGGCAACGGGTGCAGGCTTGTTCAAAAACCTCGCGTCCGGCGCTGGCTTGATTATCGGCGGTTATCTCGCGTATACCGGCATAAGTGGCATGTTGCAGGATGCCGTCGCGCTGCAATAACGGATAATCTTCAACGCGGATGCCGTTGGCATACATGTAGTTGCCGATAATGAAGGGCTTGCGGATAAATTCGCGCACCCGCTCAAATTGTCCCAGCATGGCAAACAGCAGCACGGCCGAGAGCAGATATTTTGCGCCATGTACTTGCCCTGGGCGTTTGACCGATACCCATAAAATCCTGCCGACATAAATCAGGCCGACGATTAATAACACCTTCAATCTGCCGTTCCAACGGACATATTCTTGCGTGGCGAAGGCTACGGGTATATTTGCCAGCATGTGATCCGGTATCACTTGATAGTACCAGATCGACGCGAGGATCAGGCCGACCAGCCAAGCGCCCGACCAGCGTGAAATGGCAGAGGTAACCAGCGTGCGGAATTCACGGTCATTGCGGGTGTACAAATAGGTCAGACAGATCATCGTGATGCCGCCCATCACCATCGCCAATGTGGTTCTGAGCGCTAATTGCGGAAAATACATAGGGTTGAGTACGCCTGAAAGCAAGGTGCGCTCCGTCAGCCAACTGCCTGGATCCATCATAAAGCCAAGTATGGCGACGATAATCGCCATAGTAATCCAAGAGAAAGCCGCCAGAAAAATACCTAAACGCAGGTGTTTTAACTTGCTTTCCGGTGAGCGTTTTGCGGTTTGCCAGCTTAAAAAATACGCCATAATCAGGCTGACTTCACAGACAAAGACTATCCATTCGGTAAACCAGCCCCAGAAAAATACCCGGATTAAGCTACCTATCGCGGCCGGATTGACCAGTGCTGCTGAAAACCAGATGCCGACGCCGGTTAGTGCGCCGACGGTGGTTGTGAGGATAAAAATGATTTTTAACAGGCGGTAGGCCAGATTGTCCCAACGGGGGTCTTTGCTGCGCATGCCGAAAAATTCAAGGAGGGCAACCACCGGTAGAGCCCCGACGGCGAAAGCGTGATTAATGAGAACATGTAAAATTGCATCGACGGCAATCAACAAGCGGTTACCGATAAAATCGATATGAAAAATGGGAAAATCCATGGTTACCCCGTGGTTAGGCGAATTAATTAGTGCATCAGCATATCCTTGGTTCCGTTATTTAACGGGCAATATGACAACATCGGGGAACTAAGCAACAGTTATGCCTATGGATGAAAAACGAAAGATATTTTTTAGGCCTATGGATTTAGCTGGGTGCGGGTCAGGGCAAGCATGTGTTTTTCGCCAGCCTAAACGCGTGTGGTAGTTAATAGACGTCTAATAAAATGACACTAACCATAAAATGGACACTAGATGCCTGTCGGTGGCTCATAGCTGTTTACCAGTCAAAACACACAAAAATCACAGCAATCGGGCAAGATTACAGTTTTTGAAGCATTATTTCCGCTGACACAAAACGTAAGACACAAAGACGCTTCAGATTGAAAGCCATACACACCAGTACCCACTCGCCTTGCACAGTGTCTAAACCCCATGACTTCTTGGATGAAACCAAACACAGGTTCTACGGTAGATTTGCGTTGGACATGGAACTTTTTACCGATTTATTTCTTGCCGCCATACAGTCCCGAATTGAGCCGCATAGAGATTCTGTGGCGAAAAATAAAGTACGAATGGCTTCCTTTTAAATAGTATTCTGCCAGCGAATTGGAGCAGGCAATTGAAGGGATCGGCAATGGATTTGGGTCAAAATACATGTTAACTTTTTTCTAGGAACTTATAGGGTAAAGACTGAGCTTATATACTTAAACATAGGACTTATGTTTTCATTTGTTTTACTGATTTTAATCTGTAAAAGGGTTCAGCAGGCGTACGCCAGTATGCGCAAAGTCTTTAACATTTCTCGTTACCACTGTCAGGTCATAAGTGAGCGCGGTGGCGGCAATGAGTTTATCGAGCGGGTGTTGGGCATTTGGAACACGCAACTTTCCCCAGAGCAGGGCGATGTCACTGTCAATACCAAGAATATTGCTTTGATATTGTTGGAGTATGGTAATTAACCAGTCCTCCAGGAGTTTGCCTTGAATACTATCGCCACGATATAAAATCAAATCAACGCCTCGACGTAATTCGCCAATGGTAATGGCTGAAATATAGAGTCGGATATTCTGAGTGATTACTGCATCGAAAAATTGGCGAACGCCTACATTTGCATTATCGCCTTTTCTGATTTCACTAATGACATTGGTATCAATTAAATACATCGGCAACGTGAGTATCATCGTTAACTCTCTGGAAGTCAGCATCGACACCAACATTGGGAATATTTGCTAAAGCTTCGGCGAAGGATTTACGTGGCGGTTTTAGCAAAACCTCCGCCAAAATGGCACGATGTTCGGCTTCTGTCGAACGTTGATGTTCCACGGCTCGTTGCTTCAGCGCATTTATGATTGATTCGTCAAGATTTCTAACAACTAAACTTGGCATGGAACTCTCCAATAGATTTATTTGCTATCAATGCTATCATATCTCAAGGCAATTGCAATAATATGCAATTTTCTATTTAGTGCCTTCTCTAATCCGACAAGAGCGTTTAAACAAATTGTCGGTTTGTTTTTAGCTTTTTCCGGCTAACTTTTCTGGCTTCAATTTTTTTGCTCGTTCCCAAGCTCCAGCTTGGGAATGCAGCCTTGGAAGCTCCAGCTTCCTGTCCCGGACAGGTTTCGGGAAGCTAGAGCTTCCCCGAACCTGGTTCCCAAGCTGGAGCTTGGGAACCAGAGTCAACCAGAGCCATCCGAGTAAAACCAGAGCAATACCGTCCCGCCCCGCTTTATTTCTAGCCCCAGAAAACTATTCCCCGTAATATCAGTCCATCACAACCTTCCTCTTGGCTATCGAACCGACCATTGACAACCGCAACCATGTCCACGCCTCTCGCTGATAAACCGCTAAAGATCAAAGAACATTTAAAAGCGTATGAAATGTTCCGGCAATCGCTGACACGCCTGACCTCACAAGACAATTTGCAAACGTTTTTCCAGACCTTGTTGTTGGAGATGACCGTCAACACCCACGCCAACAATTCGGCGGTGTTTATTTACCACCAAGCCCAGCATCATTTGCAAATGATCGCGACCGTACACCAAGGGACGGTGCGCGATATTCAGCATGATCCGGTGTTTTCGGTTTGGCGTGAACCCGTGCCTGCCGACATCACCCCGATTTGGCGACGGTTGTGCGAGCAGCGGCAGACCCTCTGTATTGACCACGACAACCCGCCGCCCGAACATTGGCCTTTTGGCAGGGATTGGCATAGCGAGCAAGGCCACAAAACCATTTTGGTGATGCCCATGTTGCTCGGTGACGATGTCCTGGGTTTTTTGGGTTTGTGCTTCACCAGCCGCCTAACGCCGTCACCTGCCCAACAAGCCGAATGCGAAACGTTTGCGCTGCAAGCGGCTATCGCCTACAAATTCAAGGCATTGGCCGATGAAGCGCGGCTGGCGGCGATTGCCAAAGAGCAGGAAAACGCCGCGAATGAACGGGCCAGACGGCTCTCAGAAACCTTTGCGGCATTGCGCCGCACTTCGGCGATACTTGCCCACGATTTTGATTTGAAAATATTTTTGGAACATGTGTTGCTGGAAATCAACGCCCAATTCCAAGCCGATGCGGCGATATTGTCCTTGTACGATGAGACGAAAATGCAGTTCACCGCCTTGGCCCATGTCGAAGATGGCAAACTGAAAATGAAAGAAAGCTTCTCGTGTACCCTGTCGAGTGCGGAAATCTTTTTACAGGCATTGATCGCCACCCATGGCTGCATCCGCGAATTTGATGTCGAAAGCGAAGCGCATTTATTGCTCAGTTGTAGCCTCCAATACCATCGGCAACGCCAACATGCGCGTATCTTTGCTTTGCCGCTGATGTTGGGTGAGCAAGTGAAAGGCTATATCGGTGTCGCCTTGCGGACACGCGAAACCATTGTCTTGCATCAGCAAGAACTGCTGTTGGCACTTGCCCATCAGGCCTCTATGGCCATCCAATTGACCCGCTTGGCCGACTCCACCCAAAACAATGCCGTGTTGGCGGAACGTAACCGCATGGCGCGGGAAATCCACGATACGCTGGCGCAAGGCTTTGCCGCCATTTTGGTCAACCTCAAAAATCTGCGTAAAGCATTGCCAGCGTTGCCCGGCGCGGTGACCACTGTCTTAGAAACCGTGCAACAGCTGGCGGAAGATAATCTGATTGAGGCGCGGCAATCGGTACGTGCACTCAGGCCGCGTGCACTCAGGCAAGGCTCTTTGCTGGATGGTTTACGGCATTTGCTGGATTCGCTGGGGCGGGCGACGGAAGTCATGATTGATTTAAACGAGGATGAGGCTATCCCCGCGATACCGGAAGAAAGCGAAGACGAATTGCTACGGATCGCACAAGAAGCCCTGCAAAATGCCTTGCGGCATGGGCAAGCCACCCACGTCAGCATCACTTTGCGGGCTGCCGAACACCAAGGGCTGCATTTAAGCATCAGTGACGATGGCTGTGGCTTTGACCAAAACGCCACCCCCTTTGGCTATGGTCTGATTGGCATCAGTGAACGGGCCGCCCGTATTGGCGCGGCGCTGACGATTATTTCCGAACCGGGTTTTGGCACCCAAATCATCGTCGCCTGGCAGCCCGCTTTGCCTGGAAACCCGCGATGACAACGGCCACACATACCGTATTGGTGGCGGACGACCATGCCATCTTCCGCAAAGGCCTGATTGGGCTGATTGACCAAGCCGGCGGTTTTAGCGTGGTTGCCCAAGCGCAAAACGGCCTTGAAGCCATTGCGCTTTACCAACACCACCAGCCTGACCTGCTGATTCTGGATTTACAAATGCCCAAGTTGGAAGGCGTGGCAGTGGTCAAGGCCATTATGGCAATGGACAGCACCGCCAATATCATCATCCTGACCACTTTCGACACCGACGAAGATATAGGCCAAGCCTTGAAAGCCGGAGCAAAATCCTATTTGCTCAAAGATGTCACCGAACCGGACTTGATTGCCTGTATGCACAAGGTCTTGGCAGGCGATGTTTCCGTTCCGGCCCAAATCGCCTTACGTTGGGAAGAGCAAGCCAAGCAAATCCAACTGACCGCCCGCGAGCATGCCGTGCTGAAACTGGTTGCGGAAAAAAGCCTGGCCAACAAATTGATTGCCGCCGAACTGGGCATTTCAGAAGCCACCGTAAAAACCCATCTGACGAATTTGTTTGACAAACTCGGCGTCGCCAGCCGCACCGAGGCCATTACGGTGGCGGTACGCAGGGGCTTGGTGCGGATTGATAAATGACCATTAAATTTGACCGCAAAGACGGGAAGGTGAGGGGTTTAAGTTTTGACATGCCTTTCAGCATGGCATGAGTTGGATATTGCCCCGGCCCAATATTAAAAATTGGGCTTTGTTAACCTTATATAGTCATCCATTAATAACCACACTGTAAACAAGCCTACACAACACAACAAAATGTTTGAAAGACAACGAGGGTGTTATTTTGAATAATTTTGAATTATAAAAATTAATATATAAAAATCAATATGTTAGTTGTTTGTTGGTAATTGGCACACCGCTTGCTTTATACCTAATGTCATTAACCACAACGACCCACACAGGAGAAGATCATGGCTAAATTACGTCAATGTGCAATATACGGTAAAGGTGGAATCGGTAAGTCCACCACAACACAAAACCTTGTTTCTGCTTTGGCAGAACTGGGCAACAAAGTAATGATTGTCGGTTGCGATCCTAAAGCCGATTCTACCCGTTTAATCCTGCACGCAAAAGCGCAAACTACCATTATGAGTTTGGCTGCAGAAGCAGGCAGTGTTGAAGATTTAGAACTTGAAGATGTATTGAAAGTCGGTTACGGCGGCATCAAATGCGTGGAATCAGGCGGTCCTGAGCCAGGCGTTGGTTGTGCTGGCCGTGGTGTTATTACCGCGATTAACTTTCTTGAAGAAGAAGGGGCTTATGATGATGAACTTGACTTCGTTTTTTATGATGTACTTGGCGATGTTGTGTGTGGTGGTTTTGCCATGCCAATCCGTGAAAACAAGGCGCAAGAAATTTACATCGTTTGCTCGGGCGAAATGATGGCGATGTATGCCGCCAACAACATTGCTAAAGGTATCGTGAAATACGCTAACTCAGGCAGTGTCCGTTTGGCTGGTTTGATCTGCAACTCACGTGAAACTGCACGTGAAGACGAACTGATCTCTGCGTTGGCTGCCAAAATCGGCACAACAATGATTCATTTCGTACCACGTGACAATGTTGTACAACGTGCTGAAATTCGCCGTATGACTGTTATCGAATACGAACCACAAGCTAAACAAGCGGATGAATACCGCCAATTGGCAATCAAAATTCGTGATAACAAAAACTTCATCATTCCTACTCCAATCACTATGGATGAGTTGGAAGAATTGATGATGGAATTTGGTATTATCGATCAAGAAGACGAATCTATCATTGGTAAAACAGCCGCTGCTGAAGCGTCTGCTTAATAAACGAACAAGCGTAGGGGCGTAAGCCAAGACTTAAGACGTAAAACTTTGCGTCCCTACCGCTTTCCATCCTCAAACCGTGTCTATGGAAGATTATCCATGACATCAGTAGGAGAACAAAATGGCAGCTTTAACCAGAGAAGAAACTGAAGCGTTGATTCAGGAAGTTCTGGAAATTTATCCAGAACAGGCCAAGAAAGACCGCGCCAAACATTTGGCAGTCAACGACCAGTCACTCGAAAAATCAAACAAATGTATCACTTCCAACCGCAAATCTTTGCCTGGCGTCATGACCATCCGTGGTTGCGCGTATGCCGGTTCTAAAGGTGTGGTTTGGGGTCCGATCAAGGACATGATCCATATTTCCCACGGCCCAGTTGGTTGCGGACAATATTCCCGCGCCGGTCGCCGTAACTATTATGTTGGTACCACAGGCGTCAACGCTTTCGGTACGATGAACTTCACTTCTGATTTCACCGAAAAGGACATCGTGTTCGGCGGCGATAAAAAGTTGGCGAAAATCATCACTGAAATCGAAGGCCTGTTCCCGCTGCATAAAGGCATCAGCATCCAATCCGAATGCCCGATTGGTTTGATTGGTGACGACATTGAAGCGGTTGCCAAAAAAGGCAACAAAGAAATCAACAAACCCGTTGTGCCTGTACGTTGCGAAGGCTTCCGTGGTGTGTCGCAATCCTTAGGCCATCACATCGCTAATGATGCGATCCGTGACTGGGTGTTGGAAAACCGCGACGGTGACGATAGCTTCCCAACCACCCCTTACGATGTCGCTGTAATCGGTGACTACAACATCGGTGGTGACGCTTGGGCTTCACGCACCTTGTTGGAAGAAATGGGCTTGCGCGTGGTTGCACAATGGTCTGGCGACGGCACCATTGCTGAAATCGAAAAAACGCCAAAAGTTAAGCTGAACCTGATCCATTGCTACCGTTCGATGAACTACATCGCCCGGCACATGGAAGAAAAGTACAAGATCCCCTGGATTGAATACAATTTCTTCGGCCCGACCAAAATTGCCGAATCCTTACGCCGGATTGCTTCGCATTTTGATGACACCATCAAAGAAGGCGCAGAACGCGTGATTGCACGTTATGAGGCTGAATACCAAGCGGTTATCGACAAATACAAACCACGTCTGCAAGGCAAACGTGTGATGTTGTATATCGGTGGCCTGCGTCCCCGTCACGTTATCGGTGCGTATGAAGATTTAGGCATGGAAGTCGTCGGTACCGGTTACGAGTTTGGACATAATGACGATTATGACCGTACTATCAAAGAAATGGGCAATGCTACCTTGCTTTATGATGATGTCACTGGTTATGAGTTTGAAGAGTTCGTCAAGAAAGTCCAACCTGACCTAGTCGGTTCAGGTGTCAAAGAGAAATACATTTTCCAAAAAATGGGCGTCCCATTCCGGCAAATGCACTCTTGGGATTATTCCGGCCCTTATCATGGTTATGATGGTTTTGCCATCTTCGCCCGCGATATGGACATGACAATCAATAACCCTTGCTGGAAACAAGTGAAAGCACCGTGGAAAACGGCTGCGAGTAGCGAAGCGGTTAAGGCCGTTGCGTAAGGAACGCAAGAAATCGTAGTCCGTAGGTTGGGGTGACGACAGGAACCCCAACAACCAGATCTACAGGTGTTGGGGTTTCTTACCTTTATACCCTTTAGATTCATCCCAACCTGCGCTTTTATTTCCATGCACATTGTGCGGGAAAATCCGTTTCCCCCATCACGCTGTCCACAGATTAGTGGCGCGTAGGAGATTACCATGAGCCAAGAAGTCGATAACATCCAACCCAGCTATCCGTTATTCAGAAGCGACGAATACAAGGAGAACCTGGCTAACAAACGTGCTGAATACGAAGAACGTCATCCCCAGGAACAAATTGATGAAGTGTTCCAATGGACGACGACTAAGGAATACCAAGAGCTGAACTTTAACCGCGAAGCTTTGACTGTCAACCCTGCTAAAGCTTGCCAACCATTAGGTGCGGTGTTATGTGCCTTGGGGTTTGAAAAAACCATGCCTTATGTGCATGGCTCACAAGGTTGTGTTGCGTATTTCCGTACTTACTTCAACCGTCATTTTAAAGAACCTATCTCTTGCGTTTCAGATTCGATGACTGAAGATGCGGCGGTATTCGGTGGACAGAAAAATATGTTTGCCGGATTGGAAAATGCCAAAGCATTATACCAACCTGAAATCATCGCCGTCTCCACCACTTGTATGGCTGAAGTTATCGGTGACGACTTGAACGCGTTCATCAACAACGCCAAAAAAGCCGGACATATCGAACAAGATTACCCAACTCCTTTCGCCCATACCCCAAGTTTTGTCGGTAGCCACACGACTGGCTGGGACAATATGTTCGAAGGCATGATTAAGTATTTCACGCTTAACCATATGGAAGATAAAGCCGTTGGTTCTAATGGCAAAATCAACTTGGTGCCAGGCTTTGAAACTTACTTGGGCAATTTCCGTGTCATGCACCGCATGATGAAAGAAATGGGCGTGGATTATTCTTTGTTGAGCGATCCTTCTGAAGTTTTGGATACCCCTGCTGACGGCACATTCCGTATGTACGCGGGCGGTACGACCCAAGCTGAAGTCAAAGATGCACCCAATGCGATTGATACCATTTTGCTACAACCTTGGCAGTTGGAAAAAACCAAAAAGTTTGTCCAAAACATCTGGCATCAACCTGCTACAGCCATCAACATCCCAATGGGCTTGGAATGGACTGACCAGTTCTTGATGGAAATATCCAAACTGACTGGCAAAGAAATTCCTGCATCATTGGAATTGGAACGTGGCCGCTTAGTGGACATGATCACTGACTCGCACGCTTGGCTGCATGGCAAAAAATTCGCCCTGTACGGTGATGCTGATTTCGTCATGGGCATGACCAAATTCCTGTTGGAATTAGGTGCTGAACCTTCTGACGTGTTGTGCAACCATGCCAATAAACGCTGGTTGAAAGCCATGGAAAAAATCTGCAAAGATTCACCTTATGGCGTCAACACCCAAGTGCATATTGGACGTGATTTGTGGCATTTCCGCTCGTTGATGTTCACTAATAAACCGGACTTCATGATCGGCAACTCTTATGGTAAATTCATCCAACGTGACACCTTTTACAAAGGCGAAGCGGATGAAGTGCCATTGATCCGCATCGGTTTCCCAATTTTTGACCGTCACCACCTGCACAGAATGACCACCTTAGGCTATGAAGGTGGGATTTACATGCTGACCACCTTGGTCAACGCAGTGTTGGAACAGTTAGATAAAGAAACCAAAGGTATGGGTACAACGGATTATAACTACGATTTGATCCGTTAATATATAGGGTACGCACCGCGTACCTTTTCAAAGCCGCTATAAGCTGGTGGCTTGGGGAAGGATATGCGGTGCATGCCCTATAATTGCGTGTCCACCTTAATTGCAACACCCAACGGAGAAACCTAATGCCTAGCGTCATGTTGAAAAAAAACCCGGAAGGCAAATTGGTCTTCTACGTGCCGAAAAAAGACTTGGAAGAAGTGGCGGAATCCGTCGAATTCGATACCGCCGAGAAATGGGGCGGTGAAGTTGTTTTAGCCGACGGCTCGAAATATTACTTTGAACCGATAGCTCCGCCCGACTTCCCCATCACCTTACGCGCAAAACGTGTAGATTCAGGAGAAGAATAATGGCTTTATATATTGTTGAAGCAGATTGTATTTCATGCGGCGACTGTGAACCCGTCTGCCCCACCCAATCCATCACCGAGGGTGCTATCGTTTTTAAAATTGATAAACGCACTTGCACCGAATGCGAGGGCGATTTTGACGTGCCACAATGCGTTAAAGTCTGCCCTATCGACAACTGCATTTTGCCACTAGAGGCATAATATCATGAGCCAGAACGCGCTATCACGGGAACTGGCTCTGCGCATCGCATTGGCAGCACGCGCTTTGCCCGACACCGATGCCAAACGCTTAGTCACTGTGCTTGCCGGTTGTGTCGGTATGCCGATGACCGAAAGCAAAATTGCTGCCATTGATTTGGTGACTTTAAAAGCCGCCCAGCAGGGTGAATTTGCCAATGTTGCGGATGATGTTTTGCTTCAGGCCTTAAGTATCCTGAAAAATACTGCATCTGACAAAATATTGCCCGCTGTGCAAGCTTACCAAGAGGGTGATTTGCCCAATTCGGTACGCATTGCTTGTGCTAGCGATGATGCCATTCACGTTAATGGGCATTTTGGTGGCTGCACTTGGTTTATGGTTTATCAGGTGAATGGCGAGGAAGCCCGGTTGATTGACATCCGTAGCACTGACATTCCTGAAGGCTTAGTAGTGGACGATAAAAATGTCTATCGCGCCGAGCAAATTCAAGATTGTAAAGTAGTTTATGTGGCTTCAGTCGGTGGCCCGGCAGCGGCAAAAATCGTCAAGCTGGGTATCCATCCGATGAAATTGGAAGAGGTGGAAAGCCTTGCCGATATTGTCAGCCAATTGCAACAAGTCATGGCGGGTTCACCGCCACCTTGGTTAGCGAAAGCAATGGGCATTGAAGCGAGCGAGCGTTTTAAGTTTGATCGGAAAGCGGTGGGTTGATTGACGATTATGCTAGGATAGGCTGGTTTCTAATCTTCAGGTTTAGAAACCAGCGTAAAGGCGTTATCCCTTCATAGGCCAGGCTTGTCGAAGGGCGAATGGATAAGTCCTAAGCAACTAAGTTAAGATTTCTGACCAGCATTTATATCCACAGATGGTGGGTAGGGTCGCATTGCCCACCCCAAGAGAGGGAGCTAGGATGATAACAAGCGAACAAGTGCAAGAAATTGCCAATAAAATCGAAAAACTGGGTGTCGATGACAGCACAGTCTCAGCATTGCGCCAAGACTATCAGCCCATCCATTTCACCTATTGTATGGATGATGATTTGCCCAACAACAACCCTGTGTTGGCACAGGAAAAATTCAACTTATATTTGATAGATGGCCGCGACCATTGCCTATGCCTGACCACGGATTACGAGGTGGCGACTGGTATTGTCGTTGCTGAAATTATCCCAGATTAAGCGGAACTGTACGCATGTCCGGTCGAGAAAGCCCTGTCACCGTACCTATAGCTGACTGCAGTTTGTGCCCATTTCGCGGAAAAACCTTGTTGATGGGCCGTTGCATGCCAGGCGATACCTGCATCGCTGCTGAAAGCGGGCGGCAGATAGACCGCTTTTTACGCGTCAACCCGGTTTATGCGGAACACTTTCTGCATGATGGTTTTTGGGAGCGACGGGCGATAGCTGTCCGTTACGCGCCGCAAAAAGCGTTGCTGGAGCTGGTCAATGACCATGATGAAGTGGTCAGGCGTGCTGTCGCCTACCGTTTGCCGCCGTCACAGCTACAGGCGCTTATCAATGACAAAGACCGGGAAGTGCGCATGACGGTTGCCGACCGCATCGGCTTGGAGCATCTTGAACAATTGGCGAATGACCACGACTACATCGTGCGCCTCACGGTTGCCAGACGCTTGCCGCAAGGCCGGCTGTTCCGGCTCATCCGCGACGCTGACATGCAGGTGCGGAAAGTAGTTGCCGAGCGCCTGCCTGAAGTCAGTTTGGCGCTAATGGCGCAGGATTCAGCGCCTGAAGTCCGGCGCATCATTGCCGAACGTATGGATCCTGATGACGCGGCCATGTTATTGACCGATCCCGATTGGGTGGTGCGCTACATTGCCGTGCAGCGGGTTCGGCTGGACGCATTAATAAGTCTGCTTGATGACCCAGAACCCGATGTGCGTGCCGCCGTGCAGGAACGGTTAGGTGGTTTGGGACGAATGGGGGCAACCAATAACACACCGGAAGCATCACCATGACAGAACACTCTTTTCAACTCGATGGACAACAATTGGCGAAGTTGTGTAAAAACACCTTGCCAGGCCAAAGTGACGAACTGCTGTTGGCAAAAATCCAAGCCTTAGCGCCGGATTATCCGGTGCGGCTGGCTAGGACAGGCAGCGAATGGTATCGCTTGGGTGGTATCGTCGATACGCACGGCAACCGTGTTGCCAATGATTTGGTGGAATGGACGGAGCGCACCTTTATCGAATGTGGCAAAGACTTGCAAGCCCTGATTGACCACACCCGCGAGCAACAACTCATAGCCACGCGGCAAACGGGCAACACCTTGTATTTTGTGATCCAGACAGGCCGTAAAGCGGCGGATTTTATCCAATTGGACATCGACAAAATCCGCGAAGTGTCTGATCGCTTGCTGGTCGGCACCGAGCATCCACCGGAAGATCTGGAAGAATTCATCGACCCGTTGATTCCTGAATGTATCGACACCTTCGGCATTGGTACGGCACGCTATGTTTATCGCCGTAAAACAGATGTCGCGGTGTTTATGGACGAAATCAACAAATACCATCTTGATCCGCATCCAGTACAACGGTTTATGGATGACTGGAACCGCAGCAATGCCGGACAGCAGGCGATTTTGTCCGATGATTGGATTGTGCGCCCATTCCGGCATACCGGGCGGTTTGGTGAGCAACAGATCAACGTGGAGCTCATCAACACCCAAATCAAAAACTTGCCGCAACTGGATGAGCTGCAAGGTAAAAAAGGCTTGTCATTGCATAACCTGCTTACCCGTTTTGATCGGCAGGCGGGCTATCCGTTTGCATGGTTTTTTTACATGCTCAAAGGTAAGCTGGTGTCGCCGCATTGCGGCGTTGCCGTGTTCAAGGATATTAGCGGGGATTTTTCTTATCTCGCCGAACGTGATGCGGTGGTCTTGAACGACTGGATACAGGCGCCGTATAACGTCTAACCACTGTTAATTTTCATCAACCGCTTTGCATACCAAGCAAAGCATTATCAACAAAAGGAGCAACATTATGTCAATCGCCCAGATAAAAGCGTTTTCTGAGCAAGCAAAAGCAGACCCAGAACTCAAAGAGAAGTTGTTGGCTGTACAGAAAATCAGGGAACTGATTAGCTTAGGCAAAGAATACAACTTTGAGCTGGATGAGGTGGAACTGTACCCACCTAATGAACCGCAATTTACTGAAGAGCAGTTGTCCGAACGGATGGCAAAGGCATTATTGCGCGTTTAACGCTTTATGATGGCAATAAGCCCTTCGCGCGCAATGCTTGAAGGGCTTATTCAGGCGCTTTTAAGACACCTCCCAAGCCTAAAATATCGTCTGACAACCTTTCGGCGGTGCCGAATTTGAGTTAAAAAGCCAACGGT
This sequence comes from Methylovulum sp., assembly GCA_028712695.1. Taxonomy (GTDB): domain Bacteria; phylum Pseudomonadota; class Gammaproteobacteria; order Methylococcales; family Methylomonadaceae; genus Methylovulum. The sequence goes on along the minus strand of JAQTQZ010000012.1, from coordinate 6,413 downwards.
TACAAGGTGATTGGATTATGTGGGATTTGCCCCTCATTAAAGCTTATCCCAATCAACTTTTAGTGACGTTGCCCATGAAAAAAACGCCTTGCTTTCACGTTAATATCCACTTCCCTGATTTACTCAAACCACGCGGTTGCTAGGTTTTATATCAGACTCTTCGGTGTCGGTTTACTGGGCTATCCGCTATTGGCACCCTATTGGCCCCACAGCTTTTCTGGGTAAAAACAGCCCAATGTGTTGGGCTTTTGGTGTTTGGTTAAGGAGGTATCCCAAGTTTTTAACACCTAAGCGGCCAGCGCGGGGAAATGACTTCGGTAGCCGTTAATCCTGACTGTTGTAGACCAACCTCCATCGGCTGGTGATAGCCACACATCTGCAAAAAATAAAACATGACAGCCATCCGGCAACGCTCTATGATTTTCTCCTTTTTCCAGTTAGATTCCCCGTATGACTTATGGCACAAGGTTTAAAACATGTTGATCCGGTATAACCCGTCTTTGAAATTTAATTTCTTGCTCAGTTTGGTGTTGGCAGGGTGTGCACAAACCCGACAAGTCGCCATCGATTACCCAACCGCTGGCACTAATGACCCCCAGTCCGCGCAATCGACCAAAGGGCGTCCGTTCCGAGCTTTGCCTGGTTTTTCGGCTATTGATGGTGACGATTATTATGTGCGGCTGATTTCCGAATTTGATTTTAACGGTGACAGCACCTTAAAAAGCGGCTGTGACAGTATCGTGCCGTCTTATGGCAAAAACGATTCATCTTCTGCGCTTATTTTCAATGTCCGTAATGACAGTCTTAAATTCACCAATGAAGCCGCTGGGTTTTCGTACCAGACTGCGGCGGGGCAATGCAACTTTAAGTTTGACACTAAAAAGCTTAGTTTGACCCCTTGGATGCGGCTGGATTCAGGCAAGGAAACCCAAGTCGATTACAGCTTTTATTCCAATGCCAATAGCGATGTGGATGTCGCAGGGATAGTCAACAAGGCCACAGCGGCCAGCAGTTTGTTGGCCTTTACCGGCGTGGGCATGGGCGTTGCCGTGATGGGGCAATTTGCCGGCCAATGGCTAAACAAAAACCCTGAGGCCCAAACCACAGCGCCTTCCGCCACCCACAGCACGGAGTCCCATTCATTGCCGGCGATGGTCAGCTATTCGGAAAAAAACGGCCTGTTGAATGAAACGGCGTTTAAGGTTTATGCCGTCGCTGAAGGCGGTATCAATATTATGGCTTCAGATCCTAAACCACTAGGAGAGTTAAGGGTTTATCCGGAGATAACCCCGTCGTTATTGCTTAAAACCCAAGCGAACGGCGTTCCTGATGCGCGTGATTTGTCACTGGGTGAAATCAGCTACTCGCCGATAAAATCAGCAACGGGCGATATTAATTTGCAGCAACTGATCGAGCAGTCAAAACATCCTGAAAAACCCAATTTAAAACCGGATTGGACTAGCTACAACGATGTGCAAACTAATTGCCATAAATTGAAGTTGGTCTTGAAGGATTTAGGCTTTAACAAATTCGACCGCAATGCGTTTATTTATTATTTTCTGGCTAATAACAGTGATTGGAAAAACTACAATCTACCTGCCCAGAGAGCCTTGAATGATGAACTTAGCGCGAAGACGCTGAAAAATTACCGCAGCAAAAACTTTTCTGACTGTCTTGCCGTTGAAGATTACGCGGTGATGAAAGTGATGGGCTTGCCGGTCAATACAGATGCCGATTGGGAACAAATGGGCAATACTAGCCAGAAAAAAGAACAGTTTTTTATGCCGCTTAAATCAATCGAACGGCAGCTGGTTGCAGTGCTTAAAAACCCTAACAAGACAGAAATGGAAAGCCAAATTTTCCCTTTGTTGAACACGGCGAAAAACGGCGACGGCACGGTATTGCTACAAAACCACTTGGGCGATTTCGGTCTGGAAAAACTGTTGCAGCCTGAGCCTGCACCTGTTGCGCCTCTTCCCCAAACAGCGCCAATTAGCCAAGATGCGCCTGCAGCACCGGCTCCCGTTACGCCCGCTGCATCGGTTCCCGTAGCGCTTGCCCCAATCCCCGGTGAAGGGCTGATTGTCAATGCGCGGCAGTTAGTCCAAGTCTTTTCTGGGTTGGCGTTCAATGAACTGAGCTGCGCGCGGGTGTTGCCAGGGCAACAGGCTGGCAATATCGGCATTTTGTTGTTCACCACGCAAGCAGGCAGCCCACGCGCCAAAGGTGGGGCTATGGAATTTGAATTCTCTGGCGGCAAAATTAACCGTATCGCGTTCCAATCGCCCGCTTACCGGGATTTTGAACAGGATGTGCTGGATCATCCTGAAGTGGGTGGTTGCCGGATTGATCCTGCTTTGTTGGCGAAGCTGCATTGAGGCGTTGGTTGAATAAACAGTTGAACAAACCCTTATGAAGCCCGTTCCCAAGCTCCGGCTTGGGAATGCTGTCTAGGAAGCTCTAGATTCCAGAATTCTCGAAGCTAGAGCTTTTTAGGTTCCCAAGCTGGAGCTTGGGAACCAGTACCCACCTGTGTTCTACCCTACTGTCCAGCCACTTTCCTATACCCCACATACCCCAAAATCGCCAGCAACAACCAGCCGGTCACCAACGGGCCGATAACGCCATCGTATGAGCTGACCAAATACACATAAGCCGAGTTTGTATCGGTATTAAACAGGTCTTTGCTCATCTTGATTTGCCATACCCATGCCGTATGGCAACCGATACACACGCCCAAGCTGGTGTTGATTTGCGTCCTGACCAGCCCTAGAAAAACACCGACCATGACGAGGGCAAAAAATGCCGAGGTGACCGTCGGGCTGAACAGGTTGGCAAACGCTGCACCCAGCAAAGTAAAGCCGCTGAAGAGATTAAGTTCCGAAGCCGGTATCTGGGTTTTGCTGGTTAAAAAATGCAGGGCGGCATAATAACCGGCACTCAGGGCAATAGCCGCCATAACCGACATTTTTTTCCGTAAGCCGCTTAACAGCACGCCGCGAAACAGCGGCTCTTCAATCAGCGAGATCAGCAAGGCCAGCAACAGGCTAACGCTGAGCTTGCCCGCAAGCCCTCCCGCCGTCCAAACCTTGCCCTCATCAAACACTGTGACGCCTAGCGCGTACAAGGCGATAAAGACGGGTATTAACGTAACAAAACCCAGCGCGAATCCTTGTAATAACTGTTTTAAAAAGACCGGCCTATCGGCAAAGCCCAAATCCTGTCGGGTCAAGTGCAGATAGCGCATGGCGGGAAAAATGCTTAGCACCAACAATAATTGGGTTATCCGGCTGATGAGGCTATGTAGCGGCAGGTTTTCAAAACCCAAGGCCACAAAATAGCCAATAAAACAGGCCAGCGCAGCGGCAACCAGCAAGACCAAAAAAGGGACACTGCCATAAACCAGAATGCGCATCAGTTAAAATCCCCCCATAACATTTGCACTGCCGCCAATGCCGCCAGCGAGGCGGTCTCTGTCCTTAAAATGCGGCTGCCTAAACGCACTGGAATAAATCCGGCGGCTTTGGCTAGGTCACGCTCATGGTCGGCAAAACCGCCTTCCGGGCCAGTCAATAAAGTCACTTTCATATCATCAGGTTGCAGTTGCGCTAATGATGTTTGCGCGTAAGGGTCGAGGAACACTTTCAAGCCTTGTTGCCGGGTCACCCAGTTTTGCAGCGACTCAATTTCGATCAGCTTAGGCAATACCGTCCGTCCGCTTTGTTCGGCGGCGTGTTGGACGATTTTTTGCCAATGCAGTAAGCGTTGCGGTTTTTTTTCGCCTTTAAACTGCACCACACACCGTTCGGTCAATAGCGGCGTGATATGGTTGACACCCAATTCCACCGCCTTTTGCACCGACAAATCCATCCGGTCGCCGCGCGAAATGCCCAAGCCCAAGGTAACCTGCAACGGCGATTCCACACTGCGTTCCTGACGTTGTTCGACGGCGATGCGCACTGTCTTGCGGCTGACTTCATCAACCATACAATGGTAGTCGCCGCCATCACCATTAAACAAAATAATGGCATCGTCTTTTTTTAGCCGTAAAACGGTGCGGACATAATGCCCGCTGTCGTCATCCAGCTCGATAGGTTGGCCTTGGGTTAGTGGGATTGGGGTGTAGAGTCTTGAAATACGCATACGTAACGATAATAAATCAGCGGAAAAATTAAAAAATTGTCAGTCTTGGTGCTTCAGGCTGTTTTGCAACTATTAGTCACCGTTCTTCTACCATATCCTGCATTTGTTGGCGCAATAACGGTTGGTTAGGCAAGCCGATTGCTTTGTTCATGTGCCGCAGCGTTGTTTTATTGATTTTTCCTGACAATCGGCTTAACCAGCGTTGGCCGACCAGCAGTGCGCTATCAGGCAACTCATTGGGACGTTGTAAAACCAATTGCGCGGCATCAGCACGCCCTAAATTTGCCAAACCTGTACCCGCCGCGATAAAGACGGCTTCATTGGCGTGGTGGCTCATAAATGCCGATTCCAAAACACGTTCACTGTCTGGGTTGATGATTGCGTCCATTGCCTTGAACGCCGCTATCGCCTGTTTTTGCGCAGGGTTTAAGGTTTTTTCCTGGGCCGATGGCAATGTTGCGCCAGTTTTTTCAACTGCCGCCAATAGCAGTCCCACGCCGTGCGGAGTGCCTAATTTCGCCAGCGACAAGGCTAAGGTGTCGGCGTGCTGTTGCTTTGATGACAACCAGGCGTTTTCCAATACGGCGGATAAGCCAGTACGGCGCGGTTGTTCGGGTAAAGAACCGGCGACAGTTAAAATCGCGCGGCTTAATGCCGTACTACACGGTTTGCAATCATTAATGGATTGCAAGCCGTTGGTTAAAAAAGCGTCAGTCAGTAAGGCCAAGGCGGGCGGCGTGGCAATTTCAGCAAGCAAGTGCGCCAATCGCACCCGTTCCAATGGGGCTGCGTTAGTGTCCAACAAGCGTTGTTTGATGTTGGCATAGAGTGCGGTATCGTCGTTGCTGCGTAATTTGATGCCCAATGCGGTGGCAAGTTGTGCACGGGAATTGGCGTGGTTGTCATCGATCACCACGGCCAACCAGTCTTGCCAGAGTTGCGTAATCGGCAAAGCCGTTAGCGCATCGTAATCGTATGGGATGGCTTCGGTGGCTGTTGAGGGTCTCTGTGCTGATTGGGCGGTTGCTGTTTGCGCCGCCAAAGGGCAACTTGTCAGCCAGGCAAAACCCAGTCTGCAAGTCATGTCGGCGATGTCAGCCGTTTGTTTGGGTTCGTCAGTATGATAAATATGGAAAAAAGGGGTGTATCTTTTCTTTTTGGCATTGGCGGCAAGCGCTTCTTGGCTTTGCACGGTGACAATGCCATCACCCATATAGTCGCTTGAAGGTTTTGGGTTACCGTCTGCAGAGTGGCCTTTAATGGCAATTTCGGCTGGCGTTGATAATTTAGGGAAAATATCTGCGCCTGATCCGGCAAACAATTGATAAAGCAAGCCTAATTGGCCTAAATCCACATTCGCGTAAGAAATCGCACCGTATTTAATCGCGGGTAAGGCGGACTGGTTTTTGTTGAGTTTTTTTATCAACGCGTTGTTGTCCGCCAAATAATCAATGACAGGGCGCCGTGCATCCAACGGGGTTGGGTTTGTGAAAAAAAACGATTCTTCCGAACCATTTAAAAAACCTACGACATGCCAATCGTTGACCGAATCCGCATCCGTTTTTCGCGAGCCGTCAGCGTTCATCATGTCGGCCACCATGTACTTGTAAATGCGCCCTAAACGTGAGCCTTTATGCGGCGTTCCTGTGGTGATCAAGCCGACTACATTGGCTTTGTTTTGGCTATAGGCGGGCTGTTGTAAAAAGGCGCGGGCCGCCAAACCACCACGGCTGTGCGCGACGAATAAAATTTGCGGATTGGGCAATTGCCTTTTAATGGCGTTGATGGCCTTATTGACTTCTGCGCCCAGTTGGTTAAAGGTGGAAAAATCGCCCGAAGTGGCGCCTAGCGCCTGGGCATAATCCCACGCATTTTCCAAACCTTTGTTGGTGCTGGTGGCATCGTAAGCGCCAAAATTGACACGGTAGCAATAACTGTTTTGTGCGTTGGCCTTAGCGGCAACGTGGGATCTACCGTTAAAAATGTCCGCACAAATGCCTTCGTAATATTGGCTGGCGGCATCATTCCAGGTTTCGGCAGTTGAATTCATGCCATGCAGGAAAAGCACCACGTGGGACGACTGGACTCTTTGGTAAAGGGGGAGGGTTTCGCTGGTGGGGAAGGTATAATGCCCCACCAAACTATCCGTCAAACCCGCATCGGCCCGCCCGTTTATCCCTAAAACCAGCAGGAATGCCCAAAACAAGCATTTAAGCGGCCTACCGTTAAACAGCGTGTTCATGATCAAACTCCTTATTCAAACCGCCCTT
>JAQTQZ010000067.1 GCA_028712695.1 Methylovulum sp. | reverse complement strand
ACGCAATGCGTACCCTACGGCTGCCCCCCAATCTACGATTTGCTGCAAGTGCAGCCCACCCATATCGCGATTGCTATCTTAAAATCTGGACAATTTTTTGACCCAAATCTTTCACTTGCTTAACTTGGTTCAAGGCGATATTTACGAAACGGCCTTAGCACTCCGCCATTTGCGCATATTGCTTAGGCTTTCTAGCTCCCGGACAATCGATGCTGAAGCGTTCGACTTGCTCGCCCAACTTTAACGCGGTCAGTTGCCCGCCCCACAAGCAACCGGTATCAATCCCGTAACAATTGGGGCCTTCGTAATAACCCAACGCCGACCAATGCCCGAAAACGATACGCATGTCGGCACTTTTACGGCCGGGAACCTCAAACCAAGGCAATAGTTTTTTCGGTTGCGAGCCTAGCGGACCGCTATTCACATAATCCAGCCGTCCTTCGGCATCGCAAAAACGCATGCGGGTAAAACAATTGATAATAAAACGTAACCTGCCAATGCCTTTTAAACCGGACGACCATTGGTTGGGTTTATTACCGTACATTTGCTGTAAAAAATTCCGGTAATCAGGACCTTGCAATGCCTGCTCGGCCAATGCCGCCATTTTTTGGGTCTTTTTAAAATCCCATTGCGGAGGCAATCCGGCATGCAACAGGCAAAAGTCGTCGTTGTAATGAAACAGCGGACGATGTCTTAGCCAGTCAATTAATTCATCACGATCAGGGGCTTCAAGCACCGGCAGCAAGGCATCTTTTTTATTGGAGATTTTGGTAGCACATGAAGCGGCCAGCAAATGCATGTCATGATTGCCCAACACAGTCACCGCCGCATCACCCAATGATTTGATAAATCTCAGCGTTTCTAACGACTTAGGACCGCGGTTGACTAAATCACCGGCAAACCATAGCTGATCGGTCTTCTCATCAAAAGCAATCGCTTCCAGCAAGCGCAATAAGTCATCAAAGCAACCTTGAATGTCGCCTATCGCATAAATGGACATTACTAATGAAGGACTCGAGGAATAGACAGCGTGAATCTGGGAATGCTGGTATCAAAATTATCGCCATCATCAGAGAGCATAGTGTAACTGCCCTGCATGGTGCCGACCGGGGTTTGTATTACCGCACCGCTAGTGTAACGGAAGCTTTCACCGGGCTTAAGATAAGGCTGTTCGCCAACCACCCCATCGCCCCTGACTTCCTGGATTTTGCCGTTGGCATCGGTAATCAACCAATGCCTAGCCAGCAATTTAGCGGGCAACTCACCGGTATTGGTAATAGTAATGGTGTAAGCAAACACATAACGATCTTCATCGGGAGCGGATTGCTCCGGGATAAATTGCGGTGCCGCTTCAACTAAAATTTTATTTTTCTCGTTCATTATCGGATGATATGGATTATTTACGGTTATTTCAGCGTAACTTACCCCCAAACGCAAGCAGCTATTCGGTATGAAGCACTTAAACTGGTTTTTGATTTTATTAGCACTGTCGCAATCGGCCCATTCGGAAGACGGTAAAGACTTATTTGCCGCGGCCATAGGCGGCAAACTGGACAGAACCGAAGCTTTGTTGGCGCAAGGCATTGATGTCAACAGTAAAACCGGCAGCGGGCGCACCGCGTTAATGGCCGCCAGTTTTAACGGCAACAGTCGCATCGTTAAAGCCTTACTGGCGTATGGCGCCGATGTTAATCTTGCCGATAGTGTTGGCACCACCGCGCTGATGGATGCGCTGGTCTTCGGCAATGAAGAGATCGTTAACTTGTTGATTGCAGCAGGTGCAAATGTTAATGCCGCCGATAATCAAAAAGTCACCGTGCTGGCCCGAGCCAAAAAATCACCGCACGAAAATATCATTAAATTGCTGGAAAAAGCCGGGGCGAAAGCGGAAGAACAAGTGCCGATTGAAGAAGCCGCGCCGCCTAAAGAGGGCGCCGAACCTAAGCCGGGTGATAAACCGGCAGATCCGGCCGCAGCAAAACCAGCAGAGAAAAAATAAGTTACGATCATGGTTCGACAGGCTCTCCACGAACGTAACTTACATTGATGCTAAAACCGTTCGTGCTGAGCCTGTCGAAGCACTATCCCAAATTTCAACACCTTAGGAAAACACCTTGCACATTCATATCTTAGGCATTTGCGGCACATTCATGGGCGGCCTTGCCGTTATCGCTAGACAACTCGGCTATCAGGTCAGCGGTTCAGACCAAAACGTCTACCCGCCGATGAGCACTCAATTGCAGGAACAGGGCATCCAGTTAATGGAAGGCTATCGCGCTGAAAACCTCGATTGCAACCCGGACTTAGTGGTTATCGGCAATGCCATGTCACGCGGCAATCCGGAAGTCGAAGCCGTGCTTAACAAAGGCCTTAATTATGTCTCCGGCCCGCAATGGCTGGCTGAGCATGTGCTGCAAAACAAATGGGTTTTGGGTGTTGCCGGTACTCACGGTAAAACCACCACCACCAGCATGTTGAGCTGGATACTGGAACATCAAGGCTTTAACCCCGGTTTTTTAATCGGCGGCATTCCGTTAAATTTCGGTATTTCCGCGCGGCTGGGCGAATCGGATTTTTTTGTGATTGAAGCCGATGAATATGATTCGGCATTTTTTGATAAACGCTCCAAATTTGTCCATTACCGGCCGCGTACCGCGATATTGAACAACCTGGAATTTGACCATGCCGACATCTTTCCCGACCTGGACGCCATCAAAAAGCAATTTCATCATCTGGTCAGAACCGTACCCGGCCAAGGCCTGATTATCGCCCCCGAAAGCGACGCTAATATTAATGATGTGTTAGCAATGGGCTGCTGGACGCCGGTACAAAAGACTTCTATTAATGGTCAGGCTGAATGGAATGCCGAGCTGATCAACGCTGACGGCAGTCAGTTTAACGTGTTGTTTAACAATGAAAACCAAGGCGTCGTCGATTGGTCATTAACCGGCGACCACAACGTTTACAACGCCCTGTCCGCCATCGTCGCCGCCAAGCATGTCGGCATAATGCCCGTTGATGCCATCAAGGCCTTGGCTGCATTCAGAAATGTCAAACGGCGCATGGAAGTCATCGCCAAAATTGGCGGCGTTACCATTTACGACGACTTCGCCCACCACCCCACCGCCATCGCCACTACCCTGGACGGCCTGCGCAAACAAGTCGGCACCGAACGCATCATCGCCATCGTCGAGCCGCGCTCAAACACCATGCGCATGGGCGTCCACACCGAAACCCTGGCCCACTCGCTCGCCGCCGCCGACTTGGCCATCATCTATCAGCCGGAACATTTGGATTGGGATTTATCGGCGCTGACAGGTTACGCCGATAACATCAAAATCAGCCAGACATTGGATGACATTATCGCCATGCTCAAACAGGAAGCGCCAGCTGGCGGGCATTTTGTGCTGATGAGTAATGGGAGTTTTGGGGGGATTTATCAGAGGTTGTTGGGGGCTTTGGGGTACGTTGAGTAAAGCATTGAGAAACCCAAAATAAGTAATTAATTAGTTAGGTAATATCGAAACATTTCTTTAGGATTACTCATGAAAATATTTGCAGCACTAGAAAAAGATGCTCATGAAGGTTGGGTCTGGTTGTACAACCCTAACTTACCAGCACGTTGCGTTGTAAAAATCACAAATCCAGCTAATAGGAAAAGTATATATTGTGAAGCATTGCAGATAGAGTCGAATTTTCTAAAACAATATAATCAGACTCCCCGAATAAACATTACAGAACCATCGTCTACCATAGTAATCGGTGCGTGGTTCAGAGCTAGCCTGGGTGGTTTAGAAACCAAATCCGAAATACCGTTAAAAATCGAATCCCGCCAATCTTGTTGGGGGCAATATAAAGCCTCTACTAGCCATCCCCAAGCTGTTGTTCGTTTAGCTGCCAATCTTGGTGGTATTGGACTCATCCTCGGCATAGCTGGACTGGTACTTGGAATAATAAGTTTATTATGACGTTAAAGCTTAAAACCCCAATGACCAAACGTCTATTATTGTGTCCTCCTTACTCAATTTATGAATGAGTGATTATGCTTAAAAAAATTCTCTCGGCACTTGGCTTTTTAGTGATATTCGTTGTAGTGATATTTATCGGACAATTCGGAAAAACTATTGGTCAATCAGCTTTTGCGCCTACAAATCAGAATTCGCAACAGATAGAGGCAGAAATGATAGGGGGCTTCACAAGTGCTGCACAGCAGATCAATCAAGAGGGGCCTGTAATGGTAGACAAAGAAATACGACTGGATAGGGCAGCAGTCGGACCAGGAGTACGTCTTACTTATCATTACACGTTTATCAATTATTCATCTTCAGATATTACTTCTAGTTGGCTACAAGCCAACATAAGACCTGCTGTCAAGATGAATGTATGTGCCAATGAAAAAATGAAGCCCGCTCTCCAAAAGGGAGGAATCTATGTTTATGCCTATAGCGGAAATAATGGACTAGAAATCACTCGCTTCGAGATAAAAAATGATGATTGCACCCAGCCAAATTTAAGTATTTGGCAAACTGAAGAAGTTACAAAGCATGAGAACGATATAGTTAAATCGGTTTCTCCAAAATCCACGCCAGCAACTAGCGCTCCAACACAACGAAAAGTTAACAAAGGGGGCAATACATCTTTATCTTCTAGTGTTACTCCAAATAGTCAACCACAGGTGTCTGCAACACATTCTGAAATTCCTGGCGATACTAATAACGACGGCATACTTTCTGGTAGTGAGCAATATTTACGAGATAGTTCAAGAAGGTCAAGGTAACTCATAAGTCGCGCGTGGGCAGCGCTTTTCTGCCCACGCGATTAATCGTAAACCATTTAATTCTTCTTGGTTTTATTGGCTATTTTTGGTGTACCCGAGAGCATAAAGGCAAAACCACCTGCCCACCTTACAAAACTGTCTATCTCTGTTTGCAACTTTAAAATTAAGTTGAGTAGGGTACGCACCGCGTACCATTTTTCTCAAAATAAGACTTTCAAAAGGTACGCGATGCGTACCCTACGATTTAATACAACAGTAAATCCACCTCAGCACATTCCTCGGCAGTCAATTCAAACTCGAAAATTGCTAGGTCTTCCCGCATATGTTCCGATGAACTGGTGCCGGTTAACGGGATGATGCCAACCTGAGTTAAATATCGATAAAACACCTGAGCGGCGCTGCGCTGATATTTTGCCGCTAGGTTGTGCAGCGTGGCATGCGCTAACACCTTGGGGTTGGCGGTCAGCGTCCAGAAGCTTTGATAGATTATTTGCTGTTGCCGGCAAAATGCGCGGATGCTGCGATCGTAATTTGTGTCGGCATAAAAACGGTTTTGGAGCACGGCCGGTTTGACTTCCGCGGTTCGATACAATTCTTCAAGCTGGGTTAAATCGTAGCAGTTGCTGATACCCAGTTGTTTGACACCGTCGCTGTGAAAAATCAGCTCCATCGCTTGCCAGACTTGTTGCATTTCCTGTTGATTTGCCAATGGCGAATGCAGCACCAGACAATCCAGATACGACGTTTGCAGATTTTTCAGAGAGGTCTGGAACGATTGCGCGACTTGTTGGCTAAGGCTGGCTTTGGCATCGTAGGGCAAACGTTGCGGATCTTGGCCATTCAATGGCGTGAATTTGCTTTGCAGATAAAGCTCGGTGCGGTTTAGTCCTCGACTTAAACAGGCGGCAATGCCCTCGCCGACACCGGCTTCGTTATAGTGCTTGGGCTGGCAAGCAGTGTCGATACCGCGAAAACCGATCTCGATTGTCTGTTCTACCAATGCTGCGGTGCGCTCTTGCTTCCAGGCTGTGCCGTAAATTATTCGGGGCATACGCACGCCGTAAGCGGAAGTCAAAAATTTATCTTGTTCCATATTTTTTCCAAGAAAGAATTGAGCTTGGATTATCCTCGCATACTAATTGCCTACGGGCGAGAATTGTGTGGCTCTGCATCAACCTAAGGCTGTTAGTACGATGCTAAGTTATGAATGATACGATTACCACTTAGACAGCATGTTTGTTACTCTTTGTTCGAATAGTAACAATACTAAGTTCAATGCGTTGGAGAAACATTAATGATAAGCATAAAAAAAATCTTACAGCGCCTGCGCCCGGAAGATCCAAGGCGAATTAATGCCTTCAGAGACAAACTCGAAGCTCTCAAATGGGATAAGCAAAACGTGGTTGAGTCTTTATCCGGCTTATTCGCTGCCGTCGATAA
>JAQTQZ010000043.1 GCA_028712695.1 Methylovulum sp. | reverse complement strand
TGGCGGCAGGATTTAAAGAATCTATGCGAATTGTTTTTGATAAACACCTTAGGCAGTGGAACTATGCCGCAGTCCCTGAAAAGACGGCTTTAGCAATTGACTAAGTTATTTTATGCACATTCCTTAAAGGGATGCGTTGTCGGCCGCCCATTGGCTTTTATCAAGGCTTGGTGGCTTCGCTAAAGCTTAGTAAGCGCTCCTTACCAACGTTAGGCATATCAATGAAAAAGGAGAAGTCGTAAATGAAAACTAGCTTTCTGTCTTTATTGGCGGTGGTTGTTTTAATGATTAGTGGGTGTACTGGCACGACACCAGTCAAGAATTTGGCATTGCCACCGGTAAGCACAATCGAGGGAGCTGTCACCCAGTTTGATGAAAATGGTTTTACTCTATCAGACAATTCCGGCTCAATCTTTGTCAGGGCAACGTTACCAGGCAACAAGAAATTAAATCTTTCTCTTGATGAGAAAGTGAAAGTGTATGGCAACCTACAAGGTGGTCAGGAAAGAATATTTGATGGATACGTCATTAGAAAACCAACGGGGGAACAGATTGTTGTAAGTAATCCGACTCCTCACTTCGGTTTCATTATTCAGAGTTCTTTCGAATAATACCTAACCGCTCTAGCCCCACGTTAGGCAATTACAAGGTCAATCAGTGAAAAATGTTATTACGGTTATTGTCACGTCCATGCTCTGTTCATGCGGCTTTATGACACCAGTCAAACAATATGCGGGTGACAGTCTGGGAGTAACCGACATTGCGGTGATCCAAAGTTATGTAGGAGTCCCATTTTCTAATGAATATCACGCGACCATTACTGGCTATACGAAGATTGAATCCAACGGCTCAGGCGAACAAAAGAAATTCGGGTTGCCAGGTTTTACGGACTACCCCAGTGAAATTGATGTCTTGCCTGGAGAGTATGAAGTTCAAGTCTATTGCTTTAAAGGGTTTTCGAGTCATAGACCCAAGAAAACACTGACGCTACAAGCAGGACAAACCTATTTGCTCAAATGTGATGTCCGAAACGATCAAGCGTTCATAGATGTCAATTCGCAATCCAAATAGTTGGGTAAACAGGCTTTTTGCCCACCATTTATAGCTCGATATATCATTATGTTACCCAATAAAAGCCTGACATTACGTCCAAACGGAACGCGCCTTTTCGTGACGGTTTTGAAAATTTGTTATTTTTTGACTTCGGTGGCTTCGCTAATCCTCCGTGAAAGATTATTCCCTTAAGTTTTACGTTAAACAATCACAACCATTTATCAACAAGGAGAAACATCATGATTAACAAAAAAACACTAACTCTTTCTTTATATTTTGGCGGTACGATATTGTTCATGCTGGTTGCAAATGTGCAAGCAGACAGCCAGCGTATCCAATGGGACAACAATAAGCATTTTTATCAACGCTTCGACCAGAAAATAACTTGGACGGACGCGAGAGACAAATGCGTGAACAAAGGCGCGCATTTAGTGACGATTACGTCTGCGGAGGAAGGTGGCTTCATTTACAACAACTTGTATTCAAATTATTTTTGGATAGGGGCTTCCGATGCTAAGGTAGAAGGTCGATTTGCTTGGGTTACCAATGAAAAATGGGGTTATGACTTGGTCGATGATACCGACAGCAGCGGCGGTGAGGATTATGTCTATGCAAGAAATAGTGGTTCTAGTTGGCAAACTGGGACGATCACCGAGACCGTAGGCACCTATATCTGTGAATGGAGCGCCGACAACTATGTCGGTCTGGCTATCGTTCCCGATATGAACGGAAACGGCTCAGACGAAATTGCCGTGCTGTATGTTGATTATGTCACTACCAAACACACGGTCAAAATCCGCGATCCAAAAACCGATAAGACCCTCAGTACACTGACTTTTAAAAGCGGTCTGCAAGCCCCTCAAGGCGTGGTCGCATTGGAAGACATTAACGGCAACGGTGTGTCCGAGATCGGCGTGTTGTACACTGAATCCGGACGACCTTCGGTCGGCATTAAAGACGCCAATAATGATAAAGCCTATCTGAATACCTTACGTTTTTTAAACCGCGCTTATACTCCAGTACAAATCACAGTATCACCAGATTCCAATGGTAACGGATCCAGTGAAATCACCGTGTTAGGCATCGGAAAAACCAATAATACCCCTAAAGCCGAAACTCGCGATAGCAGTACAGGCGCACGCTTGAACGATACTGCATTCTAAAGAACGAAATATTTGTCCCAAAGGAAGTTCGGCTATGTAGCGTGGGCAAGCTTTTTTACCCACCTTAGATGATTATATGGCTAATCCGATATAAAGATGTCCTGTCATCGCCTCAGTAAAAAGACTGTCAACGGAACATCGCAATTTATTGCGGATGGATTTAAGTTGCGCCCATTTATGTTCGATAGGGTTAAGGTCGGGTGAGTAGGTAGGCCAAAACTCAAGAGTATGCCCGGCGTTGCCGATGCGTCCTTTAATGTCTTCCCGCTTGTGGAAGGCGGCGTTATCTGCCTGACAACGACGCTGCTTGCGGGGAGTTTTGGCACCAAATCCTGTGTGACCCAAGCGTAAAAGACGTCGGCGTTGATGTTGCAGGGGAACAGTGAAACCGACAGCAGCGCCCCCTTGACGAGTGTCCCTATCGCATTCGTCCGTCCCTTTGCGCCCCAGTCGAAGGTGCCGTAGCACCTTTTCCCCACTTCTGAATAACCGTGGGAACGCGCACTGTCATGGGCGAAACCGCTCCCGTCAATATAAACAATGGGTCTGCCTTCGCCCTCATAGGCCTTGATTTTTAAGGCAAACGCCGCCCGTGCCTGGGCGTCCGCCTTAGGGTGCCTTAGGCTTTTTTTTACGGCTGAACCCCAGGCGGTTCACCGCCGCACCCATGCCCGACACGCTCACTGAAAAACGCGCCGCCCGTTCGTAAAGGAAATCATCGGGGTGTGCGGCAAGGTCTTTGGCCGGCGCATCACGGTCAATCTTTGTGCCGGGCTTGTCCCGCGTGAAGGTCGGGGCAGGAGTCTTTTTCCAACGCGAGAGGCTCTCTGTCCCCACTCCAAACCGTCCGGCGGCTTCCGGGAGGGTGAGTCCTTGGCCTTTCATCACGGAAAGTAGTTTTTTTTCTGAATACCGCAGGATAGGCCATTCGTTTTTTCGCTCAGAATGAGAGGCTTACAATAGCCCTTATTATCGCATCAATTTATATTGGATTAGCTATAGGTATGGGCCACCCGATAAGTTTCGGGAATACCTGCCCAGAGCGGGCGGCAACTGTCCGCGCTCCGGTCGCCTGCAAACCAGGACACGACTTGCCGGGTGCGGCGGCAGGGCGCCACCCATACCCAGCAGGCGTTGGCTTTACATTGGACAAATGACCAGGGCTCGTCCAGCCCCAGCACGTCTTCCGGCCGGGCCGGCGCCAAAGTGGTTTCCAAGGACGGCAAATTACGGGCTTTTTTTAACCAGGCGGCCACTGTCTGGCGGGCAACCCCGAAGGTGCGCTCCAGCCCACGTAAGCTCGAACGCTCGTGGCAAGCCCGCTGGATTTCAGCTTTTCGTCCTTCGCTGTAGCCATAATCAGGGGTCAACGTACCGTAGCAACCACAGGCCTGGCAATGGAACTTTTGTTTGCCTTCCTTGGTTTTGCCGTTGCGGGTCAGCTTGCTGCTACCGCAGCGGGTGCAAGTGAGGGTTTTTGTTATCATGTCATCAATTTTACACAAAACAGTTATATCTCAACCACTACTAAGCTTAGTTTGCTTTATCGTTACCGCAGCAAAAAATTTCGCAGCATATCATGCCCATATTCGGTCAATATCGATTCAGGGTGGAATTGTACGCCTTCAATATCCAGCGTTTTGTGCCGCACACCCATGATTTCATCGGGTTGGCCGGCTTCGTCTTGCGTCCAGGCGGTGATTTCCAGACAATCCGGCAACGTGGTTTGGTCAATGACTAAGGAATGGTAGCGCGTGGCGGTAAACGGGTTGCTTAATCCTTTAAACACGCCGACATCATGGTGATAAACTGGCGACGTTTTGCCGTGCATGATGTTTTTGGCATGGATGATATGCCCACCAAACGCGTAGCCTATGCTCTGATGCCCCAAGCACACACCCAGAATAGGTGTGCGTCCGGCGAATTTTAAGATGGCTTCGACCGACACACCCGCTTCTTTGGGGGTGCAAGGGCCAGGGGAAATGACGATTTTATCGGGCGATAGGCGTTCTATATCGGCAACCGTCACTTGGTCGTTACGCACCACCGTGACATCTGCACCCAATTCGCCGAAATACTGCACCAAGTTGTAGGTGAACGAGTCGTAATTATCGACCATGACTACTTTTACGCTCATGCTTGTTCTCCTTCCAATCCGGCTTCCACCATTGCGACGGCGCGGAAAATGGCACGACCTTTGTTCATTGTTTCATCCCATTCGTTGCGTGGCACGGAATCGTAAACGATGCCCGCACCGGCTTGCACATGCAACATGCCGTCTTTAATGACGGCAGTTCTGATGGCGATTGCGGTGTCGAGATTCCCTGACCATGAGATATAGCCGACCGCGCCTGCATAAATGCCCCGCTTGACCGGTTCAAGCTCATCAATAATTTCCATCGCCCGTATTTTTGGCGCCCCGCTGACCGTGCCCGCCGGAAAAGTCGCCGCCAGCACGTCAAACGCATTCTTACCGGCTTGCAATGTGCCGGTGACGTTAGAAACGATGTGCATGACGTGCGAATAGCGCTCGACAATCATTTTATCGGTCAACTGGACGGTGCCGATTTCGGCGACCCGTCCGGTATCATTGCGGCCTAAATCAATCAGCATTAAATGTTCGGCCAGTTCTTTAGGGTCGGCCAATAGCTCTTGTTCCAGCGCCATGTCTTGTTCAGCTGTTGCGCCGCGCCGCCGAGTGCCTGCGATAGGGCGCACCGTGACGGTGTCCTCTTCTAGCCGGACCAGTATTTCCGGCGACGAGCCGACAATATGGAAATCCGCTAGGTTCAAATAGAACATATACGGCGATGGGTTCAGACAACGCAAAGCCCGGTATAAATCCAGCGGTGCGGCAGTGTAAGGGATGGACATGCGCTGCGACAGCACGACCTGCATGATGTCGCCGTCGGTGATGTAACTTTTGGCTTTGCGTACCGCGTCTTCATAACCTTGTTGGGTAAAGCCGGAGATAAAATCGCGTTCATCCACTTTTTTGAAGTTGGCGTGTTTTTCGGGTTTAGCTTGGGATTCGCGCAGCTTGATGGTTAAATCGCTTAACCGCGCCACAGCTTGCCGATACGCATCGGGTTCAGTGGGATCGGCATGGGTCAGCAACAACATTCTTCCGTTCAGGTTATCGAACACCAGCATTTCTTCCGACACCATCAACAGAATATCCGGACAGCCTAAAGGATCGGGTTTTGCTGTTTTGCAAACGCGCGGTTCAATATAGGCAATCGTCTCATAACCAAAATAACCGACCAGGCCGCCGCTAAAACGTGGTAAACCGGCTATCTCTGGGACTTTATAACGGGTTTTAAATTGCTCAATCCACGCTAATGGGTTGTCATGCGTGGCGTTTTCCAGTAACTCGCCATTGCGTTCCAGACGTATCTGCTTGCCGTTAATTTTGATAACGGTTTTACAAGGCAAGCCGATGATCGAGTAACGGCCCCATTGCTCGCCGCCGTGGACGGATTCAAGCAAATAGGAATAGGCGCCGTCAGCCAGTTTAAGGTACGCGCTTAACGGCGTGTCCAAATCGGCGAGTATTTCACGGGTCACCGGGATGTGGTTATAGCCTTGTTGGGCATAGTGGTTGAATTGTTCTGGAGTCATCGTGGTTAGGCGGTAGCAGGAGTGTTTTAGAGCGGGTTGGAAATGACAAGCGACTAATTATAACTGATAGCGGATTGCCATGCTGTATCGGCTTGCTATTTTTCCAGGGCAAACGCATTAAAACTATTGCCTTGACAGTAGGCGGAGGTCAGCCTGCGTTCCAGCAAATCCGCCCTGGGCGGGTATTACCGGAGGCTGTGCGCCAGGATGGACAAGGGCAGGCCGTCCCGCCTGCGCCATTCATGCCCCAGAGACACCATTGATCATGCCGCACAACTGAAAACGATGCGCCTGTTCGGCATGGCCACCGTTTGAATTACCCGCTCAAGGCTGCACGCTTTCCCCTTCATCGTGATTTGATGGGCTTTGAATGGCATGAAACACCGTTGCGGCAAGCCCGGCTCGAGCAACTGTCGACCGCAGGTTCCATGCGCCAAGCCCACAATCTCATTTTAGTCGGTGGCACCGGTACCGGGAAAACCCATTTGGCCACCGGCTTGGGAGCTGCCGCCATACACCAAGGCAAACGGTTGCGTTTTTATAAGGCTGCCGGCCTCGTCAACCAACTGGACAAAGAAAAACAACAGGGCAAAGCTAGCAATCCAACCAAGCGGCTGTCTGTTATGGAGGCTGTTATTATTGATGGGCCGGGTTATCTGCCGTTCCCCGCATCCGGTGGGGCTTTACCGTTCCATCTGACCCGCCATCTGTATGGGAAAGCTTCGTTGATTGTCACCACCAATCTTACAACGGGGAATGGGGGCGGGTCTTTGGCGATGCAAAAATGGCTACAGCACTATTGGGTCGCATTACACGCCACTGCGATATTCTGGAAACAGGTAACGATCCTTATCGATTTAAACAGCGAAAAAAGGCGGTAGGAACCTAATAACTCTGCGCGTTAACTGGAATCTTTTCGACGATCTTTCCGGGAATATTGTGGGAATTTTCAAAGCCGTTTGACAGGTTCGACGTGTTCAGAGTCGGACAGCGTTTTTACTTACAATCAGGCCGTTGCTTTAACCCGTAGTTTCGCCGCCCTGAAAAAAATCAAAACATCTCAAACCGTGCCAAATAGCCGAAATGGTCGGACACGATGGGATAGAAATGACCGTTAAAAATCATATTCATGGATTTGATCTTCATCGGGTTGCCGTTGCGCTTAAAAATGTAGTCAATGCGTTTGGGCGGGGAGTTTTTCCAGCCGTCTATTTGCCCTTGATAGCTGGGCTGGTAAAAACGATGGGGGTGCAATTCGTGGAATTGGTCCACATATTCGGCATTGCCGACGATGTGGTTATACGCGTGGCTTCCGGCGGGGGCGTTGAAATCGCCGGCGATTAAATCACCTCTCACGCCAAAATGCAGGCGTGATTGGATCAGGTTGCGGAGGTTATTGTATTCTTGAAAAAAACCATGGTGCGCCCAACTTAAATGGACATTGGCGACATGCAACAGCCCGAACCAAGGCACGTCGATGCACGATACGGTGACATTACGGGACATATAGTTGTCTTTGCGGTGATCGTCAGAGACATAAGCGGAATAATTATGCCGCATCGGATAGCGGCTTAGGATCGCCGTACCTTCCCGCCAACGATGAAAACCAATATGGCTCCAATCTTGATGAATATGATACCAATGCCCCCAATGGCGTAATTTTTTACAAATCCTAAAAGCCATGTTGGACGGTGCTTCGCCATAAGGGGAGGTGATTGGATCATGCTTATATTCCCCCACCTCCTGAAAGCAAATGACATCAATACTTAAATGGGCGATCGCTTCAGCGATGAGTTGCACCTCGCGCTCATGCTGGTGCATGGTGTCAAAAGGGCAATGGCGCGGGTGTTGTTCGTAAGTGTGCAGGTTGAGTGTCAGCAGCGAGAGTTCCATAGTGTGTATTGGGTAAGGTGACCGTTAAGTTTTCAGGATTGAATACGTCCGGCAACAAACTGGAAAACACGCTCCCTTGCCGATTAAAGTTAGTCTAACTGGGCAACATTAAAGCTGTGCGACTAGGCAAGTGAATTGTTTGGTGTTTGCTCCAGCCCAACTTACCACGCGGAGGATCAGCTATTTGCCTTGGAACAAACGGATAAAGGTTGGGAATATTTATGGCACCAAGATGTTGAAAATAGCTTAAAGTTTCGCCAATCGGGTTAGGCGGCATAACCCGCTCCACGCCTGCCTTGCCGACTTACTCTTCTAACGTTATAGTTTGGTCATGAAAAGAAACCTTACCCATACCAATTATCCATCACGATACCAACGCTGGCGCCGGGAGTATTTATTGCCAATGGTCATCGGCATCATCTGTTCGCTGGCTTCGGGATTTGCGGCTTGGGGGGTGGCTTACTATGCGCAAACAGCCGTCCGTTTGGAATTAAAGGAACATACCCAAGACGTATTGCTGCATATCCGCGAACGCTTAGATCAGGAACTGCAAAATGTCTTGGCAATTCCGGAAACACTGGCGGCCTTTATCGCCGCACAAGGCAAGCTTGACCGCGAACTCTTCACTGCCGTTGCCGCTAAATTGGCTGACGCTAACAGGCATATCCGCAATGTTGCTTTAGCCCCGAATAACATTATCAAAATTATCTATCCTATAACCGGCAATGAAGAAGCCATTGGCTTGAAATATTTGGAAAATCCACTTCAAAGCGACGCTGTCAAACGTGCAATCGCCACACGGCGCACGGTTGTTGCAGGGCCGATTGAGCTAGTACAGGGCGGATTAGGATTAGTCAGCCGCACACCAGTATTTCGCAACACCCGAAAATCTAATGCAGAAATAAACTATTGGGGAATCGTGTCGCTAACGGTCAATGCCGATTCATTATTTGCGGCGGCGGGTTTGCAACATAATCTGGAAGATTTCAGTATTGCAGCGCGGGGTACCGATGCGACCGGCAAATACGGCCCTGCCTTTGTCGGGTCTGAACAGGTTTTTAGCGCCGAGCCTTTGGTGTTGGATTATCCGCTACCCGGAGGCGGCAGTTGGCAGTTGGCCGTTATCCCCAATTCCGGTTGGGACTTGGTTGGACGCGTACCGTGGACGCTGTCTGCGGTGGCTTATTTCTTGTCTGTTGTGGTTGGCTATTTGGTTTATCGGCTGATGTTAAGCCAGCGGCGTATTCTTGCTTTGGCGATGCATGATCGCTTGACGGGATTGGCTAACCGGCGGTTATTCGAGGACAGATTATCTCAAGCCATCAAGAGCGCGCGGCGTTACCAACGATTGAACGCTTTGGTTTTACTTGATTTGGACAAGTTTAAGCCGGTAAACGATACTTACGGCCACAGTTGCGGCGATGAAGTTTTGATAAGAGTCGCCCAGCGCCTGATTCATCAGGTGCGCGAAAGCGATACGGTAGCCCGTCTTGGGGGCGATGAATTTGCGCTGATATTGCAGGATATAGCCCATGAAGATCAGGCATTAAGCATTACCGAACAGGCTATTGCCGCGTTAATTGAGCCTATTTTATTGGATAACGGTCAAGAAGTGTCCATCGGCAGCAGTGTGGGCTTGGCATTGTTTCCTTGCCCGCATAAACCGGAAAGCATCGCGGCGCTATTCGACCGTGCCGACCAGTCCTTGTATCAAAGCAAAAACGAAGGGGGCATCTATTTGAGCCGGGCTGCCCTGTAGGCTGGGATAAGCCGGTTCGGGCATAAGAGAAAATGGGTGTTTTTGACGTTGCATAAATCCAGATTTGCCGATAATGCCTGACGAATACAACTTTACGCCAAGCTTTGGCAGCCTTATTTGACCACTGCACTTAGATTTTTATACCTATTTTTCAGAATACTTGCGCTGTCAATCGCGACAGTGATTAAGCCGCAATCAATTCCAACATGCTGCTTACGGCTAATGCCTAGCGAGCTTTGCCGTGTTACCTCCCTTTTTTTAAGAAAACAAATTTTAGCCCATGCTGGGGCGCACAGATTGCCAGTAAAAGCCTGTATTACATTTAATGGAAATAACGCAAAACCGTAATAATTTTTCAGTCCTGATTTTATACACTGTGAAATTGCTTACGGTAAGCATAAATTTTTAACGCATTGATCCATTAATTGCTAGCCAAACATCAGGAAAAATAATGACTGAAAAACAATTGATTAAACGGCATCCGCTGGCTTTGGCGGTGCTTGCGGCGCTTAATTTTTATCCTGTGGCCCATGCTATCCCCGTCGGCTCAGACCTTGTCATCAGCCAAGTTTATGGTGGGGGCGGTAATTCAGGGGCCACTTTTAAAAACGATTTCATTGAGCTGTTCAACCGTGGCAGCTCCGCAGTCAGCTTGAACGGGATGTCAGTGCAATATGCTTCAAGCACTGGCACGTCTTGGGCAAGTAAAACGGATCTGCCTAATGTCACTTTGCAACCTGGCCAGTATTATCTGGTGCAAGAAGCGGCAGGTACCGGCGGCACAACCGATCTCCCGACGCCAGACACAATCGGCACAGTTGCTATGAGCGGAACGAATGGTAAAGTGGCTTTGGTCAGCAGTCAGACGGCACTTACTGGAAGCTGTCCTACTGCCGGTGTGGTGGATTTTATTGGCTACGGAACCGCCAATTGTTCCGAAACCAGCGCCGCACCTGGGCTTGGCAACACCACCGCCGATCTTCGCGCCAGCAATGGCTGCACTGACACCGATAATAACAACAGCGATTTTGCCACCGGCACACCCAACCCCCGTAATACCGCCACTGCCGTGCATTTATGTGCTGCACCGGGCAACACTGTCAACCTCTCGGTCAGTAGCAACACAGGCACTGAAGCAGGCACTACCGCCATTACCGTAACTGCGACAGCTTCAGCTGCAGTCACTAGCGATCAAACTGTCGATTTGGCGGTCACCGGCACTGGGATCACTGCTGGCGACTACACGTTGAGCAACACGACCATCACTATTCTAAATGGTGGCACTACAGGTTCGGTCACCTTTACGGTAGTCGATGACGCAGTTCCTGAAGTCACCGAAACGGCGGTTTTGACCATTAGCAATCCATCAGCAGGACTTGCGCTTGGGGCAACTACTACGCAAAATATCGACATCACCGACAATGACGGTTCGGTGACGCCCAATTTGTCCATCAACGATGTCTCCCAAAACGAAGGCAATAGCGGCACCAGCAATTACGCGTTCACCATCAGCCTGTCATCCCCAGCACCCGCAGGTGGTGTGTCGTTTGACATTGCCACCGCAGACAGCTCGGCGACTACCGCCGACAGCGATTACGTCAGCCAATCACTGACCGGTCAAACTATTCCGGCGGGCAGCTCCAGCTACACTTTTAATGTGACGGTCAATGGCGACACGACCATAGAAAGTGACGAAACATTTTTGGTTAATGTCACTAACGTGAGCGGTGCAACCCTTACTGACGGACAAGGGACTGGCACGCTAGTTAACGATGATGTTGCTCCCTGTTCGGCGGTTGACACGCCTATTGGCCAAATTCAGGGCTCAGGAGCTGCCGCCGTGTTGACCGGCGTACAAACAGTCCAAGGTGTGGTGGTCGGTGATTATGAAGGTGCTTCGCCAGCGTTGCGTGGTTTCTACTTACAAAACGCGCCAGCCAATTCGGATGGTGATGATGCCACTTCCGACGCCATTTTTGTATTCGACAACGGTGCCGACAATGTCAGCCTGGGTCAAGTTGTCCAAGTGACCGGAACAGTCGCTGAATTTCAGGATCAAACACAGATGACAGCAGGGGGGATTGAATTTTGCGGCAGCACCGGCACAATTACGCCAGTGGGTATCACGTTCCCTGTTCCGGCTGTTGATTATCTGGAACGTTTTGAAGGCATGCTGGTTCAGTTTCCGCAAACACTCTATGTCACCGAACATTTCCAGCTGGGCCGTTTTGGTCAAGTTGTCCTGTCATCAGGAAATAAGCTTGCCCAGCCAACCAATGTTGCTAACCCGGGTGCGGCGGCTCTGGCGCAACAGGCCGCCAATTTTTTGAACCGGATCATTGTCGATGACGAATTACAGAACCAAAACCGCGACCCTATCGTGTTCGGTCGTGGCGGAAATCCCCTGACCGCCAGCAACACCTTGCGGGGCGGCGACACGGTTAAAGATGTCATCGGTGTCATGACTTACACGTGGGCAGGCAATGCCGCCAGTGGCAATGCTTACCGGTTGCGGCCGATTAATGCCCTGAATGGTGGCGCGCCTAATTTTGTTGCGGCCAACCCACGGCCAACTGTGCCTGCGCAAGTAAATGGAACGCTTAAGGTTGTTAGCGCCAATTTGTTAAATTTCTTTGATGATTTCACTAATTGTGGCTTTGGTACAAGCGATCCGGCACCAGCAACCGCCACATGCCGTGGTGCAGAAAACCAAACCGAATTGGATCGCCAATGGCCAAAAACGGTTGAAAATCTGGTCGGTACGGGCGCAGATGTGATTGCTGTCAATGAAATGGAAAATAATGGTTACGGTGCCAACAGTGCGATCCAGTTTTTGGTCAATAAGCTGAATGCAAAAGCAGGCGCCGGAACGTATGCGTTTATTGATGTTGACACCGCTACCAGTGAAATCGACGCATTAGGCACTGATGCCATTAAGGTCGGTATGATCTACAAGCCAGCAACAGTAACGCCGGTGGGGACAACGGCGGCATTGAACACGGGCGCTTTCGGGATTTTCCGCACTGGCGCGGGTGATTTTGGCCGTAGCCGTCCGTCATTGGCGCAAGCTTTTGAAGAAAATGAGACCGGCGCGCGCTTTATCGCTGTTGCCAACCACTTTAAGTCTAAAGGCAGTTCTTGTGCAGACAACGTTAGCATGTTGAGTTTACCCATACTCTCAACTATCGACGTCACCAATGATACCGATGCAGGGGATGGTCAAGGCAACTGTAACAAAACCCGCACCGCAGCGGCGCAAGAGTTGATGGCCTTGTTGGCCACAGATCCTACCGGCACCGGCGATCCTGACATTCTTATCGTCGGTGATTTGAACTCTTATGCTAAAGAAGACCCTATCACTACAATTAAGAATGGCGGTTACACCAATTTGATTGAAAGCCGGATTGGCGCGGCGGGCTATTCTTATGCGTTCGACGGCCAGTGGGGTTATCTGGACCACGCTCTGGCTTCATCAAGCCTGGCTTCTCAAGTGCAAGACGTGTTGGAATGGCATATCAACTCAGATGAGCCAAGTGTGCTGGACTATAACACCAACTTTAAAACGGCACGCCAACTGGCTAGCCTCTATGCCGCCGACGCCTTCCGCACCTCAGACCATGACCCTATCATCGTCGGGCTTAACTTGACCGCGCCGCCGTTAAACACCGTTAGCGGCACGAAGAATAAAAACAAGCTGATTGGCAGTAGTGGCAGGGATGTAATAACAGGCTTTGATAGGGAGGACACCTTGACGGGTGGCGGTGACCGTGATCAATTCGTCTATCGCTCTATAAAAGACGGCATCGACACGATCACCGATTTTACTGTCAACTACGACAAGATTGTGATGGGCCCGTTGTTACAAAGCTTAGGCATAGCAAGCCTTAATCCATTGGCGGACGGCTATGTGGTCTGTTCGGATTTAGGTGCTGATAGTACGGTCTGGATTGACCGTGATGCTGGTGGCCCTTTCCCCAAGCGTAAAATGGTGCAGGTTAATGGGGTGGCTTGTAATGCGCTAATGGCTTTTGCTAATTTTAAATTTTAACCTATTGGTTAGGCCTCTTTCCTTGTATGGAAAGAGGCCATTTATAAAGGACTTAGTGATTAGCTTTTAAGTTTTGGCATTAACTGTGGCTTACCGATCCGTAGCTTCCCACAACTGCTTTGGAATGATGGATTTTGCATGGCATGTGCCGTGACGGTTTCGGCACATATAAGCCATGTTGTCCTTGTTTTCACCCTTTTGGTGTGTCGGCTCTATGTATCCCGATGATGTGGCACCAAAAGGGCCGCGTCGCTAAACCTCTACAATTGCGTGGTTTCCAGATAGATCAAAAACAGATAGAATTCCAGCATTGAATTATTATAAAGGAGAGGTTGTTGAGTATTCTAACTATTCTTGAGTTTCCTGATGAACGGTTGCGTAAAAAAGCCGTAGCGGTCAAGAAAGTCGATGCTAACATCGAAAAATTAGTCGGTGACATGCTGGAAACGATGTATGAGGCAAAAGGGGTTGGGCTTGCCGCCACTCAGGTCAATGTCCAGCAGCGCGTGATTGTTATTGATATCAGTGAAGAAAAAAATGCGCCGTTGTGTTTGATCAATCCTGAAATTATCGAAAAAGACGGTGTTAAGGAATCTGAGGAAGGGTGTTTGTCGGTGCCGAATTTTTATGAAAAAGTAAAGCGTGCCGAGCATGTCCGTGTTAAAGCGTTGGACAAAGAAGGCTTGCCGTTTGAGTTTGATGCCCGTGAGTTGCTGGCGGTGTGTGTCCAGCATGAAATAGATCATCTGGAAGGCAAATTATTTGTTGATTATTTGTCTTCCTTAAAAAGGCAGCGCATTAAAAAGAAACTGGAAAAAATCCATAAGCAGGAACAGGGTTAAGGATGAAGATTATTTTTGCCGGAACGCCAGATTTTGCGTTGCCCAGTTTACAGATGTTGTTGGAATCAAAGCACGATATTTGTGCCGTGTATACGCAGCCTGATCGCCCAGCGGGACGGGGACGGCATTTGCAGCCAAGCCCCGTCAAACAGCTTGCCGTGGCGGCGGGTATTCCGGTGTTGCAGCCGCTGACACTAAAAACCCCGGAGGCATTGCAGCAACTTGTCGATTTTAATGCAGATTTGATGGTGGTGGTGGCGTTTGGCATGATTTTGCCACAAACGGTATTGGATGCACCTAAATTGGGCTGTATCAATGTGCATGGTTCATTGTTGCCGCGTTGGCGTGGTGCTGCACCTATCCAGCGGGCGATTATGGCGGGTGATGCAAAAACGGGTGTGACCATCATGCAAATTGTGCATAAATTGGATGCTGGTGATATGTTGCATAAGGAAGAGTATTTGATCGGTGCCGATGATGCTTCCTGCGATGTACATGACAAATTGGCTGAGCTAGGTGCAATAGGGTTGGCGAAAGTTTTGGCGCAATTGGAGGAGGGGATAACGCATGCCGAGCCACAAGATGAAGCATTGGTGACGTATGCTGAAAAATTGGGCAAAAGTGAAGCGGTTATTGACTGGGCCCAATCGGCAGAGCAGCTGGACAGAAAGGTAAGGGGGCTTAACCCGTGGCCGGTTGCACAAACATTTTATCAGGGTGATGTCTTGCGTATCTGGCGGGCTGAAGCGATTGCTGCTGAGAGCCATGCCGAACCTGGTACAGTGTGTTGCCAGCATAAAAGTTTTGATGTTGCCACTGGACAGGGCGTGTTGCGTTTGCAGGAAGTGCAGTTGCCGGGTGGTAAGCGTATGACGGCTGAAGCTTTTTTAAACGCACACAGTGCCGATGGGGTAAAGCTAGGTTGAAGACAAACACACGGGGGGTTGCTGTACAGGTTCTCACTCAGGTTTTACAAAAAGGCCATTCATTAACGGTGGCTTTAGATCAAGCACTCGCTTCGGTTGAATCCGGTCAAGACCGTGCGTTTATTCAGGCGTTATGTTACGGCGTTTGTCGGCACTATCACTATTTGGATTTTATTCTGAATCAGTTGTTGGCCAAGCCGTTAAAGGAAATGGATGTTAAGGTTCTGGCTTTAATAGGGTTGTATCAATTAAGGTTTATGCGGGTAAAAACCCATGCCGCAGTCTCCGAGACAGTCCATGCCACCCGCAAAAAACCGTGGGCAAAAGGCCTGATCAATGCGTTGCTAAGGACTTACTTACGAGACCAAGAGACGCTTGAACAAGCAGCTAAGCAGATCCCCCCGGTTGTTAACAGCCATCCCGATTGGTTGATCCAACATATTCAGCGTGATTGGCCAGAGCAAGCCAAGCAAATATTGACAGAAAACAATCAACAACCGCCGATGGTGTTACGTGTCAATTTGGCAAAAATCAGTCGGGAACAATATTTGTTGCAGTTGAATAGTTTGGACATTACGGCTGTTGCGGTTGATTTTTGTCCTTCAGCGCTGATGCTTGATAAGCCGGTTCCGGTCGAGCAATTGCCGGATTTTTTCGAGGGTTTGGTTTCAGTGCAGGATACTGCGGCACAATTGGCGGCAGGATTGCTTGGGCTTGATACTGGGCTTGGGCTAAGAGTGCTCGATGTTTGTGCTGCACCGGGCGGCAAAACGGCGCATATTTTAGAAACGCAGCCGCATTTAAGCGCATTGGTTGCAGTTGATATCGATACCGCTAGAATGCAGCGGGTCAGAGATAATTTACAGCGCTTACAGTTGTCTGCCACGCTATTGGTTGGTGATGCGGCAAAGCCTTTGGATTGGTGGGATGGTCAGCTATTCGACCGTATTCTGCTGGATGCCCCGTGTTCTGCAACCGGCGTTATCCGCCGCCATCCCGATATTAAATTATTGCGCCGTGCTGAAGATATTGCCCAGCTACAAATCTTGCAGAAGAGTATTCTGGAGGCAGTCTGGCCGTTGCTGGCACCTGGCGGTTTGTTGCTATATGCCACTTGCTCAGTTTTAAAGCAGGAAAATGAACAGCAAGTTTTGGCATTTTTAGCGGCGCATTCTGATGCGTTCATTGAACTTTTTTCTGGTGATTGGGGTAGGGTAGGGACTTATGGGAGACAAATTTTGCCCGGTGACCAAGGTATGGACGGGTTTTATTATGCGCGGCTAGGAAAACGCCGATAGCCGCACATTGTTTAATGTCTTCAAGCGTTGCGCTCAGCATTGAGCAAATCGATAATAGACGCGGTTTTAGGGCGGATTCCACGCCAGATATAAAAGGCTTCTGCCGCCTGTTCCACCAGCATTCCTAAGCCATCCAAGCTTTTTGCCGCATTATGGCCCAGCCCCCACTGCACAAACTCGGTTGGCTTATTGCCATAGGCAAGATCGTAGCAGATAGCGTTTTTTGCCAGCAAGCCGCTTGGTAATGGCGGTAATTCATCGCTTAAGCTGGCTGAAGTCGCATTTAATATCAAATCAAATGATTGTCCATTTAGGTCGCTGAAACCACAACCTGTAATAACATCGGGCCGTTGGAATTCAGCGGCCAGTGCGATTGCTTTAGTCACGGTGCGGTTGGCGATAACTAGGGCTTGTGGGGCTTGCTCAAGAACAGGGCTAATGATGCCTCGACTAGCGCCGCCCGCACCTAGAATTAAAATATTGCTGCCTGCTAGCTTAATGGCATGGTTGGTCATTAAGTCAGTGACCAAACCACAGCCGTCGGTATTATCCCCTAAAATAGTGCCATCAGCTTGCATGGCTAGTGTATTGACTGCCTTGGCAAGCTGGGCGCGGTTGGTTTTGTTGTCAGCGAACGCCCAGGCAAGTTCTTTTAGTGGTACTGTGCAATTTAAACCTTTGCCGCCTTCGGTAAAAAAAGAGGTTGCTGTTGTGGTGAACTGCTCTGCGGTGACCTCTTGGGCGGTGTAGCTTAATGTTTGTCCCGTTTGGTCGGCAAACAGCTGATGTATGCGCGGTGATTTGCTGTGTTTAATGGGATGGCCAAACACCGCATAGCGGTCGTCCAGTGTCATGGTTGTGCTCTTTTTAGTAACCAAAATTCCCATGCTATGGTTGCCCCTATAATAGCCAGTGCAATCAACACTTCTATCCAAAAGAAATGTTCGGTAAATGCGGCAATCACTGCGGATGCGCCAAGAAATAGACCGACCAAGCTAAATCGCCAGCCAACCCTTAATCCATCAAGCATGGTGGAGAGCGATAAGATCAATAGGATCACTAGGCCTGCGTCTTCTGGCAAAATGCGTTCGGATTTTTCTACCAAAAACGCGCCGCCAATAACCAAGAACGATGTGGCCCAATGTATGGATTGCTCACGCAATATGGCTTTGAAGTCTTCTGCGCGGTGTTTTGATTGCAACCAGCCAATTAAGATGGCGCATGAAGCAAAGACAAAAACCATGATTAACCAATAAGCAAAGCCGTCGGCGGGTGAGAAGTCGGTAATGCCAATGCCGACCAGTGACAGAATAAGCAATAGAATTAAAAGGGCTTCTTCAATATGAAATCTTCTTTTTTCGGTAGTTAAAATGTCGTCTGACATTGCACAGTCTCCTCAACTAAAAGTGGTAAATGCCAATCGGTGCAACAGGTTTTTAATCGCATAACCAGCGGGCAACATCTTTGGCATAATAGGTTAAAATTGCATCGCTACCTGCCCGTTTGAAGGCGGTTAACGATTCCAGCACAATTTGCCGTTCATCCAGCCAGCCATTTAATGAGGCGGCTTTAATCATGGCATATTCACCGCTGACCTGATAGGCGAAGGTGGGCACGCCGAAGCGGTCTTTTATCCTGCGGATAATGTCC
Source organism: Methylovulum sp. (assembly GCA_028712695.1). Classification (GTDB taxonomy): domain Bacteria; phylum Pseudomonadota; class Gammaproteobacteria; order Methylococcales; family Methylomonadaceae; genus Methylovulum. The sequence goes on along the minus strand of JAQTQZ010000043.1, from coordinate 9,156 downwards.
AGGTAAGGCATGCCCGGTTTGATCATGACCATATCGGCACCTTCTTGCAAATCCAATTGGACTTCCCGTAAAGCTTCATCAGAATTGGCAGGATCCATTTGATAACTGTATTTGTTACTTTTGCCTAGATTGCCTGAGGATCCGACCGCATCCCTAAACGGGCCGTAGAAGCTGGACGCATATTTTGCAGAATAGGCAAGAATACGCGTGTTGATGTGGTTGTTTGTCTCTAAGGCCTGACGTATTGCGCCAATACGGCCATCCATCATATCGGACGGTGCGACAATATCGGCTCCCGCTTCGGCATGCGATAAAGCCTGTTTGACCAAAACGGCTATGGTTTCATCATTCATAACATAGCCATCCTGATTGATCAGTCCGTCCTGTCCGTGGGAGGTAAATGGATCTAGTGCAATATCAGTAATGATGCCTAGTTCAGGCACGGCTTTTTTTATTGCCCTGATGCTACGCTGGACTAAGCCATCAGGGTTATAGGCTTCGTTAGCCTGGTCGGATTTTTTATCGGCGGCAATCACGGGAAATAATGCGATAGCCGGAATGCCGAGTTGGTAAAGCTCTTCCGCTTCCGTTTTTAGTAAATCGAGCGACAGCCTTTCTATGCCTGGCATCGAGGCAATGGCTTGTTTTTGTTGGTTGCCTTCGGTAACAAATAGTGGGTAAATAAGGTCATCAACAAGTAAGTTGTTTTCACGCATCAAACGTCTGGAAAAGTCGCTGTAGCGCATTCTTCTCATGCGTGTGCTAGGGAAATTGGTGTTATTATAAATACTGTTATCCATGTTCATGGGTTTATTGTGATTTTTTAGTCAGTCTGGTTAAATTTATATGAGGTTCATTTTAGAGGATTTTATGAAGGCTAAGCACTATATATTATTTGGGTTGTTTGCGTTTTTTTTGGGGTTAATGCCATTTAATGGGGCGGGTGCAGATGATTTGTTGCCTCCGCAGCAATCTATAGAAGAGGCTTCAGTACAGTTACAGGAGAAGTTGCAGGATAAATCCTTTACTAAGGATTTCGCTAAGATTACTCAATATGTTGATGAGGTTATTAATCCGCATACTGATTTCGACAGGATTGCGGCATTAGTTTTGGGCAAAATATGGAAAACTGCCACTAATGATGAGCGTGAGCGGTTTAAACATGAATTTCAAACACTACTAGTAAGAACTTATTCCCGTGCTTTTGTCGAGTTCAAAGAATGGTCGGTGCGTTTCTTGCCGTTGGTAATGGAGCCAGGTGCAACTAAAGTTATCGTAAAAACGGAAGTCCTACAGCCGGGCATTAAGCCAGTAAGCGTGGATTACCGCATGGTGTTAAGCAACGGGCAGTGGAAAGCTTACGATATTATGATTGAAGGCGTTAGTTTGGTGACTAATTATCGGACGACATTTAGCAACGAAATGCAAACAAAGGGATCGTTGGACGCCATTATTGAAAGTTTGGTCAAGCGTAATGCAGAAGCCTTAGCGCCTAAGGCGGCAAAAAACTCCTAATACTAGTTTTGCAATATCCCAGATAATTTTTTCTAGGTGACGACTCTTGACCATAGGATTCCTGTTTTCAATACAAGTGGGCAAATAGCGGTTGATTGCCTTAATGTGCGGTCTTAATCCCTTTGTCCCTTAGTAAATGATTGACTATCAAGCTTTATATAACGGTTTACTTGATGCTAAAGCCGATGCGTGGGTCAAATTGTTGCCTCAACAGCTTGCGCAGGCTTTCGATACCACTAAACACGGAGATTTGGCAAAGTGGGTTTCATTGCTTGATGCCATTCCCCAGTTATCTACTGCGCACCGGTTACTGGATACGCCAGCCATGCAAATGGGTCTTTCTTATGAAGTGGCCGATAATGCAAGGCTTCAATTGGAGCAGCAGCTCAAGGCCTTGCGTCCCTGGCGCAAAGGCCCTTACCAATTATTTGGTATAGATATAGATACCGAATGGCGCTCAGACTGGAAATGGGATCGCTTATGTAATCATATAGCACCGCTCCGGCATCGTCTGGTTTTAGATGTCGGTTGCGGCAATGGTTATCACTGCTGGCGTATGCTGGGTGCAGGTGCAAAAATGGTAGTCGGCATAGACCCTATGCTGCTTAATGTCATACAGTTTCAGGCAGTCAGGAAATTGTATGGTGGCGAGGTACCTGTTTATGTTTTGCCTTTGGCTATAGAAGATGTGCCTTATGGGTTAAAAGCATTTGATACTGTGTTCTCTATGGGGGTGCTATATCACCGTCGCTCACCCATTGATCACTTAATGGAATTAAGGGATTGTCTGCAGCCCGGTGGCGAGCTAGTGCTGGAAACGTTGGTTATTGATGGCGGTTTAGGTGAAATACTCGTGCCAGAAGGCCGTTATGCCAAAATGCGTAATGTTTGGTTTTTACCCAGTTGTGACACATTGATGAGTTGGTTAAAACGTTGCGGCTTTGTCAACATTCGTTTAATTGATGTCACGGTTACTACTGTTGAGGAGCAGCGCAGCACGGAATGGATGCAATTTTATTCATTGCGGGATTTCCTTGATGCACAAAACCCAAGGCTGACTTGTGAAGGATTGCCGGCACCTAAGCGGGCTATTATCATTGCTAACAGTGCTTAGCTTAAGTATATGGTCATTAAGAAATTATCTGGAGCAATGCGGCATGGTTTCATTGGTCGAATTCCCTCATCATCACTAACCTAAATGATGTAAAGATTAATATATGGCACGATACGATCGCAGCAGGTCAAAAAAATCAGGGCGTTATCGAGATGATATGGCGGCTGATAGAGAACCTATTTATGCAAGAAATAAAGGTATCAATTTTTTTGTAGTTATTATGCTCATTGTTATTGCTGTTACTGTTGGCTTTTTTGGGGCTAAGCTGAGTGAAGGCGACATAGCTGTAAAAGAACTGGCAATGTCGTTGTTTGCTAAAAAAAGCACGCCACAAGAATCTACGGGTAGCAATAAGTTGGTTCATCCACAGCCGCCAGCCGAACCGGTTTCGAGTAATGGTGATTTACAAGAGTTACAGCCGCCACAAGAATCGGTAATTCTGCCAGAACTTGATAGTAGTGACGAGCAAATACGTGAAGCTGTAATGGCTACATCGCCTACATTGTCGCAATGGTTAGAAACCGATCACCTGATCAGTAAATATATGACAATTGTCAATGATTTTGCCCAAGGCGTGCGGGTGGCAAAGCATCTGGATTTTCTCAAACTTGATCAGTCCTTTGTGGCGGAACAGCGTGGGGCTGAATTGTTTATGTCAGAGAAAAGTTATCAGCGTTATAACAATCTGGCGCAGGCCGTAAATGCTATCGACATGCCCGCCATGATAGCGGTATATCGGCGATTTAGGCCTTTACTCCTACAAGTTTTCGCTAAGTTCAGTTATCCTGACGGATACAACTTAGATGATATATTCATTAAAGCGGCTACCGAGATTTTGATGGCGCCTATTGTGGAAGAACCAATCGTTCTGGTTAAACCGTCACTAAGTTACAGGTTTGCCGATCCTGAGCTTGAGGCGTTAAATCCAGTGCACAAGCAAATGCTGCGTATGGGGGCGGAAAATACCCGGCTTATTCAAAACAAAATGCGGATATTGGTTGATGGGTTGGTCAATTCTAAGAGTTAACCCCGCCTTTGGCTTGGGCTTTGAAGATGTGTTCAAAATCTGGCAAAAATAGCGACTCGCTTATGTATTGAAGTGCACGGAAATATAACCGAACGTAAGCAATGCGAAATCTGCAACACCGACTAGGGTTCGCAGTTTACCATGCCTTCTTTTATCCTGCCGCTGCTGGACAAGGGCATCAAAATTCAGAATATCCTTTGGGGCACAAGTGGGCGGGAGCGATAGGGGATTGGACAATATTTTTGTCGAGAGCTTTCGGCATCTGCTTTGGCGTTGTCCGACCTCTGTCCATAGCCCCCTCCTTGTAGGGGTATCCATGCAATCGTGGAGGACGGTCAAGTATGAGCTTGTGTACTCGCTGGATAGGCCACCATCTAGGAAACGTTGCTATGGTTGGGGGATTTCTTTCATTTCTACAGCCGTGAGTGGCTACATCAATCTTTGGACTACCGGACATTGGCCGATGTGTATTTAGGGAAGCGTTACAGAAAGGATGAAACAACCCATTTTTATCAACCGGCTTCTCTCTGTGATCATGATATATTGGTCCAGATAATGGGAAGTGCCTTAGTATTTACTGAAACCCTGGCTAGCAACTTAATTTTAGATTTAGCCAGGGTAAAGTGGATCTCTTAATTTTTACTGGTTTTTTGATCAGAAACGTTGGTGTCATTAAGCAATATATCGTTTTTATTCATTTCGAGAGTTTTTTCGCCAATACCGGGGACGTCGAGTAAATCTTCTAGTGTTTTAAATGGGTGTTTTTCAGTTCTGTATTTAATAATAGCTTCTGCTTTTTTAGGGCCAATGCCTGATAAAGCATCTGAAATGGTTTTTGCATCAGCCGTGTTAATGTTAACAGGTGAAGCAAAGGCGTTGAATCCGCATAGAGACAATAGTATTACCATTAGAAGTTTCATTTTTTTTCCTTAAATTTGGAAAGATGGGATATCTTGGGTTTTCAGAATAGCCTCATTGTTACTTAGTGGTTCATGGGCTATTCGATGAGTAACAATAGAGGGTTGTTGTGAAAGTAATATGAATATGTGAAATAAGAATTCCTGATTAGGGTTTGAAGTGGCCCCGTTGTCCAGACAATTTGATTGCCTAATTTAAGAGGGTGTCGTCTCTGTCACAGCAGAGGGTTGCAGCCCCGTTCATTCACTTGAAGATGCATTTTTATCACCAAAATGATCAGCGATTTTTACCCCGCCGCCGTTTCCCGTCCGATAGATTTTATCCGGTGTTTTATAGCCTAATGTCTGATGAAACCGCCCGACGTTGTAAAAAATAAAATATTCCGCCAATCCCACTAGCAGTCCCGGCATCGAGGCATAGTTTTTTGGGTAGTGGTTGAGATATAACTGTTTCGTGTAAATTGATGACATGATAACAAAAACCCTCACGTCCACCCGCTGCGGTAGCAGCAAGCTGACCCGCAACGGCAAAACCAAGGCAGACAAACAAAAGTTCCATTGCCAGGCCTGTGGTTGCTACGGTACGTTGGCCCCTGATTATGGCTACAGCGAAGGACGAAAAGCTGAAATCCTGCGGGCTTGCCACGAGCGTTCGAGCTTACGTCGGCTGGAGCGCACTTTCGGGGTTGCCCGCCAGACCGTGGCGGCCTGGTTAAAAAAAAGCCCGTAATTTGCCGTCCTTGGAAACCACGTTGGCGCCGGCCCGGCCGGAAGACGTGCTGGGGCTGGACGAGCCCTGGTCATTTGTCCAATGTAAAGCCAACGCCTGCTGGGTATGGGTGGCGCCCTGCCGCCGCACCCGGCAAGTCCTGTCCTGGTTTGCAGGCGACCGGAGCGCGGACAGTTGCCGCCAGCTCTGGGCGGGTATTCCCGAAGCCTACTGGACTGCCCATACCTACAGCGGCTTCTGGCAAGCCTACCAGGGCGTGTTTGGGGAAAACCACCAGTCGGTTGGCAAGGAAACCGGGCAAACGGCGCATGTCGAACGCTGGAATAACACCCTGCGTCAGCGCTTAGCCCGCTTTGTCCGCAAATCGTTGGCCTTTTCCAAAAGTGACGAATTCCACCGCATCGCACTGCAAGTTTTTATACACGAATATAATTTGACCCGTTTCAGTTAAACGTTAACCACTACCCAGCGTTTGATGTGTGAAAAGGCATAAGTGCGGTTAATCTTATAGCCTTCTTTTATCGTCCCGAAGGCTCCGGCTTCATGAACCGCCAGCGAATGCAGATTATCGGCAAGCATTTTGGCGCCAAAGTATTGTTGCGCGGCCAACCATGACAGACCGGATGTGTTTTCCAAAGCCAGCCGGTGCTTGAGGCGTTTAAACGCCTCTTCTATCCGCTTTATGCCCTGCGGGTACAGCGGCTATGGCACAAGGCAGCAAAATCGCCGGCAGGATAAGCCAGGCTATCGGGCAGGAAGCCATCACCACATACATACATACGGCCATTGGGCGTGACAATTCTAACCAAGCGCACTTGGGAAGATATCGGTTGGCACTCGTAATCCGTGCAATACCTGGCTTTAGGTTTACCGACCGTTACTATTTGTTCGGCCATCCCTGAACGCAGAAAGTCCTGTACTGCAACAAAACCGGTTTGGTCGACGCGTATACAGAAGGCAATCTCCTGCTGGGTCAGATAAGCTATCAGCCACCGTGCCGGATAACCGCGATCCAAGACCAATAGGTCGTTTGCGCTAAGCCTGGGCAAGATGCTCAAACAGCATTTGCCGTTCGCCGACGGAGGTGCTGTAGAGTTCAGAGGACAGCATCATCTCCAGACCCGGCAGGTATAAACCGAACGCGACCGCTTCCCCCACAAAGCGGTGGCTGGCATCTTGAAGATATAGGCGCATTTTAGACGCATCGGCAGCCACTACGCGCAGACCGTTCCAGTGTGGAGTGATTAAATGGCAGGCAACGGGCATCATAAGGCGTTGATTGAGAATGGCAAAGGCCGTGCGTGAGAATTGCTTACGCGCTTTGGAAAAGGCTTGGGCGCTGGCCTTAAAGCCTGAAAGCATTGCCACCAGCATGACCGGAAAAGTCAAGGTGCGTTTGCGGATGAAAGCGGTGGGTTTAAGACGGGGTTGGTTGGGCAGTTCTGGCGAGTGCGGAAATTCGATAAAGTTGACTAAAATAGTCGAGTATTCAAGGCGACATGCTATATAACCTTAAATATCAATTAATTAAAGGCACATTTTACTAAAAACATCAGGTATTGTCTGTTTTTTTTGCTTAAGTTTAGAGGATTGGGTTTCGGGGCAGAACGTTCCCACAGCAAACCGGCTCTGAACGCGCCTTCACCCTCTTTCAGGAACGCTTGGACGATATCCGGCGGGTCAACGATTACAAACCTTAGAGCCTGTTCAACATCTTCTACGGGCGTTTAAAATAGCGGGATGAAAAAAACTTACCCCAGTGACATAGGCCGGGAACAGTTCGGACAGGCCAAAGGCCTGCTGGAACCAGCCCGCAAGAAAACCCGCCCGCGCACCGTTGATTTGTACGATGTGTTCTGCGCCATCCCGTACTTGCTGAAAAGCGGTTGCCAGTGGCTTCCCGAAGTGGCGTACCGCCCGCCACTATTTTTCCTTGTGGGGCACCCGCCGGAAAACGGCGTGGGCCTGCTGGAGCAGGCATTAAAAAAATCAGGTTGGCGCGGCCCGACAAACACAGGGGGCGCAACGCTAGGACGGGTTTCTGCATCATTGCCGCGCAAGGCGTGAAAAACACCGATTGCGCCCAGGACAAAGGCAATGATGCCCACAGGGCACAAGTGCGGGGAAAAAGGTGTCCGGCATCAAACGCCATATCGTGGTTGACCCCCAAGGGCCACCCCATGCCATCGCGGCCACCACGGCCAATGTCACTGACCGCCAAGGCGCACCCGACGCTATCGGGCGCAATAAGGACAGGTTGTCGTCGGTGGCCCCGGTCTTGGTGGATGGCGGCTATACCGTCCAGCCGTTCGCCGGAGCTGTCCGGGAGCTGGTCGGGGCTACGGTACAAGTCGCCAAACGGGGCGGACTGCATACCTTCGCGGCCATCCCCCAACGTTGGGTTGTCGAACGCTCTTTCACCTGGTTGGAAAAATGCCGCAGGCTTTGGAAAAACACCGGGCGCTTGCCCAACACCAGCCTGCAGTCCGTCAATTTGGCTTTTTTGGCCTTACTGTTACGAAGATATTGAACAGGCTCTAAGAATACTCTCACAACTGAGGCGCCTTCCCCTGGAATTACACTAATGATAGCAGCGATTAATGCCGCTGCTACCCCGATACCCCCTCCACAACCAGATAAGCTATTTAAAATATTTGAAAACGTTAAAATTGGAAGAATTATAAGCATTAAAGCAATAAACAGTGGGCTAAAATAAACGGCTACTGCTGGGATAAGAGCTATCGCTGCAAGTAAAATTGAAATCGCTAGTGCAAGCCATCCCCATTCCCACCCCCCGCGATCTTAAACGCCCCGCCCCCGCCCCCGGTGTCGGCATCGAAGATGATATACCCCGCCCCGCTCCAGCCCGGCACGCTGACGGCATCGGTGTGGGTGATGACTTGAAGGCCTGCATTCAGCGCATTGCGGATTTCTTCCATCACCAGCGGGTCGTGGTGAATGTTGGGCAAGGTGGTCGCCTGGTTCGCTGGTGTTATGTGGTAAATCAAGCTGCCCCTGGGTGTTGGTCTTTTGCAGCGCCTTGACGGCGGAGATGGCTTCGCTGGGGTTTTGCCCGTTGACGAACATCTGCTCCGGCACGGCGTGTTCCAGGGCCGAGGACAACAGACCCTGGAACTGGTAGCCCGCCCGTTTTTCCTTGTCGTTTGCGTTTTGCCCGACGATGTTAAATGTCGGCATGTTCATCGCCATGTCGCCGGGCGTGATCGCCCTTGGGAAACCGAAGAAGTAGCTGACGCCCAGTTCGTAGTCGCTTGGATCCCTTTCTTGCAGAAAAATAATCTGATCCCTTTTCTAAGATCAAATGCGCTTTATAGCCTTGAATATAGAGTATAACGCCATTGCCGTCATGAAAAAGCCTAGGAGTCCGTCGGACTTAAGTTTTTTGATATTGTTAAATTAATATAGCGTCTGCTAAACTTACCCAATTTACACGGGTAACAACTTATATGAACTGTCCAAAATGCGGCTCAGCCGATTGCACCAAAGACGGCATCGTCAAAGCAAGGCAGCGGTACAAATGCAAGTCTTGCGGGTACAGGTATACTGTCCCGTACTTGGGCATAAGCCCGGAGACCAAGCGGCAAGCGCTCCAGCTTTACCTTGAAGGCCTCGGTTTCCGCTCCATTGGCCGGTTCCTGAAGGTCAGCCACGTCGCCGTCTACAACTGGATCAAGGCGCACGGCGAATCCATTGAGGCCATCCGCTCAGCCGCTGGCGTTGAGGTGGTCGAGCTGGATGAGATGCACACCTATGTCGGTTCAAAAAAAACTATTGCTGGATATACCCACAGGGCACAAGTGGATTGCTGTTGATCGATATGGGAAACGCTTCC
>JAQTQZ010000011.1 GCA_028712695.1 Methylovulum sp. | reverse complement strand
GCCAGCACAAATTTGGTGTTGAACACGTTAAGGCCTTTGTTTTCCATTGCCCCCATGTTGAAATGGCTGACCGCCACAATCATGTACAAATCCAGATCGTACTCTCGGCCATACACTTCCTCATCCCATTGCATGGCATTTTTTAGCGATTGCAACGCGTGGCCGCATTTATCGACATCCTGTTGCTCGACAAAAATCTGTAGCGCTATCTCCCGCCCAGATTGTGTGGTAAATGTGCCGGATACACATTCCAACTGACCGGCGACCAGCGCGAACAAATAACATGGCTTGGCAAACGGGTCTTCCCACGTCACCCAATGTTGGTTGTTGGGCAGCTCCCCGGCAGCAATTTTGTTGCCGTTCGACAGCAAAACCGGATAGCGGTCTTTATCACCCGTCAACGTTGTCGTAAATTGCGTCATAACATCTGGACGGTCTAAAAAATAAGTGATTTTCCTAAACCCTTCCGCTTCACATTGCGTGCACAACATGCCATTCGATAGATACAACCCTTCCAATGCCGTATTGGCTTTAGGATTAATCTGGTTTTCAATCGTCAGCACAAAAGGCCGTTGCTGGGGCACGTCGTGAATAGTTAACGAATCGGGCGTTTGCAGATAATCCTGTTCCGTCAAGTTGTTGTCGTCATTTAAAACAACACGGACAAGCATAAGATTTTCGCCCGCCAAAACCAGCGATGTCTCACTGGACTGGCTGGCCGGATTACGGTTTAAGGTTAGCCGCGCAATAACCCGGGTGTTTTCATCCGCCAAGCTAAAGTTTAATGCCACGCTATGAATCAGATAGTCCGGAACTGTGTAGTCTTTTAAATAAATCGTTTGGGGATTCGCGTCACGCATTGGAGATACCTGCTGTTATATTGTTTTTATATTGTTTTTTGCGGCGAACACGGCGATTAATGACCAAGCCGTTAAAAAGCTAATGCCGCCGATGGGGGTGATCATGCCCAACCATTTTTGGTTGAGCAGGGCTAATAAATACAAGCTACCAGAAAATAGCAAAATGCCAAGAAACATCAGCCAACCCGCCCAGCGTAATAGGCTTGATCCAGCGGCTTGCTGATGCAACAAAGCAATGGCGATCAAACCCAGCGCATGCCACATTTGATAAGTCACCCCGGTTTGATAAACGGCGAGCAGCTCAGGGCTGAGGATGGCTTTTAAGCCATGGGCGCCAAACGCCCCCATGCCAACGCCCGTTAAGGCGCTGAGCGCACCGAGCAACAAAAATATCGATTGCATTAGCTTTCCATGAGTCGGGGCATAAGCTGCACTAAATTGCAGGGGCGGGTACGGTGATCCAACTGCGCGTTGATTAACAAATCCCACGCGGTGCGGCATGCGCTGGCCGAGCCTGGCAAACAGAACAGGTACGTTGCATTGGCAACACCCGCTAGCGCCCGCGACTGGATAGTAGAAGTTTTGATGTCCTGATAAGACAGCATCCTGAAGGTTTCGCCAAAACCATCCAACACTTTATCCAGCAACGGCAAGATGGCTTCCGGCGTGCCATCCCGCCCCGTCACCCCAGTACCGCCAGTGCTGATAATGACATTAACTGCGTCATCAACAATCCAATTGGAAACCGCTGCCCTGATCTGATAAATATTGTCAGGAACTATTTTTTTTTCGCTAATGTGGTGACCGGCGGCGCTAGCACGTTCCACTAGCGTGTTGCCGGAAATATCGTCGGCTTCGGTACGGCTATCAGAGACCACCAATATGGCAATATTTAAGGGGATGAAGTGCTTCTCAGTCTTTGTACTCATAATCTTTAAAAATAGGAGCGATGTTTATGTGCCCAGATGATTCGAAGAAAAAGGACGGCCATCCAGCCGCCCTTTCCGCAAGGGCTTTATTTTAGCACAACAAAAAAACCTTCCTGCCCACGTTGGATATTAATCAACAAACCGCTGTTGGGATTAATCACTTGCTGTAACTCAGCAAGATTATGGATCCGGTAACGATTGGCCGACACAATGACATCGCCGGGGCGCAAACCGATGCGCCAAACTTCGGAAGCCGTGTCAATTTTTTCAATTAAAACCCCTTCCACTTGGTTTTTTGCGGTTTCAGTCAACACTGTCCCTTTTAATTTAAGATGCAGTTTTTCACCTAGCACTTGGAGCCGCTCAGGCTTGCCTATCGTGGCAGTAACTTGTTTTTTCTCATTGCCGTGATAATAATCTATCGCCACTTTGTCACCAATTTGCATCAAACCGATAATATTGCGGATGTCATGGCTATCTTTAACGGCGCGATCATTAGCCGCAACAATAATATCACCTGGCTCTAGCCCGGCTTTTGCAGCGGGCGAATTGCTTTCTATACGGCTAATCACTGCCCCGTGTTTATTTTGCAAATTAAACGCATTGACCAAATCAGGCGTCAGGTCTTGCGTAGTCACACCCAGCAAGCCCCGCCGGACTTCGCCATGCTTGACCAACGATTCTTTAATGGACATGACCATATTGGACGGAATCGCAAAACCGATACCCACGTTCCCACCCGTCGGGGCAAGAATGGCGGTGTTCATGCCCACAAATTCACCGCGCAAGTTAACCAACGCCCCACCTGAATTGCCAGGGTTGATTGACGCATCGGTCTGAATAAAATCTTCATAGCCTTCTATGCCCAAGCCAGAGCGTCCTAATGCACTGACAATGCCTGATGTGACGGTTTGCCCCAAACCAAAAGGATTGCCTATGGCGACAACAAAGTCGCCGACTTTCAGCTGGCTGGAGTCGGCAATCGGCAATTCAGTCAAATGGTCATCCGGTATGCGGATGAGTGCGACATCGGCTTCAGGATCCGTACCGACTAACTCCGCATTAAGCTGGCGGCCATCATTTAACGTGACCGTAATCTTATCGGCCTTATCAATCACATGATTATTGGTCAACACCAAGCCGTTATCCTTGTCGATGATCACGCCGGATCCCAAGCTGTTTTTTTGCTGTTGCCGACGAGGCATATTAGGTACATTATAAAACTGGCGAAAAAAAGGGTCTTGCAATAGCGGGTTATCGTTGACCTGAATATTCGTTGACGTAGAAATATTGACCACAGCGGGCATACTACTTTCCAGCATAGGTGCCAATGACGGCAGCGCCTGCCCCCCCACATAAGGCGGCAAACCTTCCCCCTGTCCAACGTGCGTTGTTCCCAGGCAAACGCCTAGCATAGCCACTAATAACAATCGTTTTTGCGTGTTAGTCTTCATTAAGTTTTCCAATGGTTGTTAAACATGCGTGATAGACAATATGGGCTTAAAAACGTTTAATACAAGAATGTGTGGTGACAGTACGGTAATTTGGACAAAATATTTTGGTGTTTTATTTTAGCCGTATTCATAATATCCCAACATGACCGGCCTGTTTTAGGCCTCCCAACTTAAACACAATGAGGTACCCCCCGATGACCACTGTAGCAGATCCTATTATAGGTAGTTGGTACAAAGACGTTGAAAACAACCTGACGTTTAAAGTCGTCACCGTAGAAGAAAGTGACGATTCCATTGAAGTGCAATACTTGGACGGCGACATAGGCGCATATGACTATGAAAGCTGGTATAACTCGACCTTCGACTATATCGAAGCCCCTGAAGACTGGAGCGCGCCGTTTGACGATATCGAACCCGATGACCTCGGCTACTCAGACATTGACGCCCATAAACCCAATCCGGAAGATATGGATCTTGATGACTACTTGGATCAATAGGACTCACATATGAAAATGACGCCTCAGGAATTTCTGGATTGGCAATCGAAAAGCATCACTTTGCTGGCCATGTCCGGCGCGGGCAAGACCACGCTCGCCAACAAATTGCCTAAAGCCAAATGGTTCCACTATTCCGGCGACTACCGGATAGGCACTAAGTATCTCGAAGAGCCAATTCTGGACAACATCAAACGCCACGCCATGAGCGTGCCGTTTTTGCGGGAATTGCTGCTATCCGATTCTATATATATGACCAGCAAAATCACGGTGGATAACCTTGGGGCAGTCTCCAGCTTTTTAGGCAAAGTCGGCGACCCTAACGTGGGGGGGCTGTCTTTACAAGAATTCAAACGGCGCCAAAAGCTGCACCACCTGGCCGAAATTGCCGCGATGAATGATGTGCCTGAATTCATCCATAAAGCCGAAGACATTTACGGCTACAAACATTTCATTAATGATGCCGGCGGCAGTGTGTGTGAGCTGGAAAGCCCTGAAGTATTAGAAACACTGGCCGCACACACGCTGATCATTTACATAAAAATTCCGCCTGCATTAGAGCAGACCATCATTGAACGGGCTAAAACCGACCCCAAGCCACTGTATTACCGCGAGGCTTTTCTTGACGAAAAACTGGCGGAATTCATCCAGCTAAAAAACTATACCTCCGCCCAAGCAATACCCCCCGATGAATTTGTCTCTTGGGTTTTTCCTGAACTGTTCAAATCCCGGCTCCCCCGTTATGAGGCCATTGCTGCCCAATACGGCTATACCGTCGACGCCAACGAGGTCGCAAACGTTAAAGGTGAAGAAGACTTTATCAGGCTTGTTGCGGATGCGCTGGGCGCACAACAATAATGGATAGCGAGTACCTAATATGCCGCTAGTTGCACACACTAACTTACCTACCTTCCAGCGGCTGCGTGAAGAAGGCGAAGAAATAGTCGATCCTGAACGCGCCAGCCATCAGGATATTCGCGAAATACATATCGGTTTGTTAAACATGATGCCTGATGCGGCGTTGGAAGCTACTGAAAGGCAGTTTTTCCGGCTGGTGGGGGCATGCAATCAAATCGTCCAGTTTCACGTCCATCCGTTCACCATCGAAGGCCTAAAAAGAAGCCCGCAAGCACAGGCGCATATTGACCAATACTACGAGCCATTTGAAAAAATCAAGCAAGATGGCTTGGACGCCCTCATCATCAGCGGCGCAAACGTCACCCATCCGAGTTTGACTGAAGAAGCATTTTGGCAACCGTTAACCGAAGTGTTTTCCTGGGCCATGGAAAATGTCACGTCGATATTGTGTTCATGCCTGGCAACCCATGCCATCATCCAATACCGTTACGGCATAGCCCGCACCCGTTTGCCCGCCAAACGTTGGGGGGTATTCGCCCATAAGGTCATCGACCGCAGCCATCCTTTGGTTGCAGAAATCAACACCCGTTTCGATGTGCCGCATTCACGCTTTAATGAGATATTTCAAAGTGATATGGAACGGCACGGATTGAAAATCTTGGCGGCCAGCAAAGAAGCAGGCGTGCATCTTGCCGTCAGCGAGGATGGTTTTAGAATCATATTCTTTCAAGGACACCCCGAATATGACGACATCAGCCTGCTGAAAGAATACAAGCGCGAGGTCATGCGTTTTTACCGGGCCGAAATAGCCGACTATCCGCCGTTTCCGGAAAACTACTTTAATGGCACCGCCCAACAGATCTTTGCCGATTATGAACGGCATGTCAGAACGGCCAGACAAACCGGCGAAAAATTACTGGAGTTCCCAGAAAACCAAGTGCTTGAGCATCTTGACAACACCTGGCGCGACACGGCTAAGGCCGTATTCAATAACTGGATAGGCAAAATCTATCAGCTCACCAATCAGGATAGGCGCCTGCCTTTTATGGAGGGGATAGACCCTAGCAATCCTTTGGGGCTATAAATGCACGAAGTTTTTTTGCAGCAGGCCATTGATCTGGCTGTGAATAACGCCAAAACAGGCGCCGGCGGCCCTTATGGGGCGGTTATCACCAAAGACAATTGCATACTAGCCGCAAGCAGCAACCAAGTCACCCGCGCTAACGACCCGACCGCACATGCCGAAATAATGGCTATCCGCCTAGCCTGCCAAAAACTCAGTAACTTCCAACTTCGCCGCTGCATTTTGTATAGCAGCTGTGAACCTTGCCCCATGTGTTTAGGTGCAATCTACTGGGCAAGGCTGGAAAAAGTGTATTTTGCTTGTGACCGCCACGATGCCGCTGCCGCCAACTTTGATGATAGCTTTATTTACAATGAAATCGCTTTGCCGCCATCAGAGCGTCATATCACCATGCTTCAAATAAGCTTGCCAGATGCCATGCGGCCTTTTACTGATTGGACGAAGAATAGTAATAAAGAGCCTTATTAAGGCAAGGATGCAGATTGCCTAGGCCAATAGTAAAACAATCCAATTGAAGCCGCTCATTGTCACTACAACCATTGAAAAACCGCAAGAATTTTTCAGGTTTGCCTATCTTTTGGCTACAAATCAATAAGGAATAAGTCCCTTTAGATGTATATTTCGGGGGGGGGGGTGATAAGCGGATGCCAATGGCAAAGAATAGAGGGACGGGTTGTGGAAACCCGTCCAAAACTGCTGGCAACGCTTCTAAAAGCGTTGCTTTAAAAACTATCCCCCCCTAAACTTAGTAGATAAACTTACCCTCTTTTAGGGAGTTATAAATATCATCAAGCGACTGCTTATCAGTGTCAAAACCGATGTCAGCCAAGTCATCAGGGCAATTGACCGCAAGACAGAGCAACCCGGTATTTTTTATGGCACCAATAAGTGCTGCATCCGGGGTTTCCAGAACCGTTGTTGCATGACCATTATCAAACAGCTTCCTTTCTAGCTGATAAGCCATCGCCGAACCATTTGAGCCACTCAGTGCAATAGCTGCCGCTGTCTGGCTGAAACGCGCGCCACGCTCACTCGCGTTGACAGGTTGCAATACTTCATCGTCAGTAGCGCCAATAATCATACCGGCCCCCACAGTGCCGTTAGTCAGGCGGTCTATGACAATAAAAGAACCAGTGCCCCGGCTAGTTTTATAGGGGTCAAACACCACCGGCGCATTCACGGACACGGTACAGCAGCCAATTTCATTCAGATGCAGTTCGTTAGCATCATGATGTTCCAGCGTATTGACATCAATCCGGTGGTGGATCATGGACACCGAACCGGACACGCTACGCGTTGCCAGCTTAATTGTGTATTGGCGGCCTGGTGTCAAGGATTTTTCAGTCATCCAGACAATATGCGCCTTGAATTTATCAGCCACTGTCGCTGAAATTTCTTCTTGGCCAATCAGCATATCACCGCGACTGACGTCAATCTCATCTTCCAACGTAAAGGTAACCGCCATCGGCGCAAACGCCTGCTCCAGATCACCGTCATACGTCACGATAGATTTGATTTTGCTGCTTTTCCCAGACGGCAAGGCGGTAACAACATCACCTTTATGGAAGATACCGGACGCCACCGTTCCGCAAAACCCACGAAAATCCAGATTAGGGCGATTGACATATTGGACGGGGAAACGGGCATTGGTAAAATTACGGTCATTAGCAATCTCAACTGTGTTAAGCGCTTCCATCATCGGCACCCCGGTAAACCACGGCATGTTTTCGCTGGGATTAACAACATTATCGCCATCCAAGGCCGACATTGGGATAAAGATAACATCATGCAAGTCCAATGTTTCGATAAACGCCAAGTAATCTTGCCTAATCCTATGAAACGTTTCTTCGCTGTAATCGACCAAATCCATCTTATTGATGGCAACGATAACATGCCGGATACCCAACAAAGATGCGATAAAACTATGGCGCTTAGTTTGGGTTTGCACGCCATAACGGGCATCAATCAAAATAATGGCCAAGTCACAGGTCGAAGCGCCTGTCGCCATATTGCGGGTGTATTGCTCATGCCCAGGGGTGTCAGCAATAATAAACTTGCGCGTGGCAGTGGAAAAATAGCGGTAAGCAACATCAATGGTGATGCCTTGTTCACGTTCAGCTTGTAGGCCATCAACCAACAGGGCCAAGTCAATCTTGCCCACGCCAGTTGTGCCAGATTTGACGCTGTCCGCCTGCACAGCAGCCAATTGGTCTTCATAGATCATTTTAGAGTCGTGCAGCAAACGGCCAATAAGCGTGCTTTTACCATCATCGACATTGCCGCAAGTTAAAAACCGCAACAACTCTTTTCGTTCGTGTTGTGCCAAATAGGCATTAATATCGCTACTGATTAAATCGGATTGGTGGGACATAATTATTCTCGGAAATTCCTGTTATGGGTTGCAATGTGGGCGGTTAGAAATAACCTTCGCGCTTTTTCTGTTCCATAGAACCGGACTGATCATGGTCGATTAAACGCCCCTGACGCTCAGAGGTTGTGGTCAACAACATTTCCTGGATAATTTCAGGCAGCGTGGTCGCGGTCGATTCAACTGCGCCAGTCAATGGATAACAACCTAAGGTTCTAAAGCGCACCATTTTCATTTCAACTTTATCATCAGGACCAATTGGCATACGCTCATCATCCACCATGATTAACATGCCGTCTTTATTAACCACAGGCCGTTCTTTAGCAAAATACAGCGGCACAATCGGAATGTTTTCTAAATGGATATATTGCCAAATGTCCAACTCTGTCCAGTTAGACAGCGGGAATACCCGTATGCTTTCACCTTTGTCTATCTTGCCGTTGTAAATATTCCATAGTTCAGGACGCTGATTTTTAGGATCCCAACGATGATTTTTATCACGGAAGGAATAAACCCGTTCTTTGGCACGTGATTTTTCTTCATCACGACGTGCGCCACCGAAAGCGGCATCAAATTGATATTTATCCAGCGCTTGTTTAAGCCCATCCGTTTTCATCACATCGGTGTGTTTTTTGCTGCCGTGCGTAAATGGCCCGATGCCTTGTTCAATGCCATCTTGATTGACATGCACCAGCAGTTCCCAACCGAGGTCTTGGATCATTTTGTCGCGGAATTCAATCATTTCCTTGAATTTCCAAGTCGTGTCGACGTGCATCAATGGAAACGGCGGCTTACCTGGATAAAAGGCTTTCCTAGTCAGGTGCAACATGACGGCAGAATCCTTGCCCACAGAATACAGCATCACGGGACGCTCAAATTCAGCAGCGACTTCACGGATAATATGAATGCTCTCGGCTTCTAGCTGTTTAAGATGGGTTAATTTATAGTCTGTCATTAAAAAGATCCGTCAGGTTTGGTTTGGCACTTTAAGAAGTTGTTTAAAAATGCACCGCACCGCTATGGACGGGCGCGACTATTTTTAAACGGCTTCGCTGTAAATTACGAAATTGTATTCTAATTTGAACAAATCGTTAATGCCAGCTATCTTACCTTTTTCCCGAAGGCACGGGCAAAGTTTGCGACATTTACGATCAGGTTTAAAGTGTGCTGTTGCAGCCCCTTTTTCAGGTATTGCAACAGCACGAGATAAATAGGGCTAAGTGCCCTTACTATTCTCTTGCACTTTGTTGGGCAATAAAAAACCCGCCAAACCTTTGCAGCTTGCGGGTTTTTGAATTTTTGAATACTTCTGATCACTCAATGGTACCGAGAAAAGGACTTGAACCTTCACGGGCTTACGCCCACTAGCACCTGAAGCTAGCGTGTCTACCAATTTCACCACCTCGGCAGAGGATGCTGTAAAGCAAAGAAAGGAGGCACTATACTTAGCACGCTTATCTTTGTCAAATCCAGAAAGGTCGTTTCAGCGGGCTATGGCCTCTACCTTCAGGATAACCGCATAATCATTAAAAACAAATCAAGTGAATATGCAGGCCCACACATCACACAGCATTTTATTTCAGGCCGCCCGCCCGCCGAATAAGCCATAATTCTTGCAGCCTTTGGCTCTGATCCGTCCACTGAATGACAATAATACTGACTGTGGTGTGCCACCAGTGAAAAGGCGTAGCCAAAGCTTCCCACAAACCGAAAGGCAAAGCATGTCAGCACGCTTTTCCCTACCGTTTTTATGCCATGACCAATAAAGACGAAATCACCTCAAAATAGACTTCCAACAAGGCCGACAAGGTATTGTGGTACACCGCCTGTAACGTTGCCGAGGGTTGCCCTATTAACTGACTGGACAGCTCAGCCAAGGCGTAATAACTGCTAAGCAAGGTCGCCTGGGCCGCTTCGGAAAACACGCTTAGATAATTGCTGAGCGGGGCAAGCGCATTCGCCACAAACAGTTCGGGATCATCCAAAAGTTGCTGCAAATACTGCGCGGATTGTCCGGCAGCCGTCACCACGTATTGCGTGACAGGTTCTAACGTTGTTGTGGCGACTTGTTTTGGATTGTCCCATAGCGCCTGTAAATACTGGCCTGTTTTTTCAGTGCCTGCGCTTAATTTGATTTGCCAATCATGGTAAACCGGCATCAACACGGCTTCAGTTTGGGCATAATAAATACTGCCCGCCTGCGCGGCTTGTTCATACCATGCCGTCAAAGTAGGCACAGGCTGATCGTAAACTTGCCGGGCAAGCGTTGCGACAGTGCTATGGACATCAATCAATAGATCACGTATAGCTTGATACAAGGTTTTTAGCTGCCAACTGACTTGGTTGTATAACTGCCTGGTTGGCAAAATCAGTTTATTTTCCAGATCAAGCTGGCGATTAGTAAAAAATTCGGGGTGGTTATATAAGGGCATGATTTTCCTCGGTTAAGAAAGCTTACAGACACGGCGCTAAACGGACGATGCCCTGATTCTAGCTAACTCTAAGAAAATTAAATATGCGACAAGATGTCGCGCGACAAATTGACCCATACCAGAAAAATCAGGAAACGGGAGGCAAAAAAAATGCGGTCAATAGCGATTGACCGCACAAAGACTCTTAAACCCTTTAGGAGGTATTCTTACAAGAGCGGGGTCATATTAACCTGAGTTGACACGACGTGAAATATGGCATATTGCCGCGCGTCAACTTGTCGCATGTCCCTTCTTGGCGGATGTCAAGCGGATTTATTCTATAAGCGGCTATTAAACAACAAACCGGATGTTTTAGAACGTGTTTTAAAAACCCATCAAGTTTTTAGTTGTATGCAGGCCGAAAATGGCTGTTCAAACTACGGCGGTCATATCCTTTAGCTCTCGGTGCTGACACATCGCACGATTGTCTTAAGCCCTTCAGCTTGTCGAGGCACAAAGTCCTTGGGACAACTGTCCTGTTATTCTTCTTTTACACATAAACTGTACGTTTATTAACTGGACAGTGTCCAGCTATTAAACACTTTCCAGCTGTCCTCCCAGCCCAGCCATAACCACCCATCCGATTGTTATTTATAGCTATTTTCATATAACAAACGATTGGCACAGCGATTGCTCTAGGTGTTACAGGTCGTCGTTTAGGCTTGGGCTCATTAAGACGTGACAGTTCCTAAAATTGCATGGCAACGACGGCCTGCTTAATTTTTATCCACAACAATAATATCAGGAGTAGTCAGTATGGCTATAAGTGCAGCAACAAAAGCAGCGACGGATGCGCTTGCCGTTAACCGTGCACCCGTCAGTGTGGGCGCGCAAGAAGTCCACAGATGGATGCAAAGTTTCACTTGGGATTTTGAAAAAAATCGGACTAAATATTCGACCAAATACAAAATGGCGAATGACACCAAAGAGCAATTCAAGCTGATCGCTAAAGAATATGCGCGCATGGAATCGGTTAAAGACGAACGCCAATTTGGTAGCTTGCAAGATGTGTTGACGCGCGTGGATGCCGCCAACCGCGTCCATCCAAAATGGAATGAGTCCATGAAAGTGATTTCTAACTTTTTGGAAGTGGGTGAGTATAACGCGATTGCTGCAACCGGCATGCTATGGGATTCGGCAACTGCGCCAGAGCAAAAAAATGGTTATTTAGGCCAAGTGATGGATGAAATCCGTCACACCAACCAATGCGGTTACATCAATTATTACTTCGCTAAACAAGGCCAAGATGCTGCCGGGCATAACGATGCCCGTCGGACCCGCGCAATTGGCCCACTGTGGAAAGGCATGAAGCGCGTCTTTTCAGACGGCTTTATTTCGGGTGATGCGGTGGAATGTTCCATTAACTTGCAGTTGGTCGGTGAGGCTTGCTTTACCAACCCGTTGATCGTGGCCGTGACCGAATGGGCGTCTGCCAACGGCGACGAAATGACACCGACTGTTTTCTTGTCGATTGAAACCGATGAATTGCGCCACATGGCGAACGGTTATCAAACCGTGGTATCGATTGCAAATGATGAAGCGGCTTCAAAATACTTGAACACCGATTTAAACAATGCGTTTTGGACACAACAAAAATACTTCACGCCAGTTTTAGGCATGATGTTTGAGTACGGCAGCCACTTTAAAGTGGAACCATGGGTTAAAACCTGGAACCGTTGGGTGTACGAAGATTGGGGCGGCATTTGGATTGGCCGTTTGGGCAAATACGGTGTGCAATCACCTGCCAGTTTGCGTGATGCGAAAAAAGACGCTTACTGGGCGCACCATGACCTGTTCATGATCGCTTATGCGTTATGGCCCACAGGTTTCTTCCGTGTCACCTTGCCAACGGCGGAAGAAGCCGAATGGTACGAAGCGAATTATCCTGGCTGGTACGACATGTACGGCAAAGTCTACGACGAATGGCGCGCGCGTGGCTGCGAAGACCCTGACAGCGGTTTCTTGCCGTTGCAATGGTTCATCGAGAACAACCACCCTATCTACATCGACCGTGTTTCCCAAGTGCCTTTCTGCCCTAGCTATTGCAAAGGCGCCAGCACCTTACGCGTTCTTGAATATAACGGCAAAAAACATTCTTTCAGCGACCAATGGGGTGAACGCATGTGGTTGTCCGAACCAGAACGTTATGAATGCCAGAACATCTGGGAGCAATACGAGGGCCGTGAGTTATCTGAAGTGATAACCGAAGGCCATGGTTTGCGTAGTGATGGCAAAACCTTAATCAGCCAGCCCCACACCAATAAAGACGGCAAGATGTGGACATTGGATGACATCAAGAAAATCAATTGCGTATTTTCAGATCCTTTGAAAGCACTGTAATTGCCCAAACCTTTCACCTCCTCGTCCTTTACCGGCGAGGAGGGAATTTCATATTTATGGAGACATAGCTCATGTCAATTGAAGTATCCGGCGGCAGACGCGGCCTGACCGATCCCGTTCTGGCAGCAGAAATCATGGCGGCCATTCCTGACCAGCCTTTAGAAACCCAACGTAAGATGAATTACTTCATGACGCCGCGCGGTAAGCGGATCAACGAGTATGAAGTGCTGTGTTGCTACACCCAACCGACGCCTGACTGGATTCCTGGTGGCTTGGACTGGGGGGATTGGACACAAAAATTCCACGGCGGCCGTCCTTCTTGGAGCAATGAGTCTACGGAAATGCGTAGTTCAGACTGGCTCAAACACCGTGACCCGGCATTCCGCTGGCACGCGCTGTATGTTAAAGATAAAGCCGAAGAATGGCGTTATACCGACCGTTTCTTGAAAGCCTATTCGGCTGACGGTCATGTGCGCTCGATGGATCCTGTTTGGCGCGATGAAGTGTTGGGCGATTATCTGGGGGCATTCGGTTTCAGCGAATACGGGCTGTTCAATTCCCACTCTTCGGTCGTGCGCGATTGCTTGGGTGACACCTTGCGGATGAGCAGCGCGATGATCGGCTTGGATAAAGTTGATAATGCGCAAATGATTCAAATAGAAAGGACTTTTTTGGCTAAATTGGTGCCAGGCTTTCCAGAATCCACCGACATTCCTAAAAATGAATGGACTAAAGGGGTCATCTTTAAAGGTTCTAGGGAAGTCGTGCAACAAATCTGGCAAGAAACTTACGACTGGAACGAAATTTTGTTCTCAGGCCACATGATTTATGACCCGTTGTTCGGTCAGTTTGTGCGTAGGGAATTCTTCTCGCGGCTGTCATCTTACTATGGCGACACCTTGACCCCGTTCTTTATCAATCAAATGCAATTGTATTTCTCCCAAACCAAAGGCATCACCACCGACATGTTCCACACGTGTCTAGCGGCTGACGAGCAATTTGGCGATTACAACATCCGCTTGATGCGCGCTTGGGCCGACAAATGGTTGCCACGGACTATCACGTCCTTGAAAGATTTCATGGGCATTTTCTCGAAAATACCAGAAATTAAAGGCGTTAGCGATAAACCTGCGATTGAAGCCGCTTTGGGGCGGGTGTTTGATGATTGGAAACATGATTTTGCCGACCCCATCGGCTACAAAGTCGATACCGCAGCACTCATTAAAACCGTGTTAACAGGTCTTAAATAAGGAATCATTATGTCTACAAGTTCAAATGCCTACGGCGCAGGTATCATGGCAAAAACGGGCAAAGCTTTTGCTGATGAATATTTTTCTGAGGAAAACCAAGTTGTCCATGAAAGCAACGAAGTGGTTTTAGTCTTAAAAAAATCGGATGAAATCAATTCGGTTGTCCATGAAATTTTGTTGGGTGACCGTAAGGCGGACAACCCCACTTTAATCGTGGAAG
Organism: Methylovulum sp.; assembly: GCA_028712695.1. GTDB lineage: Bacteria > Pseudomonadota > Gammaproteobacteria > Methylococcales > Methylomonadaceae > Methylovulum. The sequence goes on along the minus strand of JAQTQZ010000011.1, from coordinate 104,287 downwards.
ACCGTGCCGGTTACTGGTGGCTGAAAGCAACCGGGAAAATTGAGATTGATTGCACTGAAGTCTCTGAGTTGTTAGGTAAACATTTCAGTGTCTATGACTTATTGGTAGATGTTTCTTCAACTATCGGCCGCGCTTATACACTGGGCGAAACCTTCACCATCACCTCAGAACTGATGGGGCTTGATGTTAAATTGCAAGACTTGCAAACAGCATAGGAAATAACAATGCCTAACATTCATGAAAACCCTACCCGTACCGAATGGGTAAATAAAATCGCTGGTTTAAAAAATCTGGCGGAAGGCCATACGTTTCTAAAAGAGTTTCGTGCCAAACACGTCAGCGTATTTAAAACGGACTTTTCTTTAGAACTTGATTGGCTTTGGATCGAGTTAAAAATTGAAGAAAAAGTGGCAGTATTGAAACAAGCCGAGTTCAACGATACGCAGCTGCTTAACACATGCACTTGTGGTAACGATGCCCAAAAAGTCGCTGACGAAGCCCTTGCGGCGATGACGGCTTGTGAGGACATGTATGAAGCTGAACGCATCCATATCAACTTCCGCCTGGCCTGCAAGCCGCCCGTCATGCCTGTCAATGTTTTCCTGGACACTGACCGGCAGCTAGGCACCAAGCTGATGGAACTTAGGAACACCGATTACTACGCATTGCCTTTAGAGGAATTGCGGAAAGTACGCGGCGTTAGAGTGGTTACCTTACAATAGGCCCCTGATGTGATCAAAAGGCAGCCTTCATTGGCTGCCTTTTGTTTTTCCAACCCTTTAACCTAAAAAAGACATGATAGCCTTTTTAAATGACCCAGCTATAACCTCAGATGATCTGTTAGACATATCTTCAGAAGCCATCGCCATCCATACCTCCGACACCTATACCGCCTACAGTGAAGATTTGGATTTTATGTGGCGGTGGCGGATTTATCGCGACAACAAAATGGTGCAGGAAGGCTGCTCATTGACACTCGATGCGTCCAAGCGGGCTGTCCAGCATGTCTTGCATTTTTTTAACGTCTCCCAATTACACGCCCAATGACTTTATTTCCCCGCTAAGAGGGAAAAATAGCGAACACCAGGAGTTTTTTAGTAATGACCACTACTTATAAAGTCACCATTATCACCGAAGATAAAGAATCAATTTCGTTTGATTGCCGATCTGATGAAGATGTCATTAGTGCCGCAGTCCGCCAAGACATTTACCTTATGTCTTCCTGTCGGGAAGGCAGTTGCGCCACCTGCAAAGGTTATTGTTCCGAAGGCGATTATGTGACGGGTAAAGTCAGTGCCCAAGCACTGCCGTCACAAGAAGAGGAAGACGGCATGGTCTTATTGTGCCGGTGCTATCCCACCACTGATATAGAAGTAGAAGTTCCGTACACCTATGAGCGGATTTCATTCTCACCGGAAGGTTTGGATTTTGAAGCCGATGTGGTTGAGTTGTCACAAATCTCCATCAACGTGGTTAAGTTTCAATTACGTCGCACAGGCGATGATAAAACCATCAAATTTGAATCTGGGCAATTTTTCGATTTGGAAATTCCAGGCACTACCGACACACGGTCTTATTCACCCGCCAATATTAGCAACAACCAAGGTGATTTAGAGTTTTTGATCCGCATCGTCGATGGCGGCAAATTCTCCGAGTATTTGAAAAAAGACGCCAAGGTGGGGCAAAAAATAAAAGTCAACGGGCCTTCCGGCGTGTTTGGCTTAAAAGAAAATGGTTTTACGCCGCGTTATTTTGTCGCGGGAGGCACTGGGCTGGCACCGATCTTATCAATGGTCAGGTACATGAAAGCGTGGGACGAACCACAAAAGTGTGTGCTTTATTTTGGGGTCAACACCGAAGCCGAGATTTTCCATTTAGCTGAACTGGATCAATTAGCCGCTGAAATGCCGACACTGGAGCTTAGAAACTGCGTTTGGAAATGTTCAGATGATTGGCATTGTGAAAAAGGCAGTGTCGTGGATATTTTACGGCGCGACTTGGTGGAAACAGGTGCTAAGCCAGATTTATACCTCTGCGGGCCGCCCGGCATGGTGGATGCCACTTTTGCCGTTTGTGCCGACCTAGGCATCCCAAAAGAGCGCATTTATTTGGAAAAATTCTTACCCAGCGGTTCATGAGCTGTTCGGTGATTTTATGCAACGCGCGGCCCTCGCCAGGATTTTTTAATCACCGGGCCAGCAGCGCTACTGCCTTGCTGGATAAACCTAAGCACCAGATCTTTTTTAAAGGCCTGTAACTTAAAAATTATTTTTTGGGGGCTGCTATGAACGAAGCAGATAAGGAGTTTCTCCATGATATGGTCAAACAGCTTGATGAAACTATCAGGCAACTGGTTGTTGAAGAAAACAAATTGCTTGACAAAATTGGTAGCGAGCGGACTGAAGAGTTATTGGAATACTGGAAACGGGGGCTATCTGCTGAGGAAGAAATAGAATTTAAATCCCGAATGGATTATTGGGACATTCTAATGATACGCATCTGGGCGCGGTCAAAACGCGTCCATAACACCCGTGCTGAAGTTGGCCAGACATTGATGAAAACCAGCGCCCAGCCACCCCGTCCCATCCTTAAACGGAAAATAGAATGAGCAAAGAAATTATTTACAACCCAGAATTACGCGAACGCCTTATGAACGGCATTAACCATGTCGCAAGGGCCGTCGCGACAACTTATGGCAGCGTCGGCCCAGCTGTGATGATACAGCACCGGACTGACGGCATCATGCCAGTGTTTACCCGTGATGGCGCGACTGTCGCTAAGGCAATGATCTTGTCAGACCGCATTGCTGACCTAGGCGGCCGGATGTTGCGTGACGTGGCGGGCACCATGTCACGGCAGGTTGGCGACGGCACAACCACCACTATCGTGCTGGCCCAAGCCTTGGCTCAAGGCTGCCTTAAAAGTGTGGCGGTAGGTTTCCATCCCATGCAATTGAAAAAAGGCTTGGATGTGGCGTTGGCAGTGGTGGACAACCATTTGCAAGCCCAAGCCGTGACTGGTGCCACGGCCGAATGGGTGGAAAAAATTGCTACTGTCGCCAGCAAAAACGAGGCAAACGCCGGAAAACTGCTGGCTCAAGCGTTGGCTGAACTGGGTCCGGATAGGGAACTGACGTTCCAGCTCGGTAATGGGCGTGAAGACAGCTTAGCTATCGTTGATGGCGTTCACTATGAACAAGGTTATTTGTCACCGTATTTTGTCACCGACAAGACCCGTAATGAAGCCGTGTTGGAACAACCTTACATCCTATTGTATGACCGTGAAATCAATGATTTGATGTCGCTCATCCCCATTCTTGAACAAGTCAAGGAACAAGGCAGGCCGCTATTGGTGATCGCCGACGATGTTGTTGATAAGGCCTTGACAGGCTTATTACTAAACCACATCCGAGGTATTTTCAAAGTCGTGGCAGTCAAGCCGCCCGGCTTTGGTGATAAGCGCATCGAGCGGTTAAAGGATTTGGCTTTGCTGACTGGCGGTCAAGCAATCCTCGAGACCCATGGCATAAGCAGCCCCTTAGAACAACTGACCTTGGCACATCTGGGGCAAGCACAAAAAGCCATCATCACCGAAAGCAGCACAACCCTCATTGGCGCTGCCGGAGACCAAACCGCCGTCACGCAATTAGCCGAAACCTTGCGCCAGGAAGCCGGAATCATTTTGGCCAAAAAACCAGGCGAAGGTTCGGCAACAGGCAACCAACACGATTTTGATGAACTGCAGGAGCGGTTAGCGGCATTATCCGGAAAAACAGGGGTGTTCAGTGTTGGCGGCACCACCGACTTTGAAATTAAAGAACGCATGATCCGCATAGAAAATGCCTATTTGTCTGCAAAAGCGGCATTGGCTGAAGGCGTCGTACCGGGCGCCGGGGTTGCATTGTTCCGTTGCAAGGAACTGCTTGACCAAGCCATTGCTGAAAATGCCGGGCAACAACAAGGCTTTTTCATCATGCGGATGACCTTAGCCGCACCGTTGATGAAAATTGTCCAAAACGCCGGACTGAACAGCGAGGCCGTCATCAACCAACTCGACGCAAAAAACAACGCCTACGCGACCCTAGACACGGAAACCTTATGTTATGGGGATTTTTTGGAAATCGGCATTATGGACCCGGTCAAAATTATCCGCCTGGCCTTACGCAATGCCGTCAGTGCAGTTGGCACCTTGATTACTAGCGAAACTATGGTGATGAATGTCCCTGACTTGTCGATAATGGCGGGTTATTCGCCAGAATGGGCCGCAGCGACCCGCGAAGACCCTAGATCTTAAACTGACTAACTAACGTGGTAGTGGTTTGAGCCACTACCATAACCTGAGCCATTCGTAATTCGCCAAGCTTTTCTTGGGCGCAACCGAAGGGTCTGCCACGAACAGCCTTTGGACAGATAACCGACAAAAACCGAAAACTTGACCGTTCAGCGGAGTAGATCCGCAACCAACACTGGCGTATGAACGGGAAAACCACAAGCCTAAAGATTTTCCTACCTCCCCTCCGGGGCACTCTATTCTTTCATAGAATAAAGGCAATGCGACACTATGCCGCATTGTCTCATTTTTTGATTTTGTTATCTTGGTGGTTTTGCATCACCCAAGAGAACTCAATGTTTTCAAACCTGAACATTCCACAGCAAGCCAACTTGATGCAGGAACCTCTCTTATTAAAGCAAACTATTGACTATCAAATCTACCGTCCTAAACAAGCATGGCAATGGATGGTGCAAACACGCTCAGTCCCCGACCAAAGTGACTGGGTAAGACCCGAGGTAAGGGCATCTTGGCAACGCTGCCTTGATGACTACCAATTGCCATTAGGCAATTATGCAGTTTGGGATGATTATCAAATCTACAGCCCGCATCCATGGCTAAACAACACCCCACACAAAATAGAAACCTTAATCAAGCAACTCAGCCATAACTTTCATGTGTTTCTTAAAGAAGCCGGCGTTATGATGTTGCTGACCTCCGCTGACGGCAGGCTGTTATATTCCTTAGGCGAACAACAGTTACCCGGGGCATTCATGCTACGCACCAGCCAACGGGATGTGGTCTGGTTAGAATCCGTATTAGGCAACAATGGCATCGGCACCGCCGCAGAACTCAAAAAACCAGTCGCCTTTCAAGGTATGGAGCATTTCCTAAGCGTTTTACACCCCTATACCACCGTGGGCTATCCCTTGTGCGATGAAACTGGCCAGCTGCAAGCGGTCATCGGTTTGGTCAGCAGCCATCACCAAGAAAACATGAACTCCTTATTTGCCTTTTTGCATCTCATTTGTGTGCTGGTGAACACCGACTTTCCGTTAGCTAAAAACCCGGTGGCACAACAACGGGTCTTAGAAAAGATCCCTTTCAAAAAAACCCAAAAAACCGCAACCGAGCATAGTGGCGCGGCAATGTCAGATAGCTTGAACGCCTTGGTTCAAAAAGCCGTCAAATTGCAGCAATACAAAATCCCCATCCTGATTACCGGCGAATCAGGTGTCGGCAAAGACCATTTTGTCACCCTCCTCAAAAATAGTGGCCCAAGAAAAGACGCGCCCCTAATTGCCATCAATTGCGCGTCAATCCCCCATGACTTGATAGAAAGCGAATTGTTCGGCTACGAATCAGGGAGTTTTACCGGGGCGAAAAGTACCGGCAAACCAGGCAAGTTTATGCTCGCGGACAAGGGCATTTTATTTCTTGATGAAATCGGCGACATGAGCTTCGATTTGCAATCAACCTTGCTGAGGGTGCTGGAAACTTCCGAATTCACCCCGGTCGGCGGCAACAGGCCCATACGCGTGGATGTGCAAGTGGTGGCGGCAACAAATGTGCAATTGTTGGAAGCCGTTGACGCTGGGCGTTTCCGGCGAGACCTTTACTACCGGCTGAATGGCGCACAAATCCATCTGCAGCCCTTGCGCCAGCGGCACGACAAAAACGCCATCATCCAATATTTCCTGCAACGGGAACTAAACGCAATGGACAACGGGCAGGCCTTAGAAATTTGTCCGGAAGTCATCCGTCTGTTTGAGAGCCATCCGTGGCCCGGCAATATCCGCCAACTGATCAATGTCATTCGCGCAACCCTTTATACGGCCAGCAGCGAATTTATCAGCAGCCACGATTTGCCGCTCGACTTTATGGCGGAATTAAAACAGCAACCGCCCATTGCGGCCAATGTTGCTGCGGCGCAGGTTGACCTGCCGCTGGTGAGCTTGTCGGATTGGGAGTTGCATGGCATCAAAACAGTGCTGAAAGAATGCGCGGGCAACATCTCCTTAGCCGCCAAGAAATTAGGCATTACCCGCACCACGCTGTACAAAAAAATGGAGCGCTTCGGCTTAAACAAATCAGGGCTAGATAGCCAGGCTTGATAAGCGGCGGGATGGAAACCGGCGGCAAGCGCAACGCCCCCCACGAAACGTTTGTGCCACCGCTTAAAACGCGGCCGGATCGAATAACGGCGCATTTTGTAAAGCCAATTATCCGGCGTTCTATAACGGCCTTTGAAACCATCAAACTTTTGTCCCCCGATCCCTGTCTGATTTTAAGCATATTTTTTGAAAAATGTGTTTGGCCTGATGCCCTGCGTGGGCTGACCATTGCAAAGTCATAGGGTTACAGTAAGCCTTCACATCCACTCGCCCTGCTTTTACCTTGTATCTTAATTACCTAAGCCTGTATCATATACACCAAATGTATTTCACAACCTCACCCATCATTACATATCCCCCATATCTCCTAAATGCCCTCCAAGTCTAAAAAAGACGTTGATTTTAGTTCAACACCAGACCCCTACGCACAGCGTGAAGCTGAAAAGTATGACAAACCCATACCCAGCCGCGAACTGATACTGCAATTTATCGAACATGCCGGCAAGCCGATGTCCCGCAAAGATATTGCCGACGGTTTTTCCCTAGAGGAAGAAGAGCAGCTTGAAGCCCTGCGCCGCCGATTGCGGGCGATGGAACGTGACGGACAATTGCTGTTTAATCGCGCGCAATGCTATTGCCTGGTCAACAACAAGGACTTGATTGTCGGACGGATCATCGGCCATGCCGATGGCTTCGGCTTCATCCGTCCTGACGATGGTTCGGAAGACCTGTTCCTGTCGCCACGGGAAATGAACCCGCTGTTGCACAATGACCGCGCCATGGTGCGCATCGTAGGCGTCGACAAAAAAGGCCGCCGTGAAGGCGCCGTTGTTGAAATCCTAGAACGCAACACCCATCAAGTGGTCGGCCGCCTCTATAAGGAAGACGGCTTTACTTACGTCATCCCCGACAACAAAAACATTTCGCAAACCATCCTGCTGCAAAAAGACGGTGTCGGCAAAGCCAAGCAAGGGCAAATTGTCATTGCCGAAATCATTGAGCAACCCACCAAATTGCGCCAACCGATAGGCCGCATCATTGAAGTGCTGGGCGACCATCTTGCCCCAGGCATGGAAATCGAGATGGCAATACGCTCGCACGAATTGCCGTATCAATGGCCTGATGGCGTGCTAAATGAAATCGAACCGCTCACGCCAGAAGTCCCCGAAACCGCTAAATTGGGGCGCGTCGATTTGCGTGATATCCCACTGGTGACGATTGACGGTGAAGACGCCCGTGATTTTGACGACGCCGTGTACGCCAAAAAAACGCCCAGCGGCTGGAAATTGCTGGTTGCCATCGCCGATGTCTCACATTATGTGCAGATCGGCACGGCGCTCGATGACGAAGCCCAAAACCGCAGCACCTCGGTGTATTTCCCGGAAAATGTCATCCCGATGTTGCCGGAAATTCTATCGAACGGCCTGTGTTCGCTTAATCCCCATGTCGACCGTTTATGCATGGTCTGCGAAATGCTTATCGACCATGACGGCAACGTCACCCGCGCCAAATTTATGGAAGCGGTGATGAACTCCCATGCCCGTTTGACTTACACGGAAGTGGCAAAAATCCTAGTCGAAGGCGACACCGCCTTGCAGGAAAAATATAAGCCGTTGCTGAAGCATTTAAAAGAACTGTACGCGCTTTATCAGGCGCTACGGATGAAACGCGAGCAGCGCGGCGCAATGGACTTCGACACCCAGGAAACGCGCATTATTTTTGGCGAAGACCGCAAAATCAGTAAAATCGTCCCCGTAACCCGTAACGATGCCCACAAACTGATTGAAGAGTGCATGATCACCGCCAACAGCGTGGCGGCAAAGTACCTGAACGGCAAAAAAATGCCCAAGCTGCTGCGCATCCACGAAGGCCCAGGGACGGACAAGCTATTTAATTTAAAGACCTTTCTGGGCGAGCTGGGCTTAAAACTCGGTGGCGATGCCAATCCTGCCCCACTGGATTACATGCACTTGGTCAACAGCATCAAAGGCCGCCCCGATGCGCACCTGATCCAGACCGTACTGCTACGCTCCTTATCCCAAGCCGTTTATAGCCCCGAACTCAAAGGCCATTTTGGCCTGGCGCTGGATGCCTACGCGCATTTCACTTCGCCCATCCGCCGCTACCCCGATTTGCTGGTGCACCGCGCCATCCGCCATTGCCTGCAAGGCAAAAAGGCCGACAGCTTCCATTACGGCGTACCGGACATGGTGATTTTGGGCGAGCATTGCTCCGCCAATGAGCGCCGTGCCGATGAAGCCACCCGCGACGTGGTCAGTTGGCTGAAATGCGAATACATGATGGATAAAATAGGCGAAGAATTTAAAGGCATCATCTCCGCCGTCACTTCGTTTGGTTTTTTTGTTGAGCTGGCAGAAATTTATATCGAAGGTTTAGTCCATATCAGCAACTTAGGACAGGATTATTTTCATTTCGACCCCACCAGCCACCGTCTCTTAGGCGAACGCACCAACATCAGTTTCCGGCTAGGCGATAGCGTTAAGGTTAAGGTTGTCGGCGTTAACCTCGATGAGAAAAAAATTGATTTTGAGCTGGTGGAAAAAACCGGCTCGGTTAAGAAAGCCACAGGCGCTGGAACGGGTAAGCCCAAAAAAAGACGGCGCAAAAAAAGCACATAACTTAACCAGACTTTAACCGGCAAACACAGACCACCAATAACGCATGAAACTAACCAAACTCTACGGCCTACATTCAGTACAAGCCGCGCTTGATTACTCGCCGAAAAAAATCAATAAGGCGTGGATAGACGAGCAACGCCAAGACAAGCGGCTGGCCCAGGCGATTGAAGATTTGCTCGATTTAGGCATAGAGCCGGAAAAAGTCGACCGGAAAAAACTCGATAAGCTCGCTGAAAACAACAATCACCAAGGCATAGTCATCGAAGTCGATATGCCAAGCGAGTTATCAGAAAACGAGCTGAAAACAGCGGTGGAAAACCTTACGGCACCCGCCCTTTTTCTGGTGCTGGATAATGTCCAAGACCCGCATAATTTGGGCGCGTGTTTGCGCACCGCCGACGCGACCGGTGCCCACGGCGTGATTGTCACCAAAGACAATGCCACCGGCATTACCCCGACAGTTTGCAAAGTCGCTAGCGGTGCGGCGGAAACCGTGCCAGTGTATCAGGTGACCAATTTGTCGCGCACCTTGCGCTGGCTGAAAGACCACGGCGTGTGGGTCATGGGTGCGACTGGCGAAGCCACGCAAACCGCGTATCAGGCCGATTTTACCGTGCCGCTGGCGCTGGTATTGGGTGCTGAAGGCAAAGGCATGCGCCGTTTGACAGGCGAGCAATGCGACGTGTTAATCAAATTGCCGATGCTAGGGCAAGTGTCCAGCCTGAATGTTTCGGTGGCGGCCGGCGTATTGCTGTATGAAGTCGTGCGGCAACGGTCAATGACAAGCTAAGCATGAATACAGAGCAGCTGGCAGGCAGCGACTTAAGCTGCATCCGCGATGACCGCGTCCTGTTTGCAGGACTGGATTTTGCAGTAGAAAGCGGCCAAGTGTTATTGCTGGAAGGCAAAAATGGTAGCGGCAAAACGTCGTTATTACGGATTTTATGTGGTTTTCGGGAAGCCGACGCGGGTCAAGTGCTGTGGTGTGGCGTAGACATCAACAGCAGTGCATATTATGCCGATATGGCTTATGTCGGGCATCTGGATGGCATCAAAAAAGAACTGACCGTCTCGGAAAACCTGAAGGTTGCGTTGGCATTGGCGCAAGCAGGTTCGTACACCATCGCCGATGCACTGGAGAAAGTTCAGCTGGGTGGCTACGATAACGTGTTGGTGCAGACCTTATCCGCAGGGCAAAAACGCCGCCTGTCACTGGCCCGGTTGCTGATCACCAAAAAACGCCTTTGGTTGCTCGATGAACCGTTCACCTCACTGGACAAGCACGGCATCACCTTAATAGAAACACTGATGACCGAACACTGCACAAACGGTGGCTTGATTGTCTTAACTTCGCACCATGACCTCAACCTGCATGGCGTTAATGTCCAACGTATCCACTTATCCTGATGTCTTTAAGCCACGCTTTTTTTGCCATTATCCGCCGCGATTTGCTGCTAGCCCTACGCAAACGCTCGGAAATCGCCAATCCCCTACTTTTTTTTGTGCTGGTCATCACACTTTTTCCGTTAGGAATTGGCGCGCGCCCACAATTACTGCAAGCTATAGCACCTGGCATCATTTGGGTGTCGGCTTTACTGGCGGCGATGCTGTCTTTAGACAGCCTGTTCCGTTCCGATTTTGACGATGGCTCGCTGGAACAGATTGTCCTTAGCCCGCACCCGACATCGGTATTGGTGCTGGCTAAAATAATTGCGCACTGGCTAGTGACAGGGTTGCCGTTATTGCTGATGGCGCCGTTGCTGGCGGTATTTCTGGGGATGCCACAAAGCGCTATCGGCATGTTATTGCTGACCTTGCTGCTGGGCACGCCGGTATTGAGCCTAATCGGTGCAATTGGCGTGGCGTTGACCGTCGGTTTGCGGCGGGGCGGCATGTTATTGTCGCTGCTGGTCTTGCCGCTGTATGTGCCGGTGCTGATCTTTGCCGGCAACGCGGTGGAAATGGCCAGCAACGGCCTACCCGTCACCGCGCAAATCAATATCTTGATGGCAATCTTATTGATGTCTTTAGCACTGGCACCTTGGCCCACCGCTGCAGCCTTAAAAATGAGTATTAGCTAGTAACAATAACCACACCTCAACAGGAGCAACGTGTTATGGGATCAAAATATCGGTCGATTTTTTCACCCTCAACAAAACAGCAGCGGCAAGAAAACTTTGCCGATTATTGGTTATTTACCCAAGCACATGGTGGTGAATTGTTTGAAGAAGACCGGAATTTAGCCAAAAAACGCGCCAAGTTGCAGTCATTTAAAGACAGCCCAGTCAGTTTACGGACGCCTCTGGCTAATCCTGACGCTTTTTATCGAAACTATATCCACCTGAAAGATGACCCTAGCACCTTAGATAAAAAGACCTTAATGCTGGCCAGCATTTACAAATTTGCCAGGCATGAATGGGTGGGCATTAAAGGCGCATGGGCTTTTTCGCCGGATATGGCCAATTGTCTTAGCATCAAAGACAAGATCAGCCGCGTGCATCTGGCGGAAGAATTTTGCCATTGGCGTTTATTCGATGAAATGCTGCATACCTGCGGTCTGGATAAAGTGGAATGGGTGCCTTTGGAGCCTGCCAAAGAATGGGTTTACGAGCAATTCCCTAAATTACCGGGCTTTTTACTGAATGCACCGGCGTTTGTGACGGAATTGATGGGCGTGACATATTATTTCCATCTGCATCATCTGATTGATGAAGTGATGGCGGATGAACCCGAAGTCCGTGACCGTATGCAAGCCTTATTGGATGAAATCACCATTGATGAAGTGGCGCATGTCGGGCAACGGCGCAATTTTATCGGCCCTATCGGCATAAAAATTTCCAAACAGTTGGTCAGGCCACTTTATAAAATGTTCTTTGCGGATATTCCTGAAGTCGGCGTGTTGTTCGATATTGAACAAATGATTAAAGACGGCGAAGCGTTTGACTTTAACGACGTGCCTGATTACATGGTTGAGCGCAGCTGGATCCCTTCTTATTGCAAAGCCTAACATCAACAAAAGCCCTCAAAGCAAAACACGCCTTACTTTGAACTCCCTTCCGTTCGTTTAGTCTGTAGCAGATTTAAGCAAATGTCCGACAAACTATTTTTAAAAGCTTTCAATAGCGTATCATTATGTTTTTAATTCCCGATCCAGTAGGCAGATTCTTTCACCGTATGGCTTCGCCGCCGCATTTTTATGCACTAACTGAAAAGTTAATGCCGTGGCTGGTCGTGCTTTTTTTGCTGCTGTTGCTTCCGGGCTTATACGGCGGCTTGGTGTTGGCCCCACCGGATTACCAGCAAGGCGATAGCTACCGCATCATCTATATCCATGTGCCCAGCGCGTGGATGTCGCTGTTTATCTATATGGTTATGGCAACGGCGGGCGCGATTGGCTTGGTTTGGCGCATCAAACTGGCGGAAATTGTTGCGATCAGCAGCGCGTCTATCGGCGCCAGCTTCACTTTCATTGCCTTGGTGACCGGCTCCTTGTGGGGCAAGCCGATGTGGGGCACTTGGTGGGTATGGGATGCGCGGCTGACTTCGGAGCTGATCCTGTTGTTCCTGTATCTGGGCGTCATCGGCCTGTATGGCGCGATAGACGACAAACGCACTGCGTCCAAAGCCGTGGCAATTTTGGCATTGGTCGGCGTGGTCAACATCCCGATCATCCATTATTCAGTCGAATGGTGGAACACCCTGCACCAAGGCCCTACCGTCACCAAAATGGACAAGCCATCCATCCATGTCAGCATGTTGGTGCCCTTATTACTGATGGCGGCCGCGTTCAAACTGTATTACGTAATCGCCATGTTGCAACGCGCCCGCCTAGAACTGTTACAACGCGAGCGCAACGCCCAATGGGTCAAAGCGATGCTGGAGAAACGCGCATGACTATACAAGAATTTTTCGCTATGGGCGGCTACGCCTTTTATGTCTGGACATCTTACGGCCTTACCCTAATCGTGCTGCTAGCCAATATCATCCTGCCTATCGTGCAACGGAAAAAACTGCTACGCGAACTGGCCTTAAAACAACAACGCCATCGGTAACGCCATGAAACCCGCAAGAAGACAACGCCTGATTTTGATCGCCCTGATGGTTATCGGCGTCGCCGGAGCCGTTGGTTTCGCACTGAAATCATTCAACGACAATTTGATGTACTTTTTTTCCACCACCGATGTGGCCGATGGCAAAGCCCCTAAAGATAATTTGTTCCGCTTAGGCGGCATGGTGGTTAAAGGCTCGGTGGAGCGCCCAAACAAAGGCATTATGGTGCGCTTTAAACTCAGTGACTTCAGCAAGGAAGTCACGGTGGAATACTCAGGAATACTGCCGGACTTGTTCCGCGAAGGCCAAGGCATAGTCGCCAACGGCAAGCTGGACAGTCGCGGCGTTTTTGTGGCGGAGGAAGTGTTGGCAAAGCATGATGAGAATTATATGCCGCCGGAGGTTAAGGCGAGTTTGAAGGGGTCAGTGAATCAAAAATAAGCCATAATAAATCAACTTTGCACATAACATAGGCCACGATGTTAACCCAATTACAAGTTTCAAACTTTAAAGCATGGAAAGAGTTGGACATTCAGCTAGGACACGTTACAGGCTTGTTTGGCACTAACAGTTCGGGAAAAACTAGCATTCTGCAATTTTTATTAATGTTAAAGCAAACTAAAAATGCGACCGATAGAGGATTGGTTTTAGATTTAGGAGGCCCTGATCAGCTTGTGAATTTAGGTACTTTTAAAGACATGGTGCATAAGCATCAATGTGCTTTATCTTTAAAATGGACAATAAAATGGAAACTCAATAAACCACTGAAAATATTTAATCCATCAGGAAAGCGTAATGATATTTTATTTCAAGATGATGTTTTAGAAACAACTGCAGAAGTTTCTTTTAAAAACCAGGAAATGAAATCGCAATTTCTTGCTTACCGTTTTGCCAATCATTCTTTTGAAATGAGCCCAAAAGAATCAACTAAAGAATATATCTTAAAAGCAAATTCTCAAAACGGTGCAAAGTTTCAATTTGTTCGCCAACAAGGCCGAGCTTGGACAATGCCAAGTCCTATTAAAACGCATTTGTTTCCAGACCAAGCCAAAACATATCACCAAAATGCCGATTTTTTAAGTTTTTTTGAATCTGGATACGAAAGCATGATGGATCAAATTTATTACCTTGGACCTTTGCGTGAATATCCAAAAAGGGAGTATCAATGGTCAGGGGCAAGACCATTTGATGTAGGTTATAGAGGTGAGCGCACGGTGGATGCGATATTGTCCGCTACTATTCGAGGAGAAAAAAGAAATTTAGGCAAAAGAAAGGCTATTAAAACCTTTCAAGAAATTATTGCCTACTGGCTTAAAGAATTAGGATTAATTCAAGAATTTTCAATTAAAGAGATTGCCGAAGGGTCGAATTTATATCGAGCTATTGTTAAGCGGGACAAAGAAAGCCCAGAAGCTTTTTTAACTGATGTAGGCTTTGGCGTTTCACAAGTTTTACCTGCTTTGGTATTACTTTATTATGTGCCGGAAGGCAGTACCGTGTTGATGGAACAACCAGAAATTCATTTACACCCTTCTGTGCAAAGTGGCCTAGCTGATGTTATTTTACAAGTGGCAAAACACAGGAATATTCAGGTTATTGTCGAAAGCCATAGTGAACATTTATTAAGGCGTTTCCAACGACGTATCGCCGAAGAACAATACCCTGCCGAAGAACTAAAACTTTATTTTTGTGACAGCATTGAAGGTATGTCGAAATTATCTGATTTAGATATTGATTTATTTGGTGATATCAGAAATTGGCCGGAAAATTTTTTTGGCGATGAAATGGCAGAAATCGCCGCAACCCGTACTGCGGTATTGAAGCGAAAAATGCAAGGCATTTAGTCTATGATGGACAAATCCGTCATAGACACCAATGTGGCTATTAGCGCGAACGGCCAAAACACCCACGCATCTTTTGCTTGCCAATTGGCTTGTATTGAAATATTACAGGCCTGCAAAAACTTACATATTGCTATTGATAAAACTGGATTAATCATGGAGGAATATAAAAGACATTTAAGTCACGCAGGCCAACCCGGAGTCGGTGATATGTTTTTTAAGTACCTACATGATAATCAGTACGCCACAAATAAAATTTGCTCGGTGAAAATCACTAAATTAGATGATGACAGCAGAGGCTTTGATGAATTACCTAGCAATTCGCTTGATATGTCAGACCGCAAGTTTTTAGCCACTGCCGTGGTTGCTAAAGCAATTTTGGTTAATGCCACTGATAGTGATTGGGCAGAACAGAGCGAATTACTTGAATCCTTACAAATCGAAATCAAACAATTGTGCCCAGAGCATTGTTGCAAGTGAACTCCATAACGATTCATATACTTGATGGCAATACTAAAAGTTCAAACACCACCCATCAAATCCCAAGGCATAAAAACCAAGCTCGTGCCGTGGATACAAAGCATTATCCCAACTGATTTTGATGGACGCTGGATTGAGCCGTTTATGGGTACGGGTGCGGTGGCTTTTAATGTTACGCCGGAACGGGCTTTGTTATGCGATAGCAATCCGCATTTGATCAATTTCTATGCAGATATGGCATCCGGTGCAATCATGCCCGAGGTGGTGAAAGATTATCTGGTACGTGAAGGCGGGCTGTTGCTGGTAAAAGGTGAAGCACATTATTACTTCGTCAGGGAACGGTTCAATGCCGAACATTCACCGCTGGATTTTTTGTTCCTTAACCGGGCTGGTTTTAATGGCATGATCCGCTTCAACCGCAAAGGCGGCTTTAATATTCCATTTTGCCGGAAACCCCAGCGGTTTGCCCAAAGCTATGTCACTAAAATCACCAATCAAGTGGCCTGGGTGAGCAACACGATCAAGGCCAAACAGTTCACGTTTAAATGCCAAGGTTTTAATGCCACCATTGCCGAAGCGTCGCCGTCAGACATTATCTATTGTGACCCTCCTTACATAGGCCGGCACGTTGATTACTACAATGGCTGGAATGACGCACAAGAGCGGGAGCTGTCTAATTTCAAAGGTAAGTTCATTTTATCAACCTGGCATCACAATGATTACCGCGAAAACAATTATGTAAAGTCCTTATGGTCGCAACATAAGGTGTTGACCCGTGAACATTTTTATCATGTCGGTGGAAAGGAATCTAACAGAAACCCGATGGTTGAAGCATTAATTACCAACTTCAACACACCGCCATTAATAGACAAAGAAATTCCATCACAATATTCGCTTTTTGATGAGTCATTAAGGTATCACACCGCATAGCAATTAAGTTCTAAGCAACACCCCAACACCGCATCATCCTTTTCCAGACCGACTAAAAGTTTCCCTAGGCTAATGCTTAACTGTAAAATCGGCATTTTTATCTTTATTAATGGAGCAACAACCAAATGGGTAGAGCCTACCAAAACCGTAAAGTGTCGATGGCCAAAACATCGGATGCAAAGGCCAAGGTCTACAGTAAATATGGCCGTGAACTTTATGTTTGCGCTAAATCGGGGGGCGTCGACCCCGATGGCAACTTGGCATTGCGCGGACTGATAGACCGCGCTAAAAAAGCCCAAGTCCCCGCCCATGTTATCGAAAAAGCCCTCGACAAAGCCAAGGGCGGTGGCGGCGAAGATTTCGCACCGGCCCGCTATGAAGGCTTTGGCCCCGGCGGTTGCATGGTGATTGTTGACTGCCTTACCGACAATCCTAACCGTACCTTTAACGATGTGCGCCAATGTTTCACCAAGACCAAAGCTAAAATTGGCATCCAAGGCGCAGTCAGCCACATGTTTGACCATGCCGCAATCTTGGCTTTCAACCATGCTGACGAAGACACCGTTTTAGACGCCTTGCTGACCGCAGATGTCGATGTTACCGACGTGGAAAGTGAAGAAGGCAAAATAACCGTGTTCACGTCCCCTGCGGACTATTTTAAGGCCAAGCAAGCCTTAGCCGATGCCTTGGCTATTGTTGATTTCGAAGTGGACGAAATCCAATTTTTGCCCAGAAGCACCACCGCCGTTAGCGGCGATGACCTGATATTGTTTGAGAAGTTTTTGGATATGTTGAACGAACTGGATGATGTGCAGAACATTTATCATGATGCCGAGTATTGAGGCTTCCCGCCGCAGCCTTTTAATTTGAATGATTAAACGCCCTAACCCGCGCGAAGGACAACCGCAATGATCCCAGAACTAGGCCACTTTTCCCTCATCCTCGCCTTATGCATGAGCGTGATACTCGGCACCTTGCCTATCATCGGCGCTGCCCGTGGCGTGTCAGGCTGGATTGCCGTCGCCCGGCCTGCGGCCTTTGCGCAATTGCTGTTTATGGCATTGGCTTACGGCTGCCTGACCTATAGCTCGTTGGTACATGACTTTTCTGTCGCCTATATCGCCCATAACTCAAACACGGCATTGCCCGTTTTATACCTGATTTCCGGGGTTTGGGGGGCGCACGAAGGCTCGTTGTTGCTTTGGGGTTTGGTTTTGACCGCGTGGACGGGGCTGGTCGCGCAATTCAGCAAAACCATTCCTGATATTACGGTAGCCAGGGTATTGGGGGTGATGGGCTTGGTGTCTATCGGCTTCATCCTGTTTTTATTGCTGACCTCAAACCCATTCGAGCGCTTGTTTCCGGCGCCAATGGAAGGGCGTGATTTGAACCCATTGTTGCAAGACCCAGGTCTCGCCATCCATCCGCCGATGTTGTACATGGGCTATGTCGGCTTTTCGGTCGCATTTGCCTTTGCTATCGCCGCATTGCTGGAAGGTCGGCTCGATGCGTCTTGGGCCCGGTGGTCACGGCCTTGGACCAATATGGCTTGGCTGTTTTTGACCATCGGCATCACGTTGGGCAGTTGGTGGGCGTATTACGAACTGGGCTGGGGCGGCTGGTGGTTTTGGGATCCGGTCGAAAATGCGTCGTTTATGCCATGGCTGGTGGGTACGGCCTTGATGCACTCGTTGGCAGCGACGGAAAAACGCGGCGTGTTTAAAACGTGGACGGTCTTGTTGGCAATTTTTGCCTTTTCATTGAGCCTGCTTGGTACATTTCTGGTGCGCTCCGGTGTCTTGACGTCCGTCCATGCCTTTGCCAGCGATCCGGCGCGCGGTTTGTTCATCCTGATATTCTTGGCCGTGGTGGTCGGCGGTTCGTTGCTGCTGTATGCAATCCGCGCACCTTATGTGAAAAGCAGCGCGACCTTCGAGCTGGTCTCCAAAGAGTCGGCCATCTTGCTGAACAACGTCTTGCTGGTTGTCACCGCATCCAGCATTTTGCTCGGCACCTTGTATCCGTTGGTGATTGATGCGCTGGGCTTAGGCAAGATTTCCGTCGGCCCGCCGTACTTTAACGCGGTGTTCATTCCATTAACGGCGCCATTAGCGGTTGTTGTCGGTTTTGGAGTGTTAATGCGTTGGAAAAAAGACAGCCTCAACGCACTGGCAATGCGTGTGCGTTGGCAAATCGCGGGCTGTCTCGGCGGCGGTTTGTTAATCCCGTTGCTGATGCCGTTTTATTCTTGGGGTGCGGTGTTAGGTTTAACGTTGGCCTTATGGACGGCGACCATAGCGGTGTTAGCTTTTGTAGAACGCGTGGGATCCAAAGGCTTCTCCCTGCAACGCTTAGCCGCCATCCCTTCCGGTTTTTACGGCATGACCATTGCCCATATTGGCATCGCCGTGTTCGTCACGGGCATTACCTTAACCTCACTGTACAGCGTCGAAAAAGACGTGCGCATGGTGCCTGGCGACACACTCGACATGTCCGGCTATATTTTTGGATTCCACGGCGTAAAAGAAACCGAAGGGGTCAATTATGTCGCCCAACAAGGCTTTTTGACGGTCACCCACAACGGCAAGGAAGTCGCTAAACTGGAACCGCAAAAACGGGTATACCGTGTGCAAACCATGCCCATGACAGAGGCGGCGATTGATGCCGGATTATTCAGGGACTTGTTTGTCGCCATCGGCGAACCCTTGGACGATGACGGCGCTTGGAGCTTGCGCGTTTATTACAAATCCTTTATCCGCTGGATTTGGCTGGGTGGCTTGCTGATGGCGACCGGCGGCTTGTGTGCGGCTTGTGACCGGCGCTATCGGGTTGCTAAAACGCCAAGCGGTGGATTATGAACATTAATGAAAACAAACGGTTTGCTTTGCTAATTGATGCGGATAACGCCCAAGCCAAAGCGATAGATGCGATATTGACTGAAGCCGCCAGATACGGTGACGTCACATCCCGACGTTGTTATGGCGACTGGACAAATACCCGGCTAGGCAGTTGGAAAAGCGTGCTTAACAAACATGCCATCCAACCCATACAACAGTTTGCCTATACGGTAGGTAAAAATGCCACCGATTCTGCGTTAATTATTGATGCCATGGACTTGCTCTACACCGGTAAATTTAATGGTTTTTTTCTGGTTTCCAGTGATAGTGACTTTACTAAATTGGCAACCCGCCTTAGAGAAGCGGGGCTTGAAGTTATTGGCATTGGTAGGCGGTCAACACCGGAGGCCTTTCGTGCCGCGTGTAATAAATTTATTTTTACCGAGTCTATTATGGAGGCAGAGAGCCCTGCGGATGAAGTAAAGAAACCTAAAAAATCTGTAAAAACAAGCGCTAGCATTGCCCAAGACAGTAGCAACCCAATCTCTCTTGTCTCTAAAGATGACAAAAAGGAGCCGCCAGCCAAAATTGCCGACCCATCGAAAGACAAGATATTAAAAAAGCTGATTAGGGAGGCTATTGAGTCGGCCTCTGAAGAAGACGGATGGGCGAATCTAGGGGCGGTAGGCGCGTATATTCCGCGCGTTGACAGCTCTTTTGACCCTAGAAATTATGGCTTCACCAAACTTGGAAAGCTAATCAGGTCGCTTAATTATGTAGAAATACAGCAAAAAACCATCGATAGCGGATCAAACGTTTATATCCGATTTAAAGAGTCTAATGAATAAAAGTGTTGCGTTTCTAGATCACACTATTTGGCAAGCTAGCGATCTGGCTGATAATCATGACCATTATTTGGATACCCTCAAAAATAATCCCCATGCTTAAATACATCCTCCCCCTCGTACTATTTATCATCATGGCGATTTTCCTCGCCATCGGTTTAAATTTAAAACCCAGCGAAATCCCCTCGCCTTTGCTGGATAAACCTGCGCCTGTTTTTTCTGCACCGACACTGCAAGCACCACAAGAAAAATTGGCGACCGCCGATCTAAAAGGCCAAGTCTGGGTATTTAACGTTTGGGCTTCATGGTGTGTCTCATGCCGTCAAGAACATCCCGTGTTGAATGGATTGGCGCAGCAAAAGGCCGTGACAATAATCGGGCTGAATTACAAAGACGACCCCGCCGCCGCAAAAAACTGGCTGGCGTCCTTGGGCAATCCCTATAATGTCAGCATTATGGATCAAGATGGGCGGATTGGTTTGGATTGGGGTGTTTACGGCGTGCCAGAAACCTTTGTGATGGATAAAAAAGGCATCGTGCGTTATAAACACACGGGGCCGGTTTCGCCCGCTGATGTCCAAAATATTTTCCTGCCCTTGATCGCACAATTACAAGCGGAGGCCCCATGAAACACAGCACGCTTATTTTATTACTGCTATTTGCACCCTTTGCCGCCCAAGCTATAGATTCGCGGCAGTTTGCCAATCCTGAGCAACAAAAAGCATACGAGGCCTTGACGTCGGAATTGCGTTGCTTAGTCTGCCAAAACCAAACAATTGGCGATTCCAATGCCGAATTGGCTGCAGATTTACGCCGACAAGTCCAAGAAATGCTGCAACAAGGCAAGTCGCGCGATGAGATTGTGCAGTTTATGACTGACCGCTACGGCGATTTTGTGTTGTACAAGCCGCCTTTTAAAGCCAAAACCGGCTTATTGTGGCTAGGCCCCATATTATTTTTGCTGATAGGCTTAATCGCCGTATACCTGTTCGTTAGGCAAAGAAAATCCGCCACAATCAATCAACAACAGGCCGATAACTTGGCAGAAATACGCCGCTTATTAGACACGGGTGACCACTCTTGAACCTCTATTTTTTGCTGTTTGCCAGCCTTTTGGTATTAATCGCGTTGCTGTTTATTTTGCCGCCATTATGGCGAAAACAACCAGTTGCCGCCGAAGACATGGATAGCCGTAACCTCGCCATTGCCAAACAACGTCTGCAAGAACTCAAAGGCCAGTTACAAGCAGGCAGCTTGACCCAGGCCGACTATGACGGACAACGGGCTGAACTGGAATTGGCGTTAAGTGATGATTTTGCTATCGCCAAACAACACTCCGCCGGTTTGTCGGGACGCTGGATGGCTTATGTCTTGGTTTTTACCATTCCGGTTTTAGCGGGCGGTTTGTATGCCACTTTAGGCACATATAACGCTATCGAGCCGAGTGCGGAAATGCTGGGCGCAGAACCCGATGCCCCACGCATTGAAGACATCAGAAAAATGGTCGATAAACTGGCGGCGCGGATGCAAGCCAACCCCGATGATGCCGAAGGCTGGATAATGTTGGGTAAATCTTACAAATATTTGCAGCAATTCCCTAAAGCCGCCGCTGCGTTTGAGCAGGCTTACCGTTTGCAGGGCGACAAGCCGGAGGTCATGTTGTTGTACGCCGATGCGCTGGCGTATGCCAATGACGAGCAATTGGCCGGCAAACCCACCGAATTGGTGTTTAAAGTGCTGGAACTGGAACCCGACAACGTCACGGCATTATGGTTTGGCGGCATGGCGAAAGCACAGGCAGGTGATACTGCCACCGCGAGCCAGTTATGGCAAAAACTGGTGGTGTTATTGCCGGCTGGTTCCAAAGAACAACAAGAAGTGCAAGGTTTATTGGCTAAAGTCGGCAGTCCACAAGAAACGCCACCTGCGGCTGAACCTAAAACTGGGCAACAAACGAAGCCATCTGATGTGGCCATTGCGGTGCAAGTCAGTTTGGCAGCTGAGCTGCAAAAAACCGTCCGCCCCGAAGACACTGTTTTTGTTTATGCCCAAGCCTTAGCCGGGCCAAAAATGCCGTTGGCAATCGTCCGCAAACAAGTCAGCGACTTGCCATTGGGTGTTACGCTAAACGATGCAATGGCGATGGTGCCGACCATGAAATTATCAAATTTCACTGAGGTGAAATTGTTGGCGCGTGTGTCCAAGTCCGGCAATGCCATGGCACAACCGGGCGATCTTATCGGTACGATTGAATCGGTGGGCACTGGCGATAAAAGCAGCCATACCTTAATCATCAATGGAGCCGTAAAATGATGGACCAGTCTATCCAATTCGACCTTGCGCTTATCAACCGTTATGACAAGGCCGGGCCACGTTACACCTCATATCCAACCGCCTTGGAATTGCATGATGGCTTCTCAGATCAAGATTACCGGCAACATATTGCCAAATCCAACGCGGCAGGCGGGCCGTTATCGTTGTATTTCCATATCCCGTTTTGCGACACTGTCTGTTTTTATTGTGCCTGCAATAAAATCGTCACCAAAAACCGCAACCATGCCGAGCCGTATCTGGACAACCTTTGCAAAGAAATAGCCATGCAGGGCGACTTGTTCGACGCCAGCCGCGTGGTCAACCAGCTACACTGGGGCGGCGGCACACCGACATTTTTAAGTTACCCGCAAATGCAGCGGTTGATGGCAGTGACACGCGAGCATTTCACGTTGAAGGATGACGATAGCGGCGAATATTCCATCGAAGTTGATCCACGGGAAACCCACAGCGACACTATCAAACAACTGCGCGAGTTGGGGTTTAACCGCATCAGCCTAGGTGTGCAGGATTTTGATCCGGCGGTGCAGCAAGCGGTCAACCGTATCCAAAGCGAAGAACAAACCTTTGGCGTGTTGGATGCCGCCCGAAAAGAAGGCTTTCGTTCAACGAATGTTGACCTGATCTACGGGTTGCCACTGCAAACGGTGGCTAGTTTCGCGGCAACGCTGGATAAAATACTGGCCGCCGCGCCTGACCGTTTCTCGGTGTTCAATTACGCCCATATGCCAACGCGCTTTAAAGTGCAACGGCAAATTAACGAGGCCGATATGCCCAGCGCTGATGTCAAATTGGCAATCCTGCAAATGGTCGGCGCCAAATTGACATCGGCGGGTTATGTTTACATCGGCATGGACCATTTTGCCAAACCCGACGATGAACTCGCTATTGCCCAACGGGAAGGCAAGCTGCACCGCAATTTCCAAGGTTATTCGACCCATTCGGATTGCGACTTGGTGGGTTTAGGCATAACGTCCATCGGCAGGGTCGGCGATGCGTATATCCAGAATGTCAAAGAACTGGACGAATACGACGACTTGATTACACAAGGCAAATTGCCCGTGTTTAAAGGTGTCGATTTGGATGACGACGACAAGCTGCGCCGTGAAGTCATCACCCAACTGATTTGCCATTTCAGACTGGATTTTGCCGAAATAGAGCGGCAGTTTGCCATCAATTTTGGCGATTATTTTGCCAAGGAACTTGCCGCGTTAGCGTTTATGGAAGCGGATGGATTGCTGGCTTTATCAAAACAAGGCATTGAAGTCACTTCAGCAGGACGTTTGCTGATCCGCAATATCTGCATGGTATTTGACAAATATCTAGCGCAAAAACAGCAACAACAGTTTTCTAAGGTGATTTAAGCGTATGGATGATAAGCGGATTATCGAGCTGGAAATAAAAGCGGCCTATCAGGAAGATTTATTGCAAGCATTGAATAATACAGTGGCCCAACAGCAGCGGACAATAGACCGTCTGGAAGCCACCTGCCAAATGTTGCATGAAAGGATAATAAGCCTGCCTACGGCAGCAACTGCCGAGCATACCGACAACCTACAGCACGAAATTCCCCCACATTATTAATGTGTTAAAACAATCCCGACAAAACCAAGCCAAGCATATTTGGCTTTATCCGCTTTTTAAGCAGATTGGCGCAGGTATGGCCTAATAAGATGATTTCCCGATTGTTGGTGGCGTGACTACACTCCTGACCTATAAATTTCAGTGTAAAAACGGCCTAACTTTGTATCGGAGGAAAAAGTGTGGCATATAATTTCAAAGATTAATTGCAATCTCTGAAATTCAGCGAAGAGGAAAATAGTGGAGAAAAACAGGGAACAGAAACCAAGAAGTGCCATAGACTAATAGCCATAAAAGTAAAAATCAGATTCAATCGGGTTTTTCAACAGGATTGAATCTGACCTAACTTACAATGCTATTGGTGAGCAGCGTTATAAGTGCTCAGCATTTCTTGAAATGATGCTAACGCCGCTTTCAGCGTTGCTTCTGCTGGTTGCATTTCGCCTTTTTCAAACGCATCACGCGCAATTCTCAACTTGTCATTGGCTTTTTGGCGTTGGCGCTCAGTCAATTCATAGCGGAATTCTTTTTGCAGTTGACGGGCTTCATTAATCGCTTTTACGATTTCAGCTTTGTCGCCACCCTTTTCAACCAGATTAACAGCCTCTTCAATTTTAGCTACCGTGCCTTCAGCGGCCGCTTTAACAACGGCAGCGCCTTCAGGTGCTGCAAAAGCTGTTGATGAAACCGCAGTCATAGAAGCAGCCATAAGCAAAGATACCGCGATTTTTTTTAAAAATTTCATTTTACGTTTCAACCTTTTGATTAGTAATTAAATTATTTGAACTTAGCCCGTTAAATATTTTTTATCTTTCTACTGGAAAATTCAGATTTGCGAGGCAAGCACAAGCAATGATTCTAGCATAGAACAATAAATTTAAACTAAATGAGAAAAGAAATTATTCATTTTGCTCAAGCCTTATGTCTCATCTAAAAAACCAAAAAAGATCAGAAAATTAAGCGTTAGTCGCTGCAAAGAGGCGACTCGCCTTTATACATTTCCATTAAAAGACGGGCGGCTACTGTTTGATGTTTTTATAACTCTCCTCGCTTTCACGCATTATTTTCGTGCCTTCATCAACCAACCGGTTGCCTTCATCAATCTTTGCCTGACCGTCCCGCACCATTAAATTACCCCGTTCTACCAGCTGTTTACCGCTTTTCCAGCGATTACTTAAATGCGCAATACCCTCACTTTCACGCAACATTTGATCACCCGAAAGCGCGGGGGCAACTGGCATCACGGCAACAGGACGTTCTGAAGCGCAAGCACTCACTAGTAAGCCCAAAAAAGTAACCGTAACTTTACTGCGGCTCGTGAAAAATTTTTGCATCATTAACAAGACTCCAACTTAGATGAATTTACCAAGCGCTTAATTTTACAAAACGTTATTCAGGTTGCAATCTATTTCTTGTGCATGCCAGCCCGATAAAGCTTCAATCCTCAATACTGAAGGCAAACACAATACGCTCGAATTTTTGGTTATACTCCCTATCAAAGCGTACAATTAATTTTTTGAATAGCCAAAACTACTGCGACACCATGACCAATAATAATGACACTGGACCATCGCCAGCCACTGACGGCGCCAACCTAACGCCTGAACAATTTTCTATCTGCCGACTGAAGGGCACTGAACCGCCCTTTACCGGAAAATATACGGATTGTAAAAAAAAAGGGACTTACCATTGTGTTTGTTGTGGCAGCCCATTGTTTTCCTCCGCACACAAATACGATTCCGGATCGGGTTGGCCGAGCTTTTGGGACATCCTGTTTAAAGACAACCTTGCCGAACACGTTGATACCAGTCACGGCATGCGCCGCGTTGAAGTGACGTGTAAAAACTGCAACGCCCATCTTGGCCATGTTTTTACGGATGGCCCACAACCTACCGGACTGCGTTATTGCATTAATTCAGCCTCCCTAGACTTACACGAAGCACCATGAACGCCCAACAACAAGTAAAGGACTTGCTGGATTTTATTGATGCCAGCCCTAGCCCTTGGCATGCCGTCAAAAGTATTGAAGACCGGCTGGTCACGTTTCACTTTGAACGGCTGGATGAAACTAACAAATGGTCATTACAACCCGGAGGGCGCTATTACGTTATCCGCGATGATTCATCGGTTATCCTGTTCGTCCACGGACAAAAGCCGTTGCCGGACACGGGATTTAAGATTATTGGCGCCCATACTGACTCACCAGGCTTACGGCTGAAACCTAATGCCGCCAATTATTTGGACGGTTTCATCAGGTTAAGCGTTGAAGTTTATGGCGGCCCTATCCTGGCAACCTTTACCGACCGCGACTTAAGCCTTGCCGGGCGCATTAGCTATAAAAATGAGCACGGTGAAATAGCCAGCCAATTAGTCCGGTTTGACCAAGCGCTGTTAAGATTGCCGAATCTGGCAATCCATTTAAACCGCGGCGTTAATGATGACGGTTTGAAACTACAAAAACAAAATGAGCTACCGTTACTGTTGGCACGCGTCTCTGAGGAACAGTTACCCCAGCCGTATTTTATGCAATGCCTACAACAACAATCAGGGATAGCTGCCGAACATATCTTGGCTTGGGAACTTAACGTTTACGACACCCAAAAAGGCGTATTCTGGGGAGCAAACAATGAGTTTTATAGCGACAGCCAACTCGATAACCTCGCCTCTTGCCATGCCGCCATCACGGCCTTGCTTGATGAGTCCGTATTATCGGCTGACAACACGCTGGTTTGTGCATTCTTTGACCATGAAGAAATTGGTAGCGAAACTAATAAAGGCGCAGATGGCAGCTTTCTTCCCGATGTCCTTGCGCGTATTGCCTCGTCATCGCTCGTAGACCAACAAGATTACGCCCGGACATTGGCAAAAAGCTTTTTAATCAGCGCGGATATGGCGCACGCTTATCAACCGAATTTCCCACTTGCTTACGATGCCGACCATAAGGTGCTGGTCAATAACGGCCCGGTGATTAAAGTCAATGCTAGCCGACGGTACAGCTCAGAAAGTGTTTCCGAAGCCCAGTTTGCCAACTGGTGCATGGAAGCCGACGTGCCCTATCAGAAATATTCCCATCGCTGTGATTTGCCTTGCGGCAGCACCATCGGCCCCATTACCTCGGCAAAACTGGGGCTACGTTCTGTTGATGTAGGTAGCCCGATGTGGGCGATGCACAGTCTCAGAGAAAGTGCGGGCGTCATAGACCACCATTATATGATAAGCGTGATGAAAACATTTTTCACAAAGTTGTAACTTATCTATCCTGAACTATCCTTAATGACATCCCCATAAAATCTGACAGGCCAACGACTGGATGTGTTTTTTAGAACGCAAACGTAATGACCTTGTTCATACGATAGCTATCAGACGCTTGTCATGGCTGTTTTTTTGCCTTGCCAGCCTACTCTCTTCGCAACCACTTTATGCCGATGGAGAATCGGTCGAATACAAAATAAAAGCGGGCTACCTTTATAATTTCACCAAATTCATTGACTGGCCTGCAGACAATTATAAAACTTTTAACCTGTGTATTCTTGGGACAGATCCTTTCGGCAGCTTAATTGACCCCATAGAAGAACGTGAAGTATTTGGGCGGCCAATTAAGTTATTTAGGTTAAATAATGGCTATTCTTTTACGCCTAACAAGCTAGCCTACTGTCATATTTTCTTCATTGGCGAACCGAGCGCCACGCCCCCAACGCTCCACAACCAACTAACCGTCGGTGAAAGTCCGGGGTTTGCCCAACATGGCGGCATGATAGGGTTCATTAACCAAGATGGCAGAATAAAATTACAGATCAATCTGGCAGCCATTAAGCAAAGTGGCCTTAAGATCAGTGCAAAATTACTGGAAGTGGCTGATATTATTGATGGAGACAAGCAATGATCCGTTACGTCCGCAATTTGTCAATCAAGCACAAGTTACTGCTTACCGTACTATTGCCCGGCATAAGTTCATTAGCCATTGCAGGCTTATTATTGATGGCGCTTGAGCTTGGTGAGTTCAGGCAAAATGTTAAAGATGATTTAAGCGCACTGGCAACCATCATAGGTAACCGTAGCTCAGCCGCATTATCGTTTCAGGATGTCAAACTGGCCAAGGAAAATCTTGGCGTCTTTAACATGCAACCCATTGTACAAAAAGCGTGTTTGTATGATGCAAAAGGCCTTTTATTTACCCAATTTCTGAAAAACCCTCTCTCTACGCCCTGCCCTTTAGCCGTCGAAACAGAAAAAACACATTTCGAAGACAATAAATTGTATGTGGTCGAGCAAATTATTGAGCGGACTGATTTGCTAGGTTCTATTTTAATCGATGCTGATTTTACCGACGCTTACTGGCATAAAATACAATTTACTGGATGGTTATTTTTAGTCTTGGTCACTGTATCAATTATTACATTTTTCTTGTCCACGCCCTTTATCAGCCTGATTGCATCGCCAATAAGCCAATTGGTGGATGTCGTTAAAACCATTAGCGAAACCAAGAATTATTCGCTTAAGGCCACCAAAAAAAATAACGACGAGATCGGCGTTTTGGTTGATGCTTTCAATGACCTCATTGTCACTGTAAAAACTCAAAACAAGGCGTTGACACAAGCAAAAGACCGCTATCTGGCGTTGTTTGATGACAACCCGACCATGGTTTTTAATCTTTCCGAAACAGGCATTATTTTATCGGTCAATTTGACCGGTGCCAGACATCTGGGCTTGGCAATCGATGATTTGCAAGATTACCCCATTTTTAATTTTATTCATCCCAACGATTTGTCGGTGCTGCATAACTTAATGGCAAATTGCCAAATGACACCACAGCTTGTACATAAACAGGAAATACGCCAAATTTGCCAAAATGGCCGGATCATTTGGGTACGGGCTGCCGGGCGGTTAATTAAAAATGAAGATGGCAGGAATAGTTTTTTACTGGTCTGTGAAGATGTCACAGAAACCCACCAGTTGACCCAACAAATTATTTATCAGGCCAACCATGACGCCTTAACCGGTCTTGCCAACCGTAGCGCATTCGATTTAACCGTTAAGGAAGCAGTTGCGTTGGCACACACCGAAAACTCTGAACACGCATTGTGTTACTTGGACTTAGACCAATTTAAAATTGTCAACGATACCTGTGGTCACCTTGCAGGAGACGAATTGCTTCGGCAACTGGCCGATCTGCTAAAAAAACAGATCCGACGGCATGACTTTATCGCCCGTTTGGGCGGTGATGAATTTGGCATACTCATGTATAACTGTGACCAACAGGATGCCCTTTTAGCCTGTGAAGGGATCCGTGACACCGTTAAGGATTTTCGTTTCAACTGGGATAGCAAACAGTTTTCTATTGGCGTAAGTATTGGTATTGCCTCAATAAACGATGTCAGTGGCAATGCTGTCAACTTGCTCAAAGAAGCCGATGCCGCCTGCTATGCAGCCAAAGAAAAAGGCCGTAGCCGAGTGCATGTTTTCCGTCCCGACGATGAAGAACTGGCGCTTAGGCACGGGGAAATGCAATGGGTGACCAAAATCAACCAAGGGCTGGAGCAAAACAGTTTCTGCCTGTATGGCCAACCTATTATCGCCATAGCAGGCCACGATGAAGGTTTGCATTTTGAAACCTTGGTCAGGTACCAAGACAGCCAAGGCACGATTATCCCACCCGGCGCCTTTTTACCCTCAGCAGAACGTTATAACCTTGCGCCCGCAATGGACCGTTGGATAATTTGCCACTTATTTGAATGGATTGCTAACAATCCTAAGTTTCTTGACCAATTATTATTGTGCTCGGTCAACCTGTCCGGTTTGTCACTGTCGGATGAACACATGAAACCTTTTATTGTCGAGCAATTTCGGCAATGGGGCATTCCTCCCAACAAAATTTGTTTTGAAATAACCGAAACTGCGGTTATCGCCAACTTATCTTATGCAACAAAGTTTATCGATCACCTCCGGGATAATGGCTGCTTGTTTTCTCTGGACGATTTTGGGAGCGGCCTGTCTTCTTTTGCTTATTTAAAAAACCTGCCGGTCGATTTTCTTAAAATTGACGGTCAGTTTGTCAAAGATATTCTTGATGACAAAATTGATCTTGCCATGGTGAAGGCTATTAATGAAGTCGGCCATATTATGGGCAAAAAAACGATTGCCGAATTTGTTGAAAACGAAAAAATTTTTTCCCTGCTGAATGAATTGGGTGTTGATTACGCACAAGGCTATTACATTAGTAAGCCAGTGCCCCTAGATGAACTTAAACTCATTATTCCATCGTAAGTCGATATGAAAACTAATCTCACCCGCACAGTTATATACTTGATACCGGCCTATTTTTATGCCGGTATGACTTATGCCGAAACAGATGTAGATGATTTTTTTGCCATGTCACCCGCCGAGTTGGCAGCCATGCCCGTCACTATCGCCACCGGAACACCAAAACCCATATTCCAGTCAGCCGCAGTCACCAGCGTTATTACCGCCGAGCAGATTAAAGGAATGGGAGCCACTGAACTTCATGAAGTCTTAGAAACAGTGCCGGGTATCCATGTTGGGCTTCAAGGGAGCAGTTATGATTATAAATATAGCGTCCGTGGCATCAGCAATAACACCAACTCCCAAGTTTTGATGCTATTAAACGGCACCCGCATTACCACGCCGTTCCGTGGAACCTTAGTTGCGGGCATGGAATTGCCTATCGAAGCTATCGAAAAAGTAGAAGTGATTCGCGGCCCAGGCTCTGCTTTATATGGGGCGGATGCTTTTGCCGGTGTGATCAACATCATCACCAAAAAAGCTAAGGATATTGATGGCGCTAGGGTTGGTGTCAGGGCCGGTAATTGGGATACCGAGAGCACTTGGGGACAGTATGGTTCCCAATGGGCCGGCTGGGATGTTGCAGGCAGCTTGCAATATCAACATACCGCAGGCGATAAGGGCCGCATTGTCAAGGCTGATGCCCAATCGCTATTTGATAGTGTGCTTGGTACGCAAGCATCCCTTGCTCCAGGCGCGCTAAACACCCGTTATGAAACCCTAAACGGTCATCTTAACTTACAACGCAAACACTGGGATCTTGGTTTTTGGGCATTCAATTCAATTGACGCAGGAACCCGGGCCGGCGGAGCTGGCGCATTGGACCCTAAGGGAGACGCCAATACGGAAGCATATTTAGGCGATGTCCGTTATGCAACGGACGACTGGGCGGACAATTGGACTTTCTCTACCCATGCCAGTTATTTACACACCTATTATCAGGCTGCATTCCAAGCTTTTCCCAATAACACCCTATTACCAATAGGGGCCGATGGCAATATTAAGTCTCCATTTAGTGGCAACCCATTGGTATTGTTTCCTGATGGCGCCAATGCGGTTGTAGGCAGGACTGAGAATATCCCATCGTTAGATCTGAATGCCGACTACAAAGGGTTACAAAACCATTTGTTACATATAAGCACCGGCTTTCGCTATGAAGAGATTGTCGCCAATGAGCGGAAAAATTTCGGTACGGGCATTATCAACGGCAATCAGGGCATAGTTAATGGGACATTGACCGATGTGACGGGCACGCCTTTTGTTTATTTGCCAGATACGCACCGCTCAATTTGGTCAGCCGTTCTGCAGGATGAATGGCAATTTGCTAAAGCCTGGCAATTGACCGCTGGCGTGCGTTACGATAATTATTCTGATTTTGGCGGCACCGTTAACCCGCGGGCCGCGTTAGTTTGGGATGTCAACGAACAAATCACCACTAAGTTATTATATGGTCGGGCGTTTAGGGCCCCCAATTTTTCTGAACAAGGCAACCAGAATAACCCCGTGTTGCTAGGCAATAGAAACTTGCACCCTGA
This sequence comes from Methylovulum sp., assembly GCA_028712695.1. Classification (GTDB taxonomy): domain Bacteria; phylum Pseudomonadota; class Gammaproteobacteria; order Methylococcales; family Methylomonadaceae; genus Methylovulum. The sequence continues at coordinate 72,535 of JAQTQZ010000011.1, read as the reverse complement.
AACCATCAACACTTATGAATGGGGCTTGGATTACCGCCCCTTCAGCTCACTTAGGACGGAGGTCAATGTCTATTATTATGAGATTAACGATCTGATATTGTCAGTGCCCGACATTAACCAATCAACCAGCACCTTTCAAAATGCAGGTAGCCAAAATGGTTATGGCACCGAGTTTGAATGGCATTGGCAATGGAATGAACAATGGGATTTTACGGGCAACTATGCTTGGCAAGAGGCCACGAATAAAGTGACAAATATGCCAGTGAATGGCGTACCTGAGCAGCAAGTCTATACGGCTGCAACGTGGCATTTTTTACCGCAATGGCAATTGCAATCGCAGCTTAATTGGGTCGGGGGCATACATAGCGCACCGGGTGACAACAGGGCATTAGGCGACTACCAAACCATCGATTTCACTTTACGTAGCAAAAAATTATTTAAGCACCTTAATCTATCGGCTTCTTTACGCAATGCCCTTGATGAGCGCTATCGGACCCCCGCACCTATCCAATTACCTGAAAACTTGCCGATGCCAGGCAGAAGCTTTTATTTTGAAGCATCCGTTGATTTTTGATCAGTCTGCGCTACTTTTCCCCATCGGGTAAAGGCCTTCAAAAACGGCCTTTATTGGTCAGCATTTCCCAAAGACATTTATTTTTTTTCTCAACGTCATTAAGCAAATCGTCGATTTTTATTGCACAAGGCCAACGTTCCCCGTGGTAATTCACAAGAGGGCCAATCTTGACAAAATTTATGCCCGACGCCGCCAAAAAACGCAGCCAAGGCAATTCCATAGAGCCATAAAGGGTGTCAATATTGTGTTCACGGCTGGCTTTAATGACACTGGCAATTAATGCGAAAGTAATATGTGGAAAGGTGCGGCGCTCGTCAGCCGTAAAAAAATCCTGATCTAGATCAGCACAGATAGGCGTCAGCGTATTAGCCTCATTTTTTCTTTTTTTAAACGATTTCGATACACAAAACCGGGACACTTCAGCCAGATGCCTACGGTCAATAGTTTGTGTCACTGCCACATTATCAATCGTGCAATGTGTTTCAATCGGCAATAACTCATCTGGATTATTGGCATCCGTCAAGATAATACGGGTTGTTGCCGCATATTCACCGGATTTTCGGTGCCGGATCAAGTAATGTATGGAGTGGCTATCATACTCATCCGACTCCAAGCCATCCGGATAGTCTTCAGGCTTATAACCGGCGATTTCAAGGCAATAAACTTGGTAACGCAACTTATAAACTTCTTTTTTAAGCGCATCTGATGTTGCAGGGACTTTCTCAAAATAATCGTTAAAAAGATCAAATAAATTAACTGTGTTTGAATTCATAAAACAACCATAACTCCGGAAAAACCCATTGTTAGTCTGCGTGCCGTGCCTATCTGTCAACGCAAAATGCCGGAAGTATAACTTGGACGTATTTCAACGCTGTTAAAAATTTCCTTAAAACTATGCAAAACACCTTCAACGGCTTTGCTTAATGGCAAAAGCCACCTCGGCGGCTTGGCGGTTTTCTTTCACATCATGCACCCTAAACAGTTGCACGCCAGCCATCACCCCCAACGCTGTAGTCACTGCCGTCGCTGTCACCAACTCCGACGGTCTGCGTACATCGCACAAGCTGCCCATAAAGCGTTTACGGCTAGTGCCTAATAAAACCGGATAACCGGTGGCGACAAAGGCATCGAGATGCGCCAACAAGGCCAGATTATCCTGTTTGCGTTTACCAAAACCTATGCCCGGATCGATGGCAATCTGCGTTTTTTTTATACCCGCCGCCAAGGCCGCCTCAATGCGCGTTTGCAACCCCGCCAGCACTTCGGTTACAACGTTTTGATAACACGGATTGTCCTGCATGGTTTTTGGCCTGCCTAAGCGGTGCATTAAAATAATGGGCGTTGCCGTAGTGGCGGCAAGCGTCAATAAGGCCGGATCATCCTCACCTGCCGAGACATCGTTGATCAAATTGGCCCCCGCGCTTAAGGCCGCTTTAGCCACCGTGCTTAAAGTGGTGTCGACGCTGATGACCACATCTTTTGATAGCTGTTGCCGAATCGCCTGAATAACCGGCACAACCCGCTGGATTTGTTCGCTGGCAGCAACAGGGTCAGAACCTGGCCGGGTCGATTCGCCGCCTATATCGATAATATCCGCCCCCTCAAACAACAGGCGTTCCGCTTGCCGTAATGCCGCATAGAGATTGGCATACTCGCCGCCATCGGAAAAACTGTCCGGCGTGATATTTAAAATCCCCATTATCAATGGTTTGTTCATACTGCCAAACATGACTTAGCTCCTGTGCGCATTGTGCGGTCGTTATTCGGGTATAATAGCCCGTTTCAATTTGGGTGCCGTCATGGATACGCCACGTTTAGCTTGGGCAATCACTGGCTCCGGCCATTATATAGAAGAATGTCTGGAATTCCTGCTGACCTTGGATAGGGTTGATTTATACATCAGCCAAGCGGGCGAAGAAGTTCTGAAAATGTACGGCATCAGTCTCAACGACATCCGCGAAAAAATGCCAGTATATCGTGACAAGGCCGCATCGGCCCCGCCCGTCGGGCATTTTTACAAGGGACATTACCATACCTTGGTTATGGCGCCGACCACCTCCAACACGGTCGCCAAATGTGTACTGGGCATAGCCGACTCGTTGGTGACCAATCTGTATTCGCAAGCGGGCAAGTGTAAAGTGCCGAGCATTGTCTATCCCTGCGATATTGCCCCGGCAATGGAAACCACCGCGCCCGGTGGTAAAGTGATGGTCTATCCGCGCAAAATTGACCTGGAAGGCACAGACAAACTGCGCACGTTTGAATACACCACCGTGGTCGAGAGCGTTGCCGAACTGATCAGCGCCGTGAACAATCGGCTTAAAACCTTAGCATGAGCGAACATATCCTTTTTTTGACCGGCAAGCTTGCAGAAAAACAGCTACATAACATTCTGGAAAAAATGCAGCCGGAATTTAGCTATACCGTGCACCAGCTTGGGTTGAAAGTCGCCGCGTTGATGACCGCCGATATGATTGCCCGCCGTCTGCACGACACCTATAATGCTGACCGCCTCCTTGTCCCTGGGCGTTGCCGTGGTGATTTGGCAGCGCTATCAGCACATTTAGGCCTCCCCGTAGAACGCGGCCCGGAAGAGCTAAAAGACTTGCCCGCTTTTTTTGGCAAACAAGCGCACCACTATGATTTAAGCGATTATCGGGTAAAAATCTTTGCCGAAATTACCGACGCACCCAATATCAGCATCGAAGACGCACTACGCCGCGCCGAATATTACCGCCAAAACGGCGCCGATGTGATCGACATCGGCTGTTTACCCAGCACCGACTTTCCGCACCTGGAGGAGCTGATCCAAGCATTAAAGCAGGCGGGGTTTACGGTCAGCCTCGATTCGCTGGAAACCCAAGACTTGCTCCGGGGCGGCAAAGCCGGTGCGGATTATCTGCTCAGCCTGCATGAAAGCAGCCTTTGGCTTGCCGACGAAGTCGCCTCGACGCCCATTTTAATTCCTGAACACCATGAAGATCTGGCCTCGCTTGACAGAGCCATCAGCATCATGCAAGCAAACAACCGGGCCTTTATTGTCGACCCGATTTTAGACCCCATCCACTTTGGTTTCACCGCCTCCATCGTGCGCTACCACAGTGTCAGGACACGCCATCCTGATATTGAAATGATGCTGGGCGTAGGCAATATCACCGAATTGACCCATGCCGACACCATGGGCATGAATGCCTTATTGTTAGGCATTTGCTCCGAACTGGACATTAACCATATTTTGGCAACCGAAGTCAGCGGCCATGCCTGCCGCGCCATCAAAGAAGCCGATAGGGCACGGCGCATCATGCTCGCCGCCAAAACGCAGAACACGCTGCCCAAACATATCGACCCGAGCTTGTTGGCCTTACATGAAACCGCACCCTTCCCTTATTCGCTCACAGAAATTAAGGAACTTGCCGGACAAATCAAAGACCCCAGTTTCCGCATCCAAACCAGCCCCGAAGGCCTGCACATTTTTAACCGCGATGGCTTGCATAGCGCCACCGACCCGTTTGCTTTATTTCCTAAACTGCAAATTGAAACCGATGGCGGCCATGCGTTTTATCTGGGCGTGGAACTGGCACGCGCAGAAATCGCTTGGCAACTGGGCAAACGCTTCACCCAAGACCAAGCCTTAAGCTGGGGCTGCGCCAACATTGCCAGCGAACCGACTGTTGACCTACATACGTTTAAACCCGCAGGAACCACTTTACAAAAAAAATGATTCAAGAACTGATTGTCACTACACAAAACCAATCGGGTGTGCCCCATATCGCGCCGATGGGTGTGCATATCCTTGATGACGGCTTGCTGATTTTGCCGTTCCGTCCGTCAACCACGCTCAATAACTTGCTGGAAACAAAAACCGCCGTGCTTAATTATTGTGACGATGTGCGCGTGTTTGCCGGTTGCCTGACCGGACGGCGCGATTGGCCGTTACAACCGGCGGAAAAAATTAACGGCCAAGTGCTGGCCTGCGCCTTAGCCCATAGCGAAGTCGAAGTGGTGCGCGTTGAAGAAGATGCCATACGCCCAAAAATATTTTGCCGAACCTTGCACACCGTCAATCACGCCCCATTTAACGGCTTTAACCGCGCCCAATATGCGGTGTTGGAAGCGGCTATCTTAATCAGTCGCCTAGAGCGCTTGCCGCTGGCCAAAATTGAAGCCGAGCTGGCTTATTTGCGCATCGGCTTTGAAAAAACCGCTGGCGAGCGCGAGCGGGTTGCGTGGGACTGGTTAATGGCGGCACTGGACACTTTTAAAGCCGGGGTATTGCCATGACCGGTATGTTGGCGAGCGTCACCAGCGTTGAAGAGGCGTTGCTTGTCTTACAAGCACAGGTTGACATTATTGATTTGAAACAACCCGCACAGGGTGCGTTAGGGGCATTAGACAACGCAACGGTCAAGCACATCGTCCAGACAATTGCAGGACATTGCCCGGTGAGCGCGACCATTGGCGATTTGCCAATGCAGCCAGAACTGGTTTTTAATGCCGTCGCCACAATGGCGGCAACTGGGGTCGATTATATAAAGATTGGGATTTTTCCTGAGGGCGATAGCTTGGCAACCATCGCCAAATTAACGGCACTAACTGGGCGCAATGCGTTAATTGCCGTGCTGTTCGCCGATTGCCAGCCTGATATGGGTCTTATTAGCGTGCTGAAACAAGCGGGGTTTAAGGGCGTCATGCTCGATACGCGGGACAAGAAACGCGGCTCGTTACTGCAGGTGATGGCTAAAACCACCATTGGAGCCTTTGTCCGGCAGGCTAAAGTAGAGCAGTTGCTCTGTGGGTTAGCTGGATCATTGAGGCCAGCCGATATAACTGGACTATTGCCTTTTCAGCCCGATTATTTAGGCTTTCGGGGCGCGTTATGTGCACATCACAATAGGACGGGACAATTGAGCGAGGCGGCCATCAAACAAATAAAACAGGCAATAGCAAACGGTTAGCTAGCACCTTCCAAGATAAATGAGCCTATTCATCTAAATCACCTAAATACAAATCCAACAGCAATTTTTTTTCGGGTGACGTAAGAAAAATTCGCTGATAGGGTTTGTCGAAAGTATCCGGCGTATCGGTTTGTTGGCGACGTTCGCTGACACGGCGGTCATGCGTTGGGCATTCAAGCCCATTTTTCTTGATATAGCCCAACCATTCAGGCGTACCATAATCATAAGGATTTTTACGGCGATCAGATAAGCGCTGATTGGTTGAGGACTCTTGGAGGGTTTTTCGTAAATCTATAATATTCATTATTTGTCCCTAAAATATTCCGCATTATGCTAATGCGTACAGCATCAATAATAGGAGATGATTGTTAAAAAGCAATATTTGGCAACTGATTTTTGAGAACCTGTAAGCACTTGTGCCTGTTCCCGTCCTACCCAATAATTTTCGAGGTTAAACAGCTTTATACAGTGGCTTAGGATGGCAATACGGACTAAATGGACGGCTGTTTAACTTGCCCGCTATACATTGTTATGCAGAACTCCCTGACAAGCCCGAATCCGTTGCCGATCTTGGGCATTATTAATAAATTGCTGGCGGGTTTTATTATCGGCCTCTGTCCAACGTTTGATTTCCGTAAGCGTCCGAAAACAACCTAGGCAAACATCATCCGTATCTAAGCAACAGTTTCCAATGCAAGGGGAAGGGATAGAAGTCATAAGGGGCTAATCAGGCGCTTAAATTGCCATTAAGGCGTCCAATTTTTTTTGCTGCTCCAGAGCATACAAATCATCAAACCCACCAACGTGAAAATCACCAATATAGATTTGCGGCACCGTCCGGCGTTTGGTTTTTTGCATCATTTCTTCCCTTAGACCTGGCTTGGCATCAACGTTAATTTCCGTATACAAAGCCCCTTTTTTGTCCAGCAAGCGCTTAGCCATAATGCAATATGGGCAAATAGTAGTCGTATAAATCAGTATCTCAGGCATGGATTATCAATGTTTGTTAATATATAGAAGCATTTTATCGGTAAAGATGTTGTTATTCAATGTCAGCAGGCGATGAGAACCTAACTGGGTTTTCACCCCATCTTCAGGATAGCGACAAAAAATGCAATGGATACCGCATAAACATAAATCATGCAAGCGATAGGGTTTACTGGCAAGCACTCCATTGCAATAAGTAACTAATTATTACGATGAGAAATTAACATGAGCGATTTGCCAAAAAATCTACACTACGCGACTTCCCATGAATGGGTGCAACTTGAAGACAATAACATCGTCCGGGTTGGCATCACTGATTTTGCCCAGCAAGAATTGGGTGACCTAGTTTATATCGAACTACCCGCAATAGGACGTAAAGTCGCTGCACAAGAGCAATGCGCGGTCGTGGAATCGGTTAAGACCGCCTCAGACTTATTCAGCCCCGTTAGCGGCGAGGTTATTGCCATCAATGAAGCCGTGGCGGACGAGCCCGAACAAGTTAACAATAACCCCTATGAAACTTGGCTTTTCTGTATTAAAGCCGAGGATGTATCCGAGCTCGACGAGCTAATGGATAGTGATGCCTATCAACAAATGATCTCACAATAAACACTTTTTATAACCGACAACGTGTAACAAAACATGGCCAATCAAAATGCAAAAGGCTTTAAACGCCTGGTTAATGCGTGCTTTTTCTCCGCTGCGGGCTTAAAAGCAACCTGGGAACATGAAGAAGCTTTCAGACAGGAAGTGATTCTATTTGTAATATCAACGCCGCTGGCACTATGGCTGGGCGAAACGGTCATTGAAAAACTGTTGTTAATTGGCAGCATGGTACTGGTCATGCTGGTCGAGTTGTTAAATACAGCGGTGGAATCCGTTGTCGACAGGGTCGGATTTGAACATCACGAACTATCCGGCCGTGCCAAAGACATAGGCTCGGCCGCCGTGATGATGTCGCTAGTTTGGGCGGCCATCACCTGGGCGGCAATTTTAATTTAACTAATTTAACAAGGACTACAAAATGAGTGCGTTAATCTGCGGCTCCATGGCTTACGACACCATAATGGTGTTTCACGACAAATTCAAACATCATATCTTGCCAGAAAAAGTACACATCCTGAACGTATCGTTTTTAGTGCCGGTCATGCGCCGCGAATACGGCGGCTGCGCGGGCAACATCGCGTATAACCTGAACCTATTGGGGGAAGAGCCGCTGATTATGGCGGTGGTCGGGCATGATTTTGAGCCTTACAGCCAATGGCTGAGCCAGAATGGCTTGTCCAGCGAATTTATCCATGTCATGGACAACCATTACACCGGCCAGGCTTACATCACCACCGACGAAGAAGCGAACCAAATCACCGCGTTCCACCCCGGTGCCATGAGCTTTTCCCATTTGAATTCCATCCCTACCGTCAGCGACATCAGCATCGGTATCGTTTCACCAGATGGCAAGGAAGGTATGCAGCTACATGCCGAACAATTTGCTGAATTGGACATCCCGTTTATTTTCGACCCCGGCCAAGGGATGCCGATGTTTAATGGTGCGGAACTGCTAAAGTTTATCGACCAAGCAACTTGGATGACCCTAAATGACTATGAATCCGAATTGATGCAAGAACGGACTGGCTTATCGTTGACAGAGCTGGCAGAACGTGTTGAAGCCTTGATTGTCACCTTAGGCGGTCAGGGCTCAAAAATCTACACGCAGGGACGGTGTATCGACATTCCGGCCGCAAAACCCAATGCGTTACAAGACCCGACCGGTTGTGGCGATGCGTATCGCGCCGGATTGCTATATGGCTTAATGAGTGAATTTGATTGGGACACGACCGGGCGGATCGCCTCGTTAATGGGTGCGATCAAAATTGAACATCATGGCACCCAGAACCACAGCTTTGATATGGCGGACTTTAAGCAACGCTTCCATGAAAATTTCGGCTATTCATTTTAAATACCGACCTTGCCCATGTTAAAAAATACCCAACAGCTACTCGACCTTATGGCACGCCTGCGCCACCCTGAACAGGGCTGTCCCTGGGACGTCAAGCAAGACTTTGCCAGTTTGACGCCGTATCTCATCGAAGAAGCATACGAAGTGATTGATGCGATTGAGCGCAATGATCTGGATGACTTGCGCGCCGAACTGGGCGACTTGCTGCTACAAGTGGTCTTTCATGCGCAAATTGCCGATGAGCAGGGCATATTTAATTTTGAGCAAGTTGCTGAAAGCATTTGTGACAAACTCGTCCGCCGGCATCCCCACGTCTTTGCGGGCACTGTGTTTAACAACGATGCCGAACGCCAGCAAGCGTGGGAACAAGCGAAGGCTGACGAACGCCAAGAAAAAAACAAAGCGGCCCAACAACCCAGCGTGTTATCGGGTGTCACCCTCAGCCTACCGGCGTTAATGGCGTGTGAAAAAATCCAAGACCGTGCCGCCCATCATGGCTTCGACTGGCCTGACACCGAACCCGTTTTTGCCAAAGTGCATGAAGAGCTGGATGAAGTGAAAGAAGCCTTCCAATCCGGCGACCAGGCACATATTCAGGAAGAAATTGGTGATTTATTGCTGGTTGTCGTCAATCTGGCGCGCCATTTAAAGGTCAATCCCGAAATCGCGCTTAAAGAAAGCACCCAAAAATTCTCCAAGCGGTTCCAGTATATTGAGCAACAAGTGGCCTTGTCTGGGCGGGAATTGCTCGATTGTGAACTGGCTGAACTGGATGCGTTTTGGGATCAGGCTAAAGTGGTGTTAGGGCGCAGATGACAAACTAATAATGTGGGAGCACAGTCCCTTGGCCGCTATTATTGCGGTCAAGGGACTGCCCTATCATCATAGGGCAGCGCCTACTACCCCACTTGTCAGCAACATTTTCAGCCTTGCGTCAAGCTAACTTCCGCTTCACGGTATTTTGCCGCACAAAACTCGGCAACTTCGGCAGGCAAAGAAGGGCCTGGTGCGGTTTTATCCCAATCCAGTGTTTCCAAATAATCACGCACATATTGCTTGTCGAAACTCGGCGGGCTGATGCCAACCTGATACTGGTCAGCAGGCCAAAACCGCGACGAATCCGGCGTCAGTGCTTCATCAATCAGATATAGCACACCATCCTTATCCACCCCAAATTCAAATTTGGTGTCGGCAATAATAATGCCCCGTCCTTTAGCATAATCGGCAGCTTCTTTATACAGGCGCAAACTGGCGTCACGCACCTGCCCGGCAATGTCTTGCCCCATCAGCTCGACCGATTTTGCAAAGGGGATATTTTCATCGTGCTGATCGACACCCGCCTTGGTCGATGGCGTGTAAATGGGTTCCGGCAATTGTTGCGCTTGTTGCAACCCAGCAGGCAATGGAATGCCGCATACAGCACCCGAAGCCTGATAATCTTTCCAACCAGAGCCAATCAGATAACCACGCACAATAGCCTCAACCGGCAAAGGACGCAGTTTTTTAACCACAATCGCCCGCCCTTCAACCTGGGCGCGTTCAACAGGGTCTGGCAAAACCTGTTCCAACGTTGTCGCAGCCAGATGGTTGGGGATGATGTGCTGCAGCTTGGCAAACCAAAAATTGGATACCTGGGTCAGTACGCGGCCTTTCCCTGGAATCGGGTCGGGTAAAATGACATCGAATGCTGACAGCCTGTCCGTGGTGACGATGAGCATGGTTTGCTCATCAATATCATAAATGTCACGCACTTTGCCACGGGCAAGCAGTTTTAAAGATGACAAGGATGATTCGTAAAGCGCTTTTGGTGCGTTCATAAAACCTCAATAGACGAACAATGGAATAATAGCCGTATTTTATCACTGCCAGTCTAATGTGCAGCGGCGCTTTCCAATACGAGCCTCTAGCCAACGGCACATCAGAACCAAAAAGTGCCTGAAAATTTGCTAAAAATGAAGACTAAGTGGCGGCAAGCGCTTACCCGCCGCCACACCCAATTTAAGAAACAGCATCCGATCCCCTAAAAAATCAACCTGTTATCTATAGTGTCATCAGGCTGTGTCAACGCCATATCGTCCTTACCAAAGACGCCGGGATTTTCTGCACCCAACTTAATCATCAAGCGGACTTCGTTCTTTGAATCGGCCGAATTGAGCGCGTCTTCATAGCTGATTTTGCCATCCACATACAAATCATAAAGTGCTTGGTCAAACGTTTGCATGCCCTGTTCCCTGGAATCTTTCATCAACTCTTTTAACTTATGGATTTCTCCCTTACGGATGTAATCTTTAGCCAACGGGGTATTAATCAACACCTCAATGGCTGGATAACGTCCGGCACCGTCTGCGCGTTTAATCAGTTGCTGGGCAACAATACCGCGTAAATTCAACGACAAATCCATCAATAGCTGGTCACGCATATCATCAGGGAAAAAATGCAAAATCCTATCCAACGCCTGGTTGGCATTGTTTGCATGCAAAGTGGTCACACATAAATGCCCTGTCTCGGCAAACGTAATCGCATTCTGCATGGTTTCACGACTTCTTGTTTCCCCAATCAGAATGACATCCGGTGCTTGGCGCAAGGTATTTTTTAGCGCGACATCATAAGATTCCGTATCAATTCCAACTTCACGCTGGGTGATAATGCAGCCTTCATGACTATGTTGAAACTCTATCGGATCCTCGATACTGATAATATGGCCGCTACTGTTTTTATTGCGGTACCCAATAAGCGCCGCCAATGAAGTTGACTTCCCTGTGCCTGTCCCACCGACAAAGATGACCAGCCCGCGTTTTTCCATAATCAGGCTTTTTAATATGGACGGTAAATGCAAACTGTCAGGATCGGGTATCTTGCTTTCAATCCGGCGCAAGACCATGCCCGCCGCATCACGTTGGGTAAAAGCGCTCACCCGGAAGCGCCCGACATCATGGACACTTAGCGCAAACTGGCACTCTTTGGTGTTTTCAAATTCATCTATTTGCCTCTGGGTCATAATGCTTAACACTATTTTCAGCGCTTGCTCCGCCGTCAACGGATTTTTAGAAACCTCAACTAAAGAACCATCAATTTTTAAGGTGGGTGCCCGTCCCGCTGTTATAAACAAATCGGACGCCTTTTTTTGCACCATCAGTGCCAGTAGTGCTTTAAAATCCATCACTTACCCCTTACATGAACATTTCTTTATTAACGGCTTTGACCATGGCTATCTTTGAATTGACAAGCCCCCTATCGACCAATTCCTTTAAGTTTTGATCCAAGGTCTGCATGCCATCCCTACGTCCTGTTTGGATAGCGGAATACATTTGCGCCACTTTAGCCTCACGGATCAAGTTTTTGATCGCCGACGTGCCAACCATGATTTCATGGGCGGCAACACGGCCGCCGCCAACCCGCTTCAACAACGTTTGGGAAATGACCGCTTGCAAAGATTCAGATAACATCGAGCGGATCATGTCTTTTTCTGCCGCAGGGAACACGTCAATAATACGGTCTATGGTTTTCGCGGCGGAGGTGGTATGCAAGGTGCCAAAGACAAGGTGACCGGTTTCGGCGGCGGTCAATGCCAAACGGATGGTTTCCAAATCCCGCATTTCACCCACCAGGATAATGTCCGGATCCTCCCGCAATGCCGAGCGTAACGCCTCATTAAAACCATGCGTGTCACGATGCACCTCACGCTGGTTAATCAGGCATTTCTGGCTTTCATGGACAAACTCGATAGGATCTTCAACGGTCAGGATGTGCGCATAATCATTGTTGTTGATAAAGTCGATCATCGCCGCCAGCGTCGTTGACTTGCCAGAACCGGTAGGTCCTGTGACCAAAACCAGGCCGCGCGGCTTTTTACACAACTCTTCAAAAAATTTCGGCGCATGCAAGTCTTCCAGCGTCAACACCTTGGACGGAATGGTTCTAAAAACCCCCGCCGCACCGCGCTCTTGATTAAAGGCATTGACACGAAACCGCGCCACACCGGGCAATTCAAAAGAGAAATCGGTTTCCAGAAACTCTTCATAATCACGCCGCTGCTTATCGTTCATGATGTCATAAATCAGCGCGTGGACTTCTTTATGATCAAGGGCAGGCACGTTGATCCGGCGAATATCGCCATCAACCCGGATCATCGGCGGCAAACCGGCCGACAAATGCAAATCTGAGGCGTTGTTTTTAACCGAAAAAGCCAATAACTCAGTAATATCCATAAAAATTTCCCGTTAAATAGAGTAAAAATGCACCCTTTATACCACTGGGCTGTCTGCCAAGTGTAGCTATAGTCAATCATTTATACCATAACCCCGCACTTTGTTTTTTAATGGCGTTATTGTCTAATAGCCGTTTACCGCCTGCTTCTTTTCATGACGTTTATGACAATCACCGACAACCTCAAACAAATCCACGCCCAAATCAGCCAAGCCGAACGGGCCGCCAACCGCCCTCCCCATTCCGTCTTACTGCTGGCCGTCAGCAAAACCAAACCGCCAGAAGCCATTGCCGCCGCTTATCAGGCGGGGCAACGGCATTTTGGCGAGAACTATGTGCAAGAAGCGCTGGCCAAACAACAAGCACTTGGCGCTTTTGACATCACCTGGCATTTTATCGGCCCCATACAGGCCAATAAAACCAAGGCCATTGCCAGACATTTCGCCTGGGTGCATAGCGTGGATAGCTTAAAGATTGCCAAACGGCTGAGTGAGCAACGGGGCGACGGCAAAACACCGTTGAACGTTTGCCTGCAAGTCAATATCAGCGCTGAAGACAGCAAATCGGGGATTGCGTTGGCACAATTGGCTGATTTGTGCGGGCAAGTCAGCCAATTGCCCAATTTGAAGCTGCGCGGCGTGATGGCTATCCCCGCCCCGCAAACCGATTTTGAGCAACAACGGCAACCGTATAAAACCCTTTATCAAGCCGTAATGGCGCTCAATAATCCGACATTGGACACCTTTTCATTCGGCATGTCCGACGATTTACAGGCCGCAATTAGCGAGGGGGCTACTATCGTCAGAATCGGCACGGCGTTATTTGGTGCCAGAAAAAATACCGCAACGGTTGGGTAAAATCCTAAAGGGTTTGTTTCATAATTCTTGCACAGTTAATGATAACAATACGCTATGAGTTATGAGAAAAAATCCATGCATAAAAAAATTCGCGTCAAATTATTCCTGACTTTTCTGGCGACAACACTGCTTGTTGTTTCAGGGATGTATGTTTTCATGCGCTGGTCTTTAGATAAAGGTTTTAGTGAATTTGTGGAGGCACGGCAGCAGGAACACGTGACCAACTTGATTGAAGGGCTTACCGAATACTATGCAAGCCATCAGAGTTGGCAAAACCTAGGCGGCGATAAGCAAAAATGGATTGATTTATTGTGGCAATCCAACCCCCATCGTCATCACCGGCCTCCCAAATGGATTGAACAGGCGCGCAAGGAGCCTAATGCTGTTTGGCCGCCAGCATTACCCGAACGCCCGGCTAAACTGCCTTTCGTCCCTCTTGAACTGCGTGCCATGCTATTGGATGCAGACAAGGGTATTATTTTTGGCCGTCAAGAGGCTTTGCCGCAATTATCTTTGCAACCTATCCGTTACAAAGAAAAGACCGTCGGTTTTCTGGGGCTCTTGCCGGGCAAAACGGTTAACCAAGTCAGTGAAATCCGTTTTATGGAACGGCAATCCGAATCCTTTATCTGGATTGCCTTATTAATGATCTTGTTGTCCGCAGGCTTAGCCTGGCTATTGGCCTACACCTTAGGGCGCCCCCTTAAGCGGATCACCAAAGCCGCAAAGGCACTAGCGGTGGGGCGTTATGACATTCGTTTACCGGTCGAATCTACCGACGAATTGGGCCAATTAGCCCGTGACTTCAACGACATGGCTGCCGCTCTGGAACAGTCTGAACAAGCCAGGCGGCGCTGGGTAGCGGATATTTCCCATGAACTGCGCACACCTTTAGCCATATTGCGCGGTGAATTGGAAGCCTTGCAAGACGGTATACGACCACTGACAGCCGAGGCTATCGACTCGCTGTATGGTGATGTCATGCGGCTCAATCGTTTAACGGACGACCTTTATCAATTATCCCTGTCCGATCAAGGCGCGTTAAGTTACCGCAAAGCCCATGTTGATCCGGTAGAGATATTACAAGAAGACCTAGCCGCTTTAAAACCGGAATTCCAAAACAAACAAATCACCATCAAGTGGGCCAATAACTTGCCTGAACCCATCCGCATTTACGCTGACCCGGACCGCTTATCCCAACTTTACCGAAACCTGCTTAACAATAGCGCAAACTATACCGACACTAACGGGCAGTTAGCCATTACCATTTCTCGTGAGGCCCAAAAACTGGTGCTCAATTTTTCCGACAGTGAACCGGGCGTACCCGAACACGAACTGCCAAAATTGTTTGACCGCTTTTATCGGGTAGACAGCTCGCGTAACCGCCACCATGGCGGTGCCGGTCTCGGTTTGGCGTTATGCAGCAACATTATTGAGGCGCATAATGGCACGATACAAGCACAACCCTCGCCCCTGCTGGGGCTTGCTATCCGCATCGAATTACCGATTAGCCCATGAACCATATCCTGATTGTTGAAGATGAACTAAAGCTGGCCCGCCTGCAAGCGGACTACCTGCAAAACGCTGGCTTTGACACGGATTGCTTAAATGATGGCTTGGACGTGTTGCCGTGGCTTAAATCGCACCCCACTGATTTAGTCCTGTTGGATGTCATGTTGCCCGGTTGTGATGGCCTGGAAATTTGCCGTAACCTTCGCCGCTTCAGTACGGTGCCAATTATCATGGTCACTGCGCGTATTGAAGAAATAGACCGCTTGCTCGGCCTTGAACTGGGTGCCGATGACTATATCTGCAAACCCTTCAGCCCCCGTGAAATGGTCGCCCGCGTTAAAGCCGTGCTGCGCCGCCAGCAAGCGCAAACGCCCGCCAACCCCATCCGCACCTTGGCACTGGATCCCCATAGTTTTCGGGTGCTTGCAGAGGGACACGAAGTGGAACTGACCACTGTCGAATTCCAGCTGTTGCAGGCGTTGCACCAGCAACCAGGACGGATCTTTTCCCGTTCAAAATTAATGGATTTGATTTATCAGGATCAACGCATTGTTTCTGACCGCACCATTGACAGCCATATCAAAAAACTGAGAAAAAAACTGGCCGATTTATTGCCCGACCAAGAGCTGATCCACTCGGTTTATGGCGCAGGCTATCGCTATGACCCACAAGACAAAGCCCTTGATTAAAGACTGACATGCCGACACTTTTCCAAACACCATATCAAGCGGCTTTGCGCTGCAATTCGTAGTCTAGCCTAGCGGCAACAGGCCCGGCCCTTTCAGGTTAACCGTCTTCCTATCGCATGGCTGATCCGGCCGATTTATGCCCCAACGCCCATCAGACAGATTGTTTGCCGATTGCTTAAAAACTGGGTAATGGGTTAAATATGTAACTTCAATTGATAACGTGGCATGACATGCCGGAGATAAAATGGCGGACAAAAAAGCAGCAATGAATTCTTTCTGCGCTTGGGATGGTGAAACGCTAGTGCTTAATGTTCTCGGAAAACCCAGTGCGAAACAGGATGTCATTGGCAAAGCTAAAGGCAATCAACTCAAAATTAGCGTGACAGCCACGCCAGTGGGAGGCAAGGCAACCGATCACATGGTCCGCTTCTTGGCAAAAGAATTTGGCGTGACCACCAATGATATTGAAGTGGTGTTTGGCAGATTTAATGTCAACAAACAGCTGCGCATAAAATCCCCAAAAAACCTGCCTTCGGTCATCAATAAGCAACTGTCTCAAGAATTGAAAAACACCCAATAGGACCAACAGAACGCATTCTGTTGCGGAGAAGAACCGCCCACTAACGAGGACGACCCATTCAACGACGGCTAGATTTTGTCGCTAAAAAATTGCACGACCAGCCTTGGCCCAAGCGCAATACTTGCATCGCTTGCCGATTCATGCCAGGCGACGAACCGATAAGTCATCTTCTGGCCTTGGCTGCAACTGTCGACCCTTTGTATAAACCCCGGCAGCACCGCGTTGCCGCCATTGGGCGCACTAAGAACAATGCTATTGTAATGGTTCGGGTCGGCCGGAAAGGGAGCCCTACTGTTACGGGTGATGCTGATGCCCCCTTGCACAGTGTCAATTCCCGCCAAGGGGGTTAACTGGATCTGCGCACTGCCCTGCGCCATAAGAAACCCTGCCGCAGGACAAGTGACAGAGACCGCACGCAAAACCGTCGTATTAGCAAAATCGGGGCCGGTGATTGTCACGGAATTCTTGGTCTGCGAATAATTAAACCAACTGGTCGCGGATGCGTCTTGAACGATTGCAAAAGCTAAGCAAACGATTGCCATTGATATTAATAGTTTGTTATCTCTCATGATTATTCCCCTCTCTTATAAAAGCTGTTGATTTATACAGAACGTGTTCTAACCGCAACGCAGAATGCACTGAACTTCCCAATCTAAGTAACCTACACGAGCCACATGCCGTTTAAAGCATGTGCCAAAAATTACGCATTGGCAACACGGCAGTGCGTAGGCCCGTATGAAGAAGGAACCAAAATGGACAATAACGTAGTTGGCCCAACGATAGCAAAATATATTTTTAGCTGTTTAACATTCGATAATGGCCGCCGTAGTTTAAATTTTTACGGGCTATCCGCTACAAATCAGGGCTACCAAACTGCTATTCTGGCGCTTTAAAGCCTTCCTAAAAAAACTGAGCATTTATTTTTTACCTTGTAAACAAAAAAATATCACATCCTCAAGAAAAGTCTATAATCAAAGTGACCTTGTTGTTTTATAGTGTTTTTTTGTAACTGTTAACAGGTCAAAATAGTAAATTTATAATAACTTTAAGAGGTGGTTTATGCGAATCTTTAATCGAATAAGTTATTTACCTAGCGCATTACTTGCACTAGGCATAGTTGCATCCAGCCAAATAATCCATGCAGACCAGCCAGCCGCCGTTGCGTGGCAAATTTTAGAAGCCGGAAAGGAAGGCCGGGTTCAACCTGGCGACACAGTGGGAGGGGACACGCGTTTTTTGGTGCAATTCAGCCCATGGGATTTAAAACAGCGGACACCGTTATTGGTGTTGTTCCGCAATTGCGGGGAAGACCCTGAAACTGTCGGCAAGCCCGTGTTGAATTTTGATGCTTACATGGCTGGCAAAGACACTTCGCCGCTCTATGATCCCAATTATAAGCCGCTAGGCAAACGCTGGAGACTCTGTCCCCAGACCGATGCCCTATTGGTAAGCCCTAATTCTACGGCACCCCAGCAAGTTTTATTTGAAGTCGATTTTCTACGCCCAGCCAATGAAAGGATGAGCCCACGCATTGAGATGGATGTTTATAACCTGTCGCCTAATGATTTGGAGCTTTGGCCTACGGCTGAAGAGCTGGCACGGCATTATCGGAACCAGCCAGCCGATGCGAAAGTGCCATTATCGGTGCATTACCGCCAACTCAATGGCAGCTGGATGATGGGGTCTTATCCCGAAATTTATGGCAGCCCGTCACGTAGCCTTTTAAAAGGTGGCAAAGGCACCGCCAATTACGCCGAAGTAATTAAAAGAATGCCGGTTAACCTTGAATCATTCCGGCGCAAAGCGGCTATTCCGGCAGATACTAAATTTGATAACCTAGAAAGCATCAAGACCGCCATGGCAGACGCCATTGCACGGGGTTCAGCAGGTGAAGGGGAACAAATCTGTTATCCGGAAAATCCTGCCAAACTCGCCTCCCCCCTGCTGGCTATCCAACCAAAAGCCGTTAGCCATACCTTGACAGGCCGCTTTTCGACCAAGTGGACAACCGACCATAGCTTGCATTCAGGATTCGGTTTCTGGGTGGACGTTTATCGGGTTAGCCCTTGGACTTTTTTAGGTTCATCCTGGGTGGAGGCCAATGGCTTATGGACAGTTGGTGTCCCTAGCGGCAAAGGGTTTGTGAATGGCCAGCAAATTAGGGTCTATTACCGTTCCTATAACAGTTATTACGAGCCGCAAAACCAAGCTGGCAATAAATACTGGTGGTACGATCCGGATTGGACGGTCACTAACACGACATTTGATGTCGGACACCGTTTTGCCGACACTGATGGCGGACTTTATAACGGCGTAGGCGAATTGGTAGACAATGCCATGACCATGTGGTCACGGTTGTATTGGGATGCCGGTATCAATCCGGTGCCTTCTTCGCCCATCCGTTTCTTCTTCCCCAATACATGGAACAACTGCGGTGGTTCCAGTCCTTGGAGCTGCGCCTCAGGCAATGACCTTTGGCTAATTGCCGAACACGGTGTACAAGGCGATGTGGTTAACCATGAAATGGGGCATGTCTTAAACAACAAGTTCTGGAGCAATAAAAGGCCCGCCGGTTCCGGTGGCTCGCACAGCTTGAACTCTTGCTACCCTACCCGCTTGGGGATGGCGTTGCGTGAAGGTTTCGCCAACTTTGTGGCGGCATGGGTGGGTTACCCTATCCGTAATGTCGCTGAAGGCGGCTTTAATTCTGGTCGCTGGGCGTTGGGTTGGGATGCGGAACAACGCAATACCCCGCCTAACTGCACTAACGGCTGGGAAAATGAAGTTTGGGTAGCGCGCACTTTCTGGGATTTGCATGATACCCGTAGCGACGGTGATGACATCTTATGGTTTAACCATCCCGGTGCCGTGTTGTCCCTTTATCTTGGCAACAGCATAGCCAACGATGGCGATGCGCGTGACATGCGTTTTTATGAAGACATTTATAGAAACGCCGCCTCAGCAGGCCATGCCGGATTTGTCACCGATATTTTCGAGCAAAACCATCATTAAGCATTACTGTTAAGAGACCCCTTGGGGGTTCAATTTAAACGACGGCCCATGCCGTAATAAGGATTGAATCCCCCTTTCGTTTGGTAAAATCCGCATTAAAAATAAGCGGCAAAAATGGGGTCACGTTGATTTTTTCTGGTCGCCAGACACCACGACGGCCAGCGTTTTAAGGGCTGGCCGTCGTGTGTCACCTAGCGCTTGCCTAAGCAAGCGCGTTATTACAGTTCCGCTAAGTCTTGCAACTCATGCGATTTAACATCGCCGCGCTGGACTTGGGCATAATCTTTCAACTGCCTTGTAGCGGCATCAAACGCATCCCGAATGGCCACATAAATATCTTCATACGCTTGTTTGTCATGGTGTTCACGGCTAACGACGAACTCTTTTCCCGGCGTGGTAATGTCTATCCTAATATGGTATTGGTTCCCTTGGTGCTGGCTTTGGTGTTCGGCTTCCACGGCAACCCTGCAACTCATGATATGCGAGTGGAATTTTTCCAGCTTGCTGACTTTTTCACGAATTCTAGCTTCCACCGCTTCTGAAGCCGGGATACCACGAAAAACAATTTGTAATGGGATTTGCATAAGATTTACCTTACTAAAATTAACTGATAAATGTGACTGCACGTTCGACATCAAGCAAGCTGATGGGGAAGATAGTCGGGAAGATGCGTGCGGATCTCATCGCCACTGAGCCCTGCAATATTTTTATCCAGTTCGAAACTGATTTGTCTTTTTATTTGTTCCGACAAGTGACTACGTAGCAAGCCAAGAAAAGAAGGTTCGGCAACAAGGAGCAAATTTTCAAATTCGTGTGCGTTACGCGCCGTTTCCAGATAATGCGCAACCTGGTGGGCAAAGTTGTCAGCCTCATGTTTTTTCGGATCCGTGGGCTGCTCAAAAGCGTGTCCTCCCACCCCGCTGCCACTTTTTATTTTTCCCGGCAAATCAGATGTCATCTCACGGTCATGTAAACGTCCCTCCGTGTGCGTGAGGCTTTCGATTTCATTTAAAGGGGAAGAGGCCGTGTCTGCAGTAAAAATGCGTGCACGGGTATTATCAGCAACAAGTACCCAAGCTAATTTCATAATCATTTCCTCTATGTATCGTATTGTTTTTTTTAAACAATCCAAGCAGCTGTAAGCTGCCATTAAAATAAACAGGCGCAAGGCCAACAGCCAAAAAAACAGCCTATCCATAACTGACTGCGCTTAATTTAAAAACTGCTGACAGCATAATCAAGCGAGCCATAGAAAACCTTATCACAGTCATGGTACTTGGTACAAGGTTGCTTGTTTTTCAAGGCTTGTAGACTCTTCCGCCCCGTTAGGATGCTTAACTGATGTGACCGATAAGTCCTTCAGCCGCTCGCATTGGAGTCGTTTAACGGCTCTCCCGTTCATAAATATTTAGCCATCAAAAGTCACCGATGCCCGAACCCCGCCTGAACGGCTAACCCGCTCAAGCCTAAAACGCGCGTGATGCAATTCGGCAATTTCTTTAACTATCGCCAAACCCAATCCGCAACCATTACCTGTACTGCCCGGAATGCGGTAAAAGCGTTCCGGCACTTTGCCCAGTTCCGCATCGGCAATACCGGGGCCGTTATCGGTCACCGTCAGGCGTAAGTTGGGCCATTGCTCAAGCGTCACCGTAATAATGCCCCGTTCATCACCGTAGGCAATGGCATTGTCGAGCAGGTTCGCCAGTAATTCCCTTAGCAAGATGTCGTTGCCGTTGACATAAACAGGCTGTGCATTGCTGGCAAAACTGAGTTCCATCTGCCGTTGCAAAACTTTGGGCACCCAGTCCATACAAGCTTGCCTAACCAACCCACACAAGTCGACAGGATGCAATTCGTGATCGCCGCTCAAAGGCTCCGAACGCGCCAGCACCAACAGTTGGCTGGTCAAGTGTGACATCCGGTCGGCGCTGCTTTGGATTTGTGCCAGTGCGGGTTGCATGGCGGCCACATCGGTTTCCCGCCGGGCGCGTTCCGCTTGCAGCTTTAATCCCGCCAACGGTGTCCGTAATTGGTGAGCCGCATTGGAAATGAAGCGTTGTTGGGTGGCGATAGCCTGTGTGAGCTGGACCAGCAAGGCATTGATAGTGTCTGTTAAGGCGCGCACTTCTAAAAACACATGGGTATCAGGGATTGGGCTTAAATCATGGGCGGAACGTTGGGCGATTTTCTTGGCTAACAGATGTAACGGTTGCAGGCCGCGTTTTAAGCCCGATAACAAGTAGATGCCGGTAATCAGCACGAAGACGATTTGCGGCAGCAGGTCAGCCAGCAAAATGTCGGTCATCATGGCGCGGCGCTTGTTTAAGGTTTCGGCGACATGGACAAAAAGCCGCTCCGTCGTGCCGCTAACCGCCACCCGCATCGAGATGACCCTGACCGGCTCACCATATAAGGTGTCGTAAAAATACACCGGTTGTGACCAGTCAGTCTCAGGGGACAGCGGCTCTGGCACTTGGTTGTCGCCCGCCAACAACTCCTGTTCGGTGGAAATGATTTTAAAATACGTCCGGTCTTGTTCATCCCAATTAAAGATCGCCAACGCCGCAGGCGGTAGTTCAACGACGACTTTGCCTTGTTGCAGCTTGATGTCTTGGGTTAAGGAGCGGGCCGAATCCTGTAACCAGCGGTCATACGCCTCATCGACATAATGCAGGGTGACAAAATAAGACAGCACGGCATCGACGATGACAAAGAAAATCAGCGGGATGACCAACCGGAACAGGATTTCGGATTTCAGGCTGTTGTTAGCCATCGGTAGGCTCCAATAAATAGCCTAAGCCGCGCACGGTACGGATAACTATGCCATAAGGTTCAAGGCGTTTGCGCAAACGGTGCACATAAATCTCGATGGCGTTGTCGCTCAAACCTTCGCCATCAATAGCCAAGCGTTGCGCCATGCGTTCCTTGGCGACCACCTTACCCGCTTGCAACACTAAAATCTCCAACACCCCATATTCACGTGCCGACAATGGCAGCGTTTCATTACCCACCTTAACCAGATGCTGCTGGGTGTCCAACGTTAATTTGCCGACGACCACGTCATTATTGAAGCCTCCGTAACAACGCCGGATCAGCGCGTTTATCCGCGCTTCCAACTCACGGAGTTCAAACGGCTTGGTCAGGTAATCGTCAGCGCCTTGTTCAATCCCGTCAATACGGTCATTAATGCCATCACGGGCAGTCAGGATGATAATCGGCAATGCGACCTTCTGTTGCCGAAACCAGCGTAACAGTTCCAAGCCATCCTTATCCGGCAAGCCTAAATCAAGAATGATCAAATCAAAATCTTGGGCACTGATTAATTGCTGGGCATAGCGGGCTGTGTTCGCCCAACTTAACGCATAGCCGCCATTGCCTAAGGTATGGCTTAAGCCGTCAGCCAACACCGCATCGTCTTCAACTAATAAAATATTCATGGCTTGAAAGGTTGGTGAAAGGTTAGCGGGATAAGATGATTGTAAAGGTTCGTGGGAATAACTGACTGATAGCGAGCCTTGGTTGCGGCATTCCGTCATTGT
The DNA here is from genome assembly GCA_028712695.1 of Methylovulum sp. Taxonomy (GTDB): domain Bacteria; phylum Pseudomonadota; class Gammaproteobacteria; order Methylococcales; family Methylomonadaceae; genus Methylovulum. Next base: position 49,664 of record JAQTQZ010000011.1, on the reverse strand, counting down.
GGAGGACAAACGATATGATACATAAACACGCACAGTATTACTTACAGCATTTCAAAGATGATCTACCCGCTGGCATCGTCGTCTTTTTGGTCGCCCTGCCATTGTGTTTAGGCATAGCACTGGCTTCCGGCGCACCGCTGTTTTCCGGCCTGATTGCTGGCATGATCGGCGGCTTGGTGGTGTCTTGGTTAAGCGGCTCGCAATTAAGCGTCTCGGGGCCTGCGGCGGGTTTAACGGTGATTGTCTTTAATGCCATCGAAACGCTAGGCAGTTTTCAGGGGTTGCTGGTTGCCGGTATTTTGGCGGGTTGTCTACAGCTTGCCTTGGGTTATCTTCGTGCCGGCATCATCGGGGCATTTTTTCCGGCGGCGGTGATTAAAGGCATGTTGGCGGCGATAGGCTTGATTTTGATTATCAAGCAGATTCCCCACGCCACCGGTTACGACACCAGCTATGAAGGGGATGAAAGCTATATGCGCGAATCTGCCGAATCCAGTTTTTTTGAGCTGTTCGATGCCTTCAGTCTGGTCAGCCCAAGCGCCATCATTATCAGTGTGGTCGGCTTGTTGATTTTAGTCGCTTGGGAATTGCCTGCGGTTAAAAAACAGCCGTTCCTAAGCCAAATCCCCGGGCCATTGATCGCGGTTGTTTGGGGCATTGCTTACAACTTGCTGATGCCTTTTATTTATCCCGCTTGGGCGGTTGCCGACACGCATTTGGTTAACTTGCCAATTTCAGAGCAACCGGGTGATTTTTTTAATCATTTCATGACCCCAGATTACCGTTACTTCGCCAATCCCAAAACCTACCAAGTGGCAATAACCATCGCCATCATCGCCAGCTTGGAAACCTTGCTAAGCTTGGAAGCCACCGACAAGCTTGATCCCTTAAAACGTTTGGCGCCGACCAACCGTGAACTGAAAGCGCAAGGCATCGGCAATATCCTTAGCGGCTTTTTAGGCGGCTTGCCGATTACAGCGGTGATTGTACGTAGTGCAGCCAATATCAATTCCGGCGGCAAAACGCGGCTGTCTTGCTTTATCCATGGCTTGTGCTTGTTGCTGAGCGTGATGTTTTTGGCACGCTACCTAAACACCATCCCGCTGGCTAGCTTGGCAGCCATTTTATTGCACATTGGCTACAAACTGGCCAAACCCGCCTTGTTTATCACCCATTACCGCAAAGGCATGAGCCAATTTTTGCCGTTCACTTTCACGATTGTTGCCATTTTAGTGACCGATTTATTGCAAGGCATGGTGATAGGCATGGTGCTCGGCCTGTTTTTCGTCATCAAAAACAATTACTACGCGGCGATTACGTTGATCCAAGAGGGCTCCCACTTTACCTTAGTGTTTAATAAGGACGTGTCCTTTTTAAACAAAGCCTTATTACGGAAATTTATTTTGCATATCAAAGCCGACAGCACGGTGACCATTGATGCCAGCCAAGCCAAATTTATCGACCATGATATTCTGGAAACGCTGGAAGATTTTTTTTCCACTGCGCCGGATGACAATATTTCAATAGAAATCATTGACTTATGCAACAAAGAAAAACAACCCGCACATGACGCCATTATTGTCTTAAACCAAGATGCGCAACACATCAAATGACAGGAGCGTGCCAATGATTAAGGAAAATAATTTGTTTCACCATTTAAGACATGACATTCCTGCCGGTATCGCGGTTTTTCTGGTTGCCATCCCCTTATCACTAGGGATTGCGCTGGCTTCCGGTGCACCGCTGTTTTCCGGCCTGATAACCGGCATTATCGGTGGCTTGGTGGTCGCACCGTTAAGCGGGTCGGCGCTAGGCATCAGCGGTGCCGGCGCTGGGCTTGCCGTGCTGGTGCTGACAGAAATCGGGCAACTGGGCTTTAACGCCTTTTTACTGGCGGTGGTGTTGGCGGGTTTGCTGCAAATTTTGATGGGCTTGGTGAAAGCGGGCGTTATCGCCTATTATTTTCCCTCATCGGTGATTAACGGCATGTTATCGGGCATCGGCGTTATTTTGCTGCTCAAACAAATCCCCCACGCTATCGGCTACGACAGAGATTACGAAGGCGACATGACGTTTTTCCAATTTGACCAGTATTCGTCATTTTCAGAATTGGCGCACATGCTGGATTTCATTTCCCCGACCGCAACCGTTATTAGTGCGGTGTCATTAACGCTGTTAATCACTTGGGAATGGCTATCCGTTAAAAAACCGCACGTTACCCAACCGATTCATGGCGTTTTGCTGGCGGTCTTGGCGGGTGTCGCCCTTAATAAAATCATACAAGCCCAACTGCCCGAACTGGCCTTGCAGGAATCCCATCTGGTGGCGTTACCGGTGTTGCGTAGTGTCGCCGATTTTTCGGCGCAGCTGCATTTTCCCGACTTCAATGCGCTCAGCCAGCCGGGCGTTTATCTGGCTGCCGCCACCCTCGCGCTGGTGGCCAGCGTGGAAACTTTATTATCGGTGGACGCCGTTGATAAACTGGATACCAATAAACGGACGACCCCCGCCAATCAGGAACTGATCGCCCAAGGCATCGGCAATATTAGTGCCGGTCTAATTGGCGGCTTGCCACTCACCCAAGTCATTGTCCGCAGCTCGTTAAACAGCCAATCCGGTGCCAAAACCAAGCTGTCGGCCATTGTGCATGGCGCACTGCTGTTGTTTGCGGTGCTTGCCATTCCCCACTGGCTAAATGAAATCCCCCTTGCCAGCCTTGCCGCCATCTTGCTGGTGGTGAGTTTTAAACTGATTAGGCCAGATATGATCCTCACCCTCTATCGCGCCGGTTGGAGCAACTTCTTGCCCTTTGTCGCAACCGTATGCGGTCTGGTGTTCACCACCTTGCTGATCGGGATTGTCATCGGCCTACTAACCGCATTAGTGGCCATTTTGTTGGAGAATTATAAAAGTGCCGCTTACTTTCGAGAATCAACTATTGGCAACAAGATCATCTTGCGCTTGGCGGAGCATGTGTCGTTTTTAAACAAAGCCCATATCAAACAGACTTTAGAAAAGTTACCCGTGGCATCAGAAGTGGTGATTGATGCGACCCGCTCCAAATATATCGATTACGATATTTTTGAAATCATCACCGACTTCCAGCACGAAGCAAAACAAAAGCGCATTAAACTGACCTTAAACAACCTGCGCGGTTACGGCGAATTGCCCCCCGTCAGCAATGCCAGGCCGCCCAGCTACGATGCACAAAACGCCCTAACGCCCACCGGCGTGTTGGCCTTACTGAAAGAGGGCAATGAACGGTTTGTCAACAACTTAAAATCTAACCGCAACCTGCTCGAACAAGTCAACGACACTGGCCAAGGGCAATTTCCTTTCGCCATTATTTTAAGTTGCATGGACTCGCGCACTTCGGTGGAGCTGATTTTCGACCAAGGCTTAGGCGATGTGTTCAGCGTGCGGGTCGCGGGCAATATCGTCAATGACGACATCCTCGGCAGTATGGAATATGCCTGCAAAATGGCGGGTTCTAAACTGATTGTCGTGTTAGGGCATTCCCATTGCGGCGCAATCAAAGGCGCGTGCGCCCATGCCAAACTCGACCATTTGACCGGCTTGCTGGACAAAATCCAGCCCGCCGTTGACGCGGTCAGCGCCGAAGAAGGCATCAGCGTAAATGTTGACAATAACGGGCTGGTGCAGAAAGTCGCCGACAAAAACGTGCAATTTTCGGTTGACCAAATCAAGCGGCAAAGTCCGGTGTTAGGCGCTTTATTGGCGCAAGGCGAAATCGGTATCATTGGCGCAATGTACGATATAGAGACCGGTAAAGTGCGGTTTTATTTGGATAATTGAGCGGGATTGGATTGAATCTTAATAAGTGCCTACGTAACGGCCCTAATTATGTTGCGTATAGATGGACGGGTTGTCATGTCGGCATGGATTGCCGACACCAAAAACTGTGGGCGGTTAAGCATATCTCCAGCGACTGCTGTCTCAAATATCCAGATTTAGGTGCCATTTCGCCCCAATGTCCTTAGCCTTTTCCAAGACATCGGCGTACTCGGCAAGATCGCTAAGGACGCCCTCAGGGTTCATGACCGACTTCGGATTGGCGCTGATGTGTTCGGAAAGCGCCACAACAAACGCAATGCCCTCTTCTGGAGAAAACCACTGTTCCCCTTCGTCTTCAGGCAGTCCGATGTCTTCGCCAAGCATAGCAAATATATCGTCTTCGGACATTGTCAAGAAGTCATCAAATGTTTTCAATCCCAGCGTTTTGCAGAGTAGATTGAGATTCTCCTCGTGGGCGAGAAACTTGCCATTGACGAAGGTATCGAAGCCGGGGTCGTCATTATCTAAAACAATGTAGTAGGCAACGCTCATGTATGTATTTCCCCTTGGGTTTTCAACTTTAGATTTAAAATTTAAGGCTATGCCAAGTCTTCAGTTCTTTACCCAACTGGGCAGCCTGACTACATGATGGTGGAAAAATCTAAAAAACATGCCCTGCCCCCTCCAATCACTTGGCATCTAAAAATAACTTGACCCATTTGGCCCGTTGTCCTGCGCGCATTTGATACGTTTTCACTGTGTAATGAAGAATAAAAGTATTGTCTTTTCCATAGATTATCTTTGCTATCTCATGCTGTTCTGGCCAATTAAGGCATGATTGCGATTGCCACTCATACAAAAGGCTATTTTCGTCTTTGCCAAGCACATGCCATGTTGTCAATCCTGGACACTCATTTTCCTTGGCAACCTTCAATTTATCAAACGTCTTCTCCGGTGAAGAAACACCCCATAATGGCGGAAAGTGCTGAATAGTCAGCCGTTCTTTCCAGGTGTTGATATTATCTTCTTTAGGGATATATTCAGCGATGCCGTAGTGTGCATTACTTTCAGCATAGTATCCCATCTTCCAACCCGACCCGAAGTCGAAGCTCAGAGGATAATCTTGCTCGGCCGCTTTGCGTATCCAGTTAAATGCGGCATTGTAATCGCGCTTGACCCCTTCACCTTTGGCATACAAAAGACCCAGCCCATACTGGGCATAGCGATCACCCTGACTTGCCGCCCTTTGTTCCCATAGAAAGGCGTCAATCCGATCCTGCCTGACCCCTTCACCGCTGGCATACATTTGGGCTAAATTATGTTGGGCGAAGGCGTGTCCTTGTTCTGCGGCCTTATGGTACCACTCGGCAGCTTGCCGACTGTCTTTCCCCACCCCTTCGCCTTTTGCATACATCTCCCCTAGGCTAAACCGGGCATCCGAAATATTTTGCCCGGCCGCTTTACGCAGCCATTTCATTCCTTCGGCGGAATCCCTAGGCACACCCTGACCATTCACATACATCAGGCCTAAATAATATTGTGCCAGTCCGTAGCCTTGATCTGCCGCTTTTTGGCGCCAATAAAACCCTTCCCTGAGGTCTTTAGGCACACCCAAGCCAAGACTATACATAACACCCAGATCATTCTGCGCACGGGGGTTGCCGTGTTCCGCTAAAGGCGTCAACAAGGCCAACGCCTTTATGTAATCATTAGCAGCAAAAGCGGCATCCACGCCAGTTAAGCCATTTTCATCTTCCGGCATCTGCTGCGGATGCGCTTCGTGTTGTCCGGCTTGTTTTTTCTGCACATCAACCGCCACCCTCTCATCAGCAGGTGGCTTACTACTGAAATGAACGATACCTTGCTCATCCACCCATTTATAAACGCCAGCCGCAACCTCTGCCACGTTTAACGCGGCAATTATCAAACCAACTGATAGTTTGGTGATTTTTTTGTTCATAGTGACCATCTGCCTAACATAATTTAGACATTATAGTTGACGTTAAGGGTACAAGCACCGTGGTTTTCAACCGTAAAAGCAAAGTGTTTCATATTTGTTCCGTAACGATGGGCGACAACCGCCCCATTAATTGCCGCACCATTGCCCTGCCCTGTTTTTCCCCATTTTATTGTAGGGTTAGAATTGTAATTTAGTTTAGAATGCGAAAAAAATAGATTTATTTCCAGTGCCCTACCCAAAAAATCACCCGCAAAAATCTGCGCATTAGCGCTTAGATCAAACGGCCCAGCCACCAATAAAATCGAGGTCAGCTTAAGTGTTCAGGTAAAGTTACAAAGCCCCCCAGCCCATTGCATATCAAATGACCATTTTTCACCAAAAACACCATGTTCGCCCTGCCACACCCAGGCTCGCCCCGTACCTCCTGACAGGTGCTGTGCTACTGGGCGGATTGGGCATTAGCGCTGTCTTGTGGAGACATGCACAGCAACAAGATGCCAGCTATCTGCACACTACATTTGCGGCGGCGGCAAACATGACCACCATCAACATCAGCCATCGTTTTGATAGCTATGCAATCATCATGCGCGGTGTGCAGGGTTTTTTGGGGCGTAGCGAACACCTCTCCCACGCTGATTTCAGCGCTTATGTGCAAGCGCTACATTTACCAAAACAAGCGGGCGTACAAGCCATCGGATTTGCACAAAAGATCACTGATGCAGAAAAAAGCGAACACGCCAGCACCATGCGCCAACAAGGTTTCCCGCAGTACCAAATCAGCCCCAAAGGGCAACGTGATGACTACGCGCCAATCACTTATATAGAACCATTTTCTGAGGAGAACCTCAGTGCTTTTGGCTTTGATCCCCTTACCGTGCCTGCCGCCCGTCTTGCTATGGAGCAATCACGCGATAGTGGCGACATTAGGATTACCCCGAAAATAAACCTGATACAAGATACTGGGCGCCCCAGCATTTTTGGTTTTGTCATGTACTTGCCGCTTTATAAAAAAGATGCCGCTGTTGAAACCTTGGCGGAGCGGCGCACTGCCATTATCGGCTGGGTGGACGTGCCCTTTCGGATAAACGATCTGATGACAGGGTTGCATGGTGAATTACCACCTGACATCCACCTTGAAATCTATGATGGTGCGGTGTCCGAGCAGACGCGCATGTTCAGCTCAGGCGTAGTTTCTCAGGCGGCAGGTATATTACAGACCCGCCGCCCACTTGAGGTCGGGGGTCGCCAATGGACGCTGCTGATGCGCTCAACGCCGGCATTTGAAAACAACTTGCCATCCCTCCATCCGCCGATCTTAATAGCGTCGCTTAGCGGATTTCTGTCGCTAATACTGGGCCTGTTGGTTTGGCAGGTCAGTAGAGGCCAGCAAACCGCTGACCTGCATTTTCGAAAGTTGTTCGATCAGGCGGGCGAAGGTATTTTAACCTTGGCAAGCAACCACCGTATTTTAGATGCCAATAACGCGGCATTGGCATTGTTAGGTTATACCCAGCAAGAACTCTTGTCACTGCAAGTGCATGACATTATTGCCGCACGTGAATTACCGCGCCTAGACGCCAGTGTCAAAAAAATGATGGCCGGAGAACCGCACCTGGAACAATGGGTGCTGCTACGCAAAGATGGCGCCGAAATTACGGTGGAAGTCAGCGCCCGCCGCTTGGATAATGACTGTTACTTTGCCGTCTTGCGTGACCAAACTGAACATCAAAAAGCCACACAGCGTATCCTACGGCTAACCAAACTTTACCAAGCCTTAAGCCAAACCAACCAAGCCATCGTGCGTATGGATGGCATAGACGCATTGCTCCCTCTGGTCTGCCGGTGTGCGGTGGATTTGGGCGGCATGAACATGGCGTGGGTGGGGCAATTGAATCCAACAAACTCGCTGATCGAGGCAAACACCGCTTATGGTGTCGGGCAGGCGTACCTTAAGGACTTAATTCTCTCATCAAACGCCAATGTGCCAGAAGGGCAAGGCCCCTCAGGGACAGCACTGCGGGAAAACCGCCCGGTAATCATCAATAATTACCTTACTGATCCCATGACGCGTCTTTGGCATGGGCGGGCCAAGCAGTTCAATTGGGGATCAGCCGCTACTTTTCCAATACAACGTAGCAATAAGCCCTTTGCCTTGCTGACCGTTTACCATGAGCAGATTGATATCTTTGATACCGAAACCATCAATTTGCTCAAGGAGATGACGACCGACATCAGTTTCGCTCTGGACAACTTTGACCATGAAACCCAGCGCAAACAAGCAGAAGAAAAACTGCAACAGCAGCTCAAAGAATTGCAACAGTGGTATGAAGTGACCTTGGGCCGTGAAAAACGGGTGATGGAACTTAAAAGCGAAATAAACCAACTGCGGGTTCGGCTGGGCGAACCGCCATGCTATGCCACTCAGGGTGACAATTCCGCACCCGATACAGAGGTTTTATAAGATGTCCACTACCCTAAAACCTAAAGCCGCCCATGCCTATCTCTAACAGCCCACTACGGGTCTTAATTGTCGAAGACTCTCCCAGCGATGCCGGACTCGTCGTCCGGCACCTGCAAAAAGGCGGCTTCGACGTCACTTACGAGCGCGTTGACAGTATCGGGCGACTGCGTGCTGCGTTGACAGAAAAAGTCTGGGATATTGTCCTTTCCGATTTTAATTTGCCAGGCTTCGATGCCGCCAAGGTATTGGCCATACTCCGTGAATATGACCAGAACATGCCTTTTATCGTCGTGTCAGGCATGATTGGCGATCAGGTGGCTATTGCGTTGATGCGCGCTGGGGCAAGTGATTATTTGATGAAAGATAATCTTGAACGACTGGCTTCCGCTGTGCGCCGTGAAGTGGCGAACGCCTCTGTCCGTGAGGCACACCGTTTGGCACAAGTGGCGCAGCACGAGAGTGAGTTAAAATTTCAGTTGTTGTTTGAGCTAGACCCTATCCCCTTATGCTATGTCGATCAAACCGGCGCTGTCCTCAATTTGAACCAACGTTTCCGGCAGGTTTTTGGTTACAGTAAAACCGACGTGCCCACGTTAAACGAATGGTGGCCACAGGCTTACCCCGACCCCGACTATCGGCATTGGGTGTTGGAAACATGGCAAACAGCCATTCAGCAAGCCAAAGAAAAGCAGGTTGACATTAAGCCCATAGAATATAACGTCAGCTGTAAAAACGGTGATGTCCGCGTTGTGCTAGTTTCCGGCATTATTGTTAATGATGGGTTTCTTGCGACCTTCTTTGATATCACTGAGCGCAAACAGGCCGAAACCCAACTAAAACATTATGTCGCAAAAGTTGAGCTTGCCCGCACCGCCTTATTGAGCGTGCTTGAAGACCAACGTGCAGCGCAGGCCGCATTAAGCGAAAACGAAGCCCGCTACCGGCTCTTATTTTCTGCCAACCCTGTGCCGATGTGGGTATACGACCTTAACACGCTCGCGTTTATCGCCGTTAACGATGCGGCAATTGGGCATTATGGCTATAGCCGTGAAGAATTTTTTAACATCACCATCGCCGACATTGGCCTACCGGACGATACGCCTCGATTGGTAACAATAGCCGGGCAAAAAGCCACTGAAGCAGACGGCTACAATGAATCCGGCATTTGGCAACATCGCAAGAAAGATGGTAGTTTAATTTGGGTCGAGATTACCGGACAGAACCTTGATTTCGAAAACCGGAAGGCGAGGATCATCTTGGCACAAGATGTGACCAACCGTCTGGCGGCAGAGCATCAGTTACGGCTCAGTGCACAAGTGTTTGAATCCAGCCATGAGGGCATCATCATTACCGACACGCATAATGTCATCGTTTCGGTTAATAGGGCCTATTCAGAAATCACGGGTTACCCACCTGAAGAAGTGCTGGGCCACTCGCCCAGCATAGTGTCATCGGGAAAACAGGATAAAACCTTTTACAAGGCAATGTGGCACGACATTCTTACCCAAGGCCACTGGCAGGGCGAAGTGATCAACCGCCGTAAAAATGGTGAGCTTTATCCCCAATGGCTTGCCATCAGCGTCATTAAGGATGAAAGCGGCCAGATCACCCATCATATCGGCATTTTGAATGACCTTTCTGAGCAACATTCAACCCAAGAACGCATCCAGTTTCTCAGTAATTTTGACTCCCTCACCCACTTACCCAACCGCACCTTCTTAAATGGCCTGGCGCAAGTAGCCATAGCCAAGGCCAACCAGCTTGAAGAACCTCTTTCATTGATATATCTCGATCTTGACCGTTTTAAAATAATTAATGATTCGCTAGGCCCCAGTGTAGGTGACCAACTGCTCAAGCAGTTAGCAGTGCGCCTAGCCGGACAGCTACATTCGGAACACACGCTCTGCCGTCAAGGGGGCGACGAGTTTATTGTCTTGCTGCCTAATACCGATGCCGAAACGGCGGCCCACATTGCCCGAAAAATGTTGGGTCTGGTTGCGCAGCCTTTTACGATCATTGAACATGAGCTTACTTTAACCGCCAGCATAGGGATTGCCCTCTTCCCGCAAGATGGCGACAATTTTGAGCAATTAGCGCAATCTGCTGATGCCGCCCTGTATCGCGCCAAACAAAATGGGCGCAACAGTTTCCAATTTTTTACCCAACAGATGCACAAGCTCGCCCAAGAAACGCTTCAAATTGAGAACGAGTTGCGCCGCGCATTGGAACAAAATGAATTGCTGTTGTATTACCAGCCCCAAGTGGATGCAAAAACGGCAAAAATTATCGGCGCGGAAGCGCTGATACGTTGGCGGCACCCGCAGAAAGGCATGATACCGCCTGGCTACTTTATCCACATCGCCGAAGAGAGCGGCTTAATTATTGAAATTGGCGATTGGGTATTGAAAACCGCCATCCAGCAAATGACCGATTGGCAATTGGCAGGGCTTTGCATCGTACCCGTCGCAGTCAACCTTTCGGTTGTGCAGTTCCGCCAAGATTCGCTTTATCAGAACGTCGCCCAGACCTTACGTAAATGTAAGTTAGCCCCCAGCATGCTCGAACTGGAAATGACCGAGGGCATTGCGATGGAAAGCACCGGACAGACCACCCACACGCTTAGCCAACTTCACTCCTTAGGCATCTCATTATCCATTGACGACTTTGGCACAGGCTATTCCTCACTCAGTTACCTTAAACGTTTCAAGATAGATAAACTGAAAATTGACCAATCGTTTGTCCGCGATCTAGGGTCTGATCCTGAAGATGCCGCAATTGTCATTGCCATTATCGCAATAGCGAAAAGCCTAGGCTTTAAAACTATCGCCGAAGGCGTGGAAACGCAAGGGCAATTGGATTTTCTGCGCGAACAACAGTGCGATGAAATCCAAGGCTATTTTTTCAGCAAACCCCTAACCGCCGAAAAGTTCGCAGACTTGCTTAGGGCGGGCGGGGTTCTTAAAGATACCAGGCTTTAGGAAGCTCTGCTTGCGGTAAAGGCGCAACGCTGATAACCCGCTCCAGCCCCGCTTTATCCACAATTGCCACATCCACTTGCGCCGCCTCGCGTCCTTGTCCAAAACGGGCGGTGATCCTTGCCGCCAGATACAAATCTTCGGCTGACGGCTCACCATCCAACAACACTAACGGCCCGTTATGGCTGACTGCAAGCAAATTGATGTAGTCTTTTTTATAACCTTGCAAAAACCGCCCTTCACCTTCCTCACGCGCGACGATCAATTTAAAGTTAGCGGCGGGCCTAATATGGCGACCCACTTTTAACAGCATGACATCATCGAGTTCGTAGTCTTTACTGCCTTGCGATTGCCATAAATCAACCAGTTTTGCCGAATAATTTTTGTCCACCAGAAAGCAGCAACCGCCCGCCGGTTGGGAATAATCATCAATACCAAACTGCCCGGCCATTGCTATTTGCGGCTTGCGTGAGCGGCCAGTGATGTCGTGCAACTTTTCCCTATCCACCCAGCCTTCGCGTTCCGGTAGGGTTTCCGGCAAGTTTTTGGCGCATAACGGGCGCAGCAACAAATCATCGGCACCCGATTGTTTGGCAACAATTGGCATGGTGTTTTTGCGTTGCGACATAGGCCGTTGGCCAATGACTTCACCGGTGATAATAAAGTCAAACCCATTTTCGGCCAGCCATTGTTTGGCCTTATTGACCATAAAAATCTTGCAATCCAAACAGGGGTTTAAATGAGCCCCGTAACCGTGTTTGGGGTTGATCAGGACATTTTTGTATTCCTCGATGACATCGACGATATGCAGCTTGATACCCAGCTGTTCAGCAACCCACAACGCATTATTGCGCTTCGGTTTGCTTTGGTCTTTGGCGCGGATGGCGTGGGTATGGCCTTCCACACAAAAACCGGTAAAAAAATTGATACCTTCAACATGAACACCTTGATCCATAACGGTTTTTGCGGCTAGCATGGAATCCAAACCACCAGAAATTAATGCCACTGCTTTTCTTTGCTGACTCATAACACTCTAAAATAAAAAAAATTCTGCCATTATAACCGCTAAGCAATTTTATCTATAAGCCGGTTTATGGCTAAGGCTACCGGAAAATAACAATCATTTGAACGTGAAGCCTGATAAATGCGCCAATGTTTCATTAATGTTTCATTTAAACACCATGATGTTTCATCGAAACAACCCAAATAGACTTATCGCTGTAAGGGGCGTTTAATAAAACCGATTGCCTCCCTTTAACGTAGCTTGCCGGCAAATTATCGGGCGATCATTATTTCTGGCATGCCGATTGCTGCATATGTCATAAAAACGGCTAATTTTAAATTTCCAACCCACGCGGAGACCCACAATGCTTTTTAAACAACTGTTCGACCAAGAAACCTGGACTTACACCTATTTGATTGCCGACCCTGCCACCAAAGAGGCGGTCTTTATCGATCCGGTCAACACCCATATCGATGATTATATTGCCTTGCTGGAACGCTACGGTTTAAAGCTTAAATACACGCTGGAAACCCATGTCCATGCCGACCATATCACCGCAGGCGGCCTGTTGCGCCAGCGTTTAGGTGCGCAAACCGGCGTCAGCCATTTATGCGGCGCACAAACGGCCGACATTCAAATCCACGACGGCGATATTTTCGAATTTGGCGACGGCGAAAAAATCAAAGTGCTTGCCACGCCAGGCCATACCCGTGGCAGCATTTCTTTTTTATGGCGTGACCGGTTGTTTAGCGGCGATTCGTTATTTATCGACGGTTGCGGGCGCACTGACTTTCAGGGCGGTGATGCGGGCGCAATGTATGATTGCATCACCCAACGCCTGTTTACCTTACCCGATGAAACATTGGTGTATCCAGGGCATGATTACCAAGGCCGCTGGGTCAGCAGCATCGCCCAAGAGCGCGCCACTAACCGGCGTCTGGCAGGCAAATCACGCGAGCAATTCATCGAAATTATGGCTAATCTAAATTTGCCTAAACCCCGTTTGATTGATGAAGCAGTTCCTGCTAACCGTTACTGCGGTCTGGATGAGAATGAACGCCAAGATGCGGTTGCGGTAAGGGAAATTGCCCGCCCCGTGCGCAATGTGACAACCACCCAAGCGATGGTGGCTGAGGCCAAGCAATTCATCACCGAAGTTAACGTGGCCACCTCACGGCAGTTGATTGCCGAAGGCAACATCGTTGTTGTCGATACCCGCGAAGAAAGTGAATATGCTGCCGGTCATTTGGATAATTCCGTGTTGCTGCCACGTGGCGTGCTGGAATTTAAAATCGGCAATATGCCGGAATTGGCGGACAAGTCAAAAGCGGTGCTGATTTACTGCCGTAGCGGCAACCGTTCGGCACTGGCGGCGGTGACTATGCAGCAACTTGGCTATACCAATGTGCTGTCGATGGAAGGTGGTTACGAAGCGTGGCAAAAAGGTTAGAAGCGCCAGAAAGCTTTGCGTTACACTTTCGGGTGCAAAATAAACTGTTTTGCACCCGAAACCTTATTAAAAAAATAACACGCTATCTGGAAGGATTTTATGTCAAATCATCATACTTTATTAATCATCGGCGGCGGCGCTGCCGGTGTCTCGGTTGCCAACACCTTGCGCCGGCAAAACGCCACGCTTGACATTGCCATTGTCGAGCCCGCTGAAAAACATTATTACCAACCTGGCTTCACCATTATTGGCGGCGGCGCTTATACCTTAAAACAGACCACCAAAAACGAAGCCGATTTAATCCACCCAACGGTAAAATGGATTAAGGATTATGCCGATACCTTCCACCCCGGCGACAATACGGTCACGCTACGTTCCGGTGACACGCTCAGTTATGACTATCTGGTCGTTTGCCCCGGCTTGCAACTGGATTGGGACAAAATTGAGGGCTTGCGCGAAACATTGGGCAAAAACAATGTGTGCAGCAATTATTCGCCGGACACCGTTGAGTACACGTGGGAATGTATCAAAAATATCGAATCGGGCACGGCCTTGTTCACGCAACCGCCAATGCCGATCAAATGCGCCGGTGCGCCGCAAAAAATCATGTATCTGGCAGCAGACAGGTTCCGTAGAAAAGGCATTTTGGATAAATTCACCATTGAATTTTGTAATGCCGGCCCTGGGATATTCGGCGTGCCGTTTTTCGCCAAAGCGTTAAGCAAAGTGGTTGCCGATTACGGCATTAAAACCAGCTTTAACAGCAACCTGATTGCCATCGACGGGCCTGCAAAAATGGCGACGTTTGAAGTGACTGACGGCGAAGGCAACAAGGAGCGCGTCACCAAAGCCTTTGACATGATCCATGTGACACCGCCGCAAAGTGCGCCGGATTTTATCAAACAAAGCCCTTTAGCCAATGCGGCAGGCTGGGTTGATGTCAATGACAAAACCTTGCAGCATAACAAATACCCTAATGTTTTCGGTCTGGGCGATGCCGGTTCGACACCGAATGCCAAAACGGCTGCCGCAGTGCGTAAACAAGTGCCGGTTGTCGTCGATAACATCTTAAGCTTGATTAACAGCACCCCGTTACGGGAAGGTTACGACGGCTACGGTTCTTGCCCACTGACCACGGCATTGGACAAGGTTATGTTGGCGGAATTTTCTTATGGCGGCAAAGTCACGCCCTCATTCCCTTGGTTGGACCCTAGAAAAAACCGTTTTATCTGGTGGATTGGCAAAACAACCGGCTTTCCGTGGTTGTACTGGCATATCATGCTGAAAGGCTACCGTATCGACATTCCGCACTTGGAGTCTTATGCCAAGCGGTTTGTTGAAGAAGAATAAGCGTCCTAGACTGCTTTAACGCCAAAAGGGAATTTCCTTTTGGCGTTAAACGCCGCGAAAAGGATAGCGCAATACGCATTTCCGGCCTATCCGCCACACGCATTACCGTCGCCATTCCCACAAAGGAAACAAGGGTCATTTAGCAATGCCTAATAACTCAATTAAAACCCCACACTTCGCATCGTTTTTCCCCATTATCGGCTGGTTAAAAACCTATAGCCGTGAGGATGTTAACGGCGACCTGTTTGCCGGTGTCATCACTGCCATCCTGCTGGTGCCGCAAGGCATCGCCTATGCAATATTGGCAGGCTTACCCCCGCAACTGGGCCTGTATGCCAGCATTTTACCGCCGATAGTCTATGCGTTGCTGGGCACGAGCCGGACGTTATCAGTAGGCCCGGTTTCGATTGCCGCCATTATGATTGCCAGCGCACTGGCTGCGCCCGAAATCCAGGCGCTAGGCGAGCCCTTGCAAAGCGCATTGATCTTATCGGCGGAAAGCGGCGTGATGATGTTAATGATGGCCGTATTGCGCCTAGGCAGCTTGGTCAACTTCATCAGCCATCCGGTGCTGGCAGGTTTCACCAGCGGTGCGGCATTGTTGATTATCGGTAGCCAGTTACCGCAACTGGGCGGTTTAAAAACACCGGCCTGCGGTGCTGATATGGCTTGTTACACGGATTATCTTGCCGGCATTAACACGCCCACCGCATTAATCAGTCTCGCCTCACTAAGCTTATTGCTGTTTTTCGGCAAACCGCTGACCGGACTCCTTAAAAAAGCCCGGGTCAAACTGGTCATCATCACAGCGATTAGCAAATGCGGGCCATTGCTGACCGTAATAGCGACAACGCTGGCAGTCAGTCACTTTAATCTGACTACGCAACACGTTGCGGTAGTAGGCAGCATTCCCGCCGGTTTTCCTAAGCTTGGCATGGATTTTGTCGATCCTGAAAAATGGCATTTACTTGCCCCGTATGCGGCGTTCATCACTTTAATTGCTTATGTGGAAAGCGTCGCGATTGCCAAAGTGACCGCTAATTTACGCGGTCAAAAAATCACCCCGAATCAGGAATTGCTTGCCTTGGGCGCGGCCAATATTGCGGCGGCCATTTCCGGCGGCATGCCGGTGGCCGGTGGTTTCAGCCGGACTATGGTGAATTTTTCCGCTGGTGCCCGCACCCAAATGGCCATGCTGATTGCCGCTGGCTTCCTAAGCTTGGCCGTCATCTTCTTTAGCCAATGGTTTGCCGACATCCCAAAATCGGCGTTGGCGGCGATAATTCTGGTCGCTATCTTCCGTTTGGTGCGTATCAAGCATATTTTCCATACTTGGAATTATGACCGTGCCGACGGCATCGCCGAAGTTGTCACGTTGCTGGGGGTGTTGGTTTTAGGTATCGAAGAAGGCATCGCGCTGGGCATTGTCCTGACCATTGCCAGCCATTTACGCAAAACCAGCCAGCCGCATATCGCAATCGTCGGGCGTGTGCCCGAAACAGAACATTTCCGCAATATCAAACGCCATAGCGTGGAAACTTGGCACCATCTGCTGTTGGTGCGCATTGATGAAAGCCTTACCTTCACCAACATCAGTTTTATTGAAGATTACCTTGAAGCTGAATTGCGGCGGCAACCCAACACCAAGCACGTCATCCTGATTTTTACATCCGTCAACGACATTGACACCACTGCCTTGGAAGCATTGGAACTTTTCAACCAATCTTTACTGGCAACAGGTAAGACACTGAACATAGCGGAAGCGAAAGGCCCGTTGCTTGATAAACTGGAAAAAACCGACTTTATCGAACAGCTAAAACCCGGCAAATTATTTTTCCGCACTGAAGATGCGGTCAAGGCGCTGGGTTAATCCTACCCGCCCTTTCTTGCTCAAGGCGAAACATTGGCAAGGTTGCTTACCATTGCTTGGGTGATGGTTTTGGCACCCAAGCACAATGACGGGGTATATCGGCTTAATGGATGATTGCTGCGACACCACCTTTTGCCAACCTTACGCTGTAAGCAACCGGCGTTGCCACAGTTGTGTTTTTGCGGATCAGATTGATTTCAACGTAATAATCGTTATTCTTAAAATCAAACGTATGGGTAAATTGCTTTATGTCCTCATTGGCCGCCGTATTGGCTGAAAGGTTGCTGTTGAAAGTGGCAAGCGTCGTTTCGCCAAGCGTGGCCCGGCTTACTTTTCTGAGCGAGGCACTGACTTGGGCGTTAGTGCTGATGCCGTCAGCGTCCTTATAGCCAACAATCAACGTGTTCCAATCCGCACTTTTCCATGAAGCGGGCGTGCCAAACAGATCGCCGGGGGCTGCGGGTATGGCGGGCACATAATCATAGACAGGCGTGACATTGCAACGCACGGTAATGGGTTTGTAAGTGGGCGTTATGGAGATGTTGCTGTTTCTGGATGCGTTCAGGCCGTAGTCGCTCACATTGCCCCCTAAATACCGGAATTGCGTGCCGGAAAACTCGTATTTGCTGCCTGATGATTCATCAACCGAACAGGATGAGGCGGTGGCCGTCCAGGCTGGTAGGTCATCCCACCAGTCTTGTGGCAAAGCGGAAGCGCTGGTGGCGGTTAAGATAGTGCCGGTAGCCAGTAAAGCCATTAAAGAATTGCGTAATGTTTTCATGATCGTGCCCTTCAAATTAAGTGGAATAAGAAACTGTTTGATGATTGTCTGAATGCTTCGGACAGGTCATAGGTTACGCATCCCACTTATTGATTGCTGTGATGTAGTATCGGGCGGAGCGGTATTATTCACTTGTTTTTAGAACGTCATTAGGACAGGGAACGCCACGACTAAAACACCTGATGCTTTAAGCTTGTAATCCAAACCGCCCGTTTTTACAGCCCTGTTTTATGCCGGCTTAAAGACAGCGAAGAGCCCTCTTTAGCGAAGGATCCGCTCTAGTTTGTGCTTGCCCCGTAAAGCGAATATCATTGCACTTTTGTAACTTACAACATACCGAGGCTATTATGAAAAGAACCAACATACTGTTATTACTGCCTTTTTTATGGACATCCGGCGTTGTTTTAGCCGAACAAAGCCTACTGGAAGGTGTGGCAAAACAAGCCATCATGAATAAAGCGGCTGAAATTGCACCCGCTGCGACCCAAACTGTTGAAGGTGTTTCCGCAGCAGGGCAGATTTTGCAGAACACGCCGGACACCTTGAAGTCACAAGCGCAAGCCATTGCAGCAGAAACCGCCAAACAAAAACTGATGGAAGCGACGCCAGTGCAGGTACAACAAGGCATCAAAGAATTAAAAAGCAGCACAGCAGCGGCTGAAAAAATAAAAAATCAGGTTAATAACTTGCCTAAATCATCGGCTAGAGTGACCAAATCAATCAAACGCGAAACCCGACAAGCCATCAATAAAAAAGTAGCTGACCTATTGAAATAAGCTAACGCCAGGGCTGTCCCCGGACAGCCCTGATACCAATCCCGCACACCGCACTAACGCTAAGAAGAATCGCCTAGCCGTCAGTCCTTCCCTTTGTTTTTCGCTTCTTCTTCAGATTTCGACACCACTGTCGTATAACATTCAAGTGTGCTTTCAGTGTAATTAGCGTGGGCATCCGCGAGCGCTTGTGCCGAACCAAAGGCGGTGCGCAATTCATCCATAGACTTCTTAAAGTCCCCGGTCTTCGGCATATTGAGCATTTTAGCGTAATTGCGGTAAGCGGTCATACGCGCTGGGTCTAATCCGAACACGCCCGGCATCTTTTGCGATGTTAATGCCACAACACAGTCCGCCATGGTTTCAGGGGTTATTTTATAGTCCTTAACATCCTGTTCTTTGTCCATTTGCGCAAGCACCGCTTGGTGGTATTCGTTCTTGTCAGCACACGCCGGAAGCAATAAGGCTGCCAAGCAAATGGGTAGTAGTTTTTTCATAATCAGTGTTACCGTTGTTGATGAATGAGTGTTTATAACGTAAAAAAGTAACCGGCTCGCGCCGTCACAGTGTCTCCATGGCCTGCGCTATCCAAGCGGCCGCTTCGGCATTAATATCAGCCGCTTTGCGCCCTTTGCTGTCAATAGCAGGGCCTATTTTTACTTTGATGGTT
Source organism: Methylovulum sp. (assembly GCA_028712695.1). Lineage (GTDB taxonomy): Bacteria > Pseudomonadota > Gammaproteobacteria > Methylococcales > Methylomonadaceae > Methylovulum. The sequence goes on along the minus strand of JAQTQZ010000011.1, from coordinate 30,576 downwards.
CCAGGATATTTTAAAAAACTGTAGCGTGCCCAGCAGTGGCCGGCATTATGCGCGACAGGAATGACCGGATAACCGGTTTTTTCTGCCAATATCGCCCCGCCTGCATTGAATTTTTTGACCTCTCCCGGCGCTGTCCGAGTGCCTTCAGGAAATACGACGACCCACAACCCTTCGCTCAAATACGCCTTACCTTGTTTAAGCAGAAGCTTAAGTGACTCACGCCTTTTTTTCCGATCGATGGCAATGGGTTTTAGGGTTGCCAACGCCCAACCCCAGACGGGTATCCACAGTAATGAACGTTTTAACAATGCCGTCTGGGGCGGCAGTATCTGCCTTAAGGCAATGGTTTCCCAAGCCGACTGGTGCTTGCTAAGGACGATTGCCGAGCGAATATCCTTAATATGTTCCAAACCTTCAACTTCATGGTGGATTCCACAAAAAACCTTAGCAATAAACAAGGCAAACTGAACCCAGAGATTGGCTATGTTGTAGCGCACTGGAAAGGGGAACACGCTGCAAAGCAGCACCAATGGCGCAAACACCAGCGTGGATAACGTCATGCAAATAAGCAATACGGTTGATCCCAGATAAACTTTGATTTTATTGCCCGGATACGATGTAGCTGGCTGCGTCATAGAGAGAGTCAAAAACAGGAATGTTAAGGTTAGGAAGTCGTGTTAAGGTTTTTTGGCCTTTACCGGTCTTGACCAGTATTGGTTTTGCATTGACCGCAAGCCCAGCCTGTAAATCCCGTAGCGAATCACCAATAAAAAAAGTGTCGGTTAACGTAAGCTGATGTTCGTCGGCGCATTGTTCCAGCAAGCCAGGCTGGGGTTTACGGCAATGGCAAGCGCTGTCTGCACCATGCGGACAATAATAAATGGCGTCTATTTTGCCGCCTTTGGCACTCACTAGATGGCACATTTTTTCATGGATTTTTTCCAGCATGGCGGTATCAAACAGCCCACGCGCCAGTCCTGACTGGTTGGTGATGACGGCGATTTTATAGCCGTGGGCATTGAGCAAGGCTATCGCTTCCAAACTCCCTGCTATCGGTAGCCATTCTTCCGGTGATTTGATGAAGTCGTCGGAATCTTCGTTAATCACGCCGTCGCGGTCGAGCAAGACGTAGCGGGTCATAACACCATCACGGCTGCAATCTGGAAATGTCCGCACAGGTTAAAAACTGTTCGGACAACATATTCAGCAAAGCCAGCCGGTCGGCCCGCAGAGCCGGATTTTCACACATAACCATGACGTGATCAAAAAACGCATCGACATCGTTACGCAACCCCGCCAAGCGGTTAAGTGTCGCTTGATAATCGCGTTGCGCCAACAATGGCAAAATGTCCCTAGCCGATTGTTGCGCGGCGGCTAGCAACCGTATTTCCTGCGGTTCAATCAATGCTTCTACGCTGTCGGCAGGCCGCGTGTCAGATTTTTTCAGGATATTGCGGATGCGCTTGTTCGCCGCCGCCAAACTTTCCGCTTCCGGTAATTGGCGGAAGGCTTTTACGGCGGCAATGCGCTGCATAAAATCCAGCGGTTCGGCAGGCGCTAAGGCCATCACGGCATCAAACTCATCCGCGCTATAGCCCTTGTCCAAACAGTAACCTTTCAAACGGTCGAAAATGAATTCCACAACTGCTGTTTGGGTGGCGGCCTTATCGAAATCGTGCGCGAATTGCGTCAACGCAAATGCGCACAATTCAGGAATGTTTAGGCTGAGATTATTTTCGACCATCGTCCGCAACGTGCCTAAGGCCGCACGGCGCAAGGCATAAGGATCTTTGTCGCCGGTTGGAATGAGACCCGCACTGAAAATACCTGTCAGCGTATCCAATTTTTCGGCAATCGCCAAGATTTGCCCCGTGGTGCTAGGTGCAGTTTCACTGCCGGATTGCTTGGGAAAATACTGCTCTTCCAACGCCCATGCGACTTCCGGCGCTTCGCCTTCTACCAGTGCGTAATAACGCCCCATTAGCCCTTGCAGATTGCCGAATTCGCCGACCATATTGGTCATTAAATCGGTTTTTGCCAATAAAGCCGCGCGGGTGGCGTGCTCGACATCGGCGTTTAACTGCGTGGCGATGCGCTCGGCGAGCTTAGCTACGCGCTCGGATTTTTCGTAAACCGTGCCCAATTTTTCTTGGAAAACAATGGTCTTTAAGCTATCAACGCGGTCTGCCAACATTTGTTTTCTATCCTGGTTCCAGAAAAATTCCGCATCCGCCAAGCGCGGCGTAACCACGCGCTCATTACCGTGCTGGATAGATTCAGGCCGTGTGCTTTCGATATTGCTGAAGGTGATGAAATGCGCCAACAAACCGCCATCGGCATTTTTCACCGGAAAATATTTTTGGTTGGTTTGCATGGTGGTAATCAGCACTTCGGCGGGCAAAGCCAAAAAGCGCGGGTCGAAGTTGCCCGTGACTGGCACAGGCCATTCGTTCAGCGCGGCGATTTCTTCCAGCAAATCCTCTTCAATATGCGCGATGCCACCGACTTTGGCGGCGGCTTGCTCGGCTTTTTCGCGGATGATGGCTTTGCGCTGTTCAATATCGGCAATGACTTTACCTTGATCGAGCAAAGCCGCTTGGTAATCGTCGGGCTTGCTTAAAGCAATTGCTTGTGGCGCGTGAAAACGGTGGCCTAGGGTGCTATTGCCTGTGGTCAGGCCGAGGATTTCGGTTGCGATGACCTTATCGCCAAACAACAACACCGCCCAATGCACAGGCCGGACAAATTCCGTGGCGAAACTGCCCCAGCGCATCCGCTTGGCAATCGGCAAGGCGGCGATGGCGGCGCGGATAATGTCGGGGATAATTTCTGCGGTGGTTTGGCCTTTCACGGCTTGCGTGTAACTCAACCACTCGCCCTTGTCGGTTTTCAATCGTTCCAACTGATCGAAACTTGTGCCGCAGCTAGTCGCAAACCCCAAGGCCGCTTTGCTAGGCGAACCATCGGGCGCAAACGCCGCCTGAATCGCCGGCCCGCGTTTCTCGACGGTTTTGTCAGGTTGGGCGGTTTGCAAGTTTTCAATCAACACCGCCAAACGGCGCGGCGTGGCTAAGGCTTTGCTGGCGGTAAAACTTAAATCGGCGGTTTTTAAGCCTGCGATGATGCCGTCAAGCAAAGCGTTGCTAAGTTTCAGCAGGGTTTTAGGCGGCAATTCTTCGGAGCCTAATTCGAAAAGTAAGTGTTGTGTTTCTGTCACAGGGCGACCTTTGTTAATAGTTGTTACTACAGATTTTGTAACGTGGTTTTGTCGGCGTTATAAGGGTTTGCTTTCAGATATTCAATCCATTTGGCCAATAGATTGATGCCGCTGGCATTTTGTGATTTTAAATCCCGAAATAATTTTTTAAATCGCGGATCATTTTTACTAGCTTGACATTTCATGTTGACAAGGTCTTTAAGTGTTGTCGGTAAATCATATCTGTCTAAGGCGATATTCACTTGTTGAGCTTCATTAAGAATCCACATTTCAATTGGTTTGTGGAAAATTAAATAGTGGTTTTTATTGGGGCGCACATGGAGTTCTAAGTTGTGTTTAGATACCAACAACTTGAAATCGTTGATATGCTCCAATTCCCTTTTGTCTCTATCGACAATTCCTACTGCAAAATCATCACTTAATTTCCCATTTATAACATTAACAACATCGTTGCAATTATGTTGATGGTTATAGCCATTGGAACCTTTAATTTTTTGCGGAGGAACAAGGGTTTCGACCAAGTTCGTATCCAAATAACATTCCGGGATGATGTGGTAATTAATGTTCCTGATCATCCGTAAATAATTCGTGGTTGAAAAACAAATCTATGCCGTACTGGTAAACGTCGTTTACCTCTTCATCGGTTAAACGTCTAATGACGGTTTCGCCGTTTTTAAAGTTAGCGATAAAAATAGCTACGTCGTTACGCTCATATTCCAAGAAATCATTTAACACATAAGGGCTGTGAGTGGCGATGAAAAACTGGTTGGTATCCGAATCAATAATGTCTTGGGTAATTTGCCGAATGTAAGGAGGGAAACAGTGGGCTTCGGGTTCTTCGAAAAGCAGGATTGAATCATGGCTTGAGACAATTGCTGTTTTAAAAAATATTATTCTTTGAAGTGTGTCAGCTATCGAACTATATGGAAATGAAACCATTGTGGAATCAGCTTTTAGGGCTTTCATTATCCGTAATGAGTTATTTGTTTTATCAAATAAAAACTGTAGGCCATACCCTGATAATATGCTGGTTAATTCATTTTCCAATGATTTATTGTATTCAATTACTTCAAGTAAATTAAAGCCATTTGGTGGTCTTAAATCGCGGCTAAAGCTGGAGTTAGGCTGTATTTTTGATACAAAAACTTGCGGGAATTTAAAAAATTTAACTCGAGATTTATTGAATCCTTTTATTTTCGTTACAGAATCTGAGAGATTAGAGTTTAGAGAAGTTATCTTGCCTTCGGTATCCTTAGTAATCTCAAATTCGATTTTCTTAGTTGGTGAAAGATTAAATTTTTGGTCAACAACAATTACATGTTTTTCTTTTTTCGGGTATTTTTCCAAAAATTCTAGGTCAACTTCTTCTGGCAAAATAATTGTAAATTTAGCTTTCCCTACATCTGGTTCGTAATCAATTTTACAAATGCTGCCATTATCCGTAATGATATTAATTTCTTCATTAACATTGCCGTCGAAAAATAACTCTCTAAGATTTTCCATTCTTACAAATTGAGTTATTTTTTTGGTCGCGTTGTATTGCTTGTAATAGGGCAAACCAAGTAACCCAATCGCCTCCAAAATATTAGACTTCCCCACATTCGGCTTACCAATCAGCAAATTAATGCGTTTACAGTCGCTTAAAGTCACATCCTTAAGCGATTTGAAATTAGTAATCCGAACCGAGTTGAAGAAGTTTGCCATGTCTATTTATTCAGCTGTGGTATTGCACATCGGAAAACCCAAAGACTCACGCCGCGCATAATAAGCCTCAGCCACGGCACGCGATAAAGTCCTGACCCGCAAGATGTAACGTTGGCGTTCGGTGACGGATATGGCGTGGCGGGCATCGAGTAGGTTGAAGGTGTGCGAGGCTTTTAAGACCATTTCGTAGGCTGGCAGCGGCAAGCCTAACTCAATCAACTTGACGCATTCTTGCTCGTAAGTGTCGAAGCAGGAAAACAAAAACGGCACGTTGGCGTGATCGAAGTTGAACGCAGACATTTCCACTTCGTTTTGGTGGAAGACGTCGCCGTAAGTGACGACACCGTGCGGGGTGCGTGTCCAAACCAAGTCGTACACGCTTTTTACGCCTTGCAAATACATCGCCAAGCGTTCCAAGCCGTAGGTGATTTCGCCCGTGACGGGGCGGCATTCCAAACCGCCGACTTGTTGGAAGTAAGTGAATTGCGTGACTTCCATGCCGTTCAGCCAGACTTCCCAGCCTAAGCCCCATGCGCCTAGCGTCGGTGATTCCCAGTTGTCTTCGACGAAACGGATGTCATGTTCCAGCAAATCAAAACCCAGCGCGGTCAACGAGCCCAGATACAATTCTTGGATGTTGTCTGGCGACGGTTTGAGCATGACTTGGTATTGGTAGTAATGCTGCAAACGGTTGGGGTTTTCGCCAAAACGCCCGTCTGTGGGGCGGCGAGATGGTTGCACGTAGGCGGCGTTCCAAGGTTCAGGGCCAATGGCGCGTAAGAAAGTGGCAGGATGGAAGGTTCCGGCACCAACTTCCTGATCTAAAGGTTGCAATAAAATACAACCCTGCTCTGACCAGTAAGCTTGTAGCGCAAGAATAAGTCCCTGAAAAGTTGATAAATCGTTGTTTATGCTAGACACGGCGGCTTAGTTCGGTTGATAAAAAGGGGCAGATTATAGCTTAAAAACAGGTGGGGAGTGTGGCAACGATGTAAGCCGTTATTTTTCATTGATCACTTTCCGCGATTGCTTGGATCTGTGCCCCCTTCATTAGCTGCGGCTTCATCGTCATCTTTTACAATAGCTTGCAGCGACAAGCCTTCTTTGTGGTCTGCTGAGGGAGCCGATTTTTCGGCGGGACTACGCGAACCCAACCCCGTGCTTAAGCTAATCTTTAATTTAAGGTTATTTGGTGAGTCCGAGTTTTTTAATGCCTCTTCCAAAGAAATGATGCCCTCTTTATAAAGCCGCATCAGATGGCTGTCAAAGGTCTGCATACCGACATTTTCAGACTTTTCCATAGCTTCTTTAATGTCATGGACTTCGCCTTTAAGGATTAAATCGCGCACCAGTTGTGAGGTCAACAGGATTTCAATCGCCGCCACCCGTTTGCCTTCTATGGTAGGCACTAGCCGTTGGGAAACGAACGCTTTTAAATTGAGCGACAAATCCAGCAGCAATTGATTATGGCGTTCTTCCGGAAAAAAATTGATGATCCGATCCAGTGCTTGATTGGAGTTGTTAGCGTGAAGCGTGGAAAGGCACAAATGCCCAGTTTCAGCAAAGGCCAAGGCATGCTCCATCGTTTCGCGGCTGCGGATTTCACCGATTAGGATGACATCGGGGGCTTGGCGTAGGGTATTTTTTAGCGCATCTTCATAACTTAAGGTATCAACCCCGACTTCGCGTTGGTTGACCAGCGATTTTTTATGCGGATGGAGGTATTCGATAGGGTCTTCGATGGTGATGATATGGCCGGATGAATTGCTGTTGCGGTAGTCAATCAGCGCCGCCAATGAGGTTGATTTTCCGGAACCCGTACCGCCAATAAACAAAATCAGGCCACGCTTCTCCATAATTGATTCTTTGAGGATAGGCGGCAAACCTAACGCATCTGCATTAGGGATTTCTACCTTGATATTGCGGATAACCAAGGCATAACAATTGCGCTGTTTAAAAATGTTAACCCTAAAACGGCCAATACCTGGCTCGGAAATGGCCAGATTCATTTCGGGGACGTGTTCAAACGCCAAACGCTGTTCCTCGTCCATCACACTGTCCGCAATCTCTTTTAGCCGGCCTTTACTTAATCTAATGTTTTCAAGCGGTTTAAGCACGCCCTGAAACTTCGCGACTGGCGGTGCTTCAACTGTCAAATAGAGATCGGAGCCATCATTGTTAACGAGAATTTTAAGATAATCTTTGAGTTCCATAGCGGATTTGGCCTACAGGTTAGAATGAAATGAATGGCTGTTTTAGCGGCTGGCAAGCGCCTCGTATTGCGTAATCAAGGCTTGTAATTGTTCTTTATCTAAGCGGTGGTTATCCACTTTAAGATAGGCAACCGCATCTTCGTAGTTTAGCGTCACTTCTTCTACGCCGGCGACGTCCAACATGCCGGCGGCAAACGCATCGGCATCGGGCTTGTCAAGATTATCTAAGGCAATCAGCAAATTAGCCAAATAGCGGGGCGGTTTCATGGTCAATGCCACTAACAACCAGCTAGTTAACAAGGCGGCACACAATACAAATACGGCAGTTTCACCATATTCGCCTTTAAATACGCCGCCCAGCAAGCCTCCGATAAAAAGCCCCAAAAACTGGGAACTGGAATACGCGCCCATCGCGGTGCCTTTTAAATCGCCAGGCGCTGTTTTTGACACCAGCGAAGGCAAGGTGGCCTCCAGCAAATTAAACCCACAAAAAAACAGCCACAAAAAACCGATAATTTCGTATAAGCCTTCATGGAACTGCGCCAAACCCAGCATAGCGGCTATCAGGACAGCAATCGCACCGAGAAAAACCGGTTTCATTTTGCGCTTTTTTTCTGCCAAGATAATAAAAGGCACCGCCATTGCCATCGACACGACAAATACCGGCAAATAGACCTGCCATTGCAGGCCCGTCTCCAAACCGGCGTCACGCATCAGCGTAGGCACAACCACAAACGTGGACATTAGGATCAAGTGCAGGGTAAAAATCCCATAATCCAAACGCAATAAATCAGGGTTTTTTAACGCGTCGAACATTTGTCCGGGCACAAAATTGGTGTCGCGGTGTAATTTGGATTTTGGCGGATTCGGGACAAAAAACACCAATGCAAGCATTGCCAGCGCAGTCAACAGGGCCGTCACCCCAAACACGCCTTGTATTCCACCGAAACCGGCGACAATAGGCCCTAAGACAAGGCCCAAGCCAAACGACCCGCCAATGCTGACACCAATCAACGCCATGGCCTTAGTGCGGTGCACTTCCTGCGTCAAGTCCGCCACCAGCGCCATAATCGCCGACGAGATGGCACCCGCGCCCTGAAACGCCCGCCCGACCAAAATACCGTAAATACTGGTGGACAATGCGGCGATCACGCTGCCCGTAAAAAATAGCAGCAAGCCGATAATGATTATTTTTTTGCGTCCGAACCGGTCTGACAACAGGCCAAAAGGGATTTGTAACAGCACCTGCGGCAACCCGTAAATGCTCATCGCCAAGCCAATCAGCGCAGGCGTAGAGCCTTCAAGCTGTTCGGCAAATAGCGACAGCACCGGCAAAATCATGAACAGCCCCAACATCCTCAAGGCATAAATACCGGCTAGCGATAACGTGGCGCGTCGCTCCGGTGCGGTCATCGGACTGGTTATATCCTGTACGTTATTCAAAACGGGTTGCTCCTGTATGGACTATTTAAAAATCAGGCTTAATAAAGCAATGGCTAAATCACGATCTGCTCTGCCAGGCAGTGGCTAACATTATAACAAGTGCTTAGGTTTTTTCGTGCCAGCCCCAACATATTACTTAATCTTAGAGGCTCACCGACACCTCAAAACCCAATGCACGAACCGCATCGGCAAGCGCGTTTAACGTGTCCGCCGACGCTTTTTCCAGTTGCCCGGCCTCCGGTTGCGCCGAAGGGCGCGCCAGGGTGTACAGCATGACTTGCCGGATTGGCGTATCGGCGCTGATAGCTTTCAGCGCCGCCAAATAAGCTTGCCGTTCCTCCGCTGTCCAGCCTTGCTGTTGATAGCTGAACACGCACGTTTGCAGCTTAGTCGTGCAAAGCTGTGCACAAAGGCGAAGGTTGCCCAGAGCCGCCTGCACACCTTGGCTTGAGCGGTTGATTAATTTTCTGCCGGTGTCCGTCGCATTATCAAACTTAAACCAGACCTCGCCACCGTATTCGTTTAATTTGCGCAGCCCCTCCTGGACTTTGGGCAGATGCACCAAGCTGCCATTGGTAATCAGAATATATTTACTCGCAGGGAACACCCCCAATTCAGTAGCAACCCGGCCTATCAGCGCTACCGCTTCGGCGAATTCTTGCAGACTGGTGGGTTCGCCATTGCCGGCAATGGCTATGTCCTTGATGACACGCTTATCATCATCAACTTGAAATCGTGCATAAAAATCGCCCGTTAGGACATCATCAAGAAAACGGCGCAGTTCTTGTTCCAATAGCCGGAAATCCATCGCCGGGGCGCTGCCAATACTCAGATTGGGCACTTGACAATACACACATCGCCAGTTGCAGGCGCTGTTAGTATTAAAGTTGATGCCTATCGATAATCCGCCTGCCCGTCTGGACAGGACAGGATAGATATACGTCAGGCCGACAATATCGGATCGGTGGTTGGTGGTTGATAACGTTGTTGCCATGTACCCTGATTAAAAGTGACTTTCAAACATGGTATTCTACGGCGTTATAGTGCTTTTATTTGAGTTTTTTGGATGGGATAAGATGACACAGACCGAAATGATTGCTGACGTAACCGCCTTTCTAAGCGAAGACATTGGCACAGGTGATATAACCGCCGCCATTATCCCTGAAACCATGGCTGCCAGCGCCGAAGTCATGACCCGCGAAGCCATGGTTGTCTGCGGGCAAGCTTGGTTTGACGCGGTGTTCAAAACGCTAGAGGCTAATGTGGTTATCACTTGGCTGGTCGAAGAAGGCGCTAGCGTTAGGGAAAACACCGTACTGTGCCAGCTCGGCGGTCCGGCACGGCAGCTGCTGACCGGCGAACGCACCGCGTTAAACCTGTTGCAAACCTTGTCCGCCACCGCCACCGCCGCCCGAACCTATGCCGATGCGGTGGCAGGCACAGGCTGTAAAGTGCTGGATACCCGCAAAACTATCCCGGGGCTTAGAAACGCCCAAAAATATGCCGTTGCCTGCGGCGGTTGTCATAACCACCGAATAGGGCTTTATGATGGTGTGTTAATCAAAGAAAACCATATTGTTGCCGCCGGTTCGATTGCCAAAGCGGTTGCCGCCGCCCGCCAGCAAAGTCCGGTTGCCGTTGAAGTGGAAGTTGAATCCCTAACGGAATTGCGCGAAGCCCTTGCCGCTAAACCTGACCGGATTATGCTGGACAATTTCAGTTTGCAAGACTTGACCAGCGCAGTTGGATTGGCCGCAGGGCAAGTGGAACTGGAAGCCTCCGGCAATATCACATTGGCCAACATCCGGGCTATCGCCGAAACCGGCATTGATTTTATTTCTATCGGCGCGTTGACCAAAAACATCAAAGCGATTGATTTATCCATGCGCATCCAATTGGTGAGCTGACATGACAAATAACCCTGAACAGCTATTCAAACATCTGAGCCATGGCGTGTATGTGATTGGCGTCTGTGCGGGCGAACGGCGCAATGCGTTCACCGCCGCCTGGGTCATGCAGGCTTCTTTCCAACCACCCTTGCTGGCTATCAGCATCAACCCTGAACACTATTCTTACCAGCTCATGCAAGCGGGCGGCGTTTGTTCGGTGAATGTGTTGGGCAGTCATCAGTACGCCATCGCCGCGCATTTTGGTCGTGCAGGTTTGCCAGACAAAATGGCGGGGTTTACTTGGCATACCGCTAAAACAGGCGCGCCCATCTTGTCTGAAAGCTTGGCGTATTTTGACTGCCAAGTGAGCCACTATACTGATGCAGGCGACCATAAAATCGTTGTTTGCAAGGTTATTGCCGGGGCAAAGCTCAATCAGGGGCAGCCGTTGCTGTATAACCAAACTGGGGACATGGACGGTAGTGCTGAACTTTATAAAAGCCAAGATGTGGCCTAATGCCCGCACTAGCTTATCTGGCAGGCACCACAAACTTAGCCTTCCGGTTCTTTATCATCTGCCGCCATATCAGAAATTTCCTTTAACCGCAAAATCGCTTTGTAGTTAATGCTGTTTTCGGGGTAATTGCCCTCACTGTCCGCAATACCTGCCGTTTGCCCAGTCAGTAACTCCAATGTTTCATTTACATTAGTGACTGCATAAACCGTAAACAAGCCTTCAGTAACCGCATCAATCACGTCCTGTTGCAGCATTAAATTGCGCTTATTGGCGGCCGGAATGATGACGGCGTGCTGGCCGTTAAGCCCCCGCGCTTTACATAGCCTGAAAAAGCCTTCAATTTTTTCATTAACGCCACCGATGGCCTGCACCTCGCCGTATTGGTTTATTGATCCGGTTATCGCAAAAGCTTGTTTGATCGGCGTGCGGGTAAGTGCGGAAATAAGGCAGCAAAGCTCGGCTAAGGACGCGCTATCGCCATCAATCGCACTGTAGGATTGCTCTATGGCAATGCTGGCTGAGATAGCTAAAGGAAATTGCTGGGCGTAAAAATGTCCCAGATAGCCGGTTAAAATTAGCACGCCTTTTGAGTGTATCGCCTGGCCTAATTCAGCTTCGCGTTCAATATCAATAATCCCCCGTGAACCTGGATAAACGGTGGTGGTGATACGTGCTGGCGCACCAAAACTACTGCCGCCAATTTCCAGTACGGTCAAGCCATTGATTTTACCCATTGCTTCGCCGTCGGTATCAATCAATATCGTGCCATCGAGCATATCTTCAAGAATAGCCTGGGATAGCCTGCCGTTGCGATATTCCCTGGCGGTCAAGGCTTGCCCGATATGTGTCCGGTCAATGCTATCGCCGCGACTTTGCTGACAAAACAAGTTAGCTTCGCCAATAATTTCCAACACATCATTAATACGTGCAGAAAATTGATACTGGTTTTCCGCCAGCCGGCAACTGTATTCAATCAAACCTTCAATAGCCGCGTGGGTTAATGGTTTGGCCCCCGCATCGACGGCATGTTTTAGCATGAGTGCGGCAAACTGCTGCATGGATTCATCGGTGCGCGGGATGTAACTGTCAAAATCAGCAAGGATCTTGAACATCTCGTTAAACTCATCATCCAGTTCTTCCAACAGATAATAAATTTCGTGGGAACCGACCAGGATCACTTTGACATTGAGCGGGATCACTTCGGGTTTTAGCGTGATTGTGTTGATGCCCAGTTCGGAATAAGGTGATTCGATTTCAATACAACCGGATTTTAATGCCCGCTTAAGCCCTTCCCAAACAAACGGATAAGTCAACAGTTTTTCGGCATCCAACACTAAATAACCGCCATTGGCCTTGTGCAATGAACCTGCGCAAATCTTGCGGTAATTGGTCACCAGCGTCCCTTGGTCGCTGACATATTCAATGCGGCCAAACAGGTTTTGGTAAATGGGATGGGGTTCATAAACCACGGGTGCGCCGTTTTCTTGTCTATTATCAACCAACACATTAGGCGCATATTGCTCGTTCAGCATTGCCCGCTTGCTGCTGTTATTGCCTTGGTTTTCCAGTGTCCGCGCAGGCATCATATAATCGCTGATGGTGTTGTAAAGGTGCTGTTTAAGCTCGCCCAAGTAAGTCATGACATCATCAATTTCCTGATAACTGTCACTCAGTTCGGCAAATAACGGCTCTATTGCCTGACTGATTGTGTCGTTATCCAGATGCCGGGTTTTTTCTGCCATGGTTCTACGCCACTGCGGCAGCTCCAATAACACTTCGCTCAGATAATCTTCCAATTCTTCAACATGGGCATGGAAAGCGTCGCGCTCAGCTTGCGGCAACCGTGCAAACTGTTCTTCGGTGAGTGATTTCTTGCCATGTAGCGGTACGAAAGTAATGCTTTCATTTTCTTTGAACAGCGCGACATTGAGCGTTTGCCCTTTATTGTCAACCAAATCAAGCGCCTTGTTATAAGCTTGATTAAACTGCCGCTCGATTGCCGTCTTTTTTTGCTGGTACATGGGGCTTTCAAACGCCGCCGGAAAAGTCGCCAGCAAGTTATCCAACAATTTCTCAATGGCTTTACTGAACGCCAGGCCTTGCCCTGCAGGCAATTGAATTGCTAACGGTTCTCTAGGATTAGTAAAATTATCGACATAAGCATAAGACGGTGGCGCAGGTAAGGTTTGCGCCAAAGTGCCCAAATGATTCGAAATCATCGATAAACGCCCCAACCCCGGCTCCCCCATGACAAAAATATTGTACCCGGAGCTCGGCATAGCAACCCCAAACTCCAATGCCGACTGCGCCCGAGGCTGTCCTAGAATGGTATTTTGTGAGCGCGGTAATTCGGGGAATTTAAGCTCGGCCAGATTGATATTGAGCTTTAGCGAGGCAACAGGTAGCTTTAGGGAAATCGATGTGGACAAAATAACAACCGGATAATAATAAAACCGTTAATATTACCACTATTAGCTTTGGAGTTCGAAAATTCAATTATTGGGAAAACGGAAATTTGCATCGCAAGACTAAGAACAGGCTGTAAAAGCTAAAAGGCGCACGGGACAAAACCGGCCGTTGTTTTTAAAAGCTGTTCTAAACGCCTCTGCCCACTGTCCCTGCCGGTGAAGAACTATTAAAAAGCACCAAATTGCAATCCCTTTTTCAGACTGCCAATGATCACAAAAAAAACCAGTTATGCGCACCAAAAACCATTACACGTCGCGGTCGGGGTAGTAAAAAACGCGACGGATCAGGTGCTGATTTCATTACGCGATGACGCCGCACATCAGGGCGGGCTATGGGAGTTTCCAGGCGGTAAAGTTGAAGCGGGGGAGACTGCTAAACAGGCGCTAGTCCGCGAACTCAAGGAAGAGCTTGATATTACGGTTAAGGCCGCAATGCCACTGATAACTATCAGGTACCAATACCCTGATCTGGCGGTATGGCTAGAGGTGTTTCTTGTGGAGCAGTTTACCGGCCACACCAAAAGCTGCGAGGGGCAAGCATTCAAGTGGGTGGCGGCTAATGACTTGGCCCATTATGCCTTCCCTAAAGCCAACCGGCCAATTATAGCCGCCGCACAACTGCCCTCTTGTTATGCCATTCTCGATGATGCTGATGAGCCAACATTATTGAAAAATTTAAAAAACATTCTGGCTAAAGACGTTAAGTTGGTGCAGGCACGGTTAAAAAACTTATCAGCAGAGGCCACAAACCGTTTTATTGAAGCAGCCTATCCATTGTGCCAACAATATGGCTCAGCACTGTTAATGAATTCGGCCACTATTCCCGTTGATACCCTCGTTGATGGCATTCATTTGACCAGCCAGCATTTACTGGACAGCAGCCAACGTCCAGCGAATTGCCGATGGCTTGCCGCCTCTTGCCATAACCTGGCGGATTTACAACATGCGGAAAAAATTGGGGCTGATTTCGCAGTATTGGCGCCCGTGTTGGCAACACAAACGCACCCTGGGGTAGTCGGGTTAGGCTGGCAGAAATTTGCGGAACTGGTCGATCAAGTTAACCTACCTGTTTACGCCTTAGGCGGGATGTCATTGAACCATTTAAAAACGGCCCAGTGTACCGGCGGACAGGGCATTTCTGCCATAAGGGCCTTTCTTGATTAACCTGTTATTGCCAAAATGGCGTGTCGTCATCGCTTTCGAGCCCGATAAGCTGTTCGCCCGGAATCCTTTTTTCTTCCATCACCCATTCACCGAGATCAATCAGTTTGCAACGCTCTGAGCAGAACGGTTTAAACAGTTCTTCCGGTACCCAAGGCACGGTGCGTTTACACGTAGGGCACTTTACTAGCGTGGGTTGGGCAGTTGGCGTCATCAAAAAACGCAACAGGTCAACGCAAAAGGAATGTCATCGGGGCTTTGTATGGAACGGTTACTCGCGGTAGCCGGTGTCATAAAACGAATCGTACAGCGATGTTTGCCACCGCTAATTTCAGCAAAGCATGCAAGGCTTTTGTCGACACTGACTTTAAGCAGTTGGTAAGGTTGGCTGCGGTCTAGGGAAAATTGGTAAAAGCCTGCATCAGCAAATTCTTGGGTTGGTGCAGTGCTGTTGCGGATAAAATTAAGGATAAGGTCAATGGCAGCACGAATGTCCTTAAAGGGGCTACTCCACAATTCCAAGTCTTTAAGGCGCACCGCCTCATCTTGCTCCAGCCAATAATGGTATTCAGGCAGATCAAACGAACAGGTGCCCCCCGGAATGGAGCTACGCTGCGCGATGCTTTGGAACAAATCACTCTCCATGACATTAATGCCGACTTTGCCAGTTAGCGCATAGAGCTTTTTGCTAATCAAGGCCAACTCAGCTAGGATACCTTCCACCTTTGTACCATCAACATCTTGATTTTTAGCCATTTTATTAAGTGTTTTGGCATTACGGTCAAGCTCTTTTAGAATTTCCGATTTTAGATCGTTGCGTCTAAAAATGGACATAATGTCCAATAGGACGATAATCGCCGCGCGTTTGTCAGCAACAGTGCTACCCGTTGAGAAATGGCTGAATTGTTGAAACAATTGTTCGAGCCTTATGAAAACTCGGATGCGTTCGTTAAGTGGAAATTCATAAGTAATGGCAGCGGTGGTCACAGACAAGTTAATCCTGATAATGGCTTAATGAAATATATAAATTGTGCAGTTTTTTAACCTGTTCTGCAAGCTTGTCAGTTGTTTGCGTGTTATCAATCACGTCATCGGCGTAAGCTAATCTTACGCTACGGGGAGCTTGGCCATTGATGATGGCTTGTATCTGTTCTATTGTGAGGTTGTCCCGCCCTACCACACGGGCTATTTGTTGTTCAACGGGGCAATCAACCACGACCGTCCGATCAACCAAATGGGCCATGTTGGTTTCAAATAATAACGGCACGACTATAAGACAATAAGCGCCATCAAGTTGGGTAAGTTGTGTTTGTATCGCCTGATAAATCAAGGGGTGCAAAATGGCTTCGAGATTTTTTTTAGCGAGGGGATCAGAGAAAACAAATTCCCTAAGCTTTCCCCTATCCAAAGAACCATCGGATTTTATGATACACGTACCGAAGGCATCTTGTATCAAGGCTAATGCGGGCTGCGCCGGGGCAACCAGCTCATGGCTGATGTTATCAGCATCAATAACGGGTACGGCAAGCGCCGAAAACAGCGCAGTAACCGTGCTTTTACCGCAACCTATTCCGCCTGTCAGACCAACTTTAAACACTGTTCTAAAAGCCTGCCGCATCCAGATACAATTGGTTGAGCTCTTTTCCCCATAACAGGGCAATCCAGCCCGCTGCGGCGAGATAAGGCCCAAATGGAATGGGATTATTGCGGTCTTGTCGCTTTAGCACAATCATGAGCGTGCCAAGCACGGCACCGACTAATGAAGAGAGCAAAATAATCATCGGCAAATATTGCCAGCCTAACCACGCCCCTAGCAAGGCAAGCAGTTTAAAATCACCATAGCCCAT
This sequence comes from Methylovulum sp., assembly GCA_028712695.1. Taxonomy (GTDB): domain Bacteria; phylum Pseudomonadota; class Gammaproteobacteria; order Methylococcales; family Methylomonadaceae; genus Methylovulum. The sequence goes on along the minus strand of JAQTQZ010000011.1, from coordinate 14,117 downwards.
GCCTTCTTTGCCAGTCACCAGCTTAAACAGGTGATAAACACTCCACAGTATTAGATATCCAGCTGCCGCGCCAATAATACTCGCATGGGCATCCGTAAATAATCCCGACAAACTTAACAATAATCCTAGCCACATCAGCGGCAGAATTATAGAGTCAGGCAACAACTGATGGTCTATATCGATAAAACTTAACGCTATCAACGACCAAGTCAGCAACAAAGCAAACACCGTCAACGCAGTGTAGCCAAAATGCCATGCAACTATCAGCGATGCTACTCCAGTGAAGGCTTCTATAAGCGGATAACGCAAAGAGATAGGCGTTTGGCAGGCGGCGCACCGGCCTTTAAGGAAAACGTAGCTTATTACTGGAATGTTTTGATAAGGCTTGATAGGGGTCTGGCAACTTGGGCAACGGGATAATGGCAAAACCAAATTAAAAACCTCATCCTGTCCAGGCAATGCATACGCCTGCGGATCTAACCCCAAATATTCAACGCAGTCCCTACGCCAACCACGTTGCATCATGACAGGCAACCGGTAAATGACCACATTAAGAAAACTGCCCACCAATAAACCGACAAGCCCTGCAAGGGCTGCGCAGAGCGCAGGTGAATGAAGCAAAATATCAAGTTGTTGCATGGGGTTTTTAAGTGAAAAGTTTATAGCCTGTCCATATAGAAGGACAGGGAATTTGTAAAAATGATAATTAAAAAGCTATTTAAAAATACTTGAGGACTTATCGAAGATCATCCGAACAAATGCAAAAAATCAGCATGCACTAGCGGCACGTAAGGATTGTTAGTGCATTTTTTAACACGGCTATGGGAAACCGTTGCCACTTCAATCCGTGTATAACTATTGCATCGTTAGATAGCCGCACCCAGCTTGAAGATAGGTAAATACATAGCGACAACCAAACCACCCACCAAAGTACCTAAGATCACCATGATCATAGGTTCCATTAAGCTGCTCAGATTATCGACCAAATTATCCACTTCTTCTTCATAAAAATCGGCAACCTTAGCCAACATGGCGTCCATAGAACCAGCCTCTTCACCGATAGCAACCATTTGTTGCACCATGTGTGGCCAAAGATTCACCTGCTGCATGGCAAACTGCAACCGTTGCCCATTCGCGACATCTTCACGCATCTTTAATACGGCTTCTTCATAAATGATATTGCCACAAGAGCCAGCCACAGATCTTAGCGCCTCAACCAAAGGCACACCGGCTGCGGACATGGTTGATAATGTTCTGGCAAAGCGGGCAATCGCAGATTTGTTAATAATCAAACCTACTACAGGTGTATGGAGCAAGGTTTTATCGAGAAAGTGGTTAAACGCCTTTGAACGCTTTTTAAAATAACTGAATGTATAAACAAAGGCAGCGACAATACCAATAACCATCCACCAGTATTCTTGCACCCAATTAGACATACTGATAACCATTTTTGTGAAGGACGGCAAATCGGCGCCAAAACTTTTGAACAAATCTTCAAACACCGGCACCACAAAAATCAAAAGGATCGCGGTAACAATCACCGCAACCGCCACAACCGCAATAGGGTACGTTAGCGCCTTTTTGATTTTCTTCTTCATGGACTCGGTTTTTTCTTTGTAGGTGGCAATCTTGTCCAACAGGGTTTCTAACACCCCAGCATGTTCGCCCGCCTCGACCAAATTACAGAATAAATCATCAAAATATACAGGATTTTTTTTGAGCGCTTCCGAAAACGTTTCACCGCCTTCAATATCAATTTTAATGCCCATCAACAATTTTTGCATGCTGGGATTCTCATGACCTCTGCCAACAATATCAACCGCCTGCACCAAAGGGATACCTGAAGCCAGCATAGTCGCCAATTGCCTAGAAAAAACAGCAATATCACCAGCGGTGATAGCTTTTACCCGCGCACTAAACAACGGCTTAGGCTTAGGCTTTATGTTGGTGACACGGTAGCCTTGCTGCCTTAGCTCCACTTTTGCTATCGTCTCCGTCCGTGCGGTAATTTCACCTTTGATTTTTTTTCTGCTTTTATCAGTCCCAGTCCAGATAAAATCGATTTTTTCAGCGTTATTGGCCATTGTTATTCCTTAGTTACCCTGTCAACTTCTTCCAGGCTAGTAATACCCATACGGACTTTATTCAACCCCGATGCACGTAAATCATTAATGCCTTCTTCTTTAGCCAGACGCGTCAATTGCAAGGCATTGCCGCCTTCAAGTATCATTTGGCACATGTTTTCGCTCAGCGTCATCACCTGATAAATTCCGACCCGCCCCTTGTAGCCATTGGTGCAACGCTCACATCCCACCGCCTTAAATATCTCTAGCGATGCCAGTTCGTCTTCTTTAAAACCTGCCGACAGAAGCACTTTATCCGGATATTTTACCGGTGCCTTACAATGTTCACATAAGCGCCGTGCCAACCGTTGCGCCATAATCAGATTGACCGCCGAGACAATATTAAATGGTGCCACCCCCATTTGCATCAGCCGGTTTAAAGTTTGCGGGGCATCATTGGTATGTAAGGTTGACAACACTAAATGGCCTGTTTGCGCAGCTTTAACTGCAATATCAGCGGTTTCCAAATCACGGATCTCACCCACCATGATGACGTCAGGATCTTGACGCAAAAAAGCCCGTAGCGCGTTGGCAAATGTCAGGCCGGCTTTAACATTAACATTGACTTGGTTAATACCTTCCACCGTGATTTCAACAGGGTCTTCAGCGGTGGAAATATTACGCTCAATACTATTAAGTATATTTAGCCCCGTATAAAGCGAGACCGTTTTACCGCTACCGGTAGGCCCTGTCACCAACACCAAGCCATAAGGTTTGTTGATGGCCTTCAGAAAAAGCTCCTGCTGCTCTGGTTCAAACCCCAGTTTTTCGATGCCCATTTGCGCGGCGGTAGGATCCAATATACGCATGACGACTTTTTCGCCAAACAGGGTAGGACAGGTATTGACACGAAAATCAATCGCGCGGGTTTTAGAGAGCGCCAGCTTAATACGCCCGTCCTGCGGAACTCGGCGTTCGGCTATATCCATCCTGGACATCACCTTAACACGGGAAATAATACGGGTCGCGATGTTGGAAGGAGGGCTGGCCACGGAATAAAGCATACCATCCTGCCGATAACGGATACGGAAGTTTTTTTCATAAGGCTCCATGTGTATATCGGAGACGCCTTTTTTAATCGCATCAAGCAAAACCTTATTGACAAAACGCACAACTGGCGCCTCATCTGCATCTGATTGGCCGTCAACAACGATATCTTCCGGACCAGCAACATTCAGGTTTTCCAGATCTTCATCCAGTAAATCCATCATGCTCGTATCAGGTACTTCTAAAGCCACCTCAATGGCTTTAGAAAGCTTGTCTTCTTCAACTAGAATAATTTCCGGCCGTAGCAAGCTCTGAAACTTAATATCTTCAACCACCTGATGACTGGTCGGATCGGAGAGGGCAATAAACAACGTTTTGCCTCGTACAAACAACGGCAACACATGGTGTTTACGGATCAATTGTTCAGTGACAAAACTGATAGGCAAACTCCGGCAGTCGATCGCATCAAGATCAAAAAAAGGCAAGCCAAACTCAACCGAAGCCTTTCCGGCAACTGCGCGGCTATTAATAAGCTTACTGTCAACAAGCTGCGTTATTAACGGAATTTTATTTTGCTTGGCTTCATTAACATGAATCTGAATATCGCTTTCAGTAAGCCCGCCCTCTTCCATTAATAGCCTAGTGAGACCACCCAATTTTAAGTCCGTTGATACAGTTGCCATTATTAATTGATTACCCGATTCAGTTTTATTAACGAAATATAGATGAAATGAGCACTTTGTCCAATAAACTTAGGACAAAACAAGCCCATCATCCCTTTTCTTGCCTTGCATTATTGCTTACAGCGCACTGATCTTAGCGTATTGTTGTTCAAGATTAGCCAGCATTGAGCGCATTTCAGCCAACTTAGCTTGCTCTTTTTCGATCACTTCAGCAGGCGCCTTATCGACAAAGGCCGGATTATTCAACTTACCTTCTGCCCTAGGCAAATCGTTATTAATTCTGTTTATTTCCTTGTCCAGTCGCGCCAATTCAGCATGTTTATCTATTAATCCCGCCATTGGAATCAAGATTTTCATCTCACCAACCAAAGCAATAGCCGATTCTGGGGTGGTATCGTCTGGATTTAACCAAGTGATCGATTCCAAACGTCCAAGCTTTTGCAAATAAACGCGGTGGCGTTGTTCCCAGTCGCGGGCAATAGAGTCGGTGGCGTCCTGCAACAAAACGGGCAACTGCTTAGCGGGGGCGATATTCATTTCGCCACGAATTTGTCGCACACCCAGAATAAAGTCCTTGATCCATTTAGTTTCAATTTCGGCTTCGGTGGCAACCGATAATTCAACTACTAATCTTTCACCACTAGCAGCGACCACCGATAGCGCATCAGGATATGACTGCAACATAATGGTATCTCCACTGACCCCCGCCAACGGCGCAACCCGTTGCCAAATTTCTTCGGTGATAAACGGCATGATCGGATGCGCCAAACGCAACATGCTTTCTAAAACAGTCAATAGAGTATGGCGCGTGCCGCGTTGCAAAGCTTCATCATCGGATTGCAACGAAATTTTTGCCAATTCCAAATACCAGTCGCAGTATTCATTCCAAGTAAAATCATAAATGGCTTGCGCGGCTAAATCGAAACGATAGTTATCAATGGCCTGGCTAGTCGTCGCTGTCACTTGCTGTAGACGGGAAATGATCCAACGATCCACCGTTGTCAAAGTTATCGTCCCACCATTTGCACCGCAATCAAAACCTTCGGTGTTCATCAATACATAACGGGCGGCATTCCAGAGCTTATTGCAAAAATTACGGTATCCTTCTGTACGCGCCAGATCAAAACGAATATCACGCCCGGTCGAAGCCAGTGAAGCAAAAGTAAAACGCAACGCATCGGTACCGTAAGACTGGATGCCATCGGGAAATTGTTTGCGGGTCGCCTGCTCGATTTTTTTTGCTAAATGGGGCTGCATCATGCCTGAAGTCCGTTTTTCAACCAGTGCGTCCAACTCAATGCCATCAATAATATCAATGGGATCGAGCACGTTACCTTTGGATTTGGACATTTTCTGCCCTTCGGCATCGCGTACCAGACCGTGGATATACACTTCCTTAAACGGCACTTCGCCTTGGAACTTGAGCCCCATCATAATCATCCGCGCCACCCAGAAGAAAATGATGTCAAAACCGGTGACCAGCACACTGGTCGGGTAATGTTTTGCCAATTCTGGCGTTTGTTCAGGCCAGCCCAGTGTTGAAAATGGCCATAAGCCGGAAGAAAACCACGTATCCAAGACATCCTCGTCCTGTTGCAGCGGATAGTCTTGCGGCAGCTTGTGCAGCTCACGTATCGCCTGTTCGGAGCGGCCGACATAAATATTGCCCTTGTCGTCATACCACGCTGGAATCCGGTGCCCCCACCAGATTTGCCGGGAAATACACCAATCTTGGATATTGCGCATCCATTCAAAGTAAGTATTTTTCCAGTTGTCGGGCACGAATTTAATATCGCCGTTTTCAACAGCGGCAATGGCAGGCCCAGCCAACGGTGCGATTTTTACATACCACTGGTCGGTCAATAGCGGCTCAATAACCGCTCCGGTGCGGTCACCGCGCGGCACCATCAGCTTATGGTCGGCGATTTTTTCCAGCAGGCCTTGCGCATCCAGGTCGGCAACTAACTGCTTGCGTGCGACGAAACGGTCTAAGCCCTGATACGGTTGGGGAATTAACGCATCTGCACCAATACTGGCATCCACGGTGAAAATATTAATCAGGCCGCCGTGTGGCATATCTTGAATGACTGAGTTATGACGGTGGCGCGTCCAGACTTCGTAGTCATTAAAGTCATGGGCGGGGGTGATTTTGACGCAGCCAGTACCGAATTCGGGATCGACATAATCATCGGCAATAATCGGGATACGGCGTCCTGTCAGTGGCAAATCAACGAATTCGCCCAGTAAATGTTTATAACGTTCATCGTTGGGATGTATCGCCACCGCCGCATCACCCAGCAAGGTTTCCGGACGGGTCGTCGCGACTATCAAATGGCCTTGCCCATTCGACAATGGGTAGCGAATATGCCACATGAAACCGTTTTCTTCTTCGGACAGCACTTCCAAATCGGATACGGCGGTATGTAAGACAGGATCCCAATTGACCAACCGTTTGCCGCGATAAATCAGGCCTTCTTCATACAAGCGGATAAACACTTCCTGCACGGCATCAGACATGCCTTCATCCATCGTGAAACGCTCACGCGACCAATCAAGTGACGAACCCATGCGCCGCAATTGACGGGTAATCGTCCCGCCCGATTCCTCTTTCCATTGCCAAACCTTTTCGATGAACTTTTCGCGCCCGTAGTCGTGGCGGGTTTTACCTTCGGCATTACATAACCGCTCAACGACCATTTGTGTGGCAATCCCGGCATGGTCAGTCCCTGCTTGCCATAACGTACTGTAACCCTTCATGCGGTGGTAACGGATCAGCGCGTCCATGATAGTGTCCTGAAACGCATGCCCCATATGCAGGCTGCCTGTGACGTTGGGCGGTGGAATCATGATGCAGTAAGATTCGCCTTCGGATTTTGCTGAAAAGTAATCTTTAGCTTCCCACGTTTCGTACCAGCGTTGCTCAATAGCGTGGGGAGAATAGGTTTTTTCCATAAATAGTTACTCTTTAGTCTGAAATAGTGTTGTTTGATTTAAAAACGTTGGGTCAATAAAATAATACTTTTTCAACCACAATCTGGTTAGCACTGTTGTTAAGCTGCGGTTTAGTATTACAACTTGGTAATTTCAAACACCAATCCATAGTCATTATTGGTGCTAGGAGCTGGCAGCTGAGCCCCTAAAGATAATTGCCACTTATTAGGTAAATACACTACCGCACCCAATACCGCAACACTAATACTTGTATTTCCTGCTATCAGATCCCCCATCAGGTGAAACCTATTTTCAAGCAACGGGTAATCCACACCCGCCATTACACCGACTGCATTGCGGCCCGCATAAGCAGAATCAGCATAATAACCACCAAGATAATATTTCCCCCAGTGTTTTAAATCGACTGCATTATCGATATATGAAAAACTGGGCACTTCTGTCAATCCGTGATAAATCGGTGGCGTCACACCCGTTTGCGTGCCAAAACTTATTTTATAGTTCTCAGATAGGGTGAAGCCCTTCTGAAAATTTAATAGCATAAAGGGGTTTTGAATTTCCCCGTTAGTTTCCCCCATATCGACATTGAACAGATTGATGCCCACTTCTAATTCATGCCCTAATCCATAATCAAGGGTGGTGTTACTGGAACCGCTAGGACCAATAAAAAAATTGAATTGCTGTTGAAAAAAGAAATGCCCTTCTTCGGTAATATCCGCCGAAGGCACATTAAATAAATTTTGTTGTCCCCTGCTTAGGGCGGGCAATAAACCCATAATGGCAATAACCCAACAAGCTAATTGTCTGGGCATATTTACTTAATCAATCCGATGGTTTTTTGCATGTTCAATTTATTCACAGTGTTGTCTAGCGGTCAATTTTATGCGTAATCACATCAATCCCCGCCTGCTGATATTGCCGATAACGTTCTCGACCAGCGGCCTTGGTCGCTTCGCTGGCATCAAGTATCTCCAGAATACGTCCGGCTTGTTGGAAATGCCCTGGACAGTGTGAAGACAGGTTAATCAGGTTGTTTTGCCAACGCCCAGGCGGATTAATTGACCCTATCAAAATCACTTTTTCAATGGCAGGCAGTCCGCCGCTATACAGCTGATGCGGAATAAAGCTGCCCGCCCTGAATGTCCAGAGCAAATCGTCAAGCAACCGGCTTTGCTCGGCTGAATCAGTCAGCACATAACAAAAGCAACCGCTACGGTAAGATTTTTCTATTAACTTGCAAGCAAACAGATAGCGTTCTTGCGCAGAATCGGAAGGCAGCAAGTAAAAACTAACTTTGGCCATTTATACCTGCAACGCCGCCCGATTTATCAAGTATTGGCTCAATAACGGCACGGGACGCCCCGTTGCGCCTTTAGTTTGCCCGGTACGCCAAGCGGTCCCCGCAATATCCAGATGCGCCCAACGGAAATTCTCGGCAAACCGCGATAGAAAACAAGCGGCTGTTATCGTGCCTGCATCTTTGCCACCAATGTTGGCCATATCTGCAAAATTGGATTTCAACAGCTCCTGATATTCTTCCCATAGCGGTAAACGCCAGATACTGTCGTTGGCCGTTTCGCTGGCCACCAAAAGGTCATTGCACAACTCATCGTCATTACCAAGCAAACCACTAGGGATCCGGCCCAATGCAACCAAACACGCGCCGGTCAACGTCGCCAAATCAATTACAACGTCGGGGTGATAACGTTCTGTATAGGTCAGCGTGTCGCATAAGAGCAAACGCCCCTCGGCATCGGTGTTCAACACTTCAATGGTCTTACCGGACATGCTGGTGATTATGTCGCCCGGCTTGTTGGCATCCCCATCGGGCATATTTTCCGACGATGGGATCAGGCCAATGATATTTAGCGGCAATTTCATTTGCGCTACCGCTTGCAATGTACCTAGCACTGCGGCACCACCACACATATCGTATTTCATTTCATCCATGCCCAAGCCGGGTTTTAAAGAAATACCGCCTGCATCAAAAGTAAGCCCTTTGCCAATCAAAACGATGGGCTTGGCGTTTTTCTCCCCTCCTTGGTAGTCTAGGGTAATCAGCTTGGCCGACTGGCGGCTTCCTCTTGAAACAGACAGCAAGGCGTTCATGCCCAATGCGGCCATATCGGCCTCTTCCAAGCAACCAACCTTAAGGCTGGCATAATGTTTACCCAACTCCATTGCCTGCTCGACAAGATAGCTGGGAGTACAAATATTACCCGGCAAATCGGCCAGCCGTTTTGTCAGAACCACCCCGTCAGCAATGGCCTTACCTTGTAAAAGTCCTGTTTGTGCCGGAACCTGCTCTGTTTCTGGCACAGGAATAATGATTTTTTCTAGCTTGCTTTCTGTTTCCTTATCCGACTTTGTCTCAGTAAATTGATAAGCCGCATCGTTAAACGTTTCAACAACTTGCCGCACTTTCCATTGCCAACCATTGTCTTCAACGACACATTCGGAAAGACAGCAAACAACAGATTTTATATATGGTTTTTTTAAGCTGATTATCGCCGCCGCCAGTGCCTTAATGTAACTTTTACCCGATAATGGTTTATTCTCGCCGAGCCCAACGAGTAAAATGCGTTCAATAGGGCTATCGGGAATGGCATTAAGCAGCACGGTTTCACCATTTTTCCCACTAATGTCACCCCTGCTGATAATTTTTTTTATAAGCCCTTGTGTGCTATTGTCGAGAATGTTTGCTGAAAGACTAAGTTGCTGATCTTGGTAAATACCGACAATGATGCAATCACATTGCAGTTTTTCTAATGGCGCGGTTTCTATAGAATAGTCCATAACATTTATAATCTGGTTGCGAAAGAAAAAGTTGTCTTGATCCACTAAAAAGCCTGGTCAGGACGTTTGTTTAATGCGGGATTATACAACACTACACAATTTGATTCAGGAGATAAGCTTGGCAGTATATCCCCCAAAGGCCACAAAATGACACGGCGCACTATCATTAGCGTACTCGAGAATATGATCGCAAAAGATTTACTGAAAACCCTAGCAGCCGTTTGGACAGTAATTGTTGTAGTGATTGTCAGCAGAAGCTTTATCAGAGTCCTCGACAAGGCGATTGAAGGGAGCGTTTCCAGTGACACATTGCTGTCCATCCTCTCCTTAAAAACCATAACGACCAGTACAGAGCTGTTGCCAGCCTCACTGTTTATGGCGGTATTGATGGTTTTGGGACGGATGTATCGTGATCAAGAAATGTCCGCGATATTTTCAGCGGGCGGCGGGCCTAAGACCATTTATCGCGCGGTGTTTCTGTTAGTGTTGCCACTTAGTGTTATCGCCGGTAGCTTATCTTTATATACCGCACCCTGGGCTGAAGCCCAAGTAGTAAAGTTAATGCAACATGATGAAGACTCATCAGACCTTAGGGGCATAGCGGCGGGAAAATTTAGTGAATACAGCCAAGGTGACTTAGTCCTTTATGTCGAAAGCATAAGTACCGATAAAATTATGCACCAACTATTCGTACAAACAAAACAACAGGGCATACCAGGAATCATTAATGCCAAAGTCGCACGTGTGCTGAATTTACCAGAAGGCCGTTACATCAATTTTGAACAAGGGGAGCGCGTGCTTGGCAAACCAGGAAGCGTTGACTATGTCTTTGAAACTTTTGCAGAATATGCCGTAAGAATAGAAGAAAAGACCTCTACGGTTAACCTTAATAGGTCTGCGGAACAGATTGAAGATTTATGGCAATCTGCCACGCTTGCCGATAAGGCTGAGCTGCAACGCCGATTTTTTATTCCTTTAAGCCTTGTCCTGTTCGCATTCCTTGGCGTGCCATTAGCCCAGACCGCGCCACGCGGCGGGATTTACGGCAACATCCTGATTGGCTTTTTAATCTACTTCATTTATGGCAATCTGGCTCGACTTAGCCAACTTTGGGTAAGCAAAGAGGTTATCCCTGTCTGGCTGGGCAGCGTAGGCGCGAACGCATTCTTGTTGTTGGCAGGCCTCGTTTTATTGGCATATCTGTATGGTTGGCGGTGGCTGATAATAACTATACGCGCTAAAGTATCATTATGAATGTATTAACCCGTTATATAGTCAAAGAAATTTTAAAAAGCGCTTTTATTGCCCAGCTATTATTACTGACCTTATTTAATTTATTCACGCTAAGTGATGAGCTCGACGACATAGGCAAAGGTAGCTATGGCTTAACAGAAGTCTTTTATTTTTTAGCGCTAACATCGCCTACCGTGTTTTATGAACTGATGCCTGCATCCGCTTTGTTAGGCAGCCTGTTTGCATTAGGCAATATGGGCAATTATCGTGAGCTGATCGCCATGCGTGCGGCAGGCTTGCCGGTCTTTGGCATCATAAAATCCGTTATGCTAGCGGGTATGCTATTGGCCACAACCGCTGTGTTGGTTGGTGAATTTGTCGCTCCCAGTGCCGAAGAAAAAGCGCAGCTTATCAAAGTAACCAGCCAAAACCAGCAAGTTATGCTAAAAACCCGCTATGGTTTATGGTTGCGTGAAGAAAGGCAGTTCATTAATGTCCGTCAGGTAGAAGAGAACGGCGACTTGGCCGATATTAGTATTTATGAAGTTGATGGACAGCAACATTTGTACCGGTCAATACATGCAGAACGCGCACAATTTCTCGGCAATCAGCAATGGCAACTGCATAATGTAAAACAATCTGATATTTCGCCGGAACAAATGCGTAGTAGCACAGAAAACGAACGCGTATGGAAATCATCGATCGCACCTGATTTGCTCAAAATTGTGGTCGTTAACCCGGATAACCTATCGCTTTACGATCTGGCAATGTATGTTAAGTTTTTAAAAGACAACCAACAAAAATCACATACTTTTGAAATGGCCTTATGGGGCCGCATAGTTAACCCATTAGTCATATTTGTCATGCTACTGGTTTCAACACCCTTTGTCATCGGGGTCAGACGGGGGATTAACGTGGGCGCAAGAATACTGATAGGCGCAGTTATTGGGATGGGCTTCAATATCTTCGACATCACAGTCGGGCATATTGGCCTAATTTATGACCTTAACCCACCCCTCATGGCGTTTATACCAAGCCTTACAGTATTAGCCATTACACTGCTTACCATAAAGCGCCTTCAGTAGAAACCGGCAGATTTTCCGCGCACAAAAGCAAGGAGCAGGATACGCCTCCGCCAAAAGCCAACCGTGTCTTGGCAGACCGTCTTGTTGTTACACCCTGCACTGGCTGACAACACAATGTGGACACTTGTAAGTAGTAGTGCAAAAGTTATTTAACATTCCTTCAAGCAAATTCGATTTGGTAAGTTTTGCCAATGTTGGCAAGAATATCAAAGAGGTTTTGCTTGAGTGACAGAAAAGGGCTGTAAGCGGAAAAAGGCATCCATTCGTATTTTATTTTCCACCAAAGAATTTCTATCAGGTTGCGTTCCGGTGAATAAGGCGCGATGGATAAAATCGTCACAATTGCTCCCGCCATCGGTCAATATAGCCAATCCAAAATAATCTGATAAGTACTGTGCGTCCTCGAAGGACGGGCAGTCCTAGCTATCGCCTTTTTTACACCATCAATTTATATCATATTGGCTATATTGTCCTTAAACTCCTGGCTCGCATGAGTTGGCGCATTGTCGACCACCAACACGGTGGGGCGTTCCAAGGCTTGTGCAAAGCGATCAATGCAAGCCACTACAATCGCCGTGGTGACGCTTTGTTCAAATACCCACGATTGGAACGGGCCGTTTTTGTTCATAAAACCCAACACGCAAGGCGGCTGCTTTTGGCACAAGGCACACCGATGGCTTTCCCCACAGGCTGCCAGGCATAGGGGATGCAGGGTTCCAGGGTGAAACCGGACTCGTCAAAAAAACAAGGTCTATCTGCCGTTGTCCTGCTTGTCCTGGCAATGCAGCCAATTGTTGCCTGATGTGGCTACACTAAACCGGACACACAATTTAAAATATCCTGAAAAGAGTGTGATCCTAATATGAGCCAAGAAAAAGCCAAAACCTATAGCGCTGAATTTAGAGAGTCAGCCGTCAAGCTGGCCAATGAAAGCGATAAGCCCATTGCCCAAACCGCCAGAGAGTTATTCACGACAAGTGGTCGGTTGGTCAATGGCGGGACATATGCGTGCCAAGCTCGTCAACGACGCCTTGTTAATACCCTCTGGGGCACAAGTGGCTGTTTGGAAGCGTAAACCTGACAAAGGTTTGTTGTGGCATACGGATCGGGGCAGCCAATATGCCTCGGATAGCCATAGGGCTTTGCTAAAGGAGTTCGGTATCCGGCAGAGTATGAGCCGTAAAGGTAATTGCTGGGAGGGTCTGCCCCTTGGGTATAACGCCGTATCAGAAAGTTTCTTCCGTACGCTCAAAACCGAACTGATACATCATGAGACTTATCAAACACGATCTGAGGCTAAACAGGCTGTGTTTGAATATATTGAAGTCTTTTACAACAGGGAACGGCAACACTCAGCCAATAGCTATTTGTCGCCTGTAGACTACGAATTGCAGCAAATGGCTGCTAAGGAATGAGCATAAATTAATTTCGACAATAAGGCGATTGTTGAGATAAATTTAGGCAAAAATTAAGTCTTTGCAAACCTAAAAATGATTGAGCCCTATTCAAAAGTTGTGAAGAACAAATGCAAGGATTGTATAGCCGCCTAGCTGAGAAAAGCAGGCGGTCATATGCGGGGGTTGAAGCTTTAAAACTGCCACATGGCGGGGTCAGTCACATTGCCCAACTGTTTGGATGTTCACGCGATACGGTTGTGCGTGGCATCAAAGAGCTGGGTGAAGCCGAAACATTGGCTGGAAACAGCAGTAGGCAATCGGGGGGTGGTCGTAAGCCTTTGCTTGAAAAGCGCCCTGCTATTAATGACGTGTTTTTGCTGCTTTTAAAAGAGCATACCGCCGGCGACCCTATGGATGAAAAAGTCAAATGGACTAACTTGACGTGTGCCGGACTTGCCCAATTATTAGCCGGACAAGGCTTTAAAGTGAGCCGTAACATCGTCAGGAAATTATTAAAAACGCATGGCTACGTGAAGCGCAAAGCGTTAATACCCACACGGGGCACTAGAAAAAAGTCTGCCGGCGGGCATGTGAACCGTAATGCCCAGTTCACGCGCATTGCCGAATTGAAAGCGGCCTATGAAGCCCAAGGTAATCCTGTCGTCAGCGTGGACACCAAGAAAAAAGAGAAGATAGGCCATCTGTTCCGTGAAGGCGAGCTTTATACCACTGAAACTATTGAAGTTCTCGATCACGACTTCCCGTCGTTGGCAGAGGGTGTGGCCATCCCGCATACGGTTTATACCCTGCCTTTGGCGGGCACAAGTGACATCGCCCGTAATGAAGCCTACGTCAGCATTGGCA